>PAQV01000033.1 GCA_002709405.1 Paracoccaceae bacterium
GGGGTCGAGCCGATCTGCAAGGTGCTGCCGATCGCCCCTTCCACCTACTACGATCACTTGGCGAAGCGGGCAGAACCTGCCCGACGGTCGGCGCGTGCCAGGCAGGACGCGGCTCTGCGCCCCGAGATCCACCGCGTGTTCGAGGAGAACTGGCAGGTCTACGGTGTCCGCAAGGTCTGGCGGCAGCTCGGGCGCGAAGGGATCACAGTCGCGCGCTGCACGGTGGCCAGGCTGATGAAAGACATGGGTCTTCAGGGGATCATTCGCGGCAAGCCACATCGCACGACGGTGCCGGGCAAGAAGGCGTCATGTCCACTCGACAAGGTAAATCGGCAGTTCCGCGTGCCCGCGCCCAACATGCTGTGGGTCAGCGACTTTACCTACGTGGCCACCTGGAAAGGGTTCGCCTACGTCGCCTTCATCATCGATGCTTACGCCAGACGGATTGTGGGCTGGAGGGTCAGCACGTCGGCTCACGCGGGCTTTGTGCTCGATGCGCTGGAGCAGGCCGCCCATGAGCGCCGGCCGACGAAAGGCATGGGACTGGTCCACCACTCGGATCGCGGGTCTCAATACCTGTCCATCAAGTATTCCGAGCGCCTCAGTGAGGCCGGCATCGAGCCATCTGTCGGGAGCGTCGGCGACAGCTATGACAATGCTTTGGCTGAGACAATCAATGGCTTGTTCAAGGCGGAGGTCATCCACCGCCGCGGACCTTGGCAAAGCTTCGAGAGTGTCGAATACGCGACGCTGGAATGGGTGGACTGGTTCAACAACCGCCGAGTTCTCGAACCCATCGGGAGCATCCCGTCCGCCGAGGCAGAGGCCAACTTCTACGCAGCTCTGGAAACTGAACACATGGCCGCGTAACTAACTCAAATCAGCCTTCGGTCCCCCCCGGGGCGGTTCACCCCGGGGGGGACCGAAGGCGATGGTGGCAGAGCCCCCTGCCTAGCCGTAGATCCGCAGCATGTCCTGAAGGTCATCAAGCGTGTTTGCCTCGGCCACGGGCTTGTCCTTTCGCCAACGGGCCATGCGCGGGAACCGTAAGGCGACGCCGGACTTGTGGCGGGGGGAGGGCTGGATGCCTTCGAAGGCGATTTCGAAGACATGCTCGGGCGTGACCTGGCGGACGGGGCCGAAGCGCTGCAGCGTGTTCTTGCGGACCCAGGCGGTGATCTCTCGGAACTCGGCGTCGGTCAGGCCGGAATAGGCCTTGGTGAAGGGGACCAGTTCGTTGCCCTTCCAGACCGCGAAGGTGAAATCGGTGAAGAGGTTGGCGCGGCGGCCGTGGCCGGACTGGGCGTAGATCATCACGGCATCGATCGTCAGCGGGTCGAGCTTCCATTTCCACCAGTGGCCCTTCTTGCGCCCGGCGAGGTAGGGGCTGTCGCGGTGCTTGAGCATCAGGCCCTCGGCCTGGTGGTCCCGGGCGGTGGCCCGGGTGGCGGCGAGGGTGGTCCAGTCCGTGAAGGGGATTTCGGGCGACAGGCGGACGGGGGCGTCGGGGGGCAGGGAGGCGGTGAGCTGTGCCAGGTGGGCCCGCCGGGTGGCGAAGGGCGTGGCGCGCAGATCGGTGCCGTTCTCTTCCAGCAGGTCGTAGGCGTAAAGGATCACCGGGGCGTCGCGCAGCAGGGACTTGGGCACTGTCTTGCGACCGATGCGCTTTTGCAGGGCGTTGAAGGGCAGGGGGCGGGTGTCGGCCCAGGCCAGGATCTCGCCATCGAGCACCACGCCGTCGGGCAGGAAATCGATCGCGCGGGCCAGTTCGGGGAAGCGGTCGGTCATCAGCTCTTCGCCCCGGGACCAGACATGGTGCTGGCCGTCGCGCAGGATCAGCTGGCCGCGGATGCCATCCCATTTCCATTCCGCGTGCCAGTCCCCGGGCGGGCCCAACGTGTCGGGGTCGTCCTCCAGCGCGTGGGCCAGGCAGAACGGGTAGGGGCGCGAGGACCGGGCCGCGGGGTCGTCGGCCTCGATCAGGGCGGCCCAGGAGGTGGTTTGCGGGGTCCAGTCGCCCATCAGGCGGTGGGCGAGGTCGGCCTCGTCCCGGCCGGTGGCGCGAGCAAGGGCCCGGGTCATCAGCTTTTGCGAAATGCCGATGCGGAAGCCGCCCGTCAGCAGCTTGTTGAAGAGGAACCGTTCGGTCGTGTCGAGTTGGTCCCAGGCGTTGAGGACGGTCTCTTTGCGGGTCTCTTCTGGCTGCTGGCCGAGGGCGGCGAGCGTGGTGATCCAGTGGCTGAGCGGCTGATCGGAACTGGACGTGACCCGTTCGGTGGGCAGGATGAGCGCGATGGTTTCGGCCAGGTCGCCGACGATGGGGTAGGTTTCCTCGAACAGCCACAGGGGCAGGCCCGCGCGTTCGGCGGCCCATTCACGCAGGCGCGTTGTGGTGACGGCCCGTTTGGGGCGGCGGCCCGAGAACAGGGCGACGGTCCACAGGCGGTCGGCGTCGGGCGCGTCAGAGAGGTACTCGGCCAGGGCGGCGACCTTGACGCTGGTCTTGGTGGTCTGGTCGATGCGGGTGAAGAGCGCGGCGAAGTCCTTCATGGGGCGGGACTTTCCGCGGCGCGGTCTTCGGGATCGCCGGAATCGCCGGCATCATCGGGCGCGTCGAGGCTTTCGCCTTCGAACTGGGTGGGCACGATGCCGGCGTCGTGGCCCTGCGAGGTCAGCCAGCGGCAGAAGATCTCGGTATAGCCGTGGGTGACAAAGACCTTCTCGGCCCCGGTTTCGGTGATGGCCGTGTTCAGCCCGTCCCAGTCGGCATGGTCCGAGATCACGAAGCCCCGGTCGGCGGCCCGGCGGCGGCGCACGCCGCGCAATTGCATCCAGCCCGAGGCGAAGCCGGTCGACAGCGGCCCGAACCGGCGCGACCAGGTGGAGCCGATGGCCGAGGGCGGGCAGAGCACCAGCGCGCCGGGGTGGTCCTTGGGGTTGGTGTCGGGCGTGACCTGGATGGTGTGGGGCAGGGCATAGCCCTGGTCGCGCAGCACCCGGGTCGTGTGTTCGATGGCCCCGTGGGTCAGGATCGGGCCTTGGGCGGCATCCAGCAGGGACAGCAGCCGTTGGGCCTTGCCCAGCGAATAGGCTCCCAGGATAGGCGTGCGGCCGGTGGCGATGCTGTCGGCCCACCAGGCGGCCAGGTCGATGGCCAGCTCTGATTGGGGGCGCCAGCGAAAGGCGGGCAGACCGAAGGTGCATTCGGAAATGAAGGTGTGGCAGCGGACCGGTTCAAACGGTTCGGACAGCCCGTCGGGCGTGGTCTTGTAATCGCCCGAGACCACCCAGACCTCGCCCGCGACCTCGATGCGGATCTGGGCCGAGCCGGGGACGTGGCCGGCGGGATGGAAGGACACCTGTGCATCGCCGATGCGGCGGGACACGCCATAGTCGATCGTATCCAGGGCGATGTCGCCCAGCCGGTGGCGCAGCACCGGGGCGGCGGCCTTGGTGGCGAGGTAGGCGGACATGCCGGGGCGGGCGTGGTCGGCGTGGCCATGGGTGATCAGCGCCCGGGCGACCGGGCGCCAGGGATCGACGAAGAAATCTCCCGCGGGGCAATAGATGCCGTGTTCGGTGAAGGTCAGGACCGGGTCGCGCATGGGGCGAAGCCTAGCGCCCGGGGCCTGCCGGTCCAGTGCTCAGGCGCTTTGCGCGGCGGGCTTTTCACCCGGGCCGGCCCCGGCGGCGGCGTCGAAATGGGCGACCAGCCGGTCGAAGACGGTGCGCCGGGTTTCGGGGATTTCCATCAGTACCTCGTGTTCGGCATCGGGCACGATGACCAGCTCTCCGCCCGGCCAGCTGGCCATGCGGGTGCGGATCCGGTCCACGTCGACGATGCGCTCGGCGGCGCCGACGAAGGTCAGGCAGGGCAGGGAGGGCGCGGGCCGGGCGGCCATTTCACGTGTGATTTTCAGCGCCTCGCGCAGCCAGGTCAGCGTCGGCCCGCCGATGGCCAGGTCCGGGTGGGCGGCGATCTGGGCGCGCATCATGTCGTACATGTCCCGGTCGCGGGTGAGGGCGTTGTCCTCGAAGGGCTGCGAGGTGACGTAGTTTTCGTAGCGGGTCGAGGGCGGCAGCTTGTGGCCAAAGCCGACCTTGGGCGCGACGATGGCCAGGGTCCAGCCGATCTGGCGCACCACCGGGGCGATCGAGATCCCCCACATCGGCCCGGTGAAGGCGGCCGAGGCCACGGGCAGGCCGTTCATCACCGCGTTCAGCCCGATGGCCCCGCCCATGGAATGGCCGATGACGTGCCAGGGCTTGGGCATGTCCAGGTGGGCCACGGCGTCCATCACCGCGTCGGCGTCCAGCTGGTAGTCGTGGAAATCTTCGACATGGCCCACGCGGATGTCGGGGGACAGCCGGTCGGCCAGCCCCTGTCCGCGCCAGTCGATGGCGATCATCGCGTAGCCGCGGGCGGCAAAGTCGCGGGCGGCGGCCCCGTATTTCTCGACATATTCCGTGCGTCCGGGGAACAGCAGCACCGTGCCGCGCGCGCCCTCGCAGGGCCAGGCGGCAAAGCGGATGCGCCGGCCGTCGGCGGCGGTCACCCAGTAGGCGCGGCCGCTGTCAGGGCCCGGGGCGATGTCGTCGTATAGCGGGGCCGCCTGAAGCTGCATCAGCCCAGCACCGAGGCCAGTTGCATGGCCAGGCCCATGTCGCCGTCGACGGCCAGCTTGCCGGACATGAAGGCGGCGGTGGGGTCCAGTTCCTTGTTGAACATGGCGCGGATGGTGTCGGCGTCGGCGCTCATGGTGACGTCGGCGTCTGCGTCCGAGATCTCGGCGGTGTCCGAGGTGAAGACGATGGCGCCCTCGTCGGGGATATCGAGCTTGGCAGTGCCGTCAAAGCTGGCCTCTTCGAGGCGGGGTTTCAGCTCTTCCAGGATGTCCTGCAAAAATTCGCTCATGTGCAAAGGTCCTTGAAATTGACGCAGCCGTGTCTGGTAATCGCTGCGCGCTCGGTTACACTCAAATATGTTATGAAAGCAGCATACGCCAAACTCAAAGGAATCGTCACGGCATTTGCGGTTACGGTTTCCATCGTGGGGCTTTCGCCGGTCGTGGCGGATGCCCAGGAGGCAGAGGAACCGGTCGCGCCGCAGGCCCGGCCAGAGGTCGACGTCGAGGCCGAAGTCGAGGCGGATGACCTGCGTGGGGCGGACGAGGCGGAACTGCTGCGGCGGCTGGCCGGGGCCGATGCGGCCGATGCCATCCGGATCGACCGCGAGCTGCAAGCTTTGTGGCGCAAAAGCGGGTCGGCCTCGATGGACCTGCTGTTCAGCCGGGCCCGGGAGGCGCTGGAAGAGGCGGATCTGAATGGGGCGATCGACCACCTGACCGCCCTGACCGACCATGCCCCCGATTTCGCCGAGGGCTGGCACATGCGGGCCACGGCCTATTACCGGGCGGAACTGTTTGGGCCGGCGGTGGCCGACCTGGAGCGGACCCTGGCGCTGAACCCCAACAACTACCGGGCCATCTTTGGACTGGGCGCGATCCTGGAAACCTTCGGGGATGAAAAACGCGCCTATCAGGCTTATCTCCGCGCAGAGGCTATACATCCCCATTTCGAGGACGTAATTGAGGCGTTGGACCGGCTCCGTCCTGGCGTCGAAGGCCAAACGCTGTAACTGCCCCGCCCCGCGGAGACGTATGATGACCGGGTCATCCCGGGTTGTGGCCGTGCTCGGCCCGACCAATACAGGCAAGACCACCTATGCCATCGAGCGTATGCTCGGGTATCGCACCGGTGTGATCGGCCTTCCCCTGAGATTGCTGGCCCGCGAGGTCTATGACCGAATCGTGGAACTGCGCGGCCCGTCGGTCGTGGCCCTGGTCACGGGCGAAGAGCGAATCGTGCCGCCGCGGACCCAGTACTGGGTCTGCACGGTCGAGGCGATGCCCGAGGGCATGGGCACCGATTTCCTGGCGGTGGACGAGATCCAGCTGTGTGCCGATCCCGAGCGGGGCCATGTCTTTACCGACCGGCTGCTGCGGGCGCGGGGCACGAACGAGACGATCTTCCTGGGCTCGGACACCATGCGCGGGCCGATCCGAGAGCTGATCCCCGAGGCGACGTTCCTTTACCGCGAGCGGATGAGCGAGCTGCTGTACACCGGGGCCAAGAAGATCAGCAGGATGCCGCCGCGCTCGGCCATCGTCGGGTTCTCGGTCGACAACGTCTATGCCATCGCGGAACTGATCCGCCGCCAGAAGGGCGGGGCGGCGGTGGTGATGGGCGCTTTGTCCCCGCGCACGCGCAACGCGCAGGTGGCGCTTTATCAGAATGGCGAGGTCGACTACCTGGTGGCCACCGATGCGATCGGCATGGGGCTGAACCTGGACATCGACCACGTGGCCTTTTCGGCGCTGTCCAAGTTCGACGGCCGGCGGATGCGCCCGCTGGCGCCCAACGAGCTGGCCCAGATCGCCGGCCGGGCCGGGCGGGGGATGCGCAACGGGACCTTTGGCGTGACGGGCGAGGCCTCGCCGCTGGACGAGGGCGTGGCCCAGGCGATCATGGACCACCGGTTCACGCCCCTGAAGAAGCTGAACTGGCGCAATGCGGCCCTTGCCTTCGGGTCCATCGACCGTCTGATCGAATCGCTGGAACAGGCCCCGGACGACGACACCCTGGTGCGGGCGCGCGAATCCGATGACCTGACGGCCCTGAAGATGCTGGGCAAGGTCGCCGAGATCGAGGCCCGGGCGACCGATGGCGCGTCGGTCCGGCTGCTGTGGGACGTCTGCCGCATTCCCGACTTCCGGGGCATCAGCCACGGGGAACATGCGTCGCTTCTGGAGGTTATCTTCAGGCATTTGCACGAACGTGGCGCGGTGCCGAACGACTTCATGGCCCGCCAGATCAAGCGAATCGACCGCACCGATGGCGACATCGACACGCTGTCGAAACGGCTGGCGTTTATCCGCACATGGACCTACGTGGCCCAGCGGAAGGGTTGGGTCGAAGATGAAAGTCATTGGCGTGAGGAATCGCGCGCTGTAGAAGACAGGGTGTCCGACGCCCTGCACGAGCGTCTGACCCAGAGATTTGTGGACCGGCGCACATCCGTGTTGCTGCGCCGGCTCAAGCAGAAGGAGGCCCTTTTGGCCGAAGTGAACGACAAGGGGGAAGTGACGGTCGAGGGCGAATTCGTCGGCCGTCTGGACGGATTCCGGTTTGCACCGGACAAAAGCGCCCAGGGGCCCGAGGCAAAGACGCTGAAAGCGGCCTCGGTTCAGGCGCTGGTTCCGCATTTCCATCTGCGCGCGGACCGGTTCTACAATGCACCGGATACCGAGATCGACTTTACCGAACAGGGTGGCCTGATGTGGGGCGATTCTGCGGTGGGCAAGCTGGTGGCCGGGGCGGAACCGCTCAAGCCGATGGTCGAGGTCTTCGTCGACGAGGCCGCCGGCCCCGACGTGGCGGCCAAGGTCCAGCGCCGGCTGCAGCATTTCATCGACCGCAAGGTTGCGGCCCTGTTCGAGCCGCTGACGGCGATGCAGAAGGACGAGGCGCTGACCGGGCTGGCCCGGGGCTTTGCCTTCCGCATGGTCGAGAACCTTGGCATCATCCCGCGCGCGGCGGTGATGCAAGAGGTCAAGGACCTGGACCAGGACGCGCGCTCGCTGCTGCGCAAGCATGGCATCCGGTTCGGTCAGTTCACCATCTTCATGCCGCTGCTGCTGAAGCCCGCGCCGACGCGCCTGCGTCTGGTGCTGTGGGGGCTGGCCAACGGGCTGGCCGAATTCCCCGAAGCGCCGCCTCCGGGGCTGGTGACGGTGCCGTCGGTGACGGATGCGCCGGATGGCTACCATGCCATGGCAGGCTATCGCGAAGCCGGCGAGCGGGCGATCCGCATCGACATGCTTGAACGCCTGGCCGACATGCTGCGGGCCGAGGACAGCCGTGGCGGGTTCGAGGCCAAGGCAGACATGCTGTCGATCACCGGCATGACCCTGGCCCAGTTCGCCAACCTGATGGAAGGCCTGGGCTATCGCGCGGTCAAGGACGAGCGCGTCAAGGTCAAGCCCGCTCCCGCTGCACTTGCTGCTCCGGCGGCTGAAACGGCCGACGCATCGGCGGACCCGGTCGCAGAGGCGCCCGAGGCCGAAGTTGCTGCTGAAGCCCCCGCCGAGGGTGTGACGGAAGCGCCCGCTGATGCACCGGCCGAGGCGCCTGCCGAAGAGGTGGCAGCCGAAGAGGCCGCCGTCGAGACGGCGGAGACCCCGGCAGACAGCGCCGAACTGGCCGCCGAGCCTGAAACGCCCGCCGAAGCTGCCGAAGCGCCGGAAACGGCCGAGCCTGTCGAGGCCACTGAACCTGCCGAGGCTTCGGCAGAGGCACCCGCAGAAGCGCCCGCAGATCCTGAGGCCGGCGAGCCCGAGATGGAGGTCTTCTACACCTTCACCTGGGGTCGTCAGCGCCCGGCGAACCAGGGCCAGCGGGGCAATGCCCGGCGTGGTCGTGACGGGGCTCGTGATGGGGGCCGCGAGGGTGGCCGCGAGGCCGGCGGTGGTGGCAAGCCCCAGGGCAAGAAGGGCGGCAAGCCGCGCCGCGACCGCGATGGTGGCGGTGGCCGGCCGCAGGGCAAAAAGGGCGGTCCGCGCGACCAGAAGGGGGCCAAGACCTATTCCTCGCGCCCGCCCCGCCAGGAAAAGAAGATCGACCCCGACAATCCCTTCGCCGCCGCGCTGATGGCGCTGCGGGACGACAAGTCGGACAAGTGACCCCGTGCCGGGCGCGCGCGAGCAGATCGTGCCGCGCCCGCGCACCTTTTTGTCGGTTGGCCCTGATGCCCCGAGCGTTCCATGAGTGATCCGGCCCCGAAACTGCGCATCGACAAGTGGCTGTGGCAGGCCCGCTTCTACAAGACGCGGTCGCTGGCCGCGCGGCAGGTCTCGGACGGCCATGTCCGCGTCAATGGCACCCGCGCCTCCAAGCCCGCCCAAACCGTGACCCCCGGCGACGTGCTGACCTTTCCCCAGGGCCGCGAGATCCGAGTCGTGCGGATCACCCAGCTGGGCACCCGGCGCGGCCCGGCCCCCGAGGCGCAGGCCCTTTATGACGACCTGACCCCGGAAAAAGAGCCCGTCCCGGCGCGCACCGGCCCCCGGCCGACCAAACGAAATCGCCGCGCGATAGAGGCTTTCAAGGACACCGGTTCCGAAGATCAGGCAATCTGAGGGTCATTCTCCCGACCGTGTGGTTTCTGGCCGTGATCGCCTTGAACCCCTTTGCAAACCGATTTAGCTACAGCGGGTCAGCCGATACGGAAGCCCGAGCCAAAATGACCTACGTCGTCACCGACAACTGCATCAACTGCAAATACACCGACTGCGTCGAAGTCTGTCCCGTGGACTGCTTCTACGAAGGTGAGAACACGCTGGTGATCCATCCCGACGAATGCATCGACTGCGGCGTCTGCGAACCCGAATGCCCGGCCGACGCGATCCGTCCCGATACCGAACCGGACATGGAAAACTGGGTGGAATTCAACCGCAAGTATTCGGAACTGTGGCCGGTGATCATCACCAAGAAGGATCCCATGCCCGACGCCGAAAAGCACGATGGCGAAGAGGGCAAGATGGAGAAGTATTTCTCGGAACAGCCCGGCGAGGGCGGCTGACCGATTCGGTCTGTGGACAATCTGCCGCAACGTTTCCGCTGTTTGTTCCTGCAAATTGGCGCTCAACCGCCCGTGGTTTGATCAAATCCGTGCGCGCTTCGCTTTTCTAAAGCCGTATTTTGTGGTATGATTAGGGTTCAACGAAGCCTACGGCCGGAGCTGTCCACATTTTGCTGCCACTCAGGGACGGCTAACATCGATCATCAGAACCGTTGGACGGGACGTCAAGTTGCCCGGCCTGCGGATCTTTGTCGCCTGCTCCGGCCGTCAAGCAAGGAAAACTTGAATGAGTAAATCGAAGAAGCTCGAATTCCGCCCCAACGATCACGTTGTATACCCGGCCCATGGCGTGGGCCAGATCATCTCGATCGAGGAGCAGGAAGTCGCCGGCATCAAGCTGGAGCTTTTCGTTATTTCCTTCGAAAAGGACAAGATGACACTGCGGGTGCCCACCGCAAAGGCCACTGAAATCGGCATGCGCTCGCTCAGCTCGCCCGATGTCATCAGCAAGGCCATGACCACTCTGAAGGGCAAGGCCAAGGTCAAGCGGGCCATGTGGTCGCGCCGGGCCCAGGAATACGAACAGAAGATCAACTCGGGCGATCTGATCTCGATCGCCGAAGTCGTGCGCGATCTGCACCGCACCGACGACCAGCGTGAGCAAAGCTATTCCGAACGTCAGCTGTACGAAGCGGCGCTGGAACGCCTGACCCGCGAAGTCGCCGCCGTGTCGGGCAGCGATGAAGTCGCGGCCGCCAAGAAGGTCGACGACGTGCTGATGTCGCGCGCCGCTGCCTGATGGATCGGGCCTCCAGTCCGCCGGAGTAAAGCAATAGACAGGGCCGCCCCGATCGGGCGGCCTTTTCCGTTTGTGGGACCCGTGCGCCCGGGATCAGGCCAGCAACAGGGCCAGCAGCACGGCGATCTCGGCCACCTGCTGGGTGGCGCCCAGGATGTCTCCGGTCTGGCCGCCCAGCTTGCGCCGGGCCAGGGCGCCGGTCAGCAGGGCGGCGACCAGACCCGCGGCCATGGGGGTGATCCCTGCGCCAAGCGTGATCACCAGGGCCAGCCCGATGCCCGCCATGGCCGCCCAGGGCCCCGGTCGGCCGACCCCGCGCGACAGGCCGTCGGACCGGGCGTGGGGCAGGGCGGCCATCACCGCGACCATCGCCGCCCGGGACACCACGGCCGCCACCACCACCGCCTGCCAGCCCAGCGGCAGCAGCACCGCCAGGGCCGACCAGCGCAGCCCCAGCGACAGGCCAAGGGCCAGCACCCCGTAGGTCCCGATCCGGCTGTCGCGCATGATCTCCAGCCGCCGGTCGCGCGTAAGCCCACCCCACAGCCCGTCGGCGCTGTCGGCCAGCCCGTCTTCGTGCATCGCCCCGGTCAGCAGGATCTGCACCGCCAGCACCAACCCAGCGGCCACGCCCCCCGGCAGCCCCAGCCACAGTGCACAGACACCCGTCCCGGCCGCCAGCGGGCCCACCACCAGCCCCACCAGCGGAAAGGCCCAGGCCGCCCGGGCCTGGTCGTCAAAGGCCGCGTCCGGCAGCCGGGGCAGGGGCAACCGGGTCAACAGGACCAGGGCCACCAGGATCTGCCGGAAAGGGGAAAATCTGCGCATGGGCGGGTCCGGGCCTCGGCCGCTCTTGTGACGGGGGTTCAACACGTTAAACACGGCCCACCCGACGGATGCAACGAGGTCCCCATGACGGCTCCCTTCACCACGCTCGACCAGTTCCGCGCCTGCCTGATCGGCTTGCCCGGACCCGATGCCGCGGCGCAGCAGGGGGCCCGGACCCGCAACAGCCAGCTGACCAAGCCGCCCGGCGCCCTGGGCCGGCTGGAGGACCTGGCGATCTGGTATGCCGGCTGGCGTGCCGACCCGCGCCCGACCATCCAGGCGCCCCAGGTCATCGTCTTTGCCGGCAACCACGGGGTCGCGGCCCGCGGCGTGTCGGCCTTCCCGCCCGAGGTCACGGCGCAGATGGTCGCCAATTTCAACGCCGGAGGCGCGGCGGTGAACCAGCTGGCCCGCACCGCGGGCGCGCGCATCGACGTCCACGCACTCGATCTCGACCGGCCCACCGCCGATTTCACCCAGGCCCCCGCCATGTCAGAGCCAGACTGCGTCGCGGCGCTGGCCAGCGGATGGGAGGCCGTCGACACCCAGGCCGACCTCCTGGTCGTCGGAGAGATGGGCATCGGCAACACGACCTCGGCCGCGGCCATCGCCTGCGCGCTCTATGGCAAGGATCCCGCCGACTGGACCGGCCGGGGCACCGGGGTCGACGACAATGGCCTGGCCCTCAAGACCCAGGTCGTGGCCCAGGGCGTCGCCCGCCACGCCGCCGCAAACGGCCCCTCACCGGACGGGCTCGCCGCCCTGGCCAGCCTCGGAGGCCGCGAAATCGCCGCCATGGCCGGAGCCATTGCCGCCGCCCGCACCCACGGCATTCCGGTCATCCTCGACGGGTTCATCTGCTGCGCCGCGGCCGCCACGCTTCAAGCCACCGTCCCCGGCGCGCTGGACCACGCCATCGCCGGGCACCAAAGCGCCGAAGCCGCCCACGCAGCCCTGCTCGACCGGCTGGGCAAGGCCCCGCTTCTGACCTTGGGTCTCAGGCTGGGCGAAGGCTCCGGCGCGGCCCTTGCGATCAATGTGCTGAAGGGCGCGTTGGCCTGCCATTCCGGCATGGCCACCTTCGCCGAGGCCGGCGTCACCGATACCTGATACTGATACCTGATCCTGGCCCCGGGGCCGGCCCGCCCGGGTCCGGACAAAAGACCAGACCTGCTGCTTCTTTCTCTTTCCAAATACCCCGGCCCGCCCGTATCCACGGGCGCGCCAGCGGGCAGGATCGCCCCCCATCAATCCCCCATCAATCCTGCGGTCAGGCGCTCTTCTTGGCGATCTCGCTGGCCCGCGTCATCAGCGCCGTCTCCAGATCCTTCTGCAATTCGCGCGCCCGGGCGATATAGGCCGCGTTCTGCGTGGTCGGCAGGTTGGGGTCCCAGAGCTCGGCCAGCTCGCGCACGGTCCGCCGGTCATGGGCATAGAATGTCTGTTCCGCCGCCGCCGCCTCGAATTCCGTCAGCCCCGCGTTTTCCAGCACATAGCGACCGGCCCGCAGGCTGCTGTCGAACATCTCGCGCACGATGTCGTTGGCCCCAGCCCGGTACAGCTCGTAGACCTGGTTGCGGTCATAGGCTCGGGCAATGATGTGCAGGTCCGGCCGCTCCTTGCGCGCATAGGCCACCAGCTGCGTCACCTTCTCGCGGTCGTCCATCGCCGCCACCAGGATCTTGGCCTTGCCCAGCCCCGCCGCGCGCAGCAATTCCGGCCGGGTGGGATCGCCCAGGAACCCCTTGAACCCGAACCGGCGCATCAGCTGGATCGTCTCCATGTCGTGATCCAGCACCACGGTCTGGATGCCGCTGGCCTGCACCAGCCGGTTCACGATCTGGCCGAACCGCCCGATGCCCGCGATGATCACCGGGCCCTCGATATTGATCGGATCGGGCTCGATCGCGGTCTTGGTGTCGTCCATCCCCCGCGTCAGCCGGTCGTAAAGGATGAACAGCGCCGGGCTGATCAGCATCGACAGGGCGACGACCAGCAGCAGGGTCTCTCCGACCGCATTGGTGATCACGCTTTGCTGCAGCGAGAACGAGATCAGCACGAAGCCGAATTCCCCCGCCTGGGCCAGCGACAGGGTGAACAGCCAGAGGTGCCGGCTGCGCAGGCCGAACATGCGCCCCAACCCGTAAAGGATGCCGCCCTTCAGCACCATCAGCAGCACCGTCATGCCGAGGATCCGCAGCGGATCGGCAAAGAGCACGGCGAACTGGATGCCCGCCCCCACGGTGATGAAGAAGAGGCCCAGCAGCAGGCCCTTGAAGGGCTCCAGGTCGCTTTCCATTTCATGCTTGAATTCGCTGTTGGCCAGCACCACCCCGGCCAGGAAGGTGCCAAGCGCGGGCGACAGGCCCACCAGAGACATCAGGAAGGCGATCCCCACCACGATCAGCAGGGCCAGGGCCGTGTGCATCTCGCGCAGGCGCGACACGTAGATGTGGTGAAAGAGCGGTCGGACCAGGTAGATGCCCACCAGGATCACCGCGGCAACGGCGGCCAGGGTGACCAGGGTCACGCCCCATCCGGGCAGGCCCTCGACCAGCGACAGGTCGGCCGCGTGCACGGCATCGGTCGCGCCATGGGCGCCCTCGACCTCGATCGTGCCGCTGTCGGTCACGCGCGCCCGCTGGGCCGGGCCCTGGTGGACGGCGCTGGCCGACAGCAGGGGCAGGAAGGCCAGGATCGGGATCACCGCGACGTCCTGGGTCAGCAGCACCGAAAACACGCTGCGCCCGCCCTGGGTCTGTGTCAGCCCCTTTTCCGACAGGGTCTGCAGCACGATGGCCGTCGAGGACAGGGCCAGCGTCAGCCCGATCGACAAGGCCGGCCCCCAGCCCTGGCCAAAGGCCATGACAACGCCCATCAGAGCCAGCGCCGTAAGGATCACCTGTGGCGCCCCCAACCCCATCAGCTTGCTGCGCATGTTCCACAAGGTGCGGGGGTCCAGCTCTAGCCCGATGAGGAACAGCATCATCACCACGCCGAATTCCGCCACGTGCTGGATATGCTCGGTTTCCGAGCCCACCAGCCCCAGCACCGGCCCGACGATGATGCCAGCGGCCAGGTAGCCCAGGACCGACCCCAGCCCAAGTCGCGCGGCTATGGGGACGGCAATCACCGCCGTCGCCAGATAGACCGTGGCCTGGTAGAGAAACGTGTCCATGAATTCGGGTCCTTCGTGGCTGTGGGTGGTGGCTCAGGTCGGCAGTTCAGGTAGGCAGGGGGGCGTCGCGTTTCAGTTGATCCATGACGATCTGGCTGTGCACGCGGGAAACGGCGGGGTGGGGCAGCAGCACATCGTGCAGCAGGGTGTTCAGGGCGCCAAGGTCGGCGCAATAGACGCGCAGCAGGTAGTCGGCCTCTCCGGTCATGGTCCAGGCGCTGGTGATCTCGGGTCGGGTGCTGATCAGCCGGGCAAAGCTTTTCGACTGTTCCGGCCCGTGGCTGGCCATCTGCACCTGCACGAAGCCCTGCACGTTCAGCCCCAGCCGCGCCGGGTCCAGGCGGGCGGCATAGCCCTGGATATAGCCCTCGGCCTCCAGCCGCTGGCGGCGGCGGCCGGCCTGGCTGGGCGACAGGTTCAACAGCTCGCCAAGCTGATGCGCGGTCAGATGCGCATTCTTCTGCAGGGCGGCGAGCAGGCGCGTATCGGTCTGATCAAGCATGTGCGCGGTATTCGCGTATCGGGTGGGTTCCATGCGCAGTTTAAGCGCAGGTCCGTGAATTGCCTATGAAGGATGCGCATTCCTCCCACGAAAGTCGTCGTATCGTGATCTGGACAGGCCGGGACTGGCCGCAAATCACGCAAACCGCACGAGGGTCAAGGAGGGCCAAGCCATGGGACCGTTCCCGCACGACGCGCCGAAATCGCAGATCACCGAAGACAACCCGGCCGGCACCGATGGATTCGAATTCGTCGAATTCGCCCACCCCGAGCCCGAGCAGCTGCGCGCGCTCTTCACGGCGATGGGCTATGCCCTGGTCGGCCGCCACAAGACCAAGGACATCGAGCTGTGGCAGCAGGGCGACATCACCTACATCCTGAACGCGGAACCGGGCTCTTTCGCCGCCCGGTTCGTTGATGAACACGGGCCCTGCGCGCCGTCGATGGGCTGGCGGGTGGTCGATGCCCAGCACGCCTATGAACGGGCCGTGGCCAAGGGGGCCGAACCCTATGAGTGGGACGACAAGACGCTGGACGTGCCGGCCATCAAGGGCATCGGCGGCTCGCTGATCTATTTCGTCGACCAGTATTACGACACCTCCCCCTACAACACCGAGTTCACCTGGCTGGCCCAGTCCAAGCCCCGGGGCGAGGGGTTCTTCTACCTCGATCACCTCACGCACAACGTGTTCAAGGGCAACATGGACACCTGGTTCCACTTCTACGGCGACCTGTTCAACTTTCGCGAAATCCGGTTCTTCGACATCGAGGGCAAGTTCTCGGGACTGTTCAGCCGGGCGCTGACCTCGCCTTGCGGGCGCATCCGGATCCCGATCAACGAGGACCGGGGCGAGACCGGGCAGATCGTGTCCTACCTGAAGAAGTACAAGGGCGAGGGCATCCAGCACATCGCCGTGGGGTCGGACAACATCTACGACAGCGTCGATGCCATCGCCGAAAAGGGCATCCGCTTCATGCCCGGGCCGAACGCGGCCTATTACGAGGCCTCGCGCGCGCGGGTGCATGACCACGAGGAACCGCTGGACCGGATGCAGCAGCACGGCATCCTGATCGACGGCGAGGGCGTGGTCGATGGCGGAGAGACGAAGATCCTGCTGCAGATCTTCTCGAAGACCGTGATCGGGCCGATCTTCTTCGAGTTCATCCAGCGCAAGGGGGATGACGGCTTCGGCGAGGGCAATTTCAAGGCCCTGTTTGAATCGATCGAGCAGGAGCAGATCGACAACGGGGAACTGGCTGCCGAATAGCGGTCAGGTTAGGGCCCGGGTGGTTTACCTGGGCTCATCCTGGCGTGGTGTCCTGGCCTGGTCGCTGGTGTGCGTGCCAGGCGCAGGCGTGCGCAGCGCTGTCTTCCCGGGTGGGGTAAAATGGGTCGTCCGTGAGGTCAGACGCTGGGGCCGACAGGGGTGTCCTAGCCCTTGGGCATCCGCAGGACGACGTTGCGGCCGCTTTTCTGGTACCGCAGTTCGGTGTCGCCGATGGCCACGATTTGGCCGCCGTCGATCCGGTCGCCGACCTTGACCTTCTTGTAACGCCCCGACGACAGCCGGACCAGGGCCCGGCGGTTGGACGGCGTGCCATAGACCCCGATCAGGTTCACCTGGCGCAGGTTGATTGCGTTCTTGATCGTCGCCTGCTTGGCCACGGTGGTCGGTGTCGGCCCGGTCGGCTTCGCGGTCTGGTTGCGCGGAACGGGCGGGGCATTGCGGTTCGTGCTGGAGGGCTGGGCCAGCGAGGCCGAGCTGGACGGGCGCAAAGTTCCCGCGCTGGAGGCGGTCGAGGCCGCCGCGGCCGGTCCAGCCGAGGCAGTGGCCTGTTGCTGAGGCGCCGGGTCGGGGGCCTGGGCCTCGGCCACGGTGCTGGCAAAATCGCCCGGCCGCGCCTTGGGGGTCAGGGCGGCCAGCCGTTGGTCGACCTCGCTGAGCGGGGAAAGGTCTTCGGCGGGATCCTCGGGGTCTTCGGCGGGCAGGTCCGGTTCATAGGGCCGTTCGCGCGGGCGCACGCCGCCCAGTTCGGCCAGGGTCAGCCCGCCCAGCCGGGCGCGTTCGGCGTTTTCCACCAGGTCGCCGGGCCGGCCGCGCGGGCGCTTGGCCGGCAGCACCGGTTCCAGCGGTTCCTCGGGTGCGATGTCCTCGATCCGGGTGGGCGTGGGCGGCGGGACCGAGGGCGGCGTTCCCAGGTAGACCAGGATGCCATCGGGATTGACCGTGCCCTCGGGGGTGGGATCCACCAGCCCCAGCGCGTCCAGCTTGAAGGCGGTGCCCGCCGCCGCCGGAGAGGCCACACCGTTGGGCGAAATGTCGGTGGCGTAGCTGGCGGTCGTGGGCAGGGCCAGCGCATCCTGGGTCAGCGTCGCCCCGTCGATGGCGGCAATGAAGAGGTCGTCCAGCGTGATCACGCCGGGGGTTTCGGGATGCTCGGGCGCGCTGCTCCAGATGCCGGTCGCGGCATAGGCCGCCGCGTCGTCCGTGGGCCGCCCGGTCGTCGTTGTGCCGGTGACGGGATCGGACAGATCCTCGGGCAGGGGGGCGTCGGCCAGTTCCTCGGGGTCGGGGTCGGGGTCGCCCGAGGACGGGGCGTCTTCGCCAGAGGGCGCGCGCAGGGCGTCCAGCACGGCGGCGTCGGTTCCCGACAGGGCGTCAGAGGACCCCAGCGCCGTGGAATCCCGCTGGGCTGTCAGGGCGTTATCGGGCGCTGACCCCAGGCGCGGAGAGGCGTCCTCACCCGCGTCGGGCGCGGCCATTTCGGGGCCGTCGGTCATCATCCAGACCGGGTTGGCGCCGGGTGTGTCCTCGTCTCGGGGCTGTGCGTTGACCACCTCGGCCGGCATTTCCAGTATCCGGGGGTCGATGGCCGCCGTGTCGAGATTGGCGGCCGGCGTGTCGTCGGTTCCCTCGGGCAGGTCCAGGGTCGCGGCCCGTTCCGGCTGGGGATCGCGCGAAAACAGGCTGGTGAGTGAGGTGTCGGTGAAGATGGCCGCAAAGGCCGCGACACCGGCCAGCACGACCAGCAGGATTACCGTCAGGATCAGGCCGAGGTACCGGGGTTTCGCCCGGGGCGCGGGTGCCGGGGTGCGCGCGCCGAAGACGGTCATCCGGTCGCTGTCGTCCATCCCTGCATCTGCCGCAACGGGCTGGGCCGGGCCACTGGCCGCCGGGCTGACAGGCGTGCGCCTGCGGCTGATGAACCCGCCGCGCGGGGCGTCTTCGGGGGGCTCTGGCACCCGGGTCCGGGCCTGGGCCGCACCGGCCGAGGCGCGCGGCGTGGGCTTCGGGTCGCGCGTGGCGGCCACGGGAGAGACCGATGCGACACCGGTCAAGGGGCCGGTGGGCGTGAAATCCGATTGGACCCGGGGGGCTGCGACCGTCGGCGCGGGGCGCGCCTGGCGGGGCGGGGTCTGCTGGTGGACCGGGATCGGAGCGATTTCCGAGGCCCCCGAGCGGCGCGGCGTATCATCGGCATCGGACCGGCGTCTGCGCGAGGAAAACCCGGCCGGTGCATCCAGTGACGCGGCGCCGGCCTTTTCCATCACGTTTTCAAGCGAAGGATCGCCCTGGGCTGTGCTGGAGGCTGCCGTGGCGGTCGGGGCGGCAACACTCTTGTCCCCGCTGCCCGTATCCTGCGCGGCTTCGGCCGCCACCGGTGCTTCGGCGGAGTCCGCCGGTTCGGTCACGGCGGCGGGCCGGTCCGTGACGACGATGGCCTCTGCGTCGGGCTCGACCCGGTCGCCGGGGACCAGCACCCGGTCGGCATGGCGGGTCTGGCCGAAGAACGGCTCTCCGACATAGGTGCCTGCCTCGGGCACAGCGACGAAGGAGACCGGGGCGAACCCGTGTTCGACGGCAAAATCCTCGGCCTCGGCCAGGGTTTCCAGCGCCACCGCCGCCACGTGCGTCTGCGCTCCGGCGGCTGAAATGTCGAAGGCGAGTTCTTCGACGCGGTAGGGCGTGGCCCCGTCCAGCGCCCGGGCCGCGACCGCCCGGCGGGCCTTGGTGTCGCCATTGCCGGTGTCGACCGTCAGAAAGCGAATCTGGTCGTTGGGCAGGATGATCTTGCAGGTCGGATCACCGTCGCCAGGGGCCTCTGCCTGCTGGCGCAGGTCCGCGATCTCTCCGGCCAGGTCGGGCACGTCCAGGCGCACCTCTCCGACCGGATGCCACCCGGTTTCGCCGCGCGACAGCAGCGTAATCCCCTCGAAAGACAGAGAGAGCGCAAATCCCGGTTTCATACTGCTACGACTTTTTGCATCCCGCCCGGCGGTTCTGGTCCCGACGGTACCCATTACACCTCTTGCCACCAGTTTAATGGTTTCCGTCGCGGAGGAAAAGGAAAACGCACGCCTGCCTCTTGTGAGCGCCCCTTCGCCGGACCCATCTAGAAGGTCCCATGCTACGGAGAAATGGTATGCAGAGCATTAAAGCCGGACGGATGCCAAGGCTGATCGGAGCCCTTGTGGCCATGGCCGTCGCGTTTGGGGCGACCGCGGCCAGCGCCCAGGACGCGATGCGCCAGATCACGGTGTCGGGGCAGGGCAGCGTGTCGGCCAGCCCGGACATGGCCTCGATCACCCTGGGCGTCACCGAAGAAGCGCCAGAGGCGCGCGAGGCGATGCAGCTGGCCTCGGCCTCGGTGGCCGCGATCCTGGCCCGCCTGGAGGCCCTGGGCATTGCGGACAGCGACGTCCAGACCCGGCGGCTGACGGTCAACCCGGTCTGGTCGAACCGGCGGGGCGGAGAGGAACCGCCCCGGATCACCGGTTTCGTGGCGTCGAATACCCTGAGCGTGCGGATCCGCGACCTGCCGCGCCTGGGCGAGGTGCTGGACCAGATCCTGTCCGAAGGTGCGAATAATTTCAGCAGGTTGCAGTTCAGCCTGCAGGACCCGGATCCGCTGGTCAACGACGCAAGGAGGGACGCGGTCAAGGATGCCATGGCCAAGGCCGCGCTTTATGCCGAGGCCGCGGGCGTCACGCTTGGCCCGCTTCAAAGCCTGACCGAACAGGGGGGCAATCCCCGTCCGATGATGATGGAAATGGCGGCCGCCCGGGACATGTCCGTGCCCATCGCCAAGGGCGAGGTGACCGTTCAGGCCTTGGTCACCATGGTCTTTTCGATCGCCGAGTAAGGTGATCCCCCGGGCCGTCGCGGCCCCGGGGGCCCCGGGGGCAACGGTCAGGCGGTGGCCTTGGTCAGCGCCTGGTCCAGGTCGGCAATCAGGTCGTCGGCGTCCTCGATGCCGATCGACACGCGCACCATGTCGGGCCCGGCACCGGCGGCTTCCTGCTGATCGGGGGTCAACTGGCGGTGCGTGGTCGAGGCCGAGTGAATGATCAGCGACCGGGTGTCGCCCAGGTTGGCCACGTGGCTGAAGATCTCCAGGGCGTTGACCAAAGCCACGCAGGCCTCGTACCCGCCCTTGACCGAAAAGGTGAAGAGCCCGCCGGCCCCTTTGGGACAGATCCGCGCGACCCGGTCGTAATAGGGCGACGAGGGCAAGCCGGCATAGGTCACCTTGCCGATCCGGTCGTCCGCTTCCAGCCATTTGGCCAGCTTGATCGCATTGGCCACGTGGCGGTCCATGCGCAGGGACAGGGTCTCGATGCCCATCAGCGTGTAATGGGCGGCCTGGGGGTTCATCGTCATGCCCAGGTCGCGCAGGCCGATGGCAATGCCGTGGAAGGTAAAGGCCAGGGGGCCGAAGGTTTCGTGGAATTTCAGCCCGTGGTAGGCGGGTTCGGGCGCCGAGAGGGACGGGAACTTGTCGGACGCGGACCAGTCGAAGCGGCCGGAATCCACGATCGCGCCCCCGGTGACGGTGCCGTTGCCGGTCAGGTACTTGGTGGTCGAATGCACGACCAGGGTGGCTCCGTGTTCGATCGGCCGGCAGAGGTAGGGCGTGGCCGAGGTATTGTCCACGATCAGGGGAAGCCCGGCAGCATCGGCAATGGCGGAAATGGCGTCGAGGTCGGTGATGTAGCCGCCCGGGTTGGCGATGGATTCACAGAACACCGCCCGCGTGTCGTCATCGATGGCCGCCTTGACGGCCTCGGTGTCGTCGAAGTCGACGAACTTGGCCGACCAGCCGAACCGCTTGATGGTCTGGCTGAATTGGGTGACGGTGCCCCCGTAAAGGCGCGTCGACACCACCACGTTGCGCCCCGGGGCCATCAGCGGAAACAGCGCCATGATCTGCGCCGCATGCCCCGAGGAGCAACAGACCGCGCCAACCCCGCCTTCCAGTGTGGCGATGCGTTCCTGCAGGACGGCCACGGTGGGATTGGTCAGGCGCGAGTAGATAAAGCCCACTTCCTGAAGATTGAACAACGCGGCCGCATGGTCCGCATCGCGAAAGACATAGGCCGTCGTCTGGTAGATCGGCGTCTGCCGCGCCCCGGTGGCCGGATCGGGCCGGGCGCCCGCGTGGATCTGCAACGTGTCGAAACCGTAAGACGGAGCGTCGGTCATGATGTCCTCCCAGACTGGTCAACGCGCGGCGTTCTGCCGCCCGCCATGTCTAGGATCTTTGACCCCAGGGCACAATCCACCCGGACCGGCCGGGCGCTCCCACCCCCGAGATGCCGCGCGGGCGGAGCCTCCATCGCGGCCCACCCCGCGCCCGCCCGGTCCGGGTTCCCTCACCATGAAGCCAGATGCCATGAACAATGACCACCTGCTGCTTCTTTCTCTTTCCAAATACCCCGGTCCGACGCCGCCACCTCAACCCGACCCGCATTAAGCGCGCTACCGCATCCAGAAGCCGTTGTCCTTGATCCGGTTGCGTATCGCCTGTTCCCGCCGCGGCAGCTCCGCCTGGTCGAACAGGGCCCGTACCTTGGCCCCCCGCCCCTGGAAGATCATCCGCTTCATCGGCTCATAGCCCTTCAGCACCTTCTTCACCCGGTTCGGCGCGGTTACATCCTCCAGCACCTCGACCACCCGGTCGCTTTCCCGAGCATAAAGCAGGGGGAACAGCCGATAGTGGCAACTCACCGCCCCATCCAGCAGCCCGTCAGGCAGGGTCTGGCGCCCGCCGCCCAGCGAATGGATCACCAGCGGCAGCGCCACCTGGTCCAGCCAGGGATCCAGCGTCTGGCAGACCAGGGGCTCCGGCGGGTCGTCCCGGATCGACAGCGCGTACTCCAGGAACCGCTGACCGAACACCCTGGGGCACCGGTAAAAGAAGAACCCGGCGTTGAAATACAGATACCGCTTCCAGTATTCCCGCGGCCAGCTGGTGTCCTGGCTGGAGGCGAAATCCAGACCGAACCGCTCGTAAAGCGATCCCCAGATCTCTTCGTAGCCCGGACCGTACAGCTCGATTTTCGGCCATGTGCCCTCGCGCCGCATGGAGGCGCTGGGGCGATCAAAGTCAAAGGGCACCGCATCCAGGTCGCCGGTGATCAGCGTATCGGTGTCGAAAAAGACAAAGGGCTCTCCCTCGGGCAGGGCCGCCAGGGCCTCGATCTTGTTGCCGTAAGGGTAGTATTCGCCGAAATGGTGGCTTTCAAAGGGCAACAGCTCGGCCCCCAGCCGCTCGTAGAGGTCCAGCAGCGCATCATCGCGCACCGACGGATCTCCGGACCATTTCGGCCCGGCCTGCGGCGTGGCCACGAAGAGGCGCCCGCGAAAGCCCGGGGACATCTCGCGCAGCGAGGCCGCGAACAGGGCGGCCTCGTAGCTCAGCCGGCCCGACTGGGCGACCACCATGACGTTGAACGCAGGGGAGGAGGGGGATTGGCTGGAGCCCATGGATGCTGTCATACTTGCAGGACGCGGGGCCGTGCCCCCATTGAACCAGACTTATAATCCCCGCCGGGCCGGGTCAAACCCAACCCCCGGCCGGTGCTTGCATTGACGCATTTGCAGAATTGGACGAAGCCATGTTCCGACTGATTTTTCCTGCTTTTCTTCTGGCCACCACCCCGGCACTCGCCCAGGAGGTCAACACCGGCCGCTTCACCACCGCCGAGGAAGTCCGCCCGATCCTGGAAGCCACCCGCGGATCCTGGGTGGCGGTGCGCGAATACGACGGGCAGGACTGGCTTTATGTCACGCAGATCATGTCCTGGCGCTGCGGGCTGCAAAGCATGCGTGTGGCGATCAACGGCGGCCAGATGCAGGTCTGGCCGCTGATCCCCTGTCACCTGGGCAACCAGAACCCGAACTCGATCAATTCCGACGACACCCTGCCGGCGGTCAGCCTGCCCCTGGGCGCCATCGAGACGGTGCAGGTCGAGCTGACCCTCGACGACGGCTCGGTCATCGGCGACAGTTTTGACCGGGCGGCGGTCAAGATGAACTGATCCGGCCGGGCCGGTCAGTCCTTCAGCGTCCGGTCCAGGCAGGCCAGCCAGTTGGTGCAGGCCAGCTTGGCCACCAGGTCCTCGCCATAGCCGTGATCGGCCATGGCCTGCAGCAGGGCGGGCACGCCGGTCACGTCTCCGACCGCATCCGGGATCACCGCCCCGTCGAAATCCGAGCCCAGGCCCACGTGATCCTCGCCCAGCTTGTCCAGCAGGTAATCGAGATGGCGCAGCATCGGGTCGAACCCCATGCCGGTGTCCGACACGCCGTCCTCGGCCAGGAAGAAGGTGGCAAAGTTCAGCCCGACCATGCCGCCGGTGTCGCGGATCTGGCCCAGCTGGCGGTCGGTCAGGTTGCGGGCCGAGGCGCAGACCGCATGGGCATTGGAATGGGTGGCCACCAAGGGCGCATCCGACAGGGCGGCCACGTCGTCGACGCCCTTGGCGTTCAGGTGCGACAGGTCGATCATGATGCCCAGCTCGTTGCAGAGCCGCACCAGGTCCTTGCCCGCCTCTGTCAGGCCGGCGCCGCTGTCGGGGTCTCCGGGATAGCGCATGGGCACCCCGTGGCCAAAGATCGTCGGCCGGCTCCAGACCGGGCCCAGGGACCGCAAGCCCATGTCGTGAAAGAGATAAAGCGCATCCAGGTCCGGCCCGATGGCCTCGGCCCCTTCCATGTGCAGCACCCCGGCAATGCGACCACCGTCGATCGAGGACCGGATCTCGGTGGCCGAGCGGCACAGGGTGAAATCATCGGGCGCGGTGCGGGCCATCCAGTGCATCAGGCCGGCCATGGTCAGCGCGGTGGCCTGGCTGATATCATGGGTCATCAGCGGGGGCAGGGGCAGGTCGTAGGGCGTGCTGGCCATCAGGGCCATGAAATCGGTGGCCTCTCCGGTCGAAATGGGGGGCACGAACATGGCGAAGAAGCCGCCGACGAAACCGGTCTCTTTCATGCGTTTGAGGTCCATGTGCCCTTGTCCGGTGTCGCCCAGCCACAGGTCTTCGCGCGGGGTCTTCGAGGTCATGAGGCGCAGCAGGAAATCGTTGTGGCCGTCGAAATAGGGCAGGGGGGCTGTCATAGGTCTGGATCTTTCCGGTAGGCGGTCCCGCTGCCGGGGCCGGGCACAAAGGGGAAACAAGATATCGATCCGCGATCTAGCACGGCGCGGCAGGGGACCGAAGGGGATGCGGGGGGCGGACAGCATGTCAGGTGCAAAAATGGGCAGGGGCCCTGACATATCGCCGCCGGAATGAGCGGGTTCCGGCCCCTGACCCTCCCCTGACCTGTCCCCGACCGCCTGTCCGGCGGAAAAGGCTTTGAACTCGCGCCCCGGACTGCCGTATCGCGGGGGTGATGGATCGCGGGCGGCCCCGGGGCTTTTCCGGGGCGGCGGATCCAGCTGAGGAGTACCCCTTGTCGCGTATCAACACCCCCTGGCGCGCCGTGGCCGCGGCCTTTGCGCTGAACGGTTTCCTGATGGGCAGCTGGGCCTCGCGGGTGCCGGCGGTGATGGAAAAGCACGGGCTGGGCGAAGGGGCGCTTGGCCTGCAATTGCTGGTCATGGGCGTGGGCGCGCTGATTTCCTTCCCTGTGGCCGGGCGCATGGCCGACCGCGTGGGGGCGGTCGGCGTGACCCGCGTGCTGGCGGGCCTGTACCTGGTCAGCATCGTGTTGATCGGGCTGGCCCCGGGCACGGTGGTGCTGGGGGCTGCGCTGTTTTTCTACGGCATGACCCATGGGGCGATGGATGTGACCATGAACGCCTGGGCGACCGAGGTCGAAAAGGCCATGGCCCGGCCCGTCATGTCGTCGTTTCACGCCATGTGGAGCCTGGGCGCGGGGGCGGGGGCCGGGCTTGGGTTCCTGGCCGCGCGCCAGGATCTGCCGGTGGTCGCCCATTTCGCCCTGGTGTCGCTGCTGGCCGCCGTCCTGCTGGCCCCGTTCCTGGCGCTCAGCTGGTCGTCCGCGACCCGCCCGGCCGGGGGCAGCGACCCGGTCTTTGCCCTGCCCAAGGGGCCCCTGGTGCTGGTCGGCGTGATCGCCCTGTCGGCGGGGCTGGGCGAGGGCGCGGTGGCCGACTGGAGCGCGG
Source organism: Paracoccaceae bacterium (assembly GCA_002709405.1). Classification (GTDB taxonomy): domain Bacteria; phylum Pseudomonadota; class Alphaproteobacteria; order Rhodobacterales; family Rhodobacteraceae; genus Marinibacterium. The sequence goes on from PAQV01000033.1 coordinate 25,363, forward strand.
TCTTCCTGCGCGACACGCTGGGCACCAGCGAGGCCCAGGCCACGCTGGGCTATGCGGCCCTTGCCCTGACCATGGTGGCCATGCGCCTGTGCGCCGACGGGTTGGTGCGGCGCATGGGGGCGGTGACCGTTGCGCGGGTCAGCGGGGGGATCGCGGCGGCGGGGGTGCTGTGCGTGACCGGGCTGAACAGCCTGCCCGCCGTTCTGGCGGGGTTTGCGCTGATGGGCATGGGCTATGCGGCGCTGGTGCCCCTGGCGTTCAGCCGGGCGGCCGCCGATCCGCTGGTGCCGCCGGGGCAGGGCATCGCCTCAGTCGCCACGCTGGGCTACGGGGCGATGTTGCTGGGTCCGCCCCTGATCGGCCAGATCGCCGAGCTGGCGTCGCTCAGGCTGGCCTTCGTCATGCTGGGCGGCTTTGCCCTGACGGTGGCGGTGCTGGCCCCGGTGTTGGGCACCGGGGTGGCGCGGGACCAGGCGGCCTGATCCCGCCCGATCCCGTCTGATCCTGCCCGGTGTCAGTGGGCGATCATGATGTGGCGCGGGACGGTGTAGTCTTCCAGCGCGTACATCGACATATCCTTGCCATAGCCCGATTGTTTCAGCCCGCCGTGGGGCATTTCGTTGACCAGCATGAAGTGGGTGTTCACCCAGGTGCAGCCGTATTGCAGCCGGGCCGAGATATCCATCGCCCGGCCGATGTCGGTGGTCCAGACCGACGAGGCCAGCCCGTACTGGCTGTCATTGGCCCAGGCCACGGCGGTGTCCGCATCGTCGAACCGGGTGACCGACACGACCGGGCCGAAGACCTCGCGCTGGACGATTTCGTCGGCCTGCAGGGCCCCGGCCACGACGGTCGGCTGATAGTAGAACCCGGTGCCCCCGGCCAGGTCGCCGCCGGTGGTGACCTCGATATGCTGCAGCTCTGACGCCCGCTGGACAAAGCTGGCCACCCGGTCGCGCTGGCGCTGCGAGATCAGCGGCGGGATCTCGTTCAGGGTGTCGTCGGCATTGTCGTAGACGATCGAGGACACGGCGCTGCTGAGATCGGCCACCAGGTTGTCGTAGATCTTGGGCCCGGCGTAGATCCGGCAGGCGGCGGTGCAATCCTGGCCGGCGTTGTAATAGCCGAAGGCCTTCAGCCCCTCGACCACGCGGCCCAGGTCGGCGTCGTCCATCACGATGACGGGCGCCTTGCCGCCCAGTTCCAGGTGCGTCCGCTTGACTGATTTCGAGGCCGCCTGCAGCACCTTCTTGCCGGTTGCCACGTCGCCGGTGATCGACACCATGTTGATGTCGGGATGGTTGATCAGCGCGTTGCCCACCGTCGCACCCTGGCCCAGGATCACGTTGACCACGCCTTCGGGCAGGATGCCGGCCAGGACCTCGGCCATCAGCAGGGCGGTCAGCGGCGTCTGTTCCGAGGGCTTCATGACGATCGTGTTGCCCCCCGCCAAAGCCGGGGCCAGTTTCCAGGCCATCATCATCAGCGGATAGTTCCATGGCGCGATCGAAGCCACGACGCCCACCGGATCGCGCCGGATCATCGAGGTATGGCCCTCCATGTATTCCCCCGCGACCGGCCCGTGCATGTTGCGCACGGCCCCCGCGAAGAAGCGGAAGCAATCGGCCACGGCGGGGATTTCCTCGTTGCGGACCTCGTTGATCGGCTTGCCGCAGTTCAGGGCCTCCAGCTGGGCAAAGTCCTCCAGCCGGGCCTCGACCGCATCGGCAATGGCCAGCAGCAGGGCCGACCGGGCCGAGGGCGTGGTGCGCGCCCAGCCGGGAAAGGCGGCCTTGGCGGCGGCCACCGCGCGGGCGACCTGGTCAAGGCTGGCCTCGGGCATCGGCACGATCAGCGCGCCGGTGCGCGGGTTCAGGACCTGTTCCTCGGTCTCGGTGCCGGCTTCCATGGCCGCGCCGATCAGCATCTTGGTCTGCATGGGGAAATCCTCCGGTCATTTGCAGGTCTTATTTGCCCTGGCCGGCAACCGTGTCGGTGCCGCGGGTCAGGTAATAGGCGCCCAGGATGGGCAGAAGGGTGACCAGCACGACGACCATGGCAACCACGTTGGTCACGGGCCGTTCGCGCGGGCGGACAAGTTCTTCGAGCATCCAGATCGGCAAGGTCGCCTGCTGGCCGGCGGTGAAGGTGGTCACGATGACCTCGTCGAAGCTGAGCGCGAAGGCCAGCATGCCGCCCACCACCAGCGCCGTGCCGATGTTGGGCAGGATCACGTAGCGCAGGGTCTGGAACATGTTGGCGCCCAGGTCCATCGAGGCCTCGATCAGGCTGCCGGATGTGCGGCGGAACCGGGCGACGGCGTTGTTGTAGACGATCACCACGCAGAAGGTCGCGTGGCCCAGGACGATGGTCCAGGTGCTGAAGGGGATCTCGGCCAGCGAAAAGGCCGAGCGCAGGGCGATGCCGGTGACCACGCCGGGCAGGGCGATGGGCAGGATGACCAGCAGCGAGATCGTCTCGCGCCCGAAGAACCGCGTGCGGCTGACGGCGGCGGCGCAGAGCGTGCCCAGGATCATGGCGATCACCGTCGAGATCGCCGCGACCTTGACCGACAGCTGCAGGGCCTCCCAGACGTCCGGCCTGTTCCAGGTCACGGCGAACCATTTCAGGGTCAGGCCGGGGGGCGGCCAGGCAAAGGATTTCTCTTCCGTGGTAAAGGCATAGACGAAGATCAGCAGGATCGGCAGGTGCAGGAACAGCAAGCCTGCTCCGGCGGCGAGTTTCAGCGACAGGGGCGCGCGGTCAGAGTGCATCGAAGGCCCCCATGCGCCGGGCAATGGTCAGGTAGATGCCCATGATCACGATGGGCACCACGGCAAAGGCCGCGGCCAGCGGGATGTTCCCGGCGATGCCCTGGTGCTGATAGACGGCCTGGCCGATGAACAGCCGCGAGGTGCCGATGATCTGGGGAATGATGTAATCGCCCAGCGTCAGCGAGAAGGTGAAGATCGACCCGGCCACGACCCCGGGCAGGGCCAGGGGCAGCAGCACGTGGCGAAAGGTCTGGCCGGGTCTCGCGCCCAGATCGCCCGAGGCTTCCAGCATCGAGGCCGGCACCCGTTCCAAAGCGGCCTGGATCGGCAGGATCATGAAGGGCATCCAGACATAGACGAAGACGATGAAGGTGCCGGTGGGGCTGACCGACAACGAATTGCCGCCCACCACGGGCAGCGACAGGTAGGCTTCCAGCAGCCACAGCAGATGCAGCTTTTCCAGCGCCCAGGTCAGGATGCCTTCCTTGGCCAGGATCAGTTTCCAGGCGTAGATCTTGACCAGGTAGCTGGACCACAGCGGCATCATCACCCCGATGTAGAACACCGCCCGCCAGCGGCCGCGGGCAAAGCGGGCGGCGTAATAGGCGATGGGAAAGGCGATGATCGCCGAGGCCAGGGTGGCACAGGCGGCCATGGTCACCGTGCGCAGGATGATGTCGAAATTGGTGGGGGTGAAGAGCTCGGCATAGGTGCGCAGGGTGAATTCGTAATTGATCAGGCCCGTGAAGTGGTCGATCGAGAAGAAGCTTTGCAGCAGCAGCGCAAAGAGCGAGCCCAGGTAGATGATGCCCAGCCACAGGACCGGGGGCGTCAGCAGCAGGACCAGCAGCAGGGTCGGCCGGCGCCACAACACGTCGGACACCCGCGTGGCGGCGCTGTCGGTGCGGGGCAGGGCGGCCCGGGGGTCTGCTATGGTCATGCGTCGCGCGCCATCAGGTGCAGGTTTTCGGGCGCCCAGGTCAGGGCCAGTTCGTCGCCCGGTTCGGGGCGCGGTGCCTCCTGCGGCAGCAGGGCGGTGAACCGGTTGCCCTCGGCCTCGACGCTGACACGGGTGGTCAGGCCGAGAAAGCTGAGCCCGGTGACACGCGCCTTCAGCGGGCCATCGGCGGCCAGGCGCAGGTGTTCGGGCCGGATGGCGGCGGGGCAGGCGGTGCCGGTCAGCCGGGCGACGATCTCGGCCGGCAACACGTTCGAGGACCCCACGAAATCGGCCACGAAGGGCACGTCGGGGCGGAAATAGATGTCTTCGGGGGTGCCGACCTGTTCGATCCGGCCCTGGTTGAAGACGGCCACGCGGTCGGCCATCGACAGGGCCTCGCCCTGGTCGTGGGTGACGAAGACGAAGGTGATGCCCAGCTGGCGTTGCAGGCCCTTGAGTTCCTCCTGCATCTGTTCGCGCAGCTTCAGGTCCAGCGCGCCCAGCGGTTCGTCCAGCAGCAGGACGCGGGGCTTGTTGACCAGCGCGCGGGCCAAGGCGACCCGCTGGCGCTGGCCGCCCGACAGCTCTGACGGCTTGCGCCTGCCGTAGCCGCCCAGGCGCACCATCTCCAGCGCGGCCTCGGCGGCTGCGTGGCGGGCGCGGCGGGGCTGGCCGGCGATCATCAGCCCGTAGGCCACGTTGTCGATCACGTTCAGATGCGGGAACAGGGCGTAATCCTGGAACACCGTGTTCACCTGGCGCTTGTAGGGCGGCAGGTCGGCCACGGGCGCCCCGAAGATGCGGATGTCGCCGGCGGTCGGCCGTTCGAACCCGGCGATCAGGCGCAGGCAGGTTGTCTTGCCCGACCCGGACGGGCCCAGCATGGCAAAGAACTCGCCCTCGGCAATGTCGAGGTCAACGCCATCCACCGCCTTCACGTCACCGAAATGACGCGAGACGTGGTCGAAACGCACGGCTGTCATGGGAAGTCTCCGGTCGGGATCCGCGCCGCCTTGGGGGCAGCGCGGAGAATGGGGATCAGCGGCCGCCGATCACGCCGATATAGTCGGACACCCAGCGGTAATAGGGCACGCATTCGCCCTGGCTTTCGCATTGAGTGACGGGGGTTTTCCAGAAGCGGATCTTTTCGAACTGGTCCAGCCCGTTGGCGTCGCAGCCCTCCTGGGTCTGCATGCCCCGTCCGTCGGAACACGCCGCCGGCACCGAGGGCACTGCGCCGAACCAGACCGACAGGTCCGATTGCAGGTTCGAGCTCAGCTGGTGTTCGAACCACATGTAGGCGCAGTTGGGATGTTCGCTGTCGGCATGCAGCATGGTCGTATCGGCCCAGCCGGTCGCGCCTTCTTCGGGGATCACCGACGCCACGGGCACGCTGTCGGCCTTGAGCAGGTTGACCTGGAACGGCCACGAGCCCGAGGCGACCATGCCCTCGTTCTTGAAATCGTCGATCTGGATGAAGGCGTCGTGCCAGTAGCGGCTGACCAGCTCGCGCTGCCCGCGCAGCAGGTCGAGCGCCGCGTCGTACTGGTCCTGGGTCAGCTCGTAGGGGTCCTCGATGCCCAGTTCGGGCTGGTGGGTCATCAGGTAGAGCGCCGCATCGGCAATGTGGATCGGCCCGTCATAGGCCTGCACCCGGCCGGCATTGCTTTCGCCATCGCCCAGGGTGGTTTCCTCGAAGACGACCGACCACGAGGTCGGCGGTTCGGCGAAAGCCTCGGTGTTGTACATCAGCACGTTCGGGCCCCACATGTAGGGCACGCCGTAATGCACACCGCCGACCGTATGCCAGGGCGCGTCCTTCAGTCGGTCGTCGACCGTGGACCACGAGGGCACCAGGTCGGTGTTGATCGCCTGCACCCGCTTGCCCGCGATCATCCGCAGCGAGGCATCGCCCGAAGCGGTGACCAGGTCGAAGCCGCCCTCGTTCATCAGCGCGACCATCTCGTCCGAGGTGTTGGCCGTCTTGACCGACACCATGCAGCCGGTGGCCTCTTCGAAGCCGGTCACCCAGTCGAAGGCCGGGTCGGTTTCGCCGCGCTCGATGTAGCCGGCCCAGGCGACGATCGACAGCTCGCCTTCACCTTCGCCGATCTCGGTCATCTGGGCCATGCTCGTCGTTGCCACCGAGGCGGCGGTGAACGAGGCCACCACGGCGGTGAGGAATTGGGTCTTCATTGCGGTCTCCCTGTCGATGGGCCAGCCAAAGCCGTTGGCCGGAGCGGCTCCGGCCCTGGGGTCTGACCCTGATCATTGTCCTGTCGGTTCCCCATCCGCCGAAGCTGTCACACGGGGAAGCGGTTCCGGGCGCGCGCCGAAGGGCACGGTCCTGCCGCCGTGGGAAAACTATGCGAAGACCTCGCTGCATTCGCAAATTCATTAATCAGAAAGGGCCATTCGGAAAAACCGATAGCTCAGACCCGCAGGTGGCGCCCCGACTGCCCCGACTGCCCCATCCGGGCCAGCGAGATGAAATCGCGCACCGCATCCGACAGGGGCAGGCCGCGCCGCCAGACCACGCCGACCTGCACGATGGGCAAGGCGCCCGACACGTCCCGGCTTTCGATCCGGTCGCCGTCCAGAGACCAGGGCCGATAGACCAGGTCGGGCAGCAGGGCGACGCCCGCGCCGGTGGCCACCAGCGACCGCACCGCCTCGACCGAGCGGGTGCGGAAGGCGATCTGGGGCCGCTTGCCGAAGGCCGACAGCAGCTTGACGGCCTCTTCCTCCATCTCGTCGACGTTCAGCATGATCAGCGGTTCGCGGGCGACATCGTCCAGTCCGATGCTTTCGCGCCCAGTCAGCATGTGTTCCAGGGGCAGCCACAGGCGGAAGGTCGACACGTCGAGGATCTCCGATTGCAGGGCCATCCGGTCCCGCAGGTTGGATATGACCATGACGGCCACGTCCAGCTCGCCCCCGATCAGCAGGTGTTCCAGGTATTCGCCGGTATCCTCCAGGGCCGAGACATCGACCATCGGGTTCATCCGGCGATAGCGGGCCAGGAGGTCGGACATGACATAGCCGGCCATCAGCGAGGTCACCCCGATGTTCAGCCGCCCCGAGGTCCGCCCCGGCTGGCTTTGAAACGCCCGCCGCGCGCCCGAGACATCGGACAGGATCTTGGTGGCATGGCGCAGGAACTGGTGGCCGGAATGGGTGATGGCGAGCCCCCGGGCGTGGCGGTCGAACAGGCTGACGCCCAGGTCGGCCTCGAGGTTCTTGAGCGCCTCTGTCACCGAGGATTGCGAGATCGACAGGGTCTGGGCCGCCCCGATGACCGATCCCTTTTCGGCCACGGCCACGAAATAGCGCAATTGCTTGAGGGTGAACGACATGTGGGCCTCCGTCCGTCTGGCGCGATTGGACAGGAGCGGCGTCCGTCGTGCAAGCCGTGCAGGCCTGCCGGTGCCGCTTTTCCGACCCGTATCACGGTCGGGTGAGCACAAGGCTTACGGCGCGCTTGACCGATGGCGGGAAATGCTGCGTTCCTCGGATGGCTAACAGGTGCAACGAATTTGAAGGAACGTGATTTCGATGAAGCGCCCATTGATTGCCCCCGGCGCGAAGCGCCAATTGATGGCCAAAGTCGTGACGCGCCCGTTGATGGCCCTGATCGCTGCCGGCCTGCTGTTCGGATGCACAGAGCAGGGCGGACAGGGGTCAGGTCCGCAGGGCTATCCCAGCAAGCTGGTCATGCTGACATCCGAAACGCTGACCGACGAGCAGATGACCCGCGTGACGAATTGGTACAAGACCTCGGTCGAGAACGGCAGCACCTTTTACGGCGCGCTGGCCGCGCATGTGCCGACGAATGGGGAATACTGGGCGTCGATCGCCTCGGTGAATTCGCTGGAGCGGGCCAGGGAAATCGCCATGGGCCTGTGCACCAGGAACGCCAAGGGCGCTGCGGGCTGCGAGCTTGTCGCGGGGATCGCGCCGGCCGACGGGGTGGACCCCGGTACACCGCCGCTGGGCGGCAAGGCGATCGCGGTCTTCGACAAGAACCTGAAGGTCACGAAGCCGCGCAAGCTTTACGCGGCGATGGCGCTTTACGGCGATTACGACCGCAACGTGTCCGGGCGCGATACCCAGGAAGAGGCCGACGCCGCCGCCCTGGCCCGCTGCAACGAGAAATACGCCGAGTTCAAGAGCGAGCAGGGCGAGCAGTGGGCGGCTTACGGCAAGGAATGGAAGGAGGCCGGGATCAGCCTGTCGTCCTTCGGCTGCCGCGTCGTGCGGCGCGCGGCCCCCTGAGGCGGTGGCCGGCGGGGGCCATCCACCGGCCCGCGCGGGGCCGGTGGGGTCTTGACCCTCGGGGCTTACTCGGCCGCTTCGGTGACCGGTGCCTCGGCGGCGGCCAGGAAGCGTTCGGCATCAAGGGCCGCCATGCAGCCCATGCCCGCGCTGGTCACGGCCTGGCGGTAGACATGGTCGGTCAGGTCTCCGGCGGCGAACACGCCGGGGATCGAGGTCCGCGTGCTGCCCGGTTCGACCTTCACGTAGCCGCCCATGTGGGTTTCCAGCTGGTCCTTGACCAGCTCGCTGGCGGGCGCGTGGCCGATGGCGATGAACACGCCCTTGGCCGGGATCTCTGAAATCTCGCCCGAGCGCACGTCGCGCACCTTGATGCTCTCGACGCCCTTGGGCATGTCGGTGCCCACGACCTCGGCCAGTTCGTGGAACCAAAGGGTTTCGACCTTGGGGTTCTTCAGCAGCCGGTCCTGCAGGATCTTTTCGGCCCGCAGTTCGTCGCGGCGGTGGATCAGCGTGACCTTGGACGCGAAATTGGTCAGGAACAGCGCCTCTTCGACGGCCGTGTTGCCGCCGCCGATCACCACGATTTCCTGGCCCCGGTAGAAGAACCCGTCACAGGTCGCACAGGCCGAGACGCCAAAGCCCTTGAAGGCCTCTTCGCTGTCCAGCCCCAGCCATTTCGCCCGGGCGCCCGTCGCCAGGATCACCGCGTCGGCGGTATAGGTCGTGCCGCTGTCGCCCTTGGCCGTGAACGGGCGGTGCGACAGGTCCAGGTCGGTGATGATGTCGCCGATGATCTCGGTGCCCATCGCCTCGGCATGGGCCTGCATGCGGACCATCAGGTCGGGGCCCTGGATCTCGGTCTCGCCGGGCCAGTTCTCGACCTCGGTCGTGGTGGTCAGCTGGCCGCCGGGCTCAAGCCCCTGGACCAGCAGTGGTTCCAGCATCGCGCGGCTGGCATAGACGGCGGCGGTGTAGCCGGCCGGGCCGGAGCCGATGATCAGGACCTTGGTGTGGCGCGTGTCGCTCATGTGATATCTCCCGTGGGTCTGGCAGCGGCGGGATGCGTAACGGACACCCGATATAGGGCGTGTCGGGCGGCAGCGAAACCCCAATCCCTATGCGCGGGCCGGGAATGCAGGCTGTGCAGGGCCGTGTGACCGCGGGCCGGGCGATTGACGCAAAGTGGCCCGGCTGCTAGCGCTTTGGCACAGATCGGCCGCCCGCGTGTCCCTCGGGTCAAGGGGGAGGGGTCGGCCGCGCCACATGACTTTCGGTGCTGCTTTTGCCGCCGGGCACTGCAGGCCTTTATGCCGGGCCCCCGATGCCAGGCGCCCCTGCCAAAGCCGGAGCCCGCGCCATGTCCCATGCCACCGCCTTCCTGACAGCCCCCCTGGGCCAGGTCCTGCTGCGCACCGCCGCGCCGATCATCCTGGTGATGACCCTGTCGGGGTCGCAGAACATCATCGACGCGGTGTTCCTGGGCCAGCTGGTCGGGCCGGATGCCGTTGCCGCCGTGGGCGCCATCTTCCCCGTCATCGCGGCCAGCATCGCCCTGCAGACCATGGTGGGATCGGGCATGGCCAGCCGCCTGGCCCGGATGCTGGGCGCCCGCGACCTTGCCGCCGCCCAATCTGTCTTTGCCAGCGCCCACGGGCTGGCCCTGGCCTGTGCAGCCGTCCTGATCCTGGCGTTCGTGCTGCTTGGCCATCCCCTGACCCTCGCCCTGGCCGGAGGCGACCCGGCCGTGGCCCAGATGGCCCGCAGCTACCTGTCCATCGTCATCGCCGCATCCTCGGTCACGTTCTGGCTGGGGGTCCATGTGGACGCCCTGCGCAGCGAGGGCCGGGCCACGCTGATGGCCGGGCTGAGCGTCCTCGTGACGCTTGCCAATATCGCGCTCACCTACGTGCTGATGGGCTGGCTGGGGCTGGGCGTGGCGGGCTCTGCCCTGGGGACGGTGGCCGCCCAGGGGCTGGCGCTTGCCCTGGCCCTGGCCGTGCGCCTGCGCCTGGACACCCCCTTGCCCGTGCGGATGATCCTGGCCTGCCCCTGGTGGGGCGGATGGGGTCGCATCCTCACCCTGGGTGCGCCGCTCAGCCTGAACTTCTTCGGCCTGGCCCTGATGGGCGTGGTCATCCTGTCGGCCCTTCAGCTGACCGGCGTGCCCGGCTACGTGTCCATCGTCGCCGCCTATGGGCTGATCACCCGGCTGATGGGCTTTGCCTTCCTGCCCCTCATGGGCCTGGCCCAGGCCATGCAGGCCGTCGTGGGCAACAACCTCGGGGCCGGCCTGCACGCCCGGTCGGACCGGGCACTGTGGCTCAGCCTGGCGGCCGCGCTGATCTACTGCATAGGGATCGAGACCCTTTTCATCGTCTTCGCCCCCCGGATCGGCGCCCTCTTCGTCAGCGATCCCGCGATCATCGATCAGCTCTCGCGGATCCTGCAGGTGGTCATCCTGGCCTATGCGCTGGCCGGACCGGTGCTGATCCTGGCCCTCTACTTCCAGGCTGCGGGGCAGGCCGGGCGCGCGGCCCTGCTGACGCTCTCCAAGCCCTACATCCTGCAACCTGTCCTCATCGTCGTCCTCGCCCTGACCTTCGGAGAGCCGGGCATCTGGCTTGCCGGTCCCACCGCCGATTGCCTGCTTTTCGGGCTCGCCGCGACACTCTGGTGGCGCCTGCGCACGCCCGGCACGGCAGGGTTCGGGCTGCAACCAGGCGCATGACCCGGTCAGCCCCTCCGCCTGGGCGCTAGGCGCGTCACCCCGGTTGACACCGCCCGCATTTCAGGGTTTTCCAGCCAAAGCACGGATCACGGCCAATCAGAACCGCCTCTCTGCCGTCCCATCAGGCGACCGCCCCAAGACCTGCCAAAAATCCCTTCACCGCATTTAGTGATTTTTCATTTTAGGGCTGTACTGCGCTGCGGCGAAATATTATTGCGCAAGCGATGCATATTGCTGTAAGAAATGCAAAACCGAAGGTGAGCCCGATGGCAACGACGCGCCTCGATCCGATCGATCGTAAAATCCTGGCAGAACTGCAAGCCGACGGCCGCATGACCAATGTCGAATTGGCCCGCCGGGTCGGCATATCGGCCCCGCCCTGCCTGCGCCGGGTCCGCACCCTGGAAGAGGCCGGCTACATCCGTGGCTACCACGCCGAGGTCGACGCCCGCGAACTGGGCTTCGAAGTCCAGGTTTTCGCCATGGTCGGCCTGTCCAGCCAGGCCGAGTCGGACCTGTCGGCCTTCGAAGACCGCTGCCGCGGCTGGCCGCTGGTCCGGGAATGCCACATGCTCAACGGCGAGGTCGACTTCATGCTGAAATGCGTGGCCCCGGATCTGTCGACCTTCCAAAGCTTCCTGACCGACGAATTGCTCAAGCACCCCACCGTGGCCAGCGTCAAGACATCCCTGGTCATCCGCGGCGCCAAGGACGAACCCGGCGTGCCCTTCGACATCCTCGAAGAACGCCTCAGCCGCAGCGCCTGACCCACCACCACGCACAGCCGACAAATGGCCGAAAAGGCCGGGCAGACGCGCCGCCCTGCTGCTTCTTTCTCTTTGAAAATACCCCGGCCGCCGGCCCGCCACGGGCGCTGCCGCCAGGCAAGCGCTCAGACCGCCCGGAACTCAAACAGCCTGCGCCAGCCCGGTCGGCGCCCGCTTGTAGGCCGGCCGGCCAAAGTCCTCCAGGCCACCCAGCCCGGGGAACAGCCCCATGAAGATCGGCCGCAGGCTCTGGCCCACCCGCCGGGCCGCGTCGGCGCCCGGATGGTAGGTCTCGAAATCCAGCCCCGACACCCGGATCACCGCATGGCGGGTCAGGCACAGGTGGAACAGCTCGACGGGGGCGGGCGGGGCGGTCTCGATCACGCTGACCCCGTCGACATAGGTCTGCACCGGGGTCAGGATACTGTCGGATCCGCCCTGCAACAGCCGCGCCGCCGGCCCGGTCAGCACAAAGGCCGAGGGCCGCGCCAGCCCGAAACTGTCGGCCATGATTCGCGTCAGGTGCAGGTTGCGCGCCTTGTGGCTGGCATGGCCGGGCACGAAGATCGTGCTGCCGATCCACTGAACCTCAATCGCCCCGCCGTCACGGGTCATGACCTTGTCGCCCGGCAGCAGATCCTCGACCGCCATCGGCCCCATCTCGGTGTCGATCACGGATCCCCGGGCAAAGGCCGAAAACGCCTCTTCGAACAGGGGCAGGGCCGGGGCCAGCTGGAATTTCTCGGCAATCTGCCCGTCGGGCATCAACGACCGGATGCGGTAGCGCCGTACCTGGGGGCGGGCTGCATGCTGGACCCCGGATTGGGCCGCAGGCTTGGCAACAGAAGGTGCCCGGGACGGAGAAAGCGGAATCGGGGCGGTGCGTTGGTCGGACAGGTCAGTGCGCGGCGCAACGGACGCCGCGGGACGGATACTTGGCATATATAACGGCCCTGCTTAGGGTCGCCTCTGCGTCGGCCCCCACCGACAACAACAGAAGGACACGAGTGGATGTGACGACTTCTGTCCCGACATTTCGAGTTTTAGCGGCCTTTGTCAAAAACCGGGGGCATCTACCGGGTCGGGCGCATCAATCCTGCGACCTGGCCCGGGATTGTTGTCGGGGTGGGACCGTATTTCGCCACAATCTCGGGAAAGGGCTTCGAATCGCGACATTCCTGGGGCAGCGGCCAGCGGCGGTTCGGGCGCGGGTCACGGGCCTGCCCGCATCGGTGCAGGCAGGGCGGCAGGAGGCCGGTTGCGAAGGGGCAAAACGTAAATCGCCCGCTCCTGGCAGCGCGGAGCGGGCGAAAGGCCGGCCGGAACACGAGCAGCTGTGCCGACCGGAACCGGGTCGCGGCGTGGCAGACGCGCGCGAGCCCCGGAGGGATCTGTCAGAGACCGGCGACCTTGCGGCGAACCACGGGCATCGGGCGGATCTTGGGTGCGCGCTGGGGCTGCCGAGAGCCCTGGGTCGCGGTGCGGGTTTGGGTCCAGGGCATCGGCGCGGGGCATGTCCGCGCGGTGGCCACGATCGAAGCGATGAAACGGGTGCGCATGTCTGGCTGCTCCTTCCTCTATGCTGCGGACCTTTGCGGCCCGGTGCGTTGTGCAAGGATCAGACTGCAGGCGGAATTGGGCCTGGGTATGGCCAGAGCCGGGTAATCGCGCGGCGCAGGCCGGGCGCGGATAAGGCAGGTCGCCCCGCGCCGGCCCATGTCGGATCAGGCGCCGGACCGGGGACAGATAAGGGACTGATAAGGGCCGGATCAGGGACAGACCACGGGCCGATCTCCGGGGGATCGCAGGTGACTTACAGGCGGATCGCGGACAGCAGGCGGCCGTAGTCGGCCTCGGATGCATGGGTGGTCCGGCGGTAGGAATAGAACCGATCGGGGTCGTCATAGGTGCAATGCCGGGTCCACTCGGCATGGCCCACGCCCGCGCCGCGCAGGCGGTGCAGCCCGTAGGCGGGCAGGTCGAACTGCAACCGGTCGCCCTCGCCATTGGCGAAGAACCGGGCGTTTTCGGGCGCATCGGCCAGGAAGGTGTCCATGAATTCCGGGCCGACCTCGTAATTGCGCTGGCTGATCGTCGGGCCGATCACGGCCACGATGTGCTCGCGCCGGGCGCCGGCGGCGACCATGGCGTCGACGGTGGCATCCAGCACCCCGTCCAGGGCCCCGCGCCAGCCCGCATGGGCCACGGCCACCACCCCGGCGGAGCGGTCGGCGAACAGGACCGGCTGGCAATCGGCGGTCAGCACGGTCAGCAGCAATCCGGGTGTCGCGGTGACGATGGCATCGGCTTCGGGATCGTCGTCCAGCGGCCCGTCCACGGTGATGGCCCGGGCCGAATGCACCTGTTTCACCCCGATCATCGCCGCGTTGTCGACCTCCATCGCATCGGCGACGCGAGCGCGGTTGATGGCCACGACCTCGCTTTGGTCCGACGATCCGCGGCCACAGTTCAGGCCCGCGAAGATGCCCGAAGAGGCACCGCCGCGGCGGGTGAAGAACCCGTGCATCACAGGATCGAGTTCGGAAGACGTGAGACGTTCGAGCATTAGGGATCGAGCCCGGCGGGTGAGTTGGCTCGTGCCGGATGGAAGCCCAGCACCTTGAACAGGTTTCCCATTTCCTGCGGGTGCGTCAACCGCCGATGTGCGGACACGTGCTGATCAAGTGTGTCTCCGGTCAACCCGCGTGCCAATGCCTGCGCGCGCCCGGTAATGCCCAGGCGTTCCAGGAACACGCCTTGCGGGGTCATTGCCGTCACCGCCGAGGGTGTCGCCCGGGCCAGGGCCTCGAAATCGACATGGGCGGTCAGGTCGGCGGTTCCCGGCGCATCCAAAGGGTCGACCGGCGCATGTCCGCGCAGGGCCTGCAGGGTATCCCCCAGCGACCGCCAGTCGCCGTAATCGACGATCAGCGCGGCCCCGCCATGGGTCTCGATGCGCTGGCCGATCTCGTGGGCGATGGCGGGCAGGGCGGGGCAGAGTTCCACGATATCGCCGTCCGAGGTGTCCTCCAGCCGGTGCGCCAGCGCCGGTTGCGGCCCGACCGGGCCAAGCCCCATGGCCAGTTGGTCTCCGTCCAGCCCGACCCGGTATTCGCGCCATCCGGCCCCGTCGCGCTGGAACTGGCGGATCGGCAGCGCGTCGAAGAACTCGTTGGCCAGCAGAAAAAGCGGCGCCTCTGGCAGGGCGCCGACGTGATCCAGCCAGTGCACATCGTGGCCCTGCAACCGCTCTGCCTGGGCGTCGCGCAGGGTGGGAGAGGCCTCGACCAGGGTGATGCGGGCGGCCTGCACGAACCCCGGCACGGCAGAGGTCGCGCGCAGGACATCGGCCATCAGGGTGCCCCGGCCAGGGCCAAGCTCGGCCAGGGTGAAGGGCGCGGGGGACCCCTGGTCCATCCAGCATTGCGCCAGGCACAGGCCCAGCAACTCGCCGAACATCTGGCTGATCTCGGGCGCGGTGGTGAAATCGCCCGCCGCCCCCAGGGGATCGCGGGTGGTGTAATAGCCGAAGGTCGGATGCAGCAGGGCGTCGGCCATGTAATCGGCCAGGCTGAGCGGGCCCTCGGTGCGGATCCGTGCGGCGATGTGGTCGGCCAGGCTCATGCGCGGGCCGTGGGCCGGGCCTTGCGCGTGGCCCGGACCGCCAGCCACAGGCCCAGGGCGATCATCGGCAGCGACAGGGCCTGCCCCTGGGTCAGCCCGTATCCGCCCACCTGCCAGGCCAGGCCCAGCGGGTTGCCCGGGGTGATGAACTGCGGATCCGGCTGGCGGAAGAACTCGACGATGAAGCGAGCCAACCCGTAGCCCGCGAAGAAGACCCCGCAGACCAGGCCCGGCGTCTTGAACGCCTTGCGCCGCCAGACCAGCACCAGCAGCAGCGTGCCCAGCACAAGGCCCTCCAGCCCGGCCTCGTAGAGTTGCGAGGGATGGCGGGCACAGACACCAGCCACGCCCTCGCAGATCTGCGAGCGGGCATCGGGAAAGACCACCGCCCAGGGCGCGTCCGAGGCCCGGCCCCACAATTCCCCGTTCACGAAATTGGCCAGCCGCCCCAGCATCAGCCCCGGCGGCACGGTATAGGCGATCAGGTCGGCCGCCTGCATCTGCGCGATGCCCTGCTGGCGGGTGTAAAGCCAGGCCGCCACGATCACCCCGATCAGCCCGCCATGAAAGGCCATGCCGCCCTGCCAGACCTTCAGGATCTCGGCCGGGTGGATCAGGTAATAGCCCGGCTGGTAAAACAGCACAAAGCCCAGCCGCCCGCCAAGGATCACGCCCAGGATGATCCAGGTCATCATGTCCTCGATCTGGCGGGGGGTCATCGGCGGGGTGTCTGCCGGCCAAAGTCCCGGCGCCCGTACGGCGGCCACGGCCAGGCGCCAGGCGATCAGGATGCCCACGATATAGGCAAGGGCGTACCAGCGCAGGGCAAAGGTGAAGCTGCCGATCTCGATCGCGAAAAGCTCGGGCGAGAGATCGGGGAACTGAAGGGCGGCGGCGATCATGTGGGTTCCTTTGCCTGCGGTCCCGGGGCGCGTCAACCTTGCCCCTGCCGTGCGGGCGTTCCATATAACGGGCAAGCCCACAGGGAGATGACAGATGCAGACCCGCAACAAACTGATGGACGATATCTCGCAGCTTGTGACCAACGCCATGGGCGTGGCCCACGGTGCGCGGGAAGAGGCCGAGACCGCGATGAAGTCGATGATCGACCGCTGGCTGGCCGACCGCGATTTCGTCACGCGCGAGGAATTCGACGCCGTCCGTGCCATGGCCCAGAAGGCGCGCGAGGAAAACGCGGCCCTAGAAGCGCGCATTGCCGCGCTCGAGGCCCGGTCGGGCGAGGCTGAGTAAACCTCACGGCCAGCCGGGGGGCGGCGTGTAGCGGGCCCCCGGCTGGCAGCCCGTGCGAGTGACCAAGGGCGGCCTTGGGTGCGTTGTTGAACGGGTGTGTCGGCCGACCTGACGGCCGATCACGTTCGTGCGCGTGCCCCCCGAACCACGCCGTGATGCTCGCGTATTGTGCACCCTGCCGGCAAGGACCAAGGTGCGGCCATGGCACTGGACACGGAATTCTCCTTCGATGCGCTGACCGATCCGGCGAAACGGCACATACGGATCTTCCAGGTCCACCAGTTTCTTGATCGTTTCGCGATGGGTCTGACGGTGGCCGTCGTGGCCCTGGCATTGACCGACCGGGGCATGGACCTGTTCCAGATCTCGCTGCTGTTCGGGGTCTATTCGCTGACGACCATGGCGATGGAATTGCCCTTCGGCGGATTGGCCGACACGATCGGGCGCAAGCCGGTCTTCCTGGCCGCAGTCATTGCCAGCATGATCTCCCTCGCGCTGTTCTTGTCGACGCGCGATTTCCATGTGCTTGCCCTGTCATTCGCCTTCATCGGCTTCGGGCGTGCGCTGAGGTCGGGCACGCTGGACGCCTGGTTCGTTGAAACCTTCCGGGCCGAGGCGCCGAATGTCGATGTCCAGCCCGCCCTGGCAAAGGCGCACTGGGCCAACGCCATGGGCCTGGCCGTGGGGGCTGTCCTGGGCGGGCTTCTGCCCGACCTGTTTGCCCAGGCGACGGACAACCGGGGGGCCAGTGTCTACGATGCATCTTACGCGGCAAGCCTGGCCGTGATGCTGGGTGTATTCGTCTACACGATCATTTTCATCGAGGAAAAGCCGCGTCCACTGAACCCGCGCGCCTTGAGGCAGGGCTTTGCAAATGTGCCCGTGGTGATCCGGGATGCCGGTCTTCTTGCCCTGAGGCATCCGTCGTTATCGCTGCTTTTCGCCGCCCTGGCGTTTTTCCTGATGGCGACCAACCCGGTCGAGGTCATCTGGCCGACCCATGCAAAACCCATGCTGGACGAGGGCTATGCAAACACCGTCATTGGCACCCTGACCGCCGCCTATTTCTTTTCCATCGCCTTCGGCGCATCGCTGTCCTCCCGCATCAACCGGATGTTCAGGCGGCGGCACGCGGTGACGCTTGCGGCGGCTTTTGCGTGTCTGGCAGGGGTTCAGATCGCCTTGGCGTTACAGGGCAATATCTTTGGCTTTGCGGCGGCGTTCATCCTGTATTCGGTTCTGCTTGGTGTGTCGGAAACGCCGGCCAGCAGCATCCTGCATGCCTGCGTGGCCGACCATCAGCGATCCACGATGTTGTCCCTGAGGTCGCTGATACAGCAATTGGGCGCCGCCTTCGGTCTGGTCCTGGCCGGGGCCATCGCACAGGTCTATTCCACGCCCATAGCCTGGATGGCAGGTGCTCTGTGCCTGGTCGTTGCGGTGGTCCTGGTGGGAATCCTGGCCAAACGGCTGTCTTCGACTGATTAGCTGTCCCTCGTGCGACATGCAGCGGCCAGCAGCACGGTGACGGGTAGCACCGCGCCGCCGGCAGGATACCCGACAGCGATCAGGCGGTGTATTCCGCGTCCGATACCTTCTCCAGCCAGGTGACAGCCGTGCCGTCGATGCTTTCCTGGATGGCGATATGCGACATGGCGGTTTCCGGCGAGGCCCCGTGCCAATGCCGTTCCTCGGCGGGAAAGAAGACCACGTCGCCGGCCGAGACCTCTTCGACCGGGCCGCCGTCACGCTGCACGCGGCCCCGGCCGAAGGTGATGATGATGGTCTGCCCCGCCGGATGGGTGTGCCAGGCGGTGCGCGCGCCGGGTTCAAAGGTGACATGGGCGCCGCCGGTGCGACCCGGGGCGTCGGCCTGGAACAGGGGGTCGATGCGCACGGTGCCGGTGAAATAATCCTCGGGGCCAGGGGTGGAGGGCGTGCTGCCGGCTCGGGTGATCTTCATGGGGTTGTCTCCGCTTGGTAGGGCGGCGGGGCCGGGGCCGCGCCGCAGGATTTCAGTTCGCGCGGCTCTCGAAGACCTGCCGCGCAACGGGCATTGCCGAAAACACTCTTGGCCAGCCGGCGTAAAAGGCAAGATGCGACAGCATCGCGCCCGCCTCTTCCTGGGTCAGCCCGTTGTCCATGGCCCGGTTCAGGTGGAAGGTCATCTGTTCCGGCTGCCCCGCCGCGATCAGCGCGGCGACGGTCACCAGGCTGCGGTCTCGCGGTTCCAGCGCGGGGCGCAGCCAGAGGTCGAGAAACAGGATCTCGCGCGTGGTCTCGACGACGCCGGGGCTGACGTTGGCGTAATTGCTTTGCACCGTCTCCTCGCGCGCCGCCTCGGCCTTTTCGTTCAGGGGCAGCAGGTCCGGGTCGACGGCCGGCAGATCCTCGGCCGAGACGCCGCGTGCCGCGTAGATGGGGGCCATGGCCTCGGCCGCCGCGACGGCATTGCCCCAGCCGGTGTAGAAGGCCAGGTGGGTGATGGTTTCCGACAGTTCCGCCGGGGTCACGCCCGCGTCGAGCGCAAGGTCTGTGTGGCGGCCGAGCGCGGTGATTTCGTGCCGGGTGACGAGGGCCGCGAAGGTAACGAGGGCCCGGTCGCGCATCGACAGCGCGTCATCGGTCCAGACCGACCCGAAGAGGTCGTCAGAGGCATATGCGGCCAGCGCCGGGGCGACGGAGCCCACGGCATCGGGCAATGTGTCGGCCATGTCCTGCGCCAAGGCGGAACTGCCCGCGAGGGCAAGGGCGGTTGCAATGATCCGAGGTTTCATCTGTCTATCCTTGAATGAGAAATCGTGCGGGCACCGGCGGTACCGGTGCCCGGTGACGGCAGGCCTGTCTTAGCTGCCGTAATCTTCGTCAGAGACCAGCGCGCCCCAGGTCACGGCAGAGCCATCCTGCGCCGCCTGGATCGCGTAATGGGTGACCGAGGTGTTGGCCGTGGCCCCGTGCCAGTGGTTCACGCCCGCCGGAGCGAACACCACGTCGCCGGTGCGCATCACCTGCTTGTCCTGGCCTTCCTCCTGGTACCAGCCGGTCCCGGCGGTCACGACAAGGTATTGGCCCACCGGATGGGTGTGCCAGGCAGAGCGCGCGCCGGGCATGAAGGTCACCTCTCCGGCGCTGACATCGTTCATTTGTGGCCCGAAGACCGGCGCCACGAAGACCGTGCCGGTGAAGGTCTCGGGGCTGCCGATCTGGCCACCGCGTTCTAGCGCGGTGGTCTGTTCCATCTGCTGAGCAAAGGCGGCGGGGGCGGCGAAGGTCAGGGCAAGGGCGGCGAGGGTCGTTTTCATCATGTCATCTCCTGTATCTGCAGTGCGGCGAACGGACCTGCCCCCGGGGTGAGGGTCGGGGGCAGGGGCCGTAGTTCAGGCCAGGTGGCCTGCGAAGAACGTCTGCAGGGTGTCGAAGGGGATGATGTCTTTCTGGTCATACAGATCGCAGTGATCCGCCTCGTCGATGATCATCAGCTCCTTGGGCTCGGCCGCGGCGGCATAGGCGTCTTCGCTGAAGTAGCGGGAATGCGCCTCGGACCCGGCGATGATCAGGGCCGGCCGCGGCGAGATCTCGTGGATGTAGGTCAGCTGCGGCATGTTCATGAAGGACATGGCCGAGGTCGTGTTCCACCCGCCGTTCGAATTCACCGAGCGCGGGTGATAGCCCCGGTCCGTCTTGTAATAGGCGTGGTACATGGCGATGACCGGGTTATCGATGCCCTCCAGCGTGTCGGGCAGACCCCCCGCCAGTTTCGGAGCACCGTTTGATGCCGCGTCCTCCCAGCGTTGCAGGCTCATCGTGGTCAGCGCCTCGGTGCGCTGCTCGTCGGTCATCGCGTCGAAATAGCCGCGCGCGTTCACCCGGCTCATGTCGTACATCGAGGTCACCGCCACGGCCTTGACCCGCTTGTCCGGGGAGGCCGCGTTCAGCGCCATGCCGCCGAAACCGCAGATGCCGATCATGCCGATCCGGTCGCGGTCGACCGTATCATGCAGGCCAAGGAAATCGATCGCGGCCATGAAGTCTTCGGTGTTGATGTCGGGCGAGGCGACAAAGCGCGGCGTGCCGCCGCTTTCGCCGATATAAGAGGGGTCGAAGGCCAGGGTGGCAAAGCCGCGCTCGGCCATTTCCTGGGCGTAAAGGCCGGCGGCCTGTTCCTTCACGGCGCCGAAGGGGCCGGCAACGGCAAGGGCCGGCAGCGGCGCGTCGCCCCGGTCTTTCGGCAGGTACAGATCGCCCACGAGGGCTACGCCGTAGCGATTGACGAAGCTGACCTTCTGGTGATCGACGCGGTCGCTTTGCGGGAAGGTCTTGTCCCAGTCGCTGGTGGCCTGCGCCAGCGCGGCCTCGGGTGTCAGCGAGGCCATGCCGATGGCCGCCGCGCTCATTCCGGCGGCCAGCAACAGGTCGCGGCGGGCGGGATTGTCGGGATTGGTCGAATTCGTCATATCGGTCACTCCGTTCAGGATCTTGTGTCTGCCTTCCAATCTGGAGCGGAGCCGGTGGCGGATAAGGCCGGATGCCCTTATCGTCGCTATGAGCTGAATTCATGAATGGGCCTGGCTTTTGCTTTGCGTCCCACGGGGCGCTGCCCCAGAACATCGCGAACCACGAAAGGAGCGCGCCATGGATCGGGAACTGCTGGGTGATCTGTCGACCCTTCTCGCCGTGTCCGAGGAAGGGAATTTTACGCGGGCCGGGCATCGGCTGGGCGTGTCCCAATCGGCCGTCAGCCACACGATCCGGCGGCTGGAAGACAAGATCGGGGTGCGGCTGCTGAACCGCAGCGCGCGCAAGGTCACGCCGACCGATGCGGGCGATCAGCTGCTGGCCGCGCTGCGCCCCAGCTTCCAGCAACTCGACAGCCGGATCGAGGAAATCCGGACCCTGGGCGAGCGGCCGTCAGGGCTGGTCCGGGTGACCTCCAGCATGCCGGCCACGCGGGACATCCTGTGGCCGGTGGCCTCGCAACTGGTGCGCGACTATCCCGACATCCGCATCGAGATCAGCAGCGAAGGGCGGCTGTCGGACCTTGCCGAGGACCGTTTTGACTGTGCAATCCGGCTTGGAGAGCACCTGAGCCCTGACATGATCGCAATCCCCGTCGGGCCGCAGCTGGAAATGGCGGCGGTGGCCAGCCCGGATTACCTGGAGCGGCGCGGGGTTCCGACCCACCCCGACGAACTGGATGCCCATGACTGCATCCTGATGCGGCACCGGTCCGACGGGCCGGTCTATGACTGGGAATTCGAGATTGACGGGGTCGAGGTCGCGCGAAAGCTGACCGGCCCCTTCATCCTGAACGATCCGGGCCTGGTGCTGGAGGCGGCCCGCGCGGGCCACGGCATCGGCTACCTGCCGCTGCCAGAGGTGCGCGCAGACCTGGACACCGGGCGGCTGCGGCGCGTGCTGGGGGAGTTCTGCCCGCCCTTCGACGGCTACCACCTGTGCTACATGGGCCGGCGCAACCTCAGCTCGGCGTTCCGGCTGCTGATCGACCGGATGCGGTCGGCCCGATCATGACGTGGGTTCATGAAAACGCGCTGATGATGAGCCGTGAAGGGCACCTGCGATCCATCGGGATCCGATGGGGCAAAGCGCGCGAACCGGGCGACCGACATCGTCCGGTCCACGCGCCCAGTCGCTACAAGGGCGCGGCGACGGCCCCGAACAGGCGCTGACAGCGTTCGGCGTCAAGCAGGCAGCGCACGCGGCCTTCCACCCCGATCCCACGGCTCATCGCGTGCATCAGCATATGCGCGCCGGCCGGATCACCGAGGAAGGGAAGGGAGGGCATTTCGGTCTTTTGCACGCCCTCCGGCGCTTCGTAGATGACCGCGTCCTCCTTGATCGTCACCTGCACCTCGATCTCGGCCAGGGTTTCGGGGTCCACCGCCGTCGGGTCGTCCGACAGGATCACGAAATCCGCCAGCTTGCCGGTCTCGATTGATCCCTTGCGGTCTTCCTCGAAATGCTGCCAGGCGGGCCAGATCGTCAGCGCCTTCAGCGCCTCCATCACGCTGACACGCTGAGCCGGGCCAAGGATGTCGCCCGAGCGCGTGCGCCGGTTGACCGTGGCGGACAGGATGCGCATGCTGTCGGGGAAGGCCACCGGCGCGTCGTGGTGGCTGCCGAACATCATGCCGCGCTTGCGCACCCAGCCGGTGGGCGAGATGTTGTCGGCGTTCACCGGCCCCACCGTGTGATCCCGGTGCCAGTCGCCCCAGTAAAAGGTGTGCATGGGGAATAGCGAGGGGAACACGCCCAGTTCCTGGATGCTGTCCACCTGGTCCTCGCGCAGGAACTGGCCGTGGATCAGCACCGGGCGGTTCTTTGCGGGCCCGTATTTTTCCTCGGCCGCGGTGATCGCGGCGATCAGCATGTCCGAGGCGCCCTCGCCATTGGAATGGGTAATGATCTGGAAGCCGTGGACGAAGCACCAGTCGACCGCCTCGTTGACCTGGGCATCGGTGATCGCGGAATAGCCCTTGTAGCCGGGGGGATAGTCGCCGACCGGATCGTAATAGGGCCGGTCGCGCAAGGCGGTGAACCCCTGCGGCGAGCCGTCGATGGTCAGTTTGCAGCCTCCGACGCGCACGCGCCCGTCATACTCCTGCGAGACGTTCGCCTCGATGAAGTCCGGGGCCTCCAGCACGTCGGGAAAGGCCACCACGTCGATCGGCAGCTCTCCGGCTGCATCCACCGCCCGCAAGGCGGCGACATTGCCCGGGCTCGACCGGCCTTCCTGCCCGGTGGTGTAGCCGAAGCGGGCCCACATCTCGGACCCGGCCTTGGCGAAGGTCTGGAACCCATCGGGGCCAAGCTGGCCCAGAAGGGCGACCAGGGTTCTGAAAAAGGCGTATTCTTCCAGCACACCGTTGGGGCTGCCATCCGCGGCGCGCTGGATGACACCGCCGGCCGGGTTCTCGGTGTCAGAGGTGATGCCGGCGACCTCCAGCGCCTTGGAATTGACGACGCCCAGATGGCCGGACTGGTGGACGATCACGACGGGAATATCCATGGACACGGCGTCCAGGTCCTGGCGCGTCGGATGCCGCAATTCGGCCAGCTGGGCATTGTCGTAGCCAAAGCCCACGATCAGGTTCAGGGCCTCCACGGCCGGTTGGTTGTCCGCGGCCCAGTCCCGCAGCACCTGCTGCAGGATGGCGATATCGGATACGTCGCCATCGGGCGGGGCCAGCATGTTGGCCGACAGGGCCTGGATGCCGCCAAGCACCACGTGACCGTGGCTGTCGACGAAGCCCGGCAGCATCGCGCGCCCGGCAAGGTCGAACATCTCGGTGCCATCGCCATTGTGCGCAAGGACGGTATCCATCGCGCCGACGGCCAGGATCATCCCGTCCTTTACGGCGACCGCCTCGGCGGTCGGATGGGCATCATCGATGGTCAAGATCGGCCCACCGGTATAGATCGTGTCCGCGATATCCTGCGCATTGGCGCTTGCCGCCGTCAGAACGGCCCCAAGAAGCAATGCAGCCCCGCCACATAGTGTCCGCATCGAAAAGTCCCCTCGTGCACTGAAACAAACGCTCTTCGGGTTGCGACGCGGCACCCTCCGATGAGGTGATCCTAGCGTCCGAAAAGGCCTGCGTCATCCCGGACCAGGCTGGCTGTCGCGTGTTTCAGGTGTCGGTCCGAAGCATGTCGCCAGGACGGATTGGGGGGCGTCTGAAACGGTGTGCCGTCGCGCAGAGGACACGACGGTGGGGGGCGGCGTTTCTATCCGGGCAGGGCCTCTACCTCGGGCAGGGCGTAAGTCCTTTCCAGCACAGCCTCGCCCGGACGGTAGATGCGCATCAGGAAGTTCCAGCCCTCGGTGATGTCCACCCTGTTGGGTTGGTCTCCGCAAAGGGCTGCCGAGCCGTAGTGCACCGTGAAGGTGCCATCATCGTTCAACGCGACATTGCGGTCGTTGACGATGTTGGCGTCGCTTTTCATGAAACCGTCCGCGCCATAGACCGTGATCGACCAGAACGCGTCGTTCGGCGGCACCTCGTAGGTGGCGGTGTAGCAGGCATCCGCCGACGAGGGGCCGGTGTAGTTGATGTATACTGCGTCTTTCTCTGGAAAGAGGCCCCAGGCCCCGGCGACGGCAAGGTGGCGGGTGTCCTCGTTCACCTCTCCGCGCGGTCCCATCCAGTCGGGTTCGTACTGGGCGAAGTGCTGGAATTCCTGCTCGTAGTCTGCGCGAAGACCCAGCATGCTTTCCACGTCCCATTGCGGTTCGGGGAACAGATCGTGGCTTGATGCGTCGATCACAAACGCGTTCTGCATGTCGTTGACCAGGGCGACATCCGCGGGGTCGTCGGGGTCCATGATCTGAATGCGCATCAGAAGCGAGACGTATTTCGTGTCGCCTGGGATGTCGTAGGTCCCCGGTTCATAGAACACGACGGGCGCATAGTGATCGTTGTCGACGACCAGAATTGAAAAGTAGCGGTCGTCCGGGAAATCCGGGATGGTGATCCTGGCGCCTCCGTCCGTATCGACGACCGCCTCTGCGTAAAGCGTGTCCCGGTTCATGCGCACGACGTCCTGCGCGTCGAGTGGCGTCGGCTTTCGGATGTAGAAGAAGCGGTTGACGTCGCTGCCTGCGTTGGCCTGGAATTGCGCGAAGGCCAGGTCTGTTTCAGAGCGAATGTAGGTGTCCGGGGTCACGACGTCTTGCGCAAGCGCTGCCGTGGAGATCGAGCTGGCTGCGAGACTGAGAACGGCAGATTTCATCTGTGGGTCTCCTGGTTCAAGCGATGTTACGAATATCGCTGCACCTCGCATTGCGCCTGTCAAATCACAAAACTCGACCACGAGGGTTTGTCGCACCCGGCTACACGGCCACCCGGCCCGGATCGGGCACCGGCGTGACCGGGGGCCAGGCTGAGGCGCGGCACGGGCGTGGACCCATGCCGCGCAAGATCTTACAGGGCGTCGGCGGCCGTGTGCTTGATCGTCGGCCAGGTCTCTTCGGCCTTGGCGATGGTGCCGGCGGGGTTCTCCTTGTACTTGGCGAAAACGGCGGCGTTGACGAAAAGGTACAGCTTGCCGTCGACGATATCGGCATAGCGCGGATCCCCGTCGAGCTTCTTGCCAAGCGCCACGGCGAAGGCGCAGAACCCGCCGTACCGGGGCATGTAGGCGGCCGGATCGGCTTGGAACGTCTGGGCCGAGATCTCGGAGGCGAAGTAATAGGCCACCCCGTCATGCACGACGGTATGGGTCGCCTCGCCCGGGGCCACGGCGTTCAGGGTCGACAGGGCGACGGGATCGGCGCCGTGCAGCGCCAGCGGCACCCCGTCAAGCGTCGCGCCGGTGGACACGTTGTATTCGTCCTTTGCCAGGACGGGGGCGGCCATGGCGGTCAGGGCGCAGGTGGTCAGCAGGAAGGACAATGTCTTGAGGGTCATGGGAATGTTCCTTGTGGTTTGGGCCGGCGGTCGTGCGCCGGATCCGGGAAAAGGCCCGCCCCGGCCGAGGACAGTCGTACGAGGCTGCTTGGGGAAAGCGCCGAGGCGGGCAGGGGGCGGCCGGAGGATGGAGACAGGCACCTCCGGCCGCGTTCCACGGGCGATCACATGCCGTAGGCGGACTTGATCGCGCGGACCGTGTTCTGGGTGTTGTCGACCGCGCTTGCGATCATGCGGAAGTTCGTCAGCGAGGCGGCGTAGCCGTCGTAGAATTCGGTGATCGCGCCGGCGGTAGCATCGGTGACGACCATGACCTCGAAGCCGGCCTCGATCAGCCCGCGCATGTGGCTTTCGGTGCACAGGTTGGACGACATGCCGCCCAGGATGACCTTGTCGATTCCGGCCTTGCGCAATTGCAGCGCCAGGTCGTTGCTGTCGGGGCCGTAGATCTTGTGCGGGCTGGTCACCACCACGTTGCCGCCGTCGATATAGGGCTTGTAGCGGTCCAGCCAGTCGGCGCCCGATCCGTCGAACCCGCTGAGGTCCAGCGCGCCGGGCCGGTCGAACATGCCGATGTCGTGCATCAGCCGTTCCAGCGTGCCTTCGAAGTGCCATTCGTGGTCGTGTTCATAATAGTAATGCGGCGACACGAAGACCGGCATGCCCACCTGCTCGGCTACCTCGAACAGGGCCTCGAGGTTTTCCACCGTGCCGTTTTCGGTGATGCTCTGGCCCACCACGCCCCAGGTCACGCCGTCGGGCGACAGGAAATCGACCTGCGGATCGGTGATCACGATGGCGGTGTTTGTGGTGGTGATGTCGAAGCCCGGCATCGGCAGCCCGTCGTTGATCGGGGGCAGCGTGGCGGTGGCGGCGCGCGCCTCTTGGCTTGCGACGGGGCCGCCGGTCAGGCCGACGACAACAGCACCGATGGTGATCATGCCACCCGCGCCCAGCAGGCCGGTGATCAGAGAGAGCCCGAGGCTCTGGGGAGAACGTTTCATCATCTCTTCCTCACTTGGTTTGCGCGCATTGGGGGCGCGTGACTGGTCTGTCCGGAGGAAGGGGCCGCCTGCCTTGGGGCGGTCTTGCGGGTCCATGCCGGTCCTCGCCTCCGGGAACGCATCCAGGTTAGGCGACAGGGGCGGCCCCGGTATTGACCGGGCATGTCAGAGCCTTGACCCATCACGCCAAACCGCTAAGCACGGATCACGGGGGCGTGATGGCACGTGTGAGATGGGGGACGACGGGATGATTTCTGCGCTTTACGCCAGGAAGCAGATCGAACAGGCGACAGCCTTTGCCGATCGCGCGCCGCTTTATGACATCGTCGGCCTGACGCCCGAGCAGATCGGCGACCCCGCCGCTACCGTCACCGCCGACGCCTACCACAGGCTGATCGAGGTGATCGCCGAAACCGAATGGCCCGACCCGCGTTTCCTGATGCGGGTTTGCGCCAGCATGCGCTGCGAGGAATTCGGGGCCTTCGGGCTGGCCTTCAAATCGGCGCCGACGCTGCGGGAGTGCTTTCACCGGATCGGGCGGTACACGCGGCTGCACAACCGCGTGTCGTCCTTCGATGTCGTGGACCGCGACGGGATCTTTTGCTGGACCCATGACAAGCCGCTTTCCGACCGGCTGGGCGCGCAATTGTCGAACGAGGCGGCGATGGCGACGACCCTGACGCTCTGCCGCGAGACGGCCCACCCGGGGCTGACGCCGCTGCGCGTGCAATTCGCCCATGAGCGGGGGGGATCCATCCAGGCGCTGGTGGATCATTTCGGGATCGAACCGGTGTTTGGTGCCGATATCGACGGGATGCAATTTGCCCAGGCGGATATCGACCGGCCGACGAGCGTGGGGGATCCGGCGATCTGGAAGTTCTTCACCGATCACCTGGAATCCACCCTGCCGCCCGAACGGGCCTCGGAACCCGCGCTGGACACCCGGGCGGTCGAGGTCATCGCAAAGCTACTCAGCGGTGGGGTGCCGCACTTGTCCGAGGTGGCACGGGAATTGGGGATGGGGCAGCGCACGCTGCAACGCCGGTTGTCCGAGCGGGGCCGGACCTACCAGGCGCTGGTGGACGAGGCGCGGCGCCAACTGGCGCAGCAACTGGTGACGGAGTCGCGCTATTCCCTCTCGGAAATCGCCTTTCTCACCGGCTTTTCTGAACAAAGCGCCTTTACCCGGGCCTTCAAGCGCTGGTCGGGCCAGACACCGGGCGCCTACCGCTCGGCGGCGCTTGCCTGACACCTGGTTTCGCGCGGTCCGGTCATGCAGCACCTGCGTCCGGGCGCCATCGGCTTTGACAGATGTTCAAAGACTGGACCGGTTTTGTACCGACGGCGGACCCTGACCAAGATCGCGGAAATGAGCGGTTAACGGACAAACTGCGCCCTCGCGGCGGTCACACACTCGACACGTGGCAAGTGTAGGTTAAAGTGAGGATATTCAGTCTTTAGCGAGGGTCCGAAATGACGCGAAATCTCTGTTTTCTTGCTGCCAGTTTTGCGTGTTTAACCAGTCTGGCGACAGCCCAGGAAAGCGAGCGACCGAACATCCTCGTTATCTGGGGTGACGACATCGGCTGGTCGAACCTGTCGGCCTACAATCACGCCGTCATGGGCTATTCCACGCCGAATATCGACCGCATCGCCGAAGACGGCATCCTGTTCACCGATCACTACGCGCAGCCCTCCTGCACGGCCGGCCGCGCGGCCTTCATCACCGGCCAGTACCCGATCCGCTCGGGCATGACGACCGTCGGCCAGCCCGGCTCGCCCCTTGGGCTGCAGGCCGCAAGCCCGACGCTGGCCGAGGTGCTCAAGGCCGAAGGCTATCGC
Organism: Paracoccaceae bacterium; assembly: GCA_002709405.1. GTDB lineage: Bacteria > Pseudomonadota > Alphaproteobacteria > Rhodobacterales > Rhodobacteraceae > Marinibacterium. The sequence continues at coordinate 53,999 of PAQV01000033.1, forward strand.
ACCGGTCAGTTCGGCAAGAACCACCTGGGCGACCGCAACGAGCACTTGCCGACCGTGCACGGGTTCAACGAGTTCTTCGGCAACCTCTATCACCTCAACACCCAGGAAGAGGCCGAGCAGCGCGACTACCAGAATTTCGCCGAGGCCTATTCGGGGTCGCTGGAGGCCTATGAAGAGCAGTTCGGGACCCGCGGCGTCCTGCACAGCTTTGCCACCGACACGGTGGACGAGACCGAGATGCCTCGGTTCGGGGTCGTGGGGGCGCAGACGATCGAGGATACCGGCCCGCTCACGCAAGAGCGGATGAAGACCTTCGATACCGAGGAAATGATCCCGAAGGCGATCGATTTCATGTCGGCCTCGAAAGACGCGGGCGAGCCCTTCTTCGTCTGGCTCAATACCAGCCGGATGCACCTTTACACCCGGCTGCGCGAGGAAAGCCGCTACCTGGCCGAGCAATATTCGTCCGAGTACGATGTCTACGGGTCCGGCATCATCGAGCACGACGCCGATATCGGGCATGTCCTCGATTGGCTCGACGAGCAGGGCCTGAGCGAGAACACCATCGTCTGGTATTCGACCGACAACGGGCCAGAGCATTCGTCCTGGCCGCACGGGGGCACCACGCCTTTCCGGGGCGAGAAGATGACCACCTACGAAGGCGGTATCCGTGTGCCATCGGTTATCCGCTGGCCCGGCGTTCTGCCGGCGGGCGTGACCCTGAACGGCATCCAGGCGCACGAGGACATGTTCACGACGCTGGCCGTGGCCGCGGGGGTCGAAGACCCGGTCGCAATGGTGCGCGAGGACATGGACCAGTATATCGACGGGGTGAACAACTGGCCGTACTGGACGGGCGAAACGGACGCCTCGGCGCGCCGGAACATCTTCCACTACTACGAAAGCCAGCTGATGGCCGTGCGCATGGGGCCGTGGAAAATGCACTTTTCGACCAAGGAAGACTACTACGCCCCAATCCAGCCGCAGACGATGCCGATGATGTACAACCTTCGGGCCGACCCTTACGAAAGCTACGATGACGTCAGCGCCCAGGCTCACCTGTTGCAGAAGGTGTCATGGCTCTTTCAGCCGATGAACGTTCTGATGGCCGAGCACCTCCAAAGCTTTGTCGACTTCCCCCCGGTGCAGGGCGGCGCGTCCTTCGACATGTCGAACATTGTCGAAGACTTCATCTCCAAGGCCATGCAGTAGGTCTGCACCCTTCCAGGGGTTTCCCGTCAATGGCACCTTCTGCCCTTGGCGGGCCGACCGATCGAGCGGCGCCTCCCACGAAGCGCCGCTCTTTTCCTGTTTATCCTTGGGGTATTGCTGTTTTCTTGCGGTTCCAATCGGGTGACGCCATAGTTGCGGCCCTGCGACAGCTGCGGCCGCGCCACATTGTCGAAGTGGCTGCTATCTCGTGATGCGGTCAGTCGATGTTGAAAACATGACCACGGACATGCCTTCTTCCTGCTTCAGGCCACAACTTTCCAGCATGGCCCGTGACGGAGCATTGTCTTGTGCAACAAACTCCATCGTCGATAACGCGCCGAGTTCATCAACGGCAATAAGGTTGCAGAGCGCATCCATGTATTTGCCAAGCCCCAGACCGCGCAGCGAAGGATCGACTGCGATAAGACCGACCCACGCCGTATTGTAAAACGGGCTGTGGCGGTTATGGGTCATGGCCGCGAAACCGGCCGCAACAATCTTTCCGTCGGCGCTTTGCAGGGTAATCAACCGGGCCGGAAAGAACGTGCCAAGCAGGGCATCCGTCGAGAACGGCGAGACGCCTTGATCGGCCAGAAATACCTGGATGTCGCGGGCCTTTTGCGGCGTCAGCTCTTCGTCACCCACGCGTGTCAATCCTTCGGGGAGTGCGGTGCCCACGATGTCTCTGCAGACGTCGCGAATAGTCTGAGCACTTGCCATGAACAGGTCCCAAAAATGCAATTTGGGATCAAAGCTGCTCAGCTCCGTTTTCGCAGTTTCAATGGTCGTCGCGTCGGCGCCTCGCAACGTCACTATTCCTTCGTCGGACATGATCCGTCGCAAGTAATCCCAGCCCAACGCTGCGGGATTGTCGCTTGAAAAGGTGCGGGCATGTACCACTGCACCAGGCATGTCGACGAGTTCGGCTACCTGTTCGTCCCTGGCTCTTTGAAGCGCCTGGATCTTGGGTTCGCCGTAGTATGGATTGAAAGAACCAGCCATTCCGAAAACCTCTCCCTCAGCTTGTCGGCAAAATCACGTTCAGCTTTGTTTCCGTTCGGCGGAAGACCGAAAACCCCTGAAACTCTTTTAAACCCCAAAGTCCTTTGCGCATCTGCAGTCTTGAAACGCGATGATAAAGACGTCGACAGGACGGGCATCAACGCCATCCGACCACCCCTCACCAGACACCGCCCGTGATGTCGCACGACACTATCGAGGATTTCCCAGGGCATACGCCCATCCAGTCACGGCTGTGAATTTGCATCTGTCCAATCGGGAATTCTGTCACCTTGCCAGGCCTTATGAGCGATCGCTGCGGTCGGGCCAATGGCCTCTGTTCCATCCCTCTCACCTGTGCCTAAAGTCGTGCAGTGCATAGCATCAGGGCGCGGATCATGTTCAAGGGATTTGTAGAAATCGACGTCGACCTTCCCAATGCGACGATACACGCAAGGGTCGGTGGTACAGCTCAGCCACTTCTTCTTCTGCATGGGTATCCGCAAACCCACGTGATGTGGCACGTGATTGCCGAAAGGCTTGCACAATCATATCGCGTGATCGCGCCTGATTTGCGTGGCTATGGTGACTCGATTGCCAAGGACGACGATTTCTCTTTCCGGGCAATGGCGCAAGATCAGGTTTCCCTGATGGAGCATCTTGGGCATTCCAACTTTCACGTGATCTCCCATGATCGCGGTGCGCGCACCGCCCATAGAATGGTGCTGGATCACCCTAATGCCGTGCAATCCGTTGTGCTCCTTGACATTCTTCCTACGCTCGACGTTTGGCACACGATGGATGATTGGCTTGCAAAGCGTTACTATCACTGGATGTTTCTGGCCCAACCCGGTGACATGCCGCGCCGCTTGATTTGCGGTGATCCAATCTTGTTTCTTCATTCCGCTCTTCTTGGGCTGTCCGGGTCGAAGGAGATCTTCGCGGCAGATGCCCTGAAGGAATACGAACGGGCAGCACAAAACCCTGATGTTGTCGCGGCCTGGTGCGGTGACTATTCCGCCGCCGCGACACTGGACCTGGAGCATGATCGCGAAAGCTTGGGTGAAACCCGTCAAATTCCCTGCCTGGTGCTGTGGGGAAGCAAGGGCGTGGTGGATCATCATATTGATCCGGTCGAGGCCTGGCGGGCCTGGTTCCCCAACGCCGTAGGTCACGCCATCGAAGCGGGTCATTTTCTTGTCGAAGAACGGCCCGAGGCTGTCTTTGATGCCTTGGCCAATCACCTGGAAACGGCCGTGTAGGACGTCTTGGCGTGTTCGACAGATCGGCATGACGCAGCAGACGTTTTACCGATGGCGCAAGCTTTATGGCGGGACGCAACGGTCCCATCCCCGAGCCTGTCGACAAGGCCAATTTCGCGGGGGCCGGTCTTGGTCGGATCACCCGCTACACCAGCGGCATCCCCTCGGCCGACCTGCTGGGCCTCTACCTGATGAACGATGGTGTCCGGGAGGGAATATGTCACCCGCCTGGGCAATCAAACTTGCTGCCAGAATCGCCAGCCGCGGGGCCTGGAGATTCTTCTGACCGGCACGCCTTGAAAATGGCGGCGATCGTCGCCGAACGGGTCTGGCCCCGTGTAGGTCTGCAGTGCCGTCAAGACGACCCCCTGCCGGAATTTTTCGGGCGGGGCCTTGGGCAGAATGCCACCTGACTTGATGATGTCCGTGGCTCCCGGAGGCGCTCCTTTCCAATAATGGTCCGATACCATCCGGTGTTCGTAACCCCAGTCTGTCGCGGATCTGATCACGTCGAACCTTTTGCCCTTGCCATGCCGGGCTGCAATGATTTCTCCGTCCTCACGGGCTGTATACCCGTACCGATTTCTGGCCGGATCCAGATAGGCTGACAGCGTTTTGCCACGAGGGGCGGGGTCACTGGTCGCCCATTGGACGGCTCTTTTTCGGTCGAATATCCAATATGCATCGTTCCAATGTGCTGCAGCGGGCCGTTTGCCGTGTGCCGCTTTCAGGAAATCCATGCGCTCCGGTCCAAGAGACGCGTCAGGCCCGTAGAGCTCTGCAATCCAGTCCTCCAAGGGGCGGGTCGGCGAGTTGATCCAAAAGATGTTGATCGTAAACGGCATTCAATTTTCCCTGCAAAATCTGGCCGATGGTCCAATGTGACGGCTGGTGCCATTACACTTGGGCCATGGTGTGACCTGTCCGGGGTCGTTTTTGTCTTTCACCCGGGGCGTGCGATTGCCCAGTCGCGGCGAAAGTCGGCACTCATGGGGTGCGGTGGAGCATTCGAAGACTGGGGCGGGCCTGGACCCAGTCGATGACGGGTGCTGCGAGGACGGCGGCATAAAGGAACACCTTTCGGCATCGGTCAAAAAGGGGCGGCCTGGCCCATAGCCGGATGGTGCTGCTTCGACCATCAATTCGTCATGTTGAGACCACCATTTCCCGACATAAAGGGGCTAAAAAATGGGCCTTACAGAGCAATGCAAAAACTTGGACACTTCATTCATCACCTCGGCAGCGGGATGATCGTGGCAGGGGTGCTGTGGCTCGGGATCTCCTGGGTCAAGCCGGGGTGGAATGCCCTCAGCCAGATCTTTCCCGACGAAGTGATCAACATGCCGCTGGCCCTGGCGCTGACGGTCTGCGGCATGGCCCTGGCCACGCTCGGCACGCGTATGGCACGGCAGACGATGGCCACATCCCAGGCAGGCCGGTCTTCCCCGAAGGGAACCGCCCGGGATGGAACTGGCGTCATGGATTTTGGCGACCCGGGCGTCAGGCGCGGCCTGAAAGCGGCCAAAGACAGGTTGCTGGACGCGCAGAAAACAACGCTCGGCGATCACTTCGGGCGCGCGCAGGATCGCGTTGCGCTGCGTCCTTGCTGGCCTCAGCGGAAGACGGGCAGCTGGGTTGGCGGTTTGCCGTGGCTTCCCGCAGAAATGGACTGGCCGAAACTGCACGGGCAATCTGCATCCTTTCTCGCGCAGATCTCGCTATCGGGCATGCCTGACGCGCTTTGGCAGGGGGCCGGCCCAAGAACCGGATGGCTCGTTGTCTTTGCGCATCCAGAAACCTCGACCGATGTCGTCGTGCGCCATGTGGTCGGGGAGGTTGCCGAGCGGGCGCAGCCAGCCGACGTAACCCACAACTGGCATTGGACCACGGCACCGCAAGGCCTTCAGGCCGCTTTGGGGCAGGCGGGCCGTGTTCCGCCACGCTGGTATCTGGAACCGGCGGCGTCGGGCAGTTTGGGGGCCGTGGAGGATATGGAAGATCTCGATCCGGGTCACTGGGACGATGACATCGGCGATTATGTCTGGGCGGCAACATGGGTGTCTGGCCGGTCCAACGTCATGTCCCAGGTCACGCGGCACCAGGATCTCGCCTCTGGCGTGGACTGGGACAGCCTGATGGGCATGATCGGCATTTGGCATGACAATGCCAACGTCAGACGGGACGCCTTGATCGAGGATCTGAAGGTCCGCAAAGAACGCCTTGAACATCTTCGCGCGCGCCACAGGCAAGACCTGGCCATCCTGTCCGATAACCCGCAGGCAGAGAAGGAGACCCATGCCGCCCTCCGGGCAAAGCATACCGCGGATGAGGACAGGTTCCATGAACAGACGGCCCGGCTGCAAAGCGAAGCAAGCCAGATCGAAGGCGCGCTGGTCGAGGCTGAAACGATCATCGCAGACGTAAAGGCGCAAGCCGCGAGCCATGTCTTTTCGCCGGACCGCGGCCGCGCGGTTCTGGCCACTCTCGATGGTCTCTATGATGGGGCCGCCGCCCATGTTCGACCGGACACCGAAGCCTTCATGGAGACCTATGCCCGCCACCTCTACTGTCAGGACCCGGCCCTTGTGCCAGACGATCTGCTCAACCTTTTCGGTCCTCTGTGGGCAAAGCAATGCCGCGAGACACTGATCTTCATGGGGCTGAATGCTGAGGGCACCCAGGGCTACCAACGCCCGGCGCGGCTGATCGACATTCCAAGCCATCCACTGGCCGGCATCGGCTTTGGCGATGAGTCGCGCTTTTACGTGGACCTGAACCTGGCAGACCTCGTTCAGACCCGGTGGGAGAACGCAGCGGCGTCCAATACCCACGGTGGATCTTAAGGGAGCGAGCGGTCTTGGAGCCCGTTCAAGTCGTCCTCATTCCCCGAATGCGTCTGCTGAAGTTTAGCGTGTCAAACACTGCAGAATCATGTGTCACGCTACAACCAGGCACCCCCGTATCTTGCGGGGCGGCTAGGGGGCGGACCCCGTAGGCATGGCAAGTTGCCGACATTTCGGTGAGATCCACATGCCATCCACAAGAAATTGAGCTTATCCCCAAAATAATGGTTGCCAGACCATTTCTGCGCCCGCACCATATTTAGTACAGACACGGGGGCTAGCCCCGGTTTGTAGAACAGGCACCTAAGGGTCGGGGGCCGTTGGCCGCCTTACCCTAGCTAAAATGAGGTGGCACCATGGCCCTTTCCGAGCACATCCTGGAAGACGAGATCCATCCTATCGACATCGTCGAGAACCTGGCCGAGCACCACGAGTGGGACTTCGACCGGATCGGCGACGATCAGATCGCGATGGCTGTGGAAGGCCAGTGGCGAACGTACTCGATCACCCTGGCCTGGTCGCCCTACGACGAGACCCTGCGCATGGTCTGCACCTTCGAAATGGAGCCTCCGGAAGAACGCCACGGCGATCTTTACGAGCTGTTGAACGCGATCAACGACCAGTGCTGGACCGGCGCGTTCACTTTCTGGGCGGCGCAGAAGCTGATGGTTTACCGCTACGGGCTGGTGCTTTCGGGCGGGCAGATCGCCTCGGCCGACCAGATCGACACGATGATCACCGCTGCGGTTCTGAATGCCGAACGGTTCTACCCGGCGATGCAATTGCTGGTCTGGGGCGACCGGACCCCTCACGAGGCGCTGCAGATCGCCATCGCCGAGGCCTACGGGCGGGCCTAAATCCCTGGCCCGGGCGCTTCCGGTCAGGCGCGCCCGGCTGCGGATGCGCGCCATCGGACCGGAAGCCGCTGGCATGCCGGGCTGGGCTGCTGTACGGACGGGCCGGGGCGGCCCCAAGGGCCCCCGACGCAGACGATCACGGAGGCCCGGACCTATGAACATGGATGAACTGGCAGCGCGGGGGCTTGTGCTTCTGGGATGCGGCAAGATGGGCTCGGCCATGCTGGAAGGCTGGCTGTCGGGGTCCCTGCCGGCAAGCTCTGTCTGGGTCCGCGACCCGCGCCCGTCCGACTGGCTGTCGAGCCGGGGCGTCCACCTGAACACCGCTTTGCCCGAAGATCCGGCCGTGGTGCTGGTCGCCGTGAAACCCCAGATGATGGCCGAGGCGCTGCCCGAATTGCAGGCGTTCGGCGGCGGTCGGACGATCTTCCTGTCGGTCGCGGCGGGCACGCCCATCCGCCACTTCGAAGAGGTGCTGGGCGCGAAGACTCCTGTCATCCGGGCGATGCCCAACACTCCGGCAGCGATCCGGCGCGGGATCACGGCGATCGTCGGAAATGAACACGTGGCAGCGTCGGAACTGGACCTGGCCGAGGGGCTGCTGTCGGCCATCGGGCGCACGGTCCGGCTGGACACCGAGGCCCAGATCGACGCGGTCACCGGGCTGTCAGGATCGGGCCCGGCTTATGTCTTCCACATGATCGAGGCCATGGCCGCGGCCGGCGAAGCCCAGGGCCTGCCGCCCGAGATGGCCATGCAGCTGGCGATCTCGACCGTGGCCGGGGCAGGGGCCCTGGCCGAGATGTCCGAGGACACCGCCGAGCAGCTTCGCATCAACGTCACCAGCCCCAACGGGACCACCCAGGCAGGGCTGGACGTGTTGATGGCCGAGGACGGGCTGAAGCCCCTGATCGGGCGGACCGTGGCCGCCGCGGTGGCCCGCTCGAAGGAGCTGGCCAATGGCTGACATATCCTTCGACGATTTCCTCAAGGTCGATGTCCGGGTGGGCACCGTGATCCGGGCGGAACCCTACCCGGAAGCCCGCAAACCGGCGATCAAGCTCTGGATCGATTTCGGCGACGAGATCGGCGAAAAAAAATCCTCGGCCCAGATCACGGTCCACTACGACCCCGAAAGCCTGGTCGGCAAGCAGGTCATGGCCGTGGTCAACTTCCCGCCGCGCCAGATCGGCAAGTTCATGTCCGAGGTTCTGGTCCTGGGTTTCCCCGATGCGGATGGCGCCATCGTCCTGGCTCGCCCGGACCTGGACGTACCAACGGGCGGGCGCCTTCACTAGGCATGTCCCACGCGTGGGACACGTTGCGCCCGGAATAAAATCAAAGGCTTGCAGGGACGGATTCACCTTTTCTAAAGGATTGGCAAACCCCTCCGCCGCACTCTCAAGTGTCGACCCCGGTCGGCTGGCGGGCGTCCCCCCCGCCCACCCCCGCCCGCCAGCCGACCTCTCAAAGACCCCGACTGGCGACACATCATCCCAAAGGGCCAGACCCCGGCCATGCCAGGTCCGCCCCCTCTCTTCATCTTTGCAAAAATACGCACATCCCACCGTCCGGCTGGGCGCGCCGCTCAGGCCTCCGGGAGCACCGCCCGGTCCCCGACGGCCTCGCGCCAATGCCGCCGGCACAACGACACGTAGCTTTCGTTGCCCCCGATCTGCACCTGCGCCCCTTCGGTGATCACCGCCCCGCTGGCATCCTTGCGCACCACCATCGTCGCCTTGCGCCCGCAATGGCAGATCGTGCGCACCTCGCGCATCTCGTCGGCCAGCGCCAGCAGCACCGCCGAGCCGGGAAACAGCTCGCCCCGGAAATCCACCCGCAGCCCGTAGCACATCACCGGCACGTTCAGGTCATCGACCACCCGCGCCAGTTGCCAGACCTGGTCCGCCGTCAGGAACTGCGCCTCGTCCACGAAGATGCAATGGACCGGCCCCTCGGCCAGGGCTCGGGACACCCGTGAGAACAGGTCGTCCTCGGGCACGAAGGTCTCGGCCTCGGACGCGATCCCGATCCGCGAGGCAATCATCCCCTCGCCGGCCCGCGCGTCGATCTGGGCGGTCAGCAGGAAGGTCCGCATGCCCATCTCGCGGTAATTGTAGGACGCCTGCAGCAGAACTGTCGACTTGCCTGCGTTCATGGTCGAATAGTGAAAGAAAAGCTTGGCCATGACCGGGGTCTAAGCGCAATCGCGCGTCCCGGGCAAGCGGCTTGGACCGCCTTGTCTGCCGGCGTGGCCCGGTGGACGCGGTGGGACCTGGAGTCCCGGTTTGGGCGGTGTCTGCCTATAGGGGGCAGGTGGTCAGATCAGTGGGATCAGGGGCACGTCACAGGCCGCAAGACACGTCAGGGTGCTGAGGGCAAGAAGGCTGTAGGCAAGGCGCATGGGGCCGCTCCGGGTCAGGGCAATGTCCTGATGACGTGGGATCCGGGCCGGCCCCGATCAAGCCCCATTCAAGCCCCCAATCAAATCCCAATCAAGGGCCCTCCCGGAACACGTGGCCCGGGAGGGAGAAGGGGATCAGCCCTCGGCGCCCTGCAGCGATTTCACGCTTACTCCGCCTTCGCTTTGCGCGCGGATGGCCAGGGCGGCGGCATGGGCGGCGGCGGCGGTGGTGAAGTAGGGGATCTTGTCATACAGCGCGATCGACCGGATCGAGCGGCTGTCGTCGACGGCCTGGGCGCCTTCGGTCGTGTTGATCACCAGCTGCACGCCGCCGTCCTTCATCAGGTCGGTGATGTCGGGCCGGCCCTCGTAGACCTTGTTGACCTGCTGGCAGGCCACGCCCTGCGCGCCCAGCCAGGCTGCGGTGCCCCGGGTGGCAACGATGGTGAAGCCAAGCCCGGTCAGCACCTGCGCGGCCTCGATCATCTGCGGGCCCTTGTCCAGGTCTCGGATCGAGATGAAGGCGCAGCCCGAGGACGGCAGGACCATGCCCGCGCCCATCTGGGCCTTGAGGAAGGCCCGGGGGAAGTCGCGGTCCCAGCCCATGACTTCGCCAGTCGAGCGCATTTCCGGCCCCAGGATCGTGTCGACGCCGGGGAAGCGGGCGAAGGGCAGGACGGCTTCCTTGACCGAGAACCAGGGCATGTTGGGATCGGCCAGGGTCATCGGGTCGGCCAGCGGCAGCATGGTGTCGTAGTCGACATCGGCGTAGGGCGCGCGCATCGGGAAGGTGGACAGGGGTTCTCCGGCCATGACGCGGGCGGCGATCGAAGCGATGGCGCTGTCGGTGGCCTTGGCCACGAAGGGCACGGTGCGCGAGGCGCGGGGGTTGACCTCGATCAGGTAGATCTCGCCATCCTTGACGGCGAATTGCACGTTCATCAGGCCGACCACGTTCAGGGCACGGGCGAGGGCATCGGTCTGGCGCTTGACCTCGTCGATGATGTCGGCGGGCAGCGAGTAGGGGGGCAGCGAGCAGGCGCTGTCGCCCGAGTGCACGCCGGCTTCCTCGATGTGCTGCATGATGCCGGCGACATGGACCTGGGTGCCGTCGGACAGGGCGTCGACATCCAGTTCGACCGCGCCCGAGAGATAGCTGTCGAGCAGGACCGGGCTGTCGCCGGACACGACCACGGCCTCGTTGATGTAGCGTTCCAGCTGGGCCATGTCGCGGACGATTTCCATGGCCCGGCCGCCCAGCACGTAAGACGGGCGGATGACCAGGGGGAAGCCGATGTCCTTGGCGATCTTCAGGGCCTGGGTGTCGGTCGAGGCGATGCCGTTGACGGGTTGTTTCAGGCCCAGTTGCTGGACCAGCTGCTGGAAGCGCTCGCGGTCCTCGGCCAGGTCGATGGCGTCGGGGGTGGTGCCCAGGATGGGGATGCCCTCGGCTTCGAGCGCATTGGCCAGTTTCAGGGGGGTCTGGCCGCCGAACTGGACGATGACGCCGTGCAGGTTGCCGGCGGATTGCTCGACCCGCAGGATTTCCATGACGTGTTCCAGGGTGAGCGGTTCGAAATACAGCCGGTCCGAGGTGTCGTAGTCGGTCGACACGGTTTCGGGGTTGCAGTTGACCATGATGGTTTCATAGCCCGCGTCGGTCAGGGCGAAGCAGGCATGGCAGCAGCAATAGTCGAACTCGATCCCCTGGCCGATCCGGTTGGGGCCGCTGCCGAGGATGACGACGGTACGACCGTCGCCCGGGATCTCGACCTCGGTCTCCCCGGACTCGTAGGTGGAGTAGTAATACGGCGTCTCGGCCTCGAACTCGGCGGCGCAGGTGTCCACCGACTTGAAGACGGGACGAATGCCCGACGCCAC
>PAQV01000034.1 GCA_002709405.1 Paracoccaceae bacterium
ACGAGCCCGATGGCGACGACCTCGCCGAGGCCCGCGCTGCCAGTCTCGCTGATGGCGTGCCGGGCATGGACGTGGTCGATGTCGCGGACGACGAAGGCGCGACCGCTCCGGGCGACGACCACGAGCGTTCGGATCACGACGACAAGCGGGACCGCGACGCCTCGCGCCACGATACCTCAATCGAATCCGTTGCCGATGACGACGTCCAGGACGAGATGCGCCCGGCCCGCAAGCCGCGCGCCAAGCGCTACAAGATCCAGGAAGTCATCAAGGTCCGCCAGATCCTGCTGGTGCAGGTCGTCAAGGAAGAGCGCGGCAACAAGGGCGCGGCCCTGACCACCTACCTGTCGCTGGCCGGGCGCTACTGCGTCCTGATGCCCAACACCGCCCGGGGCGGGGGCATCAGCCGCAAGATCACCAATGCCGCCGACCGCAAGAAACTGAAGGAAATCGCCGGAGAGATCGACGTGCCCCAGGGCGCGGGCCTGATCATCCGCACCGCCGGGGCCAAGCGCACCAAGACCGAGATCAAGCGCGACTACGAGTACCTGCAGCGCCTGTGGGAACAGATCCGCGAGCTGACGCTGAAATCGATCGCGCCGGCCAAGATCTACGAAGAAGGCGACCTGATCAAACGCTCGATCCGCGATCTGTATAGCCGCGAGATCGACGAGGTGCTGGTCGAGGGCGAGCGCGGCTACCGCGTGGCCAAGGACTTCATGAAGATGATCATGCCGTCGCACGCCAAGAACGTGCAGCGGTACGAAGACCAGATGCCCCTGTTCGCGCGCTACCAGGTGGAAAGCTACCTGGGCGGCATGTTCAACCCGACGGTCCAGCTGAAATCGGGCGGCTACATCGTGATCGGCGTGACCGAGGCGCTGGTGGCCATCGACGTGAACTCTGGCCGGGCGACCAAGGAAGGCTCGATCGAGGAAACCGCGCTGAAGACCAACCTGGAGGCCGCCGAGGAGGTGGCCCGCCAGCTGCGCCTGCGTGACCTTGCCGGTCTGATCGTCATCGACTTCATCGACATGGACGAGCGCAAGAACAACGCGGCCGTCGAAAAGCGGATGAAGGACCGGCTGAAGACGGATCGGGCGCGCATCCAGGTGGGGCGGATTTCCGGCTTTGGCCTAATGGAAATGTCGCGCCAGCGTCTGCGCCCGGGCATGATCGAGGCGACGACCCAGCCGTGCCCGGCCTGCCATGGCACCGGCCTGATCCGGTCGGACGACAACATGGCGCTGTCGATCCTGCGCCAGGTCGAAGAGGAAGGCGTGCGCCGCCGCTCGCGCGAGGTGCTGGTGAAATGCCCCGTGGGCATCACCAACTTCCTGATGAACCAGAAGCGCGAACACATCGCCCAGATCGAGATGCGCTATGGCCTGTCGGTCCGCCTGGAAGGCGACCCGCACCTGGTCAGCCCCGATTTCTCGCTTGAGCGGTTCAAGACGGCGACGCGGAACGTGCCGGCGGTGTCGGCTCCGGTGGTGTCGGCGGATGCCTCGATCATGGACCTGGTCGATGCCGAGGAAGACACCGACGAGGACGTGACCGAGGAGACCGTCGCGGACGAGGTCGAGGACGATCCGAAGTCGACCGGCAAGTCGGGGTCGAAGTCCAAATCGGGGTCCAAGTCGGGGTCCAGGTCCGGCTCGGCGTCCGAGGACAGCTCGGACGGCGAGGCGGCGTCAGGCGATGACGAGGAAACGCCGAAGCCCAAGAAGCGTCGGCGGCGTCGGCGGCGGAAGTCGAAGTCGGGGAACGGGACGTCGGAGAACGGCGAGACCGGGTCCGAGGACTCGACCGACGGCAACGGCGGTGACACGAGCGCTCCGGCCGAAGGTGCTGACACGCCGGTGACGGCGGAGGCGGCTGAGACTCCGGCGAAAACCCCGGTCGAGGCCGAAACGGCAACGGCTGGTGAAACGCCCGAGGGCGCGGACGAGGCGAGCGCCGAAGCCGCTGCTCCGGCCGAGGTGGAGCTGCCGATCGAGCCGACAGCAGAGGAAGCGCCCCAGGCGGCCTTTGCCCACGAGCCCGAGGCCGAAGAGACCGAGGCGGCTCAAGAGCCCGTCGCTCCGGAAGTGGCGGCCGTGACTGAAACCGACGATCCGGCTGCAGACGTGGCCGTGGCCGAGGTGCCGGCGGAAGAGGTTGTCGCCGAAGAGGGTGCCGTCGCAGAGGCCCCGGTCGAAGAAACGCCGGTCGAAGAAATGCCGGTGGAAGAACCTGCGGTGGAAGACGCGCCGTCCGACGTGGTGGCCGACGAGACCCCCGCGCCGGAACCGGAACCTGCGCCTGAAGAGGTGACGGAAGAGGTGGCCGAAGCGCCTGCATCGGACCCCGAGCCCCAACCAGAGCCCCAGCCCGAACCGGTGACGGCCGAGGCCGAACCCGAGGCTCCGCCGAAGCCCAAGCGGCGCGGCTGGTGGTCCATGGGATCGTAAGACACGGAAAGGCGCGGCTTGGTCCGCGCCTTTTGCGTTGTAGGGGGTAAGTTCCGGGGCGCGGGGTGGCGGGTCAGCCGCCCTTGCGGATCAGGTAGATCTGCATCTCGTCCCGGTCGTCCTGTGACAGAAGCGCGTGGCCGGCCTCTCGGCAGAAATGCGGCACGTCGATCACGGCGGCCGGGTCATCGGCCCAGACCTGAAGAACGCCCCCGTCTGGCAGGCCCTGCAATCGCTTGCGGGCCTTGAGGACGGGCAGGGGGCACAGCAGGCCACGGGCGTCGAGGGTTTCGCTGATCTCGGTCATGGGCATGTTGATAGGATGCGCGCACGGGCGATGTCCATGGGCATGTCCGGGCATGTGGCCTTTGCGCCTTCCGCCACCTGCGCCCCCGGTGATGTTGCAAAGCGCCACGCGGATGTGACCTTGCGGCGCGTGACTGCGGGCACGGGATGGCATAAGCGTCGATCCATGTTCGGACTGGATATCATCGACGCCGCCCTTTTGCCGGCCATGGCCATCGCCCTTGTCGCGGGGCTGATCAGCTTCCTGTCGCCCTGCGTGCTGCCGATCGTGCCGCCCTACCTGGCCTACATGAGCGGCGTGTCGGTGACCGAGCTCAGCTCGGGCGAGCGGGCGCGCAACGCGGCGCTGATCCCGGCGGTCTTCTTCGTGCTGGGCCTGTCGACGGTGTTCCTGTTCCTAGGCTTCACGGCCTCGGCCATCGGGTCGATCTTCCTGGCCTACCAGGGCTGGTTCAACACCATTGCGGGCATCCTCGTCATGGCCTTCGGCGCGCATTTCGTGGGCGTCTACCGGATCGGCTTCCTGGACCGCGAGGCGCGGATCGACGTCGGAGACCGGGGCGGGTCGTCTTTCGGGGCCTACGTGCTGGGCTTGGCCTTTGCCTTCGGCTGGACGCCCTGCATCGGGCCCCAGCTGGGGGCGATCCTGTCGCTGGCCGCCTCCGAGGCATCGGTCACGCGGGGCACCATGCTGCTGGCGGTCTATGCCATCGGCCTGGGCGTGCCCTTCCTGCTGGTCGCGGCCTTCTTGCCGCGCATGGGCGGGCTGATGGGCTGGATGAAGCGGCACATGGAACAGATCGAGCGGATCATGGGCCTGTTGCTGTGGACGGTGGGCCTGTTGATGCTGACGGGTGGGTTCTCGCGGTTTTCGTACTGGCTGCTGGAAACCTTCCCGGGCCTGGCGGTGTTGGGATAGGGCGACAGCGGGCCTTAATCCGGACATGATAGGCTGCTAGACTGACGCCAAAGAGGTCAGAGATGAGCAGTCCTTCGCTTGGGTCGGTCGCGCGGCGGCGGGTGTTCTATATCCCCGGGTACGATCCGATCCCCGCCCGCAAGTACCGAGAGATCTATCGCCGGGAAGGGGCCGAGCAGGCGCTGATTTCCGGCTATGAGCTGGCCGTGGCGGGACGTCCTGCGGGCCAGGGGCCGTTCGGCTGGCAGGTCACGGCGATCATGGACGGGGCAGAGGTCTCGGCCGATATCGACGTGCTGGTCTGGTCCGACATCGTGAAATCTAGCATGTCCGGGTCGATTGCTGCCACCTATGGGCAGATGGTGCGGACGGCCTGGGCCTACCTGGGCACGGGTGCGTTCTGGCCGTTGCTGCGGTTGCGCAAGGGCCCGGTGATTGCAGCCCTCTACCCGGTGGTGATGCTGCTGGTCTATGCGCTGGTGGCGTGCGGGCTGGGGTTGTGCGCCGGCCTGCTGGTGGCCCGGTTGGCGGGCGGCGGCTGGGTTGCGCTGCTGGGCTGGGCCGTGGGGCCGGCGGTGGCGGCCCTGGTCCTGAGGCTGGCCCGGCGCCTGGATGGGCGCACCTTCGTCTTTTACCTGATGCACGATTTTGCCCATGCGGCCGAGGACCTGGGAGAGATCCCCGCGGCCCTGTCCGACCGTCTGGCCGCCTTCGGCGACCTGGTGGCCGAGTCCCTGGCCGACGATGTGGACGAGGTGCTGGTGGTCGGCCATTCCTCGGGGGCGCACCTGGCGGTGACGGTGCTGGCCGACCTGATCCGGGCGGGCCGGGTGCCTGTTGATGGGCCGGCGCTGGGGCTTCTGTCGCTGGGCCAGGTGGTGCCGATGGTGTCGTTCCTGCCCCGGGCGGACCGGCTGAGGGCAGACCTGCGCTACCTGTCGGCCCGGCCCGAGCTGACCTGGGTCGATGTCACGGCGCCCGGCGATGGCTGCGCCTTTGCCCTGTGCGATCCGGTGGCGGTGACGGGGGTTGCGCCCGACGGGCAGCGCTGGCCCCTGATCTTGTCGGCAGCCTTCACCCAGACGCTGTCTCCCGAACGCTGGGCCGCGCTGCGCTGGCGGTTTCACCGGCTGCACTTCCAGTATCTGCATGCCTTTGATCGGCCGGGGGATTACGATTACTTCCGCATCACGGCCGGCCCCCTGACACTGGCCGCGCGCTACGCGGGGCGGGTGCCGTCGAAATCGCGGATCGTGACGGCCCTGTCGCGGTATACCTCGGTGCGGGCATGAGACCGCCCAAACCGGTGCCCCGCCCGGATCGGGTGTCGCTGTGGCGCTACATGCGCCTGTTTCGCAAGGATATCCTGTCGGCCCAGCCCGAACGGCTGTACCGGGCCTGGATGGCCGAATTCCGCACGCCGTTCTTCCGGTCCTTCCTGGTCAACCAGCCCGACCTGGTGGCCGAGATCCTGAAGGCGCGGCCCCGGGACTTTCCGAAATCCGACCGGATCGGCGAGGGGCTGCGGCCGCTGCTGGGCCGGTCGGTGTTCCTGACGAACGGGGCCGAGTGGGAGCGGCAGAGGCGGATCATCGACCCGGCCTTCGAAGGGGGGCGACTGAAGGATACGTTCCCGGCCATGCTGGCGGCGGCGGATCGGGCGGTCGACCGGTTGGGAGACGAAGCGGGCGGGCCTGTCGAGATCGAGGAAGTGACCAGCCATGTGGCGGCGGACGTGATCTTTCGGACCCTGTTCTCGATCCCGATCGATCATCGCCTGGCCGCACAGGTCTTTGCCGAATTCCGCGACTACCAGCGCAGCCAGCCGATCCTGAACCTTGCGGCTTTCGTGCCGGTGCCGAGCTGGGTGCCCCGGTTCTTTTCGCGCCGGACCCGGGATGCGGCCCGGTCGATCCGGGGGCTGATCACGCAGCTGACCGAGGCTCGCCAGCAGGCCATTTCCGAAGGTACGGCCCCCGACGACCTTGCCACCAAGATCATGACAACGCGGGATCCCGAGACGGGCGAAGGGTTCGCGACAGAGGAAATGGTCGACCAGGTGGCGATCTTCTTCCTGGCGGGGCATGAAACCAGCGCCTCGGCCCTGGCCTGGAGCTTGTACCTGCTGGCGCTCTACCCCGAATGGCAGGACCGTGTGGCCGCCGAGGCCCGGGCGGTCGAGCGCTGGGAGTTCGGGGCCATGTCCCGGCTGGGCGTGACGCGCGATGTCTTCCGCGAGGCCCTGAGGCTTTATCCGCCGGTCCCGATGATGGTCCGGCAGGCCACCGGATGCGAGCGGTTCCGGGACCGTGATGTGCCGGAGGGTGCGCAACTGGTGCTGAGCCCCTGGCACCTGCATCGCCACACGCGGCTGTGGGACGACCCCGACGGGTTCAATCCCGGGCGCTGGCAGACCGAGAACGGACGGCGCTGCGGGCGAGAGGCCTACATCCCCTTTTCCGCCGGGGCGCGGGTGTGCACGGGGGCGGGGTTTGCCATGATCGAGGGCCCCCTGATCCTGGCGCGGATCCTGGCCCGCTACCGGGTGACGCCGGTGGATGGGCGAGTGCCGGTGCCGGTCGCGCATCTGACGGTCCGCTCGAAAGAGGGGATCTGGCTGGACCTGTCCGAACGCGGGTCGGGCCGGGTGCCGGAATTTTAGAAAATTCCGGACCGTTTTCTTTCAAGAAAACGGCTACAGGATGGGTCGGATCGGTTCACGGTTGCAGAAGATCACGATTTGGCCGGCGTTTTCGACCGCCTGGAACCCGCGCCTGCGCAATTCGTCCTCGAACCTGTCCCGGCCGACGAACCGCTCCACATCCCGAAGCTTGCGCCGGATGATCGCGCCTTCGCAGACGGCCTTGGACGAAAAGACATGGGCAAGCCAGGCGTCGGCGGTGAAGGGGGCAGGCAGGGATGACATGTCCCGAAATTGCCAAAGGACGGTTACCGTCCCCTTAAACGCCGCAGCACGAACAGGCGGATGGCCGAGGCCAGCCCCGTGTCCAAGTCCCGCTTCGCGTCGATTTCAGCGGCGAGGGCGTTGATCGCCTTGTCATCCTCGGCGGCAATGTCGCGGAACGCCTCCCAGAATTCGTCTTCCAGGGTCACGCTGGTGCGGTGGCCCCTGAGGGTCAGCGAACGCTTGCGCGGCGGGCTCATTCCTCGGATTTGTGGCCGTCAAGCCGCCGCTCGGCCAGGTTCTCTTCGGCCCTGGCCCGATCCTTTTCGGCCTTTGTCCGGCCGAATTTCACCGCGTTCTCGTCTGCGCGGGCCTTTTTGTCGGCCCGCGCCTTGTCTTTCCGGAACCTGTTGAGGTTGACCGGTTTGCTCAAGCCTTCGGCCCGATCATGTCTTCGGGGCGCACGACGCGGTCGAAGGTTTCCTCGTCGACATAACCCAGCGCGATGGCCTCTTCCTTGAGCGTCGTGCCGTTCTTGTGCGCCGTCTTGGCCACGGTCGTCGCCTTGTCGTAGCCGATGGTCGGCGCAAGTGCTGTCACCAGCATCAGGCTTTCCTTCATCAGCTTCTCGATCCGGGCCTCGTTGGCCTGGATGCCCGACACCATGTTGTCGGTGAAGGCCGAGGCGCTGTCGCCCAGCAGCTGCATCGACTGGAGCACGTTGTAGCTCATCATCGGGTTGTAGACGTTCAGCTCGAAGTGACCCTGCGAACCGGCCATGCCGACGGCCGCGTCATTGCCCATCACGTGGGCGCAGACCATGGTCAGGGCCTCGGCCTGGGTGGGGTTCACCTTGCCCGGCATGATCGAGGACCCGGGTTCGTTTTCCGGCAGGATCAGCTCGCCCAGCCCCGACCGCGGGCCCGAGCCCAGCAGGCGGATGTCGTTGGCGATCTTGAAGAGCGAGGCGGCAACCGTTTTCAGCGCGCCCGAGAACATGACCATGGCGTCATGCGCGGCCAGGGCTTCGAACTTGTTGGGTGCGGTTTCGAACGGCAGGCCGGTGATGGCGGCCATGTTGCCGGCGACCATCTCGGCCCAGCCCCGCTTGGTGTTCAGCCCGGTGCCGACGGCGGTGCCGCCCTGGGCCAGTTCATAGATGTCGGGCAGGCAGGCCTCGACGCGTTCGATGCCCTTCTTGACCTGGTGGGCATAGCCGCCGAATTCCTGGCCCAGGGTCAGCGGGGTCGCGTCCTGGGTGTGGGTGCGGCCGATCTTGATGATGTCCTTGAACTCATCCGACTTGGCGACCAGCGCGGCATCTAGCTTTTTCAGACCCGGCAGCAACACGTCACGCGCCTGCATCGCGATGGCGACATGCATGGCGGTGGGGAAGGTGTCGTTGGACGACTGGCCCATGTTGCAATGGTCGTTCGGGTGGACCGGCGTCTTGGAGCCCATCACACCGCCCAGCATCTCGATCGCCCGGTTGGAAATCACCTCGTTGGCGTTCATGTTCGACTGGGTGCCCGACCCGGTCTGCCAGACGACCAGCGGGAAGTTGTCGTCGAACTTGCCGTCGATGACCTCTTGCGCGGCGGCCATGATCGCATCTGCGATCTCGGGCTCCATCGTCTTGAGCGACTTGTTAGCCTCGGCACAGGCCTTCTTCACCACGCCGAGCGCGCGAATGATCGGCACGGGCTGCTTTTCCCAGCCGATCGGGAAGTTCATGATCGACCGCTGCGTCTGCGCGCCCCAGTACTTGTCGGACGGGACCTCGAGCGGGCCAAAGCTGTCGGTTTCGGTGCGGGTCTCGGACATCGGTCGCTCCCTTGCGCGATTACTCGCTTGGGGGTTTAGCCTCGTGCGGGGGCAGAGGCAATCTGACACTTGGCCGTCAGCGCTATCACCCGCGGCTGGCCAATCTGTGGCCCATATCTGGCCCGCGCTTCGGGCACCGGTGCTCAAGGTCTTTGCCGCTATCGTGACCAACGGCGCGCGCGGGGCGACCTAGAAAGGGCTTGAGTTCGCGCCACCGCTCGCGGACACTTGGCCGCGCGGGGCCGGATCCCGCTGTCCAACGGGCCGTCGGGCCCTATATTATGACCACGTGCGAGTGACGACAGGAGAGCGCCGATGCGTCTGCCAACCGGCCAAATGGCCCGTCTGAGGACCCTGGGTGCGGCCGCGGCCGTTCTGGTCAGCTGTGCAACTGCCGGGCTGGCCGCCGAGGTGTCGGATTTCGTGGGCAGCTACATGGGCACGGCCGAGGTCCAGTCGGGCGACGAAGTCCAGCAGCGCGAGCTGTCGGTCGAGGTGGCGGAAACCAAGCAGGGGTTCCGGGTCGACTGGACGACGATCACCTACCGGGGCGACGGCCGGGTGAAAGAGGCGGCCTATTCCATCAACTTCGTGCCCAGCGACCGCGATGACGTGTTCGCGGCGGCCATGACCAAGAACATGTTCGGCCACGATGTGCAGCTGAACCCGATGAAGGGCGAACCCTTTGTCTGGGCGCGCATCATCGGCGACACGATGACCGTCTTTTCGTTGTTCGTGGACGACGAGGGGGGCTATGAAATCCAGGAGTTCAACCGGACCCTGGCCGAAGGCGGGCTGGAGCTGGATTTCCTCAGCGTGCGCAATGGCGCGCTGCGCCGGCGGATCGAAACCTTCCTGGAACGGCAATAAATACCAGGCCAACCAGTCTTGCCCACTGGTCTAGTCTACGGGGCCCGGCCTGACGGCCGGGCGCAGGGCGTCACTTGCGGAACTTGTCCAGCGACACGACCTCGGCATCCGAACTGCGGGGCGCCTCGGTCTGGGGCGGATCCTCGGGTTCGGTCGGCTGGGGAGGCTCGGCGTCGGGGTCGTCATCTTCGGGCGATTCAAAGCGCAGGCCGAATTCGACCGACGGATCAACGAAGGTCTTGATGGCGTCGTAGGGGATGTAGAGCGGCTCGGGCTGGTCTCCGAAATTCAGCGTGACGGCAAAGCCGTCGTCGGTGACATCGAGGTTTTCAAACCAATGCTGCATGACCACGGTCATTTCAGAGGGGTACCGGTCGGACAGCCAATCGGCCAGCAGGGCATCGGGATGTGTGGTGTCGAAGGTGATGAAGAAATGATGTGCGCCGGGCAGACCGTTGGCCTGAACATCCGTCAGGACGGACTTGATCAGTCCGCGCATGGCCGTGTGCATCAGATTTCCGTAGTCGATATTGTGTGACATGACACCGTTCCCTGGGGGCTTGGCCTACAGAATAGGGGATTCGAGCGGAAACGAAAGACGCCCTGTGCCTTTATCGGTCACACCAGATTCAGGCAGAGGGCGAACGCCGCGCAAAGCGCCAGAACCGGGACCATGCCGAGGCGCAACCCGAAGACGAGCAGGGCGGCCAGGACGGTCAGGGCCAAAGCGGCCGGATCCAGGCTGGACCAGGCGGGCCAGGGCAGGGACACAGGGCCAAAGCGGGCCTGGCCCACGTCGCGGAACAGGACATGCAGGGCGAACCACAGCGACAGGTTGGCGATGACGCCGACCACGGCGGCAGTGACGCCCGAGAGGGCGGCGGTCAGGCGGGGGCGGGCGGCCAGGCGGTCCAGGAACGGGCCGGCCAGGAAGATCCACAGGAAGCAGGGCACGAAGGTGGCCCATAGCGCCACGACCCCGGCGGCCAGGGCCAGCCCGGTGCCCCCCGACAGGAAGCCGGCCAGCATGGCCACGAACTGGGTGACAAGGATCAGCGGCCCGGGCGTTGTTTCGGCCAGGCCCAGGGCGTCGATCATCTGGGCGGTGGAAATCCAGGCGTATTGCTCGACCACGGTCTGGGTCATGTAGGCCAGCACCGCGTAGGCCCCGCCAAAGGTCACCACGGCGAGCCAGGCGAAGAACCAGCCGATCTCGGCCAGCAGCGGCGGGCCGGTGAGGCTGAGCGCGGCAAGGGGCACCAGCCACAGCACCAGCCAGGTCGCGGCGGTGCGGAGGGGGCCGGCCGATAGCGGGGCGGGGGGCGGCAAGTTGGGAATGGGCGGGATGTCGGCGGGCGTTGTGGGGGGCGGTTTCAGGTAGCCCCACAGCCCGGCGCCCAGGATGATCAGGGGGAAGGGCAGGTTGAGGGCGAAGATGGCCAGGAAGGCCAGGCTCGCCACGATCCAGGCTCCGCGCGATTTCAGGGCCCGGCGGGCGACGCCGCGCAGGGCCTGCACGACGATCACGATGACCGCCGCCTTGACCCCGACAAAGGCCGCCTGCACCGGATCCAGCTGACCGAAGGCGGCATAAAGCGCCACCAGGACGGCGATGACCAGCGCACCGGGCACGACAAACAGCCCGCCGGCCAGCAGGCCCCCCGGCACGCCGCGCAGGCGCCAGCCGGCATAGGTGGCCAGCTGCATGGCCTCGGGTCCGGGCAGCAACATGCACAAGGAGAGCGCGCGCAGGTAGGTGTCTTCGTCCAGCCAGGGCCGGTCCTCGACCAGTTCCTTGTGCATCAGGGCGATCTGGGCCGCCGGGCCGCCGAAGGACAAAAGGCCGATGCGCCCGAAGACACGGACCATCTCGGCCGTGCCGGGCCCCGGAAGAGCACCCGGGATCGCATCGCGGTCCGCACCGGCTGTCTCGGGCATGGGGGTCTCCTGTCCGGGCAGGCCAGCGCAAGGCCCGTTCAGGCGCGACCTGACCCCGCCGTGCCAGCCTTTGTCAAGAGACGCCCCGGCCGGCCTGGCCCCTGCGGGCCACGCTGTCTAGGGGACGGCTATTTCCGGCCCTTTGACACCTGGGCTTCCAGCGACGTCAGGCGCATTTCGATGGCCCTGATCTGCGCTTCGCTGGCGGTTTCCTTGCTCATGCGCATCAGTTCCTTGTCGTAGCGATCCATGTCTTTCTGATACTCGCGGTCGCGCGCTTCACGGGCCTTCTCGCTCAGCTCGTATTCGCGCATGACGACCTTGTTGGAAAACTGCGGGTCCGCAGACATGCGCCGGTAATAGGCCTCGAGGATCTTTTCGATGTCTTTCGAGCTGGTCAGGCTGTCGGTCAGGACCTTGATCCGGTCTTCGGCGAAGCGCAGGCGGCGCTCGGTGTCCAGCTGCTTGAGTTGCTTTTCCAATTGCGCAACGCGCTTGGTCAGCGCCTTGATGTCGTCGGCCATGGGGGCTCCGTAATTCAATTTTCGAATGCATTAACTATATCGTGAAGAAGTGGGGATCCGGTGGCAAAATGCCAAGCCCCCAAGCGTCATGTCCGAGATCCATGTCGCCCCATGTCCCGGACCATCGGAACCCGAGCGCAATCCCTTGGGACACTGTCGAAAAGGGGGGAAATGCAGGCTTCTGCATGGACCAGACCTTTCCCTGAAAAAACAAAAGGAAGCGGTTTGCAACCAAGCGGCCGAATTCTGTGAACAGGTCGAGAACAAACCGGGCGTTTGTAAAACGAAAAAAGCGCCCATTAAAAAGGAAAGCCCCGACGCGCTGGCGGGCGCAGTCGAGGCTCAAATTCCACAGAAAGACACTCATCTTTCCCCACAAGAATCTCACAAAGCTTGGGAAAAGGCAATGTCATTTCATGACATGCCGAGCCCACAAAAGATGGCTCGCGTCTTTGGGTACGCCCTGACCTTGGGCGATAGCCCGGCTTGGCACGACTTCTCGCGCTTTGCCGAGATCTACTTGAGCGAAGAGGAACGGGCCAAGCTGGCGCATGCGGCGCTAAAGGCATTGGGCGGCAATGATCTTCTTCATGTAATAGCAGACGCCTTCAGCCGTGCAGGGCCTCCGCGCGAAGCATGGTACAACCCGTTGCCCGAGGCGCGAGAATGGGCGGATTGGGCGACGCCCGCAGAACGCGAGGCATATTGCCTGGCCGCCTTCGAGGCCATGCCATCGGCCCGACGAAAGGCTTTCCTCCATCATGTGCAGGGGAGGGACGCAGCATGACCAGCCAAGAGCTTGATGAACTGCTGACCTTTCGCTGGCCCATGGTGATGCGGCGCGTCATGGCGGACGGTTCAGACGAATGGCTGAAGAACTTCGTCCGTTCCATCGCGAGGCAGGGAAAGCGACCGGCCTGGCGGCCGACCCAGAAGCAAGAGCAGATCATGTGCCGTCTCGTGTCCGAGCTGGGCACGGCGCCCAACACCGATCCCGAGGTCATCGAGGACTGAGGACGTGCGGCCTCGCGCGCATACGTGGGGCCTGCTGGTGTTACGGGGAAACGACGGTGCGCCGGCAGGAGTGAAGGGCAAACACGGGCAGGGATCAAATTGCCCAGGGCAGTCCGAAAGGTTGAAGCCCGATCCCCGGCACCGCGCTCAGGTGTCGCAAGTAGCAACCAACCGACCGGCAGGAGCGCATGACCGGACGGGCCCAAAGCGATGGACCGGCTCCGTTGAGCAGGATCTTCACGCGGAGGGCGTAGGGACTGCCACGCTTCGCGGCGTGGGCAGTCGTCCTATGCCCTTCGCTCCGAACCTCACCATTGAGCAGAGCTCATCTGGTGCAACGTATGAACAAGAGAGGAAAGCGATATGCCGAAGAACGAAATTGTCTCATTCGACGCCAACAAGTGGCAGGAGCTGACAGACACCGATGTAACGAGCCTATGCCTACAGAACATTGGCGCTGGTTCGGTGCACATCATGGCCACGACCAACGCCACGCAACCGTCGAACTTGGGCGGGGCAAAACGGTTCGAGCCGGGGGATATTCTCGCGGCGAATGTGGATCTTGCCGATCTCTATCCTGGCGTGACTGCCGGGTACCGGGTCTGGGCATTTGGTGAGCTTCCGGGATCTGTCTCGGTGTCTCACGCATAGCTGGCCAAGAAATCGGGTCCTTCCCGGCCAGAACGTATACGGGTCGGCGTAGCCCGGAAGATCAGCCGCTGCAAAAATTCCATAAGGGTAAGAAATCATGAGGATTTTTTCCGAGTTGGAGCTTGGAGACGAGCCGCTTCACCGGATCGGCGGCAAGGATTTGTGCGCCCTCCTGGACATTTCCTCCGGTGCGCTGACGGACCTGAAGAAGCGCGATATCGCAGTGCACCTCGCCCATGACTCCTATGACCTGGTGGAAACCGTCCGCCGCTACACCGCCCACCTTCGCAGCACGGCTGCTCGCTGGGGGGATTCGGACCAGGTGCCGCAGCTCACAGCCGAAAAAGCCCGCCTCGCCAAGGAACAGGCGGATGCTCAAGCGCTGAAGAACGCGAAGGCCAGAGGCGAGCTGGTGGACGCAGCCGAGGTGGAGCGCACTTGGTCGGACGTTCTCCGCCAGGTACGCGCGCGGATCCTCTCAACCCCGCCGCGCCTGCGGCAGATCCTCAACCTGTCTGCCGCCGATGCTGACCTGATCGACCGCGAACTGCGGGACGCCCTTTCGGAGCTTGGCCATGCCGACAATTGAAGAAATCCGCGCCTCGGCCCTGCGCGCCCTGGTCCCGCCGCCGCGCCTTCGCCTGTCCGACTGGATCGAATCCGAGATCCGCTTGCCCGAGGGCGTGAGCGCCCAGCCTGGCCCCGTGCGCCTCTGGCCATTTCAACGCGAGATCGCGGATGCCATTGGAGATCCGCTGATCGAACGCGTGACCCTGATCAAACCCGTGCGCGTCGGTTTCACGACGCTTTTGACCTCCGCCGTTGCCTCCTTCGTCGCCAACGAGCCCGCGCCCATTCTCTGCTTGCTACCGGCCGAAGCCGATTGCCGCGATTACGTGGTGAGCGACGTCGAGCCGATCTTTTCCGCTTCCCCGGCTGTGGCTGATGCCCTGGGCGATGACCGCGAAGAGGGGGAGCGCAACACGCTCCTATCCCGCCGCTTTGCCGGCGGATCGCTGAAGGTGGTCGCCGCGAAGGCGCCGCGCAATCTCCGCCGGCACAATGTCCGGATCCTCTTCTGTGATGAAGTAGATGGGATGGTCGCCACGGCCGAGGGGTCGCCGATCCTGCTGGCCGAGCGCCGCACGCTGTCTTTCCCGGATCGCAAGATCGTCCTTGGGTCGACCCCCGTCCACGAGGAAACGAGCCACGTCTTGCGAGCTTATGCCCAGTCAGACGCCCGGATCTTCGAGGTTCCGTGTCCGAGCTGCGGAGCCTTCGAGGAAGTTTCCTGGGCCCAGATCATATGGGATGAAGGCAAGCCGGAGACTGCCCGCTGGTGCTGCCCGCATTGCCGGGAAGAGATCGAGGAACGGCACAAGCCGGCCATGGTGGCGGCAGGCGCCTGGCGGGCCACCCGGCCGGAAGTGAAGAGCCATGCGGGCTTCCGGCTGAATGCCCTGGTCAGCCTTCACGCCAACGCGGCATGGGGCAAGCTGGCGGAGGAGTTCATCAGTGCAAAAGATGACCCGACCATGCTTCAGACCTTCGTGAACACGATCCTTGGTCAGGGCTGGCGCGGCGATGGCGACGAGCTGGACGACGAAGAGCTTGCGGGCCGGGGAGAAAACTGGGGGCTGGATGCCGTACCGGCTGATGTTCTGGCGGTGACCGCCGGTTGCGACGTGCAGCACGACAGGATCGAGACCACGTTCATCGGGTGGGCCGAAGACGGCGCCGCCTTCGTTCTCGGCCACCGTGTGACATGGGGAGCATGGGACGACGATGCCACCTGGTCAGAGTTGGACGGGCTCCTGAAACAGACCTTCCCGCACGACCTGGGCGGCCGGATCGGGCTGGATGCCGTGGCGATCGACGCGGGCGACGGCACCACGATGCACACGGTCACGGCGTTC
Organism: Paracoccaceae bacterium; assembly: GCA_002709405.1. Taxonomy (GTDB): domain Bacteria; phylum Pseudomonadota; class Alphaproteobacteria; order Rhodobacterales; family Rhodobacteraceae; genus Marinibacterium. The sequence goes on from PAQV01000034.1 coordinate 15,321, forward strand.
TGTCAGCCGCGCACCCGCCGCAAGGTCATGGCGATCAAAGGTGCGCCAGGGAACCGCCCGTTGATCGAGCGTTCCGCGTCCCGGACGAAGACGGGCGCCAGGCTGTGGATTGTCGGCGTGGACACCGGAAAGACCCTGATCTTCGGCCGACTGGCGCAAGGCACGTCAATACGCGTGTCGGCCGATCTTCCCCGCGTCTGGTATGAACAGCTTGCCTCGGAGCGTGCCGTGACCCGCTACCGTCGCGGCCAGCCTGTCCGCAGCTTCGAGCGTGTGCCAGGGCGCCAGGCTGAAGGCCTCGATTGCACCGTCTATGCCTTTGCCGCCCGACAGATCGTCAACCCGGATTGGGAACGGCGACGGGCCGAGCTGGCGCACAAGACGGTGCCGAAGAAATCTCCACCGAAGCTCCGGTCGGACTGGATGCGGAGGTGAGATAGGTCAGGACGCGCCTTCGCAACTACCAGCATCAGCGAAAAGCGTCCCCGTTAGTCGGCGAGTGGGCAAACCCCGACAGCGCGCGGCCCCAATAACCTTTTCAGGGGCGCGGCGCGCATTTACCGCTTGATCTGACTGAGTTCGTACGTCTCAGGGGCCAGCGACGTTGTAGTGATAACGGTCCCGTCCGACTGCAAAACGACCGTAATCGTCTTCTCGCCTCGCTCAATTTTTCGCGGAACGCCGTCATTCAGCACCATGTCAACGATGTCTTCCATCGCGGCGTCCGTCACCAGAACCGCCGGTTCGGGATACTTGTAGAGCAATGTGCCGACGATTTCCGCGTTCATGCTTCTGCCGTTTTCCTCGGCTGCAGATCGAATGCGATCACGTAGCCCATCCGGAAGACGGAGCATGAATTTGTCGTTTAGGGTTCGATTCTGTTCTTCAGCCATGAATGTAGCCTAAGGACATCTTTCCCTCTTGCTGCAATGGCGTCCTTAGGACATGATATCCTAAGGACGCCATCTCAGGAGGATCCAATGACCCGACAAGCCCAAGACAAATTCATGCTCCGTCTTCCGGACGGGTGGCGTGAGGTCATCAAGGAACTGGCGCAGCGAAACCGCCGCTCGATGAACCAGGAGATCTTGGCCGCACTGGAAGGCCAGGTTGAGAGCGAAATGCAAAATACCCCCCAGAAAGGATGAAGCTATGAACTTGATTGAGTTCGCAAAAATGGCGCCAGTCAACCAAACGCCTGAAGAATTCATCGCCATGATGAACGAAGTCCTGCCGCTGGATGAGGTGAAAGACCTTACAGAGGAAGAAGGGCTGGCGTTCTTCAGCGCAGTGCAATGGCTCTACGATTTCGCGATCCTACTGACCGAGTTTCATCAGCAAGACAGTGAAATGGAAGCTCCGGACGGACACGACATGGCGCCATGCCTGCCCGGGACCAGGGGGCCGTTCATCGAAAATCTTCTGACGAGAGGCCCCGGAAAGCCCGACTTCACGCCGCTCACGCACTTCGGCTTGAAGTGAAATGGGCCGCATGGTGCAGCAACACCTTTCCGGCCCTGACATGAAATCATTCCCTGATCAGAAGGACATCAATCATGAAGGTCGATCCTAGCACTTGCCCCTACGGCGGCCGGGCACTGCCCATCGCTCTGACCGCTACTGCTCAAATCACGTCGCTGGCGCGTTTCGGCATCGAAGCCGCGCAATTCGCGCCAGGCGGCACACTAAAGCCACATGATTTTGAGGCGCTGTTCGAGGTCATCTATCGACTAGCAGCGGAGGCAGTAACCGACGCTGACGAGATGTATGAGAGCCTAGAAGAATTCAGGAATGGCCCTAAAAATCGGACCAGCGACACCCGATAGATCTTGCAATCTGGCGAGCAAGCACGGGCCAACATTGCTTGCCGGATCATTGTTCGCCCACGAAGCAGCTCCCCAAGAAAAGAAGTCATTTTGCCAGAATTGACATAGGGCTTCACAGTGTGCTCAATCTTATAAGACTCAATGTGAACCTTAATAAGGGTAGGTTGAATGCTGGATCTCACAAGATATACCGTTGGTTCGCAGGAGGCCGCAGACATGTTGGGCTGGCCTCTCGCAACCTTCAAAACGCATCGCACTCGCAACGAGCTGCTGAAGCGTAAAACTGGTCGCGGGCGCGCGGCCGAGTTCAATTTCGGCGACATCATGGCAGCTCACGTTGCCAAGCGCCTCATCGAGATGAAGCTGCAAGCGCCGGCAGCGTGTCGGATCGCGAACAAACTGTCCCCCCTGTCGAGCTTCGTGATGGGCGAGCCAATTCAGGTTTTCATTCGCGATGGCGAAATCTCCTACACAGGCAACCCGGACGAAGACATCAGCATCCTGATTCCGCTCGAAAAGATCGGCTGGCAGGTCGCCGAGTACTTCGCTGAAGGCATCGCTGCGGAATACGGGGTTGACGCTGCGCGCGAGGCCAAGGCGCGTTTCCATCGGCAGGTCGCCGAGAAACGGGGGGAATAGTGGAAACCCGCCAGGTCATTCGTGCCGTCCAGCGAGGGCTTTCCAAGCTCCTGCGCCGCTCCGGGATTGAAGCCGGCAGCGGCGGCCGGCGTTGGGACGGCGCTTCGACCATCGGCAACCCGCAGGCATCCACCCTTGCGGCGAGAGGGCCGGCAAAGAACCGCGCCGCCGCCGCGTCGATCAACACCCCGTTCGGGCAGCGCGCCGTTGAAGCCTGGACCTCCGCCCTGGTCGGGAAGGGCTGGCAAGCGCGGTCCCAGCACCCGGACAAGGACATCGCGCGCCGCCTGTCGTCCGCCTTCGAAGCCCTCGCCAACCCGCTGTTGCCCATCATCGCCCGTGCGCTGGTCCGTGATGGCGAGGCCATCGTTCGAACCCGGCTGAACTCCGAAGGTCACTTCCGGGTCCAGCTGATCCCTTCGGACCAACTGGACCCGACCTTGAGCCGGGACTTGGGCGGCGGTGCGCGCATCGTCTCGGGGATCGAATTCGACGCGGAAGACGAGGTGGTCGCCTATCACATTCTCCCCGAAGCACCCGGCACCCCGTTTGCGGTTTTTTCGTCACCCGTCCGCGTCCCCGCCCGCGACATCTTCCATGTCTTCGATCCGATGTTCCCCGGTCAGGTGCGCGGCCTGTCCTGGTTGGCCCCGGTCCTGACCAAGCTGCGCGACCGTGACGAAGCCTCGGATGCGATGTTGATGCAGCTCAAGGTCGCAAGCCTCCTGACGGCCTTCATCAGGGATCCGGACGGAAGTCTGGCCGGTTTCGAAGGCGAGACGGACGGCAACGCGCTCAGTGTCGCCCTGGAACCCGGCGCAGCGCGGATCCTGCCGCCCGGCGCCGATGTCACCATGTCCAATCCGCCCGCCGGATTGTCCGACGCAGTGACCTTCCTGAAAGCGCAGGACCGGGAAATCGCCGCCGGTCTCAACCTCACCTTCGAGCAACTGACGGCTGATCTGTCCGAAGCAAATTACTCTTCCGCAAGGGTGGGGCTGCTGGAATTCCGCCGCCGGGCCGAAATGCTTCAGAAACTGTTGGTTGAAGGACAATTCCTCTCCCCGCTCTGGCGCCGCTGGATCGAGCTTGAAGCGCTGTCGGGCCGCATCGAAGCGAACGGCGCCGCACTGGAAGACTACATGGCTGTCCGGTTTGTCCCGCCCGGCTGGCAGTGGGTTGATCCCCAGAAAGAGGTTTCAGCCGACGTGAAGGCCATCGAAGCGGGGCTGAAGAGCCGGGAAGAAGTGGTGGCCGGTCGCGGCCGCGACATCGACGAACTGGATGAAGAGCGCGCCAGGGATCGCCGCGCCGAAAATGGGGGTGAAGCATGACGCTACACATCCGAAGCCTGGCGCCCGCACCGTCTACCGTCGATCTGAACGCCCGCACCGTGGAAGCCATCGTGAGCACCGGTGCAGATACTCCCCGGCCGGGCTTCGTTGAGCGCCTGGACCTGACCGGCGCCGATCTGACCCGTCTGATCGGGGCGCCCATTCTGGACGGGCACCGGGCCGCATCCACGCGCGACCAGCTCGGGGTGATCGAGGCGGCAGAGCTTCGACCCGAAGGTATCTGGGTCAAAATGAGATACCGCAGCAATGCCGCCGCCGTGTCGGTCCTGTCCGATATCGCCGAAGGCACGCTGCGCGGTCTGTCCATCGGCTACCAGGTGGCCGAGTGGAAAGAGGCGAGGGACGGGAACAGACGCCTTCGTATCGCGACACGCTGGGCACCCATCGAAGTGTCCGTCGTGCCTGTCCCGGCTGATCCGGGCGCACATTTCCGAGCAGGAGAAAGCAGCATGGAACCCGAAGACCAGGTGGTCGAAACCACCCCCGTTACCCCCACCGTGACCCGCGCGGCGGTCAATGCCGAGATCCGCCAGATGGCTGAGACCGCCGGCCTGACCCGTGCCTGGGCAGACGCCCAGATCGACGCTGAAACCAGCGCCGAAGACGCGCGCACCGCCGCCTTCGAGGCCATGCGCCAGCGCGGCGCCGAGACCAGCACCCGCACCACAAGGGCGCAGATCCTGGTCGATCACACGGACCCGGCCGTGATCGCGACGCGGGCCGGTGAAGCGCTCTTCGCCCGTTCCCATCCGGGGCACGATCTGTCCGAGGCGGCACGCCCCTTCGCGGCAATGACCACCATCGACCTGGGCCGCGACTGCCTCCGCCGCGCCGGTATCAACATCACCGGCATGGCGGCGGAAACGGTCATCACGCGGGCGCTGAACACCACCTCGGACTTTCCGCTGATCATGGGCGATGCGGTCGGCCGAGAACTGCGGCGCACCTATGATACGGCACCGTCGGGTGTCAGGATGCTGGCGCGCCAGACCACGGCCCGCGATTTCCGGGCAAAGCGGGCCATTCAGTTTGGTGAAGGCCCCGAGCTGAAGAAGGTCAACGAAAGCGGCGAATTCAAACACGGCTCCATCGCGGAATCGGCAGAATCATACAGCGTGGAAACTTTCGGCCGCATCTTCAGCATTTCCCGGCAGGCCCTGGTCAACGACGACCTGGGGGCCTTCATGCAGGTTCCCGCGAAACTCGGCAGGTCGGCCCGCGAGTTCGAAGCGGCGCAGCTCGTGGCGAAGCTGGTCGAGAACCCGGCCATGAGCGATGGCCTCACTGTCTTTCATGTCGATCACGGTAACCTGTCGGTCACGGGCGCGGCTATGGCCATCACCACCCTGTCTGGCGCACGCAATGCGATGCGTCGGCAGAAAGGCTTGGCCGGAGAACTGATCAACGCAGCGCCGTATGCCGTCGTTGTTCCGCCGGAGCTCGAAACCCTGGCCGAACAGCTGCTTACCCAGATCAATGCGACGAACACGGATGAGGTCAACCCGTTCGGAAAACTCATCCTGGCGGTCGAACCGCGCCTGACGGACACCGCAGCTTGGTACGTCGCAGCCGATCCGGCAACCATCGACGGCTTGGAATACGCCTACCTGGAAGGGGCACCCGGCCCGCAGATCGAAACGCGCCAGGGCTTCGAGGTTGACGGCATTCAGATCAAGGTTCGCCTGGACTTCGGCTGCGGATGGATCGACCACCGCGGCTGGTACAAGAACGCGGGCGCATAATGGCCCTGGCGGTCTCCGAGCTTGAAACCCTGCGCGACGAATTGGTCAGATCGCGCGCGCAGGGTATCCGCGTGGTCTACTACGATGGCCACCGGACCGAATACACGTCGGATGCCGAAATGGCCTCTGCCATCGCTGACCTGGATCGCCGAATTGCGGCGGCAGGATCGTCCCGCCCTCGCACCGTATCATTCAAGACATCCAAGGGGTTCTGACATGAAGAACTATATCCAAGCCGGCAACGTGATCACCTTCACGGCCGCTGAGACCATCGTTTCCGGGCAGGGCGTTCTGCAGGGCGCCTTCTTCGGTGTAGCTGCAACCGACGCCGCTTCGGGCAATGACTTCGAAGCCGCCGTGACGGGCGTCTTCGAACTGCCCAAGGCCGCAGGCGCCCTCACCAAGGGCCAGAAGGTCTATTGGAACACCGCCAACGCCAACGTGACTGGCACGGCATCCGGCAACACGTTGATTGGCGCTGTCACCGAAGCGGCAGCAGACGCCGCAACCACGGCCGTCGTACGGCTCAACGGGACCGTCTAATACGTAAGTCATTCTGACATCATTGATTTAAAACTCATAGTGAGTCTTATAATTAGGCTCAATGTGAGGCTAATAAAAGGCAAGGGGCTGTAAGCATGGAACGCGCTCTCTACATGTACGCCAACGACGTGGCTCAAGCCCTCGGCTGGCCTTGCTGTAACACTGCGTTCTGGAACTGGGCGCACACCTTCCGCGCCTCCGACTACGCTCCGGGCGGCTTCCTGAATGTCCGGAAGCTGCCCGAAGAAGCCCGCAAGACGCTGGGGGTGATGTGATGGCCGGAAACCGCGCAATATTTGGGGACCGGCCGCCGTCGTTTGTTTCGAAAGCCACCCTGGCGGCAGAGCTGGATATGAGCGAATCGACCGTGGACAGCTATGTTCAGCGCGGGCTTCTTCCGCGTCCGATCAAGCGCGGCGGGTCGGTGCGCTGGTGCTGGGCTGAGGTGGTGGCAGCCATGAATGCGGAAGCATCTGGCGAAGACCCCTTCATGAGCGGCGTCAATAATGTCTAAAGTGCAGTTGCCTCGCCATGTTCACCGTGTGGTCTCGCGCGGCCGTGAATACTACTACTACCAGGAAGGCCGGGGTACGCCGCAGGCCGGGGAGCGCATCCGGCTCCCCAACGATCCGCAAACGCCGGAATTCTGGCACGCAGTGCGCCAGGCGCAGGGCGTCACGGGGCCGACGCCCACAGGTACGATTGGCGCTCTTATTGACGCCTATGAAGTCGCATGGCCGACGCTTCAGCGCCCGCTGAGCGAAGGGACACGGAAGCAGTACAGGCGGCACCTCAAGCTTGTCCGCGCGGCGTGGGGAGACCTGCAAGCCGACCAGCTTCGACCACGGCATGTAGACGCGTTGATCCGCAAAATTGGCGCGGAAAAGCCGGGGACAGCGAACAACGTACTCAGCGCTCTTCGGGCAATGGTCGGCTGGGCGACCGGTCCCGTCGAGCTACTGCACCACAACCCAACCCAAGGGGTTCAGGCCTTCGGGAAGGGGGAGGGGCATGTGCCTTGGTCCTCGGAGCAGATGGAATTCGCGGAGGCGAATTTCACCGGCATGCTTCGGCGCTTCTATTTCCTCAGCCGATACACGGGCCAGAGGATCAGCGACGTGGTACGCCTGAACCCGAATGACGTGGACGACGGGGGCTTCTGCCTGCCGCAGAAGAAGACAGGGGTGAAGCCCTGGTGCCCGATCTTCCCGGAACTGGAAGCTGAAATGGCGACATGGCCAAGGCGTCCGGGGCCGTACCTTCTTCAGGAGGATGGCAAGAGCCAGGGGAAGCCGTTCAGCACAAACCAGATGTGGAAGGCATTTGACCGTGAGCGTGCGAAGCACCCGATCCTTGCCGGGGCTGTTCCCCATGGACTGCGCGCGAATGCCGTCATCAGCCTCAGAGCGGCTGGCAACACGGCGCTACAAATCTCGGACATGGTGGGCATGTCAGTTGAGATGATCGAAGGATACTGCCGCCACGCGGACCGAAAATCCAGCGGGCAGGCCGTCTTGAGGGAGTATCGAGAACGGAAACAGGACGAAACTGTAAAACTACTGGAAAATGGAAAGCGAAAATGACTACGGATCAACGGCTTATGTCTGGGAAAGAAGAATGCAGGCTTCTGTTGCCAGGTGCCTGCGGACCCCGCCTTACGCGGCTAGGCGCAAGGACTTAGATTTCGGTCTTGTTACTGCTTACGCAGCAACGGCGACCGGAGCACGATTGTCGTTGGCAATTGTACTATTTTCGCCGGTAACGGTGGCAGACAGCCGAGACAAAGCTAACACCTTTAGACGTTCGTCGATCCTGTTTCGGCCCCATGATCCCCCAACGAGGGAGCTTTGGTGGAGCCGCCGGGTACCGCCCCCGGGTCCGATCCGCTTATTACGTGCGCGTTTATGTCCATAGCTCCGAGGAGCGACTTGAAAGTAAGCCCATACGGACCCAAGTTCAAGCACGGCGCGTTGCAAAAGTACGGGTTTTCTGGTTTAGTGAACCATAATGCTTGGGTAAGACTGAGTGGGAGGAGCAGAGATGGCGAGAATTCTGGTTCTTGAAGACGACCAGACGTTCCTCATGGAATTGCAGTTCGAGCTTGAGGACATGGGGCACACCGTCACGACGTGCATGTCGGCCGCTGTGGCCTATGGCGCGCTGATGCAGGCCGATCCGCCTTATGATCTGCTGATTTCGGACATCTACATTCTCAAGAACGGCCGGCCGATCCAGGATGGCGGGATGCGTCTTTTGGGGCTGTTGCAGGTCCTGCGCGCGTCGGACCGCAGTCATCCCGTGGGCAAGATGCCGGTCTTGGCGATGTCAGGGGCCGTGACCTTGCCGGGGCAATCCAAGCTGCTGGACATGGCCAAGAAGCTTGGGGCGACCGAGGTTCTCGCCAAACCGTTCCGTCTGCAACACCTGTCCGACCTGCTGGATCAGTTCGTGCCGGGTGGCGCCTTGCCCGGGCTGCAGCGCAAGGCCGGCTGACGGGCTTAGGTGCCCGGCAGGTTGGCGGCGACCAGCCAAAGGGCCATCAGGGCCTCGATCACGCCGAAGGTCAGGGCCTTGCGCAGGGGCGGGGCGTCCAGCACGATCGACAGGGCCCGGCCCAGGGCTGCTCCGGCATAGACAAAGCCCAGCATGGCCCAGGCCACCGGCTGGTTCAGCCACAGCGCGGCCAGTCCGGCGACCACGAACAATCCCCCGACCGAGGCGCGCAGTTCCGACAGGCCCATCGCGCTGCCGTCCGCTTTCAGGTCCAGCGCCGCGGCCGTCCAGCGCGGGGCCAGGAACCCGAACAGCCCGAACCCGATCGTCAGCAGGGCCATGGCGATATTCACGATCTGCATGTCGGGTGCTCCGGGATGTGTCTGGGTCGTTCTTCAGCCCGTAGATAGAGCGGCCGGCCGGTCATGCAATGCACTGGTTACGGGCGGCGGGGCGGCTTTCGGGTGGTTGAACGCGGCAAGGGGCGCTAGCGGGCTGATTCTCTGGCCTGGCCCGTCCAGATTGATCTTTCGCGCACGTTTGCCCGTGTGGCGCCGTGGGGCCCCTGCATATTTCCTATGCCCGATTGTCACCGATGGCCGAACAATGTTCGCTGAGGCTCAAAATTGGCGAGGCTGCGCGGATGACGCCACGCCAGCGGACAATAATTCTGCGACTCGATTGTAGGGATCTGTTAACTCTTCGGCACTGTCGATTGGCTGCCAATTGACCGGCCGGCGCCGCGTGCGCGGCGGCAATCGTTAGGGGGTACGACCATGGCTACCGATGTCCAGACTGTCAGTGATGTTGAAATCAATCCGGATTCAAACAATCCGACCTTCTTCGACATGACGTCCACGCTGTTCATCCTGGACGAGGGGGCCGATGACGACGGGTTCCAGCTGTCCGTCGACCTACAGGGTTCCGATACGGACCAGGACAGGGTCGACATCGCCATCGTGATCGACACCTCGGGATCGACCGACGATTCCTCGGGCACCGATTTCAACAACGATGGCACCGACGAAACCATCCTCGAAGCGGAACTGATCGCCGCCCTGAACGTGTTCGATTCCTACATCGCCGCCGGATACGAGGGCGACGAGATCGTGATCTCGCTGGTGACCTTTGCCGGCAATGCTGACGAGCGCGGGTTTTACACGCTGGATGATCGCGACGATTTCGTGGCCATGCTGGAAGAGATCCGCGACGACGGGCCGGGCGGGCAGACCGATTACGACGACGGGCTTGAAGCGGCCGAAGACGCGTTCGAAACGGCCGGGGCGGACCCCGATGGCACCAACATCGTGCTGTTCATGTCCGATGGTTTCCCGACGCAATCGTCGGACAGCGACATCACCAACGCGGCCGGGGACCTGGAAGATTCCTACAACGCCGTGATCCGGGGCATCGGGCTTGGCCCGAACTCGGCGCTGGACAAGCTGAACCTGCTGGACAACACGGCCAGCGGTGCGGTGCAGGTGAACTCGGGCGAGGAGCTGACCGACATCATCGTCGAGCCCCTGACCGATGCCGATTTCCTGCGCTTCGAGATCACGATCGAGGGCGTCGACGCCAATGGCGACCCGCTGACCCAGACGATCGAGCTGCAGGAAAACGACCCGGCGGTCGTCCAGACCTCGCTGGGCTGGTCCATCGACCAGCTGGAGATCGACCCGAACTTCGTGGCTCCGCAGGACCTGACGGTCACGGTGAACGGCATCTTCGGAGAGGACCCGGGCGATCCGGGCAGCGGCGAGCAGGTCGTGACGACCGTGCACAATATCCCGCTGGTGATCTGTTTCACGCCGGGCGTGATGATCCTGACGCCCACGGGCGAGGTGGCCATCGAAACGCTGGAGGTCGGCGACCGGGTGGTCACGCGCGACCACGGGGTGCAGCGGATCCGCTGGATCGGGGCGACGACCCTGCCGGCAACTTATGTGAACCGGACGTCCTCGATGCGGCCGATCCTGGTGCGCCAGGGGGCCCTGGGGCCGGACATGCCGGCGCGCGACATGCGCCTGTCGCGCCAGCACCGGATCCTGGTGCGGGACTGGCGGGCCGACCTGCTGTTCGGCAAGCCCGATGGTGTGCTGGTGCCGGTGGTCTCGCTGGTCAATGACGACACCATCCTGGAAGATCGGCCGACCGACGCGGTGACCTACATCCACATGGCCTTCGACACCCACGAGGTCGTCTATGCCGACGGGATCGAGGCCGAAAGCTTCCATCCGTCCGAGCGCACCGTGTCGGGGCTGACCGCCGCGCAGCGGGCCGAGCTGTTCGCCCTGTTCCCCGAGCTGGAAGCCAGCGTCGACAGCCATGCCTTCGACGCCGCCCGGTCGAACGTGAAGGGGCGCGACGGGCGGGTTCTGGCGTCTTCGGGCAGCAACTGACCCGTCGCTCGGGCGTGCTCGCCCCGGGTGACGGGACGCGCGCCCGATCCGCGGGAATTGCCCGTTAGATCAGCGCCTTCGGGCGTGGAGCGACGCCGTGGGTGGCGAAGCCCGGCTCGAGTGTTGCCGCACCGGCCCGCATCTGCCACCACATGTCACAAGCAATCTGGCGGGCTCATGTCACGTGGCATGGCCCGTGGCGACCGGCGGGGACGGGACCACGCCGCATGCACCTGGTGAAGGGCGGAGTGGCGTGATGATTGATCCGGATTATTGCCGCCGGATGGTGCGGTACAACAGCTGGCAGAACCGGCAACTGGGCGCCTGCCTGGCAGAGCTGCCCGCAGCCGAACTGACCCGGGACAGGGGCGCGTTCTTCGGGTCCATCCTGGCCACCCTGAACCACATCCTGTGGGGCGACCGCATGTGGATGTCGCGCTTTGCAGGGTGGGACAAACCGGCCGTGGGCATTCCCGAAAGCACGAGCTTCTGTCCGACCCTGGCCGTCTGGCAGGCCGAGCGCTACCGAACCGACGGGCAGCTTGGCCTTTGGGCCGCGCGGGTGCGGGCGGTGGACCTGGCCGGTGACCTGGTCTGGTACTCGGGAGCGCTGGGGGCGGATGTGCGCAAGCCCATGGCCGTCTGCGTGACCCATATGTTCAACCACCAGACCCATCACCGGGGGCAGGTCCACGCGATGATCACGGCCGCCGGGGCCAAGGCTCCGGTCAGCGACCTGGCGTTCATGCCCGACTGACCTGCCCGAGTGGCTCCCGACTGATCCGGCCAACCAACGTGGGCGTGCTTGTGTCACGTGGCGCGGGCCGTTACCCCTTGGTCAGGGCGGGCCATTGGCCTGCGAGGGAAGGGAGAACCCAAGATGTTCAACGCATTGGTCGTCACCAAGGACGAGGACAGCGGCAAGACTGCCGCAGCCGTGCAGCAGATCGGGATCGAGGACCTGCCGCAGGGCGAGGTGACCGTGGCGGTCGAGTACTCCACCGTGAACTACAAGGACGGGCTGTGCATCGGCCCTGGGGGCGGGCTGGTGCGCAAGTATCCGCATGTGCCGGGCATCGACTTTGCCGGCACGGTCGAGGCCTCGGACGATGACCGTTACAGCCCCGGCGACAAGGTCGTGCTGACCGGCTGGCGCGTGGGCGAGGCGCATTGGGGCGGCTATGCCCAGAAGGCGCGCGTGCGGGCCGACTGGCTGGTGCCGCTGCCCGCCGGGCTGGACACCCGCCAGGCCATGGCCGTGGGCACGGCCGGGTTCACCGCCATGCTGGCGGTGATGGCGCTGGAGGACCAGGGGCTTGAAAAGAACCACGGGCCGGTGCTGGTGACGGGGGCCGCGGGCGGCGTGGGGTCGGTTGCGACGGCGATCCTGGCCAATCTCGGCTACGAGGTGGCGGGCGTCACGGGCCGCCCCGAAACGGCAGAATACCTGAAGGACCTGGGCGCCACGACGATCGTGCCCCGCGAGGAGATCAACGAAACCGTCAAGCGCCCGCTGGAATCGGAAAGCTGGGCGGGCTGTGTCGATGCGGTGGGCGGCGCGATGCTGGCCCGGGTGCTGGGGCAGATGAAATACGGGGCCTCGGTGGCGGCCGTAGGGCTTGCGGGAGGGGCAGGGCTGCCGGCGACGGTCATTCCCTTCCTGCTGCGCGGGGTGAACCTGCTGGGCATCGACAGCGTCATGCAGCCCTATCCCAACCGCCTGCGCGCCTGGGAACGCATCGCCCGCGATCTGCCCATGGACAAGCTGGAGGCGATGATCCGCCCGGCCACGCTGGCGGACCTGCCGGGGCTTGGCGCGGACATCCTGAAAGGCCAGGTCCAGGGCCGGGTGGTGGTCGACGTCAACGCCTGACGCCCCGTCCCAGCGACCCAATCGGGACCTCATCGGCCTGATACGGCGTGATTTCGTCGGTTTCGGGCAAAGAATCGCCTCCATCGGGTGGGTGTCGCGCCTCGCGTGCGTTACCCTACGTCCACAGCGGCACATTGCCTCAGCGGCAAAAGAGACCGCGAAAGACGCGGCCGGATCTGCGCCGGGCCGCGCTTGGACAGGAAGGAGCAAATGTGTTTACCAAGATAATGTGTCCCGTGGACCTGGCCCATGCGGACAAGTTGCAAAAGGCCCTGCAATGCGCAGCGGACCAGTCCAGGATGTACGGGGCCGAGGTGGTCTATGTCGGCGTCACGTCGACCACACCGGGATCGGTGGCCCACAATCCGCAAGAGTTCGGCGACAAGCTGACGGCCTTCGCGGCGGCCCAGGGCGCGGCCCATGGCCATGCGGCCAGCGCGCATGTCCAGATCAGCCATGATCCGTCGATCGACATGGAACACACCCTGTTGAAGGCGGTGAGCGAGACCGGCTGCGACCTGGTGGTCATGGCCAGCCACGTGCCCAACGTGATGGACCACATCTGGCCATCGAACGGCGGCAAGCTGGCCGAGCACGTCAAGTGCTCGATCCTGGTGGTGCGCGGCTAGGCCGGGCGGTGGGCGCCTCGGGGCCCGTACACAAGATATTCACACAAGGAGACCTTCATGGTCGACGATACTTCTCAGGGCATCCCCGAGCCAGACGGCCACGCGGATGTCATCGATACCGATTACGAGATCGGTCAGGACAATATCGAAACCCAGATCGGGCCCTTCGGGCTTGATATCCACAACCCGGTCTTCCTGATTTCGGGCCTGGCCATCGTTTTGTTCGTCTTCTACACGCTCGCCCTGCCAGAGCAGGCGGGGTCGGTGTTCGGCTGGCTCTTCGGGGCGGTCACGAAGGGCTTTGACTGGTTCTTCCTGGGGGCGGCGAACATCTTCGTCATCTTCTGCCTGCTGCTGATCGTTCTGCCCGTGGGCTCGGTCCGGCTGGGCGGGACGGATGCGACGCCCGATTACACCTATGTCGGCTGGTTCGCGATGCTCTTTGCCGCGGGCATGGGCATTGGCCTGATGTTCTACGGCGTGTCCGAACCGATGAGCCATTTCGCATCGTCCGTCGGCGGCACGGCCGTGGGCGAGGACGGGGTGCGCACCGACTGGGCCCCCCTGGGTGCCGCGGCCGGAGACGAACAGGCCGCCGTCCGCCTGGCCTTTGCCGCGACGATCTTCCACTGGGGCCTGCACCCCTGGGCGATCTATGCCGTGGTGGCCCTGGCGCTGGCTCTGTTTTCCTACAACAAGGGTCTGCCGCTGACGATCCGCTCGGCCTTCTACCCGATCCTGGGCGAACGGGTCTGGGGCTGGTGGGGCCACCTCATCGACGTGCTGGCCGTCTTCGCCACGCTCTTCGGCCTGGCCACCTCATTGGGCTTCGGCGCGACCCAGGCCAATGCCGGCCTGAACGAGCTGTTCGGCATCCCGATTTCCTCCACGACCGAGGTCATCCTGATTTCCTGCATCACCGCCATTGCGCTGGTGTCGGTCCTGCGCGGGCTGGACGGGGGCGTGAAGGTGCTGTCGGAAATCAACATGGGGCTGGCCTTTGCGCTGCTGCTCTTCGTGCTGATCGCCGGGCACACGATCGCCATCCTGACCGGCTTCGTGGATTACCTGGTGGCCTACATCGAGTACCTGCCCGCCTTGTCGAACCCGTTCGGGCGCGATGACGTGAACTTCATGCAGGGCTGGACCTCGTTCTACTGGGCCTGGTGGATTTCCTGGTCGCCCTTCGTCGGCATGTTCATCGCCCGTGTGTCTCGGGGCCGGACGGTGCGCGAGTTCGTCATCTGCGTGCTGTTGATCCCCTCGCTGGTCTGCGTGCTGTGGATGTCCGTCTTTGGCGGCGTGGCGATCCAGCAGGTCATCCAGGACGGCTATACCGCCGCCCAGGAAGCCGACCTGCCGCTGAAGCTGTTCAAGATGCTGCAGGAACTGCCCCTGACCGGGATCACCAGCCTGATCGGCATCGTCCTGGTCATCGTGTTCTTCGTCACCTCGTCGGATTCCGGGTCGCTGGTGATCGACACGATCACCGCGGGCGGCAAGGTCGATGCGCCGGTGCCCCAGCGGGTGTTCTGGTGCATCTTCGAAGGCGCCGTGGCCATCGTGCTGCTGCTGTCAGCGGGCGGGCTGTCGTCGTTGCAATCGATGGTGATCTCGACCGGTCTGCCGTTCACGGTGGTGCTGCTGATCATGTGTTGGGCGATCTACAAGGGTCTTGTCGACGAACGGCGCTGACAGGATTGCGAGCGACAAGGGCGCGCGCTAAGCGTGTGTCCTGCAACGGCCCCGGTGCGTGCTGCGCGCCGGGGCCGTCATCTTGACGGAGGACCCCCATGGCGCTGGACATCGAATTCGTGCGCAGCCAGTTTCCGGCCTTTTCCCAGCCGGGCCTGTCGGCTCAGGCCTTTTTTGAAAACGCCGGGGGCTCTTACGCCTGCACCCAGGTGATTGACCGGCTGCACCGGTTCTACACCCAGCGCAAGGTCCAGCCCTATGGTCCGTTCGAGGCCTCGCGCCTGGGCGGCGAAGAGATGGACGAGGCGCGGGCCCGCCTGGCCGGGATCCTCGGGGTCGAGGGGCAAGAGCTGTCGTTCGGGCCGTCGACCACCCAGAACACCTACGTGCTGGCCCAGGCGTTCCGCCAGTGGATGCAGCCGGGCGAAACGATCGTTGTCACCAACCAGGATCACGAGGCCAATTCCGGTCCCTGGCGGCGGCTGGCCGACGAGGGCATCGAGATCCGCGAATGGCAGATCGACCCGGCCACCGGGCGGCTGAACCCCGAGGACCTCGAACCGCTGCTGGACGAAAGCGTGCGGCTGGTCTGTTTCCCGCATTGCTCGAACGTGGTGGGGGAAATCAACCCGGTGATCGAGATCACCGCCATGGCCCATGCGGCCGGGGCCTTCGTCTGTGTCGACGGGGTGTCCTATGCGCCTCATGGGTTGCCCAACGTGGGCCAGATGGGGCCCGACATCTACCTGTTCTCGGCCTACAAGACCTACGGGCCGCACCAGGGCATCATGGTGATCCGCAAGGCCCTGGCCGGGCTGTTGCCGAACCAGGCGCATGTGTTCAACGGCGACACGCTGTACAAGAAATTCACGCCCGCCGGGCCCGATCACGCCCAGGTCGCCGCCTGTGCCGGGATCGCCGACTATATCGAGGCGCTGCACGATCACCATGGCGGGTCGGGCAAGACCCTGGCCGAGGCCGGGGCCTGCGTGCACGACCTGATGCGCGCCCATGAATGCGCGCTGTTGCAGCCGCTGCTGGATGCGTTGTCTGCGCGCAACGATGTGCGCCTGCTGGGGCCGGCCAAGGCAGAGCAGCGTGCGCCCACCGTGGCGCTTGACCTTGGCCGCCCGGCCAAGCCCGTGGCCGCCGAGCTGGCCGAGCGGGGCATCAATTGCGGGGGCGACGATTTCTACGCCGTCCGGCCGCTGCGGGCCTTGGGCATCGATCCCGACCAGGGCGTGCTGCGGGTCAGCTTCGTGCATTACACCACCGCCTCCGAAGTCGACCGACTGATCGAGGCGCTCGACGCGGTGATCTGATCGCGCTTGCCCCGTGGGCGTTTCGGATTAAGTCCGGGCAACGAATTGTCCTGCCCTGAGGTTGCCGTCTTGCCGTCACCGATCCTCGTCTGGTTCCGCCGCGATTTGCGGCTGAGCGATCACGCCGCGCTGACGGCGGCTTGCGACAGCGGCGCCCCGGTGATCCCGGTCTTCATCTGCGACGAAACGGTCGAGGCCATGGGCGCGGCACCGACATGGCGGCTTGGCCTGTCCGTTGACGCCCTGGACCGGGAGCTGCGGGACCGGGGCAGCCGGCTGATCCTGCGGCGGGGCAGGGCGCTGGAGGTCCTGCGGGCCCTGATCCGCGACACCGGGGCCGGGGCGGTCCACTGGACCCGGGCCTACGACCCCGAGGCCATCGCGCGCGACACCGAGGTCAAGGCCGCGCTCAAGGAGGACGGGGTGAGTGCCACGTCCTTTCCCGGCCATGTCCTGTTCGAGCCCTGGACCGTCGAGACGACCCAGGGCGGGTTCTACAAGGTCTACTCGCCGTTCTGGAAATCGGTGAAATCGCGCGACGTGGCCGAGCTGCTGCCGCCCCCGACGCTGGCCGCGCCCGAGCATTGGCCGGGCAGCGACCGGCTGGACGACTGGGCCTTGGGCGCGGCGATGAAGCGGGGCGCTGCGGTCGTTGGCGATTTCGTGACGGTGGGCGAGGCGGCGGCCCAGGACAGGCTGGACCGGTTCATCGACGAGAAGCTGCCCGATTATGCCGACGGCCGGGACATTCCTTCGGCCGACAAGACCTCGCGCCTGTCCGAGAACCTGGCCTGGGGCGAGATCAGCCCGGCCAGGCTGTGGCACGCGGGAATGCGCGCCCGGCAAGAGGGGGAGAGCGCCGCCGAAAAGTTCCTCAAGGAAGTGGTCTGGCGCGACTTTGCATATCACCTGGTCTACCACACGCCGCGCATCACCAGCGGCAATTGGCGCGAGGAATGGGACGCTTTTCCCTGGAAAACGGATGGACGATTGAAAGAGGTCTGGGCCTGGAAGCAGGGGCGCACGGGCATTCCCTTCGTCGATGCGGCCATGCGCGAGATGTACGTCACCGGGCACATGCACAACCGCGCGCGGATGATCGTGGCGAGCTACCTGACGAAGCACCTGATGGTGCACTGGAAACTGGGGATGGAGTGGTTCGCGGATTGCCTGATCGACTGGGATCCGGCCTCGAACGCCATGGGCTGGCAATGGACGGCAGGGTCGGGGCCGGATGCCGCGCCCTATTTCCGCGTGTTCAACCCTGACACCCAACGAGAGAAGTTCGATCCCCGCAGAACCTACCTGGATGCCTGGATCGCCGAAGGACGCACGAGGCCCAGCGACACGGCGATGCGCTACTTCGAGGCCGTGCCAAAACATTGGGCCCTGTCGCCCGATAAACCCTATCCAGAACCGGTTGTGACGCTCGCGGACGGGCGGGCCGCAGCGCTCGGGGCATATGAAAACCGCTCATTCTAGGCGCAAGGGTGCATTTTCTGCGTGCAGAAAATCCTGGCGAGAAAATTCGTCGAATTTTCTCCTGTGTTGACCGGGGTCTGGGGACCTTGCGAAACCTCGTTTTGCACGTGTTGCCTTGCCGCTTCGCCTTCGGCGGCCTAGCCTGTGGACAGATCTTAGCGGGAGGGTGCACATGATCCTGACCAGTACCGATGACCAGACAGGTTTGCCGCGGTATTTTCCGCAAGTGTTCCAGCAGTTGAAGAAGACCAATTCCGGCCGGCTCGACCTGGTCCTGCCGGATGGCCGGGTCTTTCGGGCCGAAGGATCCAGGCCCGGTTTCGTCGCCGAAATCCATGTCCACAACCCCGACTGCTTTGCCCGCCTGATCCGGGAAGGAGACCTCGGGTTCTGCGACGCCTACCTTGATGGCTGGTGGAGCACGCCGGATCTTCAGGCCTTCATGGATTTCGTGCATGCCGAGAACGACGATGTCTATGACGGCTTCCCGGGCATGGGGCTGGTGCGGGCCTATGAAAAGCTTCGGTTCTGGTTGCAGCGCAATCACAAGGCGCAGGCCCGCAAGAACATTTCCTACCACTACGATCTTGGCAACGATTTCTACCGGCTCTGGCTGGACGACACGATGACCTATTCCTCGGCCCTGTTCGAGACCGGCCAGGAAAGCACCGAGAACGCCCAGACGGCAAAGTACAAGAGCCTGATCGACCAGATGGGGGCTCAGCCCGGCGACCACGTGCTGGAAATCGGCTGCGGCTGGGGCGGGTTCGCCGAATACGCCGCCCGCGACCGGGGGCTGAAGGTCACCGGCCTGACCATTTCCAAGGAACAGCTGAAATACGCGCAAGAGCGCATTCACCGGGCCGGGCTGTCGGACCGGGTGGACTTCAAGCTGCAGGACTACCGGGACGAGCGGGGCAGCTACGACGGGATCGCCTCGATCGAGATGTTCGAGGCCGTGGGCGAAAAGTACTGGCCCGTCTATTTCGAAACCATTCGCGACCGGCTGAAGCCCGGGCGCAATGCCACCTTGCAGATCATCACGGTCGCTGACCGCCGCTGGGAGGTCTACAAGCGGGGCGTCGACTTTATCCAGAAATACATCTTTCCCGGTGGCATGCTGCCGTCGCCCTCGGTGCTGCGCGACCAGATCGAACAGGCCGGCCTGGCCTTCGAGCGCTCGGTCGAGTTCGGCAAGAGCTACGACATCACCCTGCGCCGCTGGCATGACACCTTCAACGACCGCTGGGAGGCCGTTTCGGCCCATGGCTTCGACGACCGCTTCCGGCGGATGTGGAACTTTTACCTGACGTCTTGCGCCGCCACCTTCGACAGCGGTAATTGTGACGTCACCCAGATCACCATGTCGCGCCCGACCTGACCACATGCCCACTGCCGCCCGCCTTGTCGCAGCACTTAGCCTGGCGCTGCTTGCCTTTGTCGTTTCCGGCCAGGTCATTCCACTGTTGCCCGAGGGCAAGGGCGTCGGCCCCTGGTTCACCCCCGTCAACATGCTCGTCGCGTTAGTGACCGGATGGATTGTCCTGGGCTCTCGGGCGGGGCGCGGCACGGTGCCGGGCATCAACAACGGCTTGACCGGCATGGCGGCCATGATGTTCTGGGAGCTCTTCGTCCATAGCACCGACGAGATGGTCCGCCTGGCCATGCGCAATCGCTACGACGGCCCGTTCGAGGCGATCATCGCCATCTTCTACATCGGCATCGACTACGCCTGGATGATCAGCACCATGAACATCGGGGTCACCCTGCTGATCGGAGGGGTGGCGGCCGGGCTTGCGACGGAATATGCCAGCCGCAACTGGCGCTGATCGGGGCGCGGACAGCGGAGCGGTCTGACCTTCATGACGTATTTCCTGTTTGGCAGCCTGCGCCACCTGCCGCTTCTGGCGGCTGTCCTGGGGCGTGAGGTCTTTGGCCCGCTGACGCCGGCAGAGCTGGAAGGCGCGCGCCCGGTTTACGCAGGTCCGAGTGGTCCGGCGACGCTTGCCCCCGATGCGGCAACCCGCACCGAAGGCGTGCTGCTTGACGGGGTGACGGAAACCGAGGCCGACCGGCTGCACTATTTCGCGGCCGTTCACGGATGCCGGCCCGAAACCCGGCAGGTCGCTGGTGCCTCTGTGACCGTTTTCATGGCGGATGTGCCCGGGGATGCGCGGCCGTTCCTCTTTGCCGGTTGGCAGGCGGCCTGGGCGCCGTTGTGGGTGCTGGCGGCCGAAGAGGTGATGGCACAATACGGCCGCTGGCCGGGCGAGGGTTTTGGCGCCCACCGCCTGAAGGCCGTGCACACCCGGGCCGCGGCCCTTCTGCGCGCGCCGGACAGGCCCAGGCCCAGCCGCTTCGACCTGGACCGGGACATCGCGGTCAAGGCCCGCCATCTGCCCTACCTCAACTTCTTTAGCCTGGCCGAGATCGACCTGCGCTACCGCCAGTTCGACGGCTCCATGGGCCCCGAGATGAACCGGGCGGCCCTGCGCGTGGGCGATGCGGCCATCGTGCTGCCTTATGATCCGGTGCGCGATTGCGTGCTGCTGATCCAGCAGTTCCGCGCCGCCCCTTACGTGGCCGGAGACACCGATCCGTGGATCTGGGAAGCTCCGGCGGGGCTTGTCGATCCTGGCGAAACCCCGCAGCAGGCCGCCTTCCGCGAGGCCCAGGAAGAGGCGCATATCCGCCTCAGCCGGCTGGAACCGGTGACACAGGCCTATTCCTCGACCGGATCGTCGACCGAATTCGCCCACATTTTCGTGGGCATCGCGGACCTGGCCGGGGCGGGCGTGGTGGCGGGCGTGGAAGCCGAGGGCGAGGATATCTGCAGCGAAGTCATAAGCTTCGACCAGTTCCAGGCCGATCTTCAGACCGGCCGTTTCGTCAACCTGCAGCTGGTGACGGCGGGTTTGTGGTTGGCACTGAACCGCGAGAGGCTGCGTGGGACGGGCTGAACGCTTGTTGTCGCATCACCCCGGCGCTACATGTGGGCACGCCAATAAGACTGGGGAGTGCCGATGCGCATTGCACGAGACCTGGCCGACGCCGTCGGCAACACACCGTTGATCCGCCTGCGCAAGGCGAGCGAGGAAACCGGCTGCGAAATTCTCGGCAAGGCCGAATTCATGAACCCGGGCCAGTCGGTCAAGGACCGGGCCGCGCTTTACATCATCAACGATGCCATCGCCCGGGGCGACCTGAAGCCCGGCGGCACCATCGTCGAGGGCACGGCGGGCAACACGGGCATCGGCCTGGCGCTGGTGGGGGCCTCGATGGGGTTCAAGACGGTCATCGTCATTCCCGAAACCCAGAGCCAGGAAAAGAAGGACATGCTGCGCCTGGCCGGGGCCGAGCTGGTCCAGGTGCCGGCCGCTCCCTACAGGAACCCCAACAACTTCGTGCGGTATTCCGAACGCCTGGCCGCGAAACTGGCCGAAAGCGAACCCCATGGCGCGATCTGGGCGAACCAGTTCGACAACGTGGCCAACCGGCTGGCCCACGTGGAAACCACCGGCCCCGAGATCTGGACCCAGACCGGCGGCAAGGTCGACGGTTTCGTGTCGGCCGTGGGCTCGGGCGGGACGCTTGCGGGCTGCGCCGAGTACCTGCAACCCAAGGGCGTAAAGGTGGCCATCGCCGATCCGATGGGCGCGGCGCTTTATTCCTATTACACCACCGGCGAGCTGCACGCCGAAGGCTCCAGCATTGCCGAGGGCATCGGGCAGGCGCGGATCACCGCGAACCTCGAAGGCTTCACCCCCGATTTCGCCTACCAGGTCCCCGACGAAGAGGCGCTGCCCATCGTCTTCGACCTGCTGCGCGACGAAGGCCTGGTGATGGGCGGATCGACCGGCATCAACATCGCCGGGGCCATCCGCCTGGCCAAGGAGATGGGGCCGGGTCACACGATCGTGACCGTGCTGTGCGATTACGGCACGCGCTATCAGTCTAAGTTGTTCAATCCGACATTCCTCAAGGACAAGGGACTTCCCGTGCCCGACTGGATGGGCCGCGGTCCGGCCAGCATTCCGGGTGTCTTCGAAGACGCGTGACCGCCATGACCTTCCTGATCCGTTTGATGACGGTCCTGAGCCTTGTGCTTTGGGCCGGGTTTTCCGCCGCCCAATCCCGTACCGACGACAGCATCGACCCGTCCGCCTGGCAGTCCCTCGCGGACCGGGCAGAGGAAACGCTGGATGCCGGGCGGGCCTCGGACGCCGCGCTTGAGGCGCTGCGGACCGAGATCGACACCTACCGCCAGCGCTTTGCCGCGGCCCGCGACGAGAACGCCTCGCGCATTGCCAATATCCAGTCGCAGATCGACGCCCTGGGGCCTGAACCCGAAGACGGGTCGGAAAGCGAAACCGTGGCCAACACCCGGGCCCAGCTGGAAGAGCGGCTGCAGGAATTGCGCGCGCCCTCGGTCGTGGCCGAGGCCGCCTTTACCGAGGCCAACGGCCTTGTGGCCGAGATCGACACCACCTTGCGCGCGCGCCAGGCCCAGGCGCTGTTCACCCGCGGTCCGGTGCCGATCAACCCGGTGCTCTGGCCTGCGGCGGTGCGCGAGCTGGGCGATTTCTTCGATGCCCTGGTGGGCGAAACCCAGGCCGCCCTGTCCAACGACGTGGCCCGCCAGCAAGCGGCCAGTTCCATTCCCATCGCCCTGTTCCTGGTGGTGCTGGGGCTGTTCTGCATCCTGCGGGGCCGGCGCCTGGCCGGCCGGCTGGGCGATTACCTGCGCAGCTTTGGCGGCGCGGGCAGCGGGGTCTGGAGCTTTGTCGTCTCGCTCGGCCGCATCTTCATTCCGCTGATCGGGGTGCTGCTGATCCTGACCGCCCTGAAGGTCACGCAACTGACGGGCATGCGCGGCAACGCGGTCATCGGAGGCGTGATGCACTGGTCGCTGATCATGCTGTCGATCGGCTGGCTGGGCGAGCGGGTCTTTGACGTGCGCGACGACGACGGCCTGTTGCCCAATACCGCCCGCAGCCGGGCCTCGATCCGGGCGACGGTCTGGACACTGGCCCTGGTGCTGGTGCTGAAGGATGCCGCCGACCTGATCATCTCGCTTGAGAATATCGACGAGGCGACGGCCGCGGTGATCCATTTCCCGATCATCGTGCTGGGGGGCATCGTGCTGTTCCGCCAGATCTCGATTTCGCGCCCCAGCGCGCCGCCAGAACCGGAGCCGGGCACCGAAGAGTCCGAGGCCGCGGCAACGCCGCCGATGAGCAGCCTGTTCCGGATCATGCCGCCGGTGCGCACGGCCGCCCAGATCATTGCCATTGCCGCGCCCCTGGCCGCCGCCGCCGGCTACCTGAACGCGGCCGAGGCCACGCTCTATCCGATGATCTGGACCCTCGCGATCTTTGCGCTGGCCGCCGTCCTGCAACGCTTCTTTGCCGGGATCTACGGCTATGCCACGGGGCAAGGCGACGGGGCCAACGACAGCCTGTTCGCGGCCTTGCTGGGCTTCGTCCTGGCCGCGCTGAGCCTGCCGTTCATCGCACTGGCCTGGGGCGTGCGCGACAGCGACCTGGCCGAGCTCTGGTCGCAATTCCTGCAAGGCGTATCCGTCGGAGGCACCCGGATCTCGCCGGTCGATTTCCTGATGTTCCTGCTGATCTTTGCCCTGGGCTACGGGATCACCCGGCTGGTGCAGGGGGCGCTGAAAACCTCGCTGTTGCCGAAGACCCAGATCGACGTGGGCGGCCAGAACGCCATCGTGTCCGGCACCGGCTACCTGGGCATCTTCCTGGCTGCGCTGATCGCGATCACGGCCGCGGGGATCAACCTGTCATCGCTGGCCATCATCGCCTCGGCCCTGACCGTCGGCATCGGTTTCGGCCTTCAGACCATCGTGTCGAACTTCGTGTCGGGCATCATCCTGCTGATCGAACGGCCGGTGTCCGAGGGCGACTGGATCGAGGTCGCGGGCACCATGGGCATCGTCAAGGACATCTCGGTCCGGGCCACGCGGATTGAAACCTTCGACCGCACCGACGTCATCGTGCCCAACTCGGACCTGATCTCGGGGGCGGTGACGAACTACACCCGCACGCCCACCGGCCGGGTGATCATCAACGTCGGCGTGGCCTATGGCACCGACACCCGCAAGGTCGAAAAGATCCTGCTGGAGATCGCCGAGGACCACCCGATGGTCGTGGCACGTCCGGCGCCCTTCATCGTCTTCCAGGGCTTCGGAGCGGATTCGCTGGATTTCGAGATCCGGGTCATCATCCGCGATGTCAGCTGGGGCCTGGCGGTGCGGACCGAGATCAACCATGCCATCGCCGAGCGGTTCGTCGAGGAAGGGATCGAGATCCCCTTCGCTCAGCGCGACATCTGGCTGCGCAACCCCGAGGCCCTGGCCCCGTCGCCGAGCCCCGCCGGCGCGACCCCGCCCCAGCCGCCCCAGCGCGAGCTGGACGATGGCGGGGATGGAGACGGCCTCAATGACGGGCACGGGCTGGACGACGGCCCCGCGCCGCAGACAAGCTGATCAACAGGCCGGCCGCTTCAACGACGAAGCGGCCGGTTCTCGTTTCGGGGTCAGACCACGTAAGGGTAGCCCTGGGGTACGAAGCGATACCCCTCGGCGGCCCGTTCCACGTGACCCACGCCGGGGAAGTCCAGGTGCATGCCGGCCACCATCATCTGGTCTTGGGCCACCATGTCGAAGGCCTTCATCCGGGTCCTTCGCGCCTGGTCCGGGTCGGTGTCAAAGCCCACGGTCACGTCCGGCCGGCGGAACTGGATGGCCGGGAAATGCATCACGTCCCCCCAGATCAACAGCTGCGCGCCGCTGTCCTCAAGCAGCACGCCCATGTGGCCGACAGTGTGGCCGGGCAGGGGCAGGGCGGTCATGCCGTGGCCAAGGTCCGCCTGGCCCTCGACGGGGATCACCCGCTCGCCAAACCGGGCCAGGGCGCCCTGGGCCGCATCGAAGAAGCCCTGCAGGTCGGCCGGGGTCTGCGCCTCGATGGCCGCATCGGTCCAGAAGGCCCGGTCGGTTTCGCTGACGATCAGGCCGGCGTTCGGGAAGGGCATCGCATCGCCCGCCACCACGCCGCCGATATGGTCGGGATGCAGGTGCGTGGCCACCACGGTGTCGATCGTGTCCGGGGCGATGCCCAGGGCCGTCAGGTTGGCCGGCAGATCCCCCAGCGTCGGCCCGAACAGGGGCCCGGTCCCGGTGTCGACAAGGATGCGCTGACCTGCGGTTTCGATCAGGTAGGCGTTGACCCCGATGACATGGGGGCTGGTCGGCCGGTGGGCCTCGGCGGTGAGGCGGGCAAAGTCCTCTTCGGTGATCCCGGCCAGCACTTCGCTGCCCACGGCCAGGTACCCGTCAGCCAGGGCCGTCACGCGGGCCTGGCCCACGGCAAAGGTCCGGGCCACGGCCACCGCCAGCCGCCCGGTCCCCGCTTGCCCGTCCTGAGCCGCCACAGGCGCCGCCCGTACCCCCAGCCCGGCCCCTGCCGCGGCCCATCCTGCGCTGGCCAGAAAATCGCGTCGTTGCATGTCATGTCTCCTTCAAGAGCCGGGGCCTTGGTCACCCGGGCCCGGTCGACATAGACAGTGCCGCAACGGAAGGAACGGCGCGCCCACGCATGTGCAACATGCGTTTGCGTGCGCTCTTGCCATTGGTCCGGGTTTTTTGCTAAGCGACCCGAACGGAGAGGTGGCCGAGTGGTCGAAGGCGCACGCCTGGAAAGTGTGTAGGCGGGAAACCGTCTCCAGGGTTCGAATCCCTGTCTCTCCGCCACCGACACTCGTCTCGGTTCCCCACGTCCAATTCG
>PAQV01000035.1 GCA_002709405.1 Paracoccaceae bacterium
GAGCAGCGCGGTGCGGGCGTCGGCCTCGAGCCGGGCCTGATGAAGGTCGCTGCGCAGGGCCTCGTTCTCGGCGCTGAGCCCGGCCCGCTGACGGACCATGAAGGTCGCCGCGACCATTGCAGCGCCGATCAGGAAGGCGATGGCGGACAGATAGAGGATGTCGATGTCGGTGAGCATCCGGCCGACCTCGACGGCCAGATCCGGCTCGCCGCTCTGGGCAGCTGCCGGGCCGGTCGAGGCCGCCAGGGAGGTCGTCAGGACCGCGGCCGTCGTCGTCGCCCACCACGCCCCGTGGAGGATGACGGCTGAGGCCAGATTTTGGTTAGAATCCGTGCGCGACCCGTTTGCGCCGCCGCGCCCGGGTTCGATGTCTCTCGACATATGAGTTTGCCCTCGTCTTTGCCGCCGCTGTCGAGACTGAACTCAACGCATCTCGTTCAAAGCTCTCGTTTCCGCATCGGAAAGCCTTGATTCGGTCATATTAGCGGCTGGTGAATCGGGCGCAATCCGTAATATTTAACTAAAGCTGAAATGAAATCGCCCGGCGAGGCTTGCGCTTCGCCGGGCCATGTGAGTCGGCCGTGGGGCCGGCTGCAAATCAGTAGCGATAGTGCTCAGGCTTGTAGGGGCCCTGCTGCTCGACGCCGATATAGGACGCCTGTTCTTCCGTGAGCTCCGACAACCTTGCGCCGAGCTTGCCGAGATGCAGGCGCGCGACCTTCTCGTCGAGATGCTTGGGCAGGACGTAGACCTGGTTCTCGTACTGCTCGCCCTTGGTGAACAGCTCGATCTGGGCCAGCGTCTGGTTGGTGAAGGACGCCGACATCACGAAAGACGGGTGGCCGGTGGCGTTGCCCAGGTTCAGCAGGCGGCCTTCGGACAGCAGGATGATCCGGTTGCCCGAGGGCATCTCGATCATGTCGACCTGGTCCTTGATGTTGGTCCACTTGTGGTTCTTCAGGTTGGCCACCTGGATTTCGTTGTCGAAGTGCCCGATGTTGCCGACGATCGCCATGTCCTTCATCGCGCGCATGTGCTCGATGCGGATGACGTCCTTGTTGCCGGTCGTGGTGACAAAGATGTCGGCCGTTTCGACCACGTCTTCCAGGGTCACGACCTGGAACCCGTCCATCGCCGCCTGCAGGGCGCAGATCGGGTCGATTTCGGTGACGATCACGCGGGCACCCGCGCCCGACAGCGATGCGGCAGAGCCCTTGCCCACGTCGCCATAGCCACACACGACGGCGACCTTGCCGGCCATCATCGTGTCGGTGGCGCGGCGGATGCCGTCGACCAGGGATTCGTTGCAGCCGTACTTGTTGTCGAATTTCGACTTGGTCACGCTGTCGTTGACGTTGATCGCCGGGAAGGGCAGCTGGCCGGCCTCGACCATCTGGTACAGGCGATGCACGCCGGTGGTCGTTTCTTCCGACACACCCTTGATCATCGCCTTCTGCTTGGTGAACCAGCCCGGCGTTTCGGCCATGCGCTTCTTGATCTGTGCAAACAGGGCCACCTCTTCTTCCGAGGTCGGCGTTTCGATCAGGTCGGTTTCACCAGCTTCGACCCGGGCACCCATCAGGATGTACAGGGTCGCGTCGCCCCCGTCGTCCAGGATCATGTTGCAGCCGCCGTCTTCGAACATGAAGATCTTGTCGGCGTAATCCCAGTATTCCTCTAGCGTTTCGCCCTTGATGGCGAAGACCGGGATGCCGGCCTTGGCGATCGCGGCGGCGGCGTGGTCCTGGGTGGAAAAGATGTTGCACGAGGCCCAGCGGACATCAGCGCCCAGGGCCACGAGGGTTTCGATCAGGACTGCGGTCTGGATCGTCATGTGCAGCGATCCGGCGATGCGCGCGCCTTTCAGCGGCTTCGCCTCGCCATATTCTTCGCGCAGCGCCATCAGGCCAGGCATTTCGGTCTCGGCGATATCGAGTTCCTTGCGGCCGAATTCGGCCAGCGAAATGTCCTTGACGATATAGTCTTCGGCCATGGGGTAAGCTCTCCAGGTCTGACAAAGTTGCCGTGGCCTAACATTCCGGTGGCTCAACAGCAATGAGGCAAGGTTGACACCAAGGCCGCTGATATGGTTGCCAAGGCGCGCCTGCCTGCAAGACGGACACTTGCCCCCATGAAACAACCCCGCGCCTGGCAACGGATGCTGTCCGGTCGCCGCCTGGATCTGTTGGATCCGACCCCGGTGGATATCGAAATCGAGGACATCGCCCACGGGCTGGCATTTGTGGCCCGCTGGAACGGGCAGACGGCGGGCGATTACGCCTATTCGGTGGCCGAACATTCCCTGCTGGTCGAGGTGATCTTCGGGCGCCTGCAACCCGAGGCTCCGGTCAAGTGGCGGCTGGCGGCCTTGCTGCATGATGCGCCGGAATACGTGATCGGCGACATGATCTCTCCGGTGAAGGCGGCGGTCGGGCCCGATTACGGGGCCCTGGACGACAGGCTGACCGCGGCGATCCACATAAGGTTCGGTTTGCCGGCGGCGATTCCCGTGAAGGTGAAGAAGCAGATCAAGAAGGCCGACCGGATCTCGGCCTGGATGGAAGCCACGCGCATCGCGGGGTTTTCCGAAACCGAGGCGACCAAGTTCTTTGGCTGCCCGGCACCCGAGCTGATCGCCGGGCTGGATATCGTGTTGCGGCCGCCAGTGGCTGTGCGCGCCGACTTTACCGCGCGCCACGCGGATCTGATGGCGCATCTTTAGACCGTTTGGGTCAGGCACATGCAGTGATCCTCCCGCACCGGCCCCTCCCCCGGGCCGGGCTACGGGCGGATCAACCGGCCACGCCTTCTTCGGTTTCGCCCATGGCCGATTGCCAGGACTGGCCGGTGGCCATGATGCAGGCAAACCCATCTGCCCGGGTCACGAAGACCGTGAAGCTGCCCGATTGCGACGTCCAGATTTCGACGAGCTGCTGGGCATTTTGCAATCCGCCCCCTTGCAGGGATTCGGAATATTTCTTTTCAAGGGTCTGCACGAGAACATCACGCGGCAGACAACGCGCGTTTTGAGCAAGAACCGGCGGTGCGAGGGCAGCGACCCCGAACACGACGGCCATGGCGAGAGTACGCTTGAACATGGCAACCTCCAGATTTTCCAAAATGACGCCGACTTTTCCGGCCAGCGCCCGTTGCGTCGTAGGTAAACTATGGAGGTGGGGGCCTTAATGGGCTGTGAAGCGCGTCACATTCCCGCCATATTTCACTGGTGTCCCCAACGAAACACGGCTGCGTGGACGCCTTTTGTTCCGCTGACACGGGCACTTAGACGCAGTGCCCTATTTCTGAGCAGTCTAAGGAAAATTTTCCAAAGGAACGAGGTTTTCACTTTGACCCGGCCGGGCCGCCGATTCCCGCGCAACCGCGGGACCGGCCAAAACCCTGCTTAGCGGGGCGAGCGTTTCGCCAGGATCCGTTGCAGCGTCCGCCGGTGCATGTTGAGCCGCCGCGCCGTTTCCGAGACGTTCCGGTCGCACAATTCATAGACCCGCTGGATATGTTCCCAGCGCACGCGATCCGCGCTCATCGGGTTCTCGGGCGGCGGGGGCAGTTCATCCCCCTTGG
This sequence comes from Paracoccaceae bacterium, assembly GCA_002709405.1. Classification (GTDB taxonomy): domain Bacteria; phylum Pseudomonadota; class Alphaproteobacteria; order Rhodobacterales; family Rhodobacteraceae; genus Marinibacterium. The sequence goes on from PAQV01000035.1 coordinate 3,583, forward strand.
CCAGCAGCGCATTGGTGATGTCGGTCGCGTCGGCCGGTTTCGACAGGTAATCCGTCGCCCCGATCTTCACAGCCGCCACCGCCGTGGCAATCGCCCCGTAGCCTGTCAGCACGACAACCCGGCAATCGGGCCGCTTTTCGCGCAACACTTCGACCACGTCCAACCCGTTGCCGTCTTCAAGCCGCAGGTCGACCACCGCGAAGGCCGGCGGCCGGGCGGTGGCTATGGCCCGCCCTCCGGCGACGGACCCGGCGGTTTCAATCTCGAACCCGCGCTTTTCCATCGCCTTGGCCATCCGGCGCAGAAACGGTTCATCGTCATCGACCAGAAGCAAGGTCTTGTCCGGCCCGATGTCCTCGATCGCCCCGTCGGCCATGATCTCTCTCCAACCCCTCTGTCAGCGCAGGAATATTACGCCCTGAGCGTGAAAGATCAAATGCCAGCTATCAGCGGGTATGGTCAAGGAAACATCCGACCTCGTCGGCAAGCTGTTCGGCGGTCAGATCCCTGCGGAAGAACCCGACGGTGCCCTCGTCCGGCAGGGTCAGGTAGGTGAAGGTCGAATGGTCGACCAGGTAATAGTCGTCCTCGGCGGGATGGGCCTTGTAATAGGTCTTGTAGGCCTTGGACGCGGCGGCGACCTGCTCGGGGCTGCCGGTCAGACCGATCATCTTCTCGTGAAGGACTTCGGCGAATTCTCCGACGGCCCTGGGCGTGTCCCGCTGCGGGTCGATGGAAATGAACACCGGCGTCACCGACAGGCCCCGTTCGGCCAGGATATCCGTGGTTTCGGCATTCCGCGTCGTGTCCAGCGGGCAGACGTCGGGGCAGAAGGTGTAGCCGAAATAGACCAGCGACGGTTCCGTGATCACATCCGCATCGGTCACGGTCGACCCGGTCTTGTCCAGCAGTTCGAACGGCCCGCCGATCTCTCCGCCGGCGACCGCCCCGCCATTGCAGCTGGCATAGTCATCGTCGGGTTTCATCAGCCGCGTGGCCGCGTAGGTGCCCAAAAGAGCGACGGCAACGACGGCCGCGGCGGCCAGAGCAAGGTAACGGGTCATCGGCTGACCTCCCATGGTAGAGTTGAACCTGCCCCCGCGCGCCCGTAACAATCGGTTGACCGCCATGGCCGGGCACATCCCAAACGGAACGCGAATGCAGCAATCGGGGCTACACTTAAGACTGGGTCAGCAGCGCGGCAACTGGATCCGCCTGCGGACCCTGATCCTGCTACGTTGGGTCGCGATCGTCGGCCAGGTCACGGCCATCACCGTCGCCGAACGGACCTATCACCTGACGCTGGACGTGGGCCTGTGCTTCGTGGCCGTGGGCATCGCCGTGATCGGCAACCTGATCGCGATGTTCGTCTATCCGGAAAACAAGCGCCTGACCGAGGCCGAGAACTTCCTGATGGTGCTGTTCGACCTGTTGCAGCTGTCGGCCCTGCTGTTCCTGACCGGCGGTCTGCACAACCCGTTCTGCGTGCTGCTGCTGGCCCCGGTCACCATTGCGGCCAGCGTGTTGTCGCTGCGCTCGACGATGATGGTCGGCGGGACGGCCATTGTCATTGTCACCCTGCTGGCCGAATTCCACCTGCCCCTGCGCAATGAAGCCGGTGTCATCCTGCGCGTGCCCGAGATCTTCGTTTTCGGCACCTGGCTGTCCCTGATCATCGCGACGATCTTCATGGGCCTCTATTCCCGGCGGGTCTCGTCCGAGATGAACTCGATGGCCGACGCCCTGACCGCGACCCAGATGGCGCTGGCCCGTGAACAGAAGCTGACCGACCTGGGCGGTGTCGTGGCTGCGGCGGCGCATGAACTTGGCACGCCGCTGGCGACGATAAAGCTGGCCTCGGCCGAGCTGATGGAGGAACTCGAAGATCGCCCCGAGCTGCAGGAGGATGCCGCCCTGATCCGCGAGCAGGCCGACCGATGCCGGGACATTCTCCGAGATATGGGACGCGCGGGGAAGGACGACCTGCATTTGCGCCAGGCGCCCCTGTCGGCCGTTCTGGAAGAGGCGGCCGAGCCGCACATGCATCGCGGCAAGATCATCCATTTCGAGGACGGTCCGGGCGAAGGCGGATCCCTGCAGCAGCCCTCGATCCTGCGCATGCCCGAGGTCATCCATGGCATGCGCAATCTGATTCAAAATGCCGTCGATTTTGCCCGGGGCAATGTCTGGGTCGAAAGCCTGTGGACCGAAGACAGCATCTCGGTGCGAATCCTTGACGACGGCGAGGGCTTTCCCGCGCACCTGATCGGGCGCATCGGCGACCCGTTCGTGCGCCGGCGCAAGACCGAAACTGAGGTGGCCGCGCGCCCGGAATACGAGGGCATGGGGCTGGGCCTGTTCATCGCCAAGACCTTGCTGGAACGGTCCGGAGCCGAGCTGAGCTTTGCCAATGGCAGCGACCCATTCACCGCCGACCTGCCCGATACCGAACGGCGCGGCGCCATCGTCGAGGTCGTCTGGCCGCGCGCCAAGATCGACGCCCAGGCCAAGGGAAACACGGTGCCCCTGGGCCAGAACCGCCCGATCCGGGCCTAGTCGTGGGCGGTCGCTCCGCCGGGGTTTCCGGGCGAAAATCCAGAGGCTTGATTAAGCGGTCGTTAACACTTTTACGGTCAGGATAGCGGTCACGAGAGAGGCGACGGGCTGCCAGCATGATGTTTTCTGACGTATTGGAATGGGCGGGTCTTGCGGCCCTATGCATGGCGGCAGCGCTGGGGTCGGCGATCTGGATACAGGCCGGACGCGGAGGATCGTCCCGCTGGCGGCAGGTCTCGCGTCTACCGGAACAATCCGAACCCGTCTTCCTGTTCGACGAGGACACCCTGATGGATTCCAGCGCTGCCGGACGGGCCTTGCTGGATGCCGACGAAACCGATGGCACGCGCGTCGATATCTCGGACCTTGCGGTGCTGCGCACGGTGCTGGGCAAACGGTTCCTCGGACTCGACACGCTGGACGCGGTCGAGGACGAAGCGGTCTTTGCCGCACGGGATTCGCTGGATGGCTACGAATTGCTGGCCGAACGGCTGGACGGGATCCTTCGGCTGGAAGTCCGGCCGATCCGGCTGCCCGGCCTGGCCAACTCGCGCAGCCCCGCGGCGCTGCATGCGCTCGAGGTCGAATACGACACGCTGCGCGGCACCATGGACATGGCGCCCTATCCGATCTGGCGGGTCAACGACGGCGGCGAGGTCAGCTGGTTCAACGCGGCCTATGCCGACCTGTTTCACCGCACCCACGGCACCCGGCCCCACCCGGGCCAGCGGCTGTTCCAGTCGGCGCTGGACACCAAGCCCAGCGGCAGCCGTATCCGGGCCTCGATCTCGATCCCCGGGCAGGACAATTTCTTCTGGTACGATGTGTGGATCACGCGGCACGACGGCTACCGGATGTTCTACGCGGTCGATGTCGGGGCCGTGGTCAATGCCGAAACCGCCCAGCGCAATTTCGTGCAGACGCTGACCAAGACCTTCGCGCAATTGTCCATTGGGCTGGCGATTTTCGACCGCAACCGCCAGCTGGCCCTGTTCAATCCGGCGCTGATCGACCTGACGGCCCTGCCGGCCGATTTCCTGTCGGCCCGGCCCAACCTCTTGTCCTTCTTCGACCGCCTCCGCGACGGCCGCATGATGCCCGAACCGAAGGATTACCGGACCTGGCGCGACCAGATGGCCGACCTCGTGGCCGCTGCCGCGGATGGCAGCTATCGCGAGACATGGTCGCTGCCCTCGGGGTCGATCTACCAGGTCAGCGGCCGGCCGCATCCCGATGGCGCCGTGGCCTTCCTGTTCGAAGACATCACGGCAGAGGTCTCTCTGACCCGCCGATTCCGCTCGGAACTGGAAATCAGCCAGTCGATCCTGGATCACGTCGACGATGCCATCGCCGTGTTCGGGGCCAACGGCGTTCTGACCCTGTCGAACGCCGCCTACCGGGAGTTGTGGAACGCCGACCCTGACTCCAGCTTTGCCGAGGTCACCATCTTCGACACCACCCGCGACTGGCAATCGCGGTCCATGCCGACGCCTGTCTGGGGCGATCTGCGCGAGTTCGTTTCCGGCACGCCGGACCGCTCGACCTGGTGGGCCAATGTCACGCTGAACAGCGGCGAAGACGTCGCCTGCACCGTTCACCCGATCCAGGACGGGGCGACACTGGTCTGCTTCCGCCGGACGGGCCTTAAAGAGGATGGCGGCTCGGTCGCCCAGCTGTCCCATGCCGATGCACGCTGACCTGTCGCGGCAGGCGATCAGCCGCTGAAATCAGCGTCGATCCGACCTTGCAGCAGGGGGCGTCGGGCGGCATTCTGCGCCCATGTCTCCGCCCCCTGTCATCGACCTTCCATCCCCTGATGCCACTGCCGCCTTCGCGGCCTCCCTCGCCCCCTGCCTTGTACCCGGCGATGTGGTCTTGCTTGATGGACCGGTCGGCGCCGGAAAATCCCATTTCGCCCGCGCGCTGATCCAGTCGGTGCAAGAGGTGCCCGAGGACGTGCCAAGCCCGACCTTCACGCTTGTGCAAAGCTACGACACCTCGCGCGGGACCATCTGGCATTGCGATCTGTACCGCATGTCCGGGCCGGATGAGCTGGTGGAACTGGGCCTGATCGACGCCTTTGACGAGGCCATCTGCCTGGTCGAATGGCCCGACCGGCTGGGCGAGCTTGCCCCGGAATCGGCCCTTCGCCTGACCTTCACCCCGGATGGCTCCGACCCCGATCTGCGCAAGGTCGCCATCAACGGGGGCGCGGATTGGACCGGGCGGCTGGCGGGTATCGCCGCATGACAAAGATCTCCGCGATGGGCGCTCTGCTGACCGGTGCCGGCTGGGACAAGGCGGACCGAACGCCCCTGGCCGGAGACGCCTCGGCCCGGCGATACGAAAGGTTGACCGATGCGGAAACCGGGCGCACGGCGGTGCTTGTGATCACACCGCCCGACGGCAGCCTGCCGGCCTTCCTGGCCCTGGCCGATCACCTGGCGCATGCGGGGCTGTCGACGCCACGCATCCTGGCCACCGACCCCGAGGCCGGGCTGGCCGTTCTGGAAGACCTCGGCGACGGGACCTTTACCCGCCTGATCGCCACCGATCCACAGCGCGAGCCTGAACTTTACACCGCCGCGACCGACCTGTTGATCCCCCTGCAGGACGTGCCCATTCCGGGGAACGTACAGACCCTGGACAGTCAGCGCCTGGCCGACATGACCGACCTGGCGTTCACACGGTATGCCCAGCCTGTCACCGGCACCAACGCCGGGCCGAGGGTCATACCGCGCCTGGCCGACATCTTTCATGACACGTTGCGCGGGCCAGATGGATTCGTGCACCGCGACTACCATGCCGACAACCTGATCTGGCTGCCCGATCGCGAGGGCAACGCGCGGGTCGGCCTGCTGGATTTCCAGGACGCCGTGGCCGGGCCGAGGGCCTATGACCTGGTCTCGCTGTTGCAGGATGCCCGCCGGGACGTCTCGGTTGCGGTTGAAATCGCGATGATCGACCGGTTTCGCGACGCCACCGGCATCAGCGACCATGACCTGCGCACCGCCTATGCCGTGGTCGGCCTGCAACGTAACCTGCGGATTCTCGGGGTCTTTGCCCGACTCGCCCAGGATTATGGCAAGCCACATTACCTGGACCTCGTGCCCCGCGTCTTTGCCCATGTGGAACGCAACCTGGATCATCCCGCGCTGGCCCCGGTCGCGCAACAAATCCAGGATGCCCTGCCCCGGCCAACCGCCGATACCCTGAACCGCCTGAAGCAGATGGCCTGACCCATGTCCCCGACATCCGTATTCCTGTTCGCCGCCGGGTTCGGTACCCGCATGGGCGCCCTGACGGCCGAGCGGCCGAAACCCCTGATCAAGGTCGCCGGCCGTCCCCTGGTCGACCACACCCTGGATCTGGCCCGCGCCATCCGGCCCGACCGGATCGTCGCGAATATTCATTACCGGCCACAGATGCTGGCCGATCACCTGGTCCGGCATGGTGTGATCACATCCTTCGAGTGGCCCTCAATCCTGGAAACCGGCGGGGGTCTGCGCCAGGCCTTGCCGCTGTTGGGCCCGGATCCTGTGATCACGATGAACACCGATGCCATCTGGTCTGGGCCGAACCCCTTGGATATCCTCATGACATCCTGGGATCCCGTGCGGATGGATGCGCTGCTGGTCTGCCTGCGCCCCCAAGATGCCATCGGGCGCGTGGGCCCGGATGATTTTTCTGCCGATGACAGCGGTACCCTGACGCGCGGGGCCGGCTTGGTCTATGGCGGCGTGCAGATCATCAAGACCGACGGACTGGCCGACATCCCGGACCAGGCCTTTTCGCTGAACCGTCTGTGGGACCGGATGATTGCCAACGGCCGCCTGTACGGGGCGCTTTATCCAGGGCAATGGTGCGACGTCGGAAAGCCCGAGGGCATCGACCTGGCCGAAAAGCTGATTGCTCATGTTTGAGCCAACGGCCACGCCGCGTGTCTTTGCCCTGCCCTGCGGCGCGGATTTCCCCGCCGAACTGCTGGTCGGGTTGGACCGCCGTATGGAGGGCCAGCCGCCCGAGGCCTGGGCGCGCATCCTGCTGATCGTCAACACCCGGCGCATGGCCCGGCGCTTGCGCGACCTGTTCGACGCCGGGCCGCCGCGGCTGTTACCCCAGATCCGGCTGATGACCGACCTGGGCACAGGCCTGACCGACATTCCCGCTCCGATTCCTCCGCTGCGCCGGCGGCTGGAACTGGCCCAGCTTGTCACCCGGCTGATCGAGGCCGAACCCGACCTGGCGCCCCGCGCGGCGGCCTATGACCTGGCCGACAGCCTGGCCGATCTTTTTGCGGAAATGCAGGGCGAAGGCGTGTCGCCCCAGGCCATCGCCGACCTGGATGTCAGCGACCTGTCGGGCCATTGGGCGCGGGCTCAACGGTTCATCTCGATCGCCGGAACGCTCGCCGATCCCGAGGCCCCCGAAGCCGAGGCCCGCCAACGCCTCGTTGCCGAAACCCTGGCCGCGCAGTGGGACGCGCAGCCGGTGCAGACGCCGGTGATCCTGGCCGGCTCGACCGGGTCGCGGGGGATGATGCAGATCCTGATGCAGGCGGTGGCCCGTCTGCCGCAGGGGGCGGTGGTGCTGCCGGGCTATGATGCCGATCTGCCGGGTGATGTGTGGGACGGGATGAAACAGGCGCTAAGTGCCGAGGATCACCCGCAATATCGCTACAAGGCCCTGATGAATCGCATGGATCTGGCGCCCGAAGACATCCGGCCCTGGACCGACACGACCCCGCCAGCCCCCGCGCGCAACCGGGTGCTGTCTCTGGCCCTGCGCCCGGCCCCGGTGACGGATGCCTGGCTGACCGAGGGCCCCTCGCTGCCCGATCTTGGCCCGGCGATGGCCGGGGTCGCCCTGATCGAGGCCGCCGACCCGCGCGAGGAAGCCCTGGCCATCGCCCTCCGCCTGCGCCAGGCGGCCGAGGACGGCACGACCGCCGCCCTGATCACGCCCGACCGGATGCTGACGCGCCAGGTCAGCGCCGCCTTGGATCGCTGGGGCATCGTGGCCGATGACAGCGCGGGCCAGCCCCTGCACCTGGCGCCTCCGGGCCGGTTCCTGCGCCAGGTGGCCGACCTGGTGGCCCGGCCGGTGACGCCCGACGGGCTGCTGGCCCTGCTGAAACATCCGCTGTGCCACAGCGGGGCCGGCAGGGCTGCGCACCTGATCCATACCCGCGACCTGGAGCTTTGGCTGCGCCGTCACGGGCCTCCGCATCCGTCGCCCGCGACGCTGGACCGGTTCACCGCCGACCTGGTCGACCGCAAGCGCACGCCGCCGCCGGAACCCTGGCGGGCCTGGGTGGCCGAGGTCTTCCTGACCGCGCATGATCCGGTGCCCGCGCCCCTGGCCCTTCGGCTGGAGGCATTGCGGACCCGGGCGGAACGGGCGGCGGGCGGGGCCGAAAGCGACGACAGCGGCGGGTTGTGGGACCAGAACGCGGGGCAAGAAGCGCGCAAGGTCGTCGAGGCCCTGGCCTTGCATGCCGATGCCGGGGGCGAGATGTCGGCCCGCGACATGGCCGACCTTCTGGGCGCCCTGTTGCAGCGCGAAACCGTGCGCGACCGTGACAAGCCGCATCCGGACATCATGATCTGGGGCACCCTGGAGGCTCGGGTCCAGGGGGCGGATCTGCTGATCCTCGGCGGGCTGAACGAGGGTTCCTGGCCCGAAGCCGCCCGGCCCGATCCCTGGCTGAACCGCGCGTTGCGCCACCAGGCCGGGCTGTTGCTGCCGGAGCGCCGGATCGGGCTGGCGGCCCATGATTTCCAGCAGGCTGCCGGTGCCGCCGAGGTCTGGCTGACCCGGGCGCGCCGGTCGTCGGATGCCGAAACGGTGCCCTCGCGCTGGGTGAACCGGCTGGTGAACTTGCTGGGCGGGCTGCCGCAGCGGAGCGGACCGCAGGCGCTGGCCGACATGCGCGCGCGCGGCCGGCTTTGGCTGGACCGGGCGGTGGAACTGGAACGGGCCGAGCGCACCGCCCCGGCCCCCCGCCCTGCCCCGCGCCCGCCGGTCGACGACCGGCCAAGGCAATTGTCGGTCACGCGGATCAAGACGCTGATCCGCGATCCTTACGCGATCTACGCCCAGAATATCCTTGGGTTGCGGGCTCTTGACCCCCTTGTCACCGAACCCGACGCGCTGTTGCGCGGCACGGTCATCCACAAGGTGCTGGAGGATTTCATCCGCGACACGGCCCAGGACCCCAGTCTTGTCACCGTGCCCACCCTGATGGAGGTCGCCGACCGGGTGCTGGCGGAGGAGGTCCCCTGGGCCGCCGAACGCCGGCTGTGGCGCGCGCGCCTGGCCCGGGTGGCCGACTGGTTCGTGCGCGGAGAGCTGACCCGCCGCAGCCTGGGCCAACCCCAGGCCTTCGAGATCCGGGGCGAGGCGATCATGGACGACCCGCCCTTCCGCCTGACCGGCGAGGCCGACCGGATCGACCGCGATCCGTCTGGGCGCTGGGTGATCTACGACTACAAGACCGGCCGGCCTCCGACGGCGAAAGAGCAGAAACTGTTCGACAAGCAATTGCTGCTGGAAGCGGCGATGATCACGCAAGGCGGGTTCAAGGGGCTGGAGGCCGGGCCGGTGGCCCGCGCCGTGTTCCTTGGCCTTGGCGGGGCGGGCAAGGAAGAACCCGCGCCGCTGGATGAAACGCCCGTGGACCAGGTGTGGGAGGAATTCCGCGCCCTGCTGCAGGCCTACCGCGATCCGGCGCAGGGCTATACCTCGCGCCGGATGCTGCAAAAGGACAGTGACGTGGGCGATTACGACCAGCTGGCGCGCTACGGCGAATGGGACATGGCCACCGATCCCACGCCTGAGGACATGGCATGAGCCCCGACAATTCCCACGACAAATCCCGCGACGCCGCGACGGAACGGCAGGTGCAGGCGGCGCGGCCCGATGCCTCGACCTGGCTGGCGGCCAATGCCGGGTCGGGCAAGACGCGGGTGTTGACCGACCGGGTGGCAAGGCTGCTGCTGTCGGGGGTCGAACCGCAGCACATCCTGTGCCTGACCTACACCAAGGCTGCCGCGTCCGAGATGCAGAACCGGCTGTTCAAGCGGCTGGGCGAATGGGCGATGCTGGACGACGGGCCGTTGCGCAAGGCCTTGTCGGTGCTGGGCGCGGATGCGGCGGCGAACCTGTCGAAGGCGCGCACGCTCTTTGCCAGCGCGATCGAAACGCCGGGCGGGCTGAAGATCCAGACCATCCATTCCTTCTGTGCCTCGCTGTTGCGCCGCTTCCCGCTGGAAGCCGGGGTCAGCCCGAACTTTGCCGAGATGGAGGACCGGTCGGCCGAATTGCTGCGGGCCGAGATCGTCGAAGCCATGGCCGAGGGCGATCAGGGCCACCTGATCGACGGGATCGCGGGGTACCTGTCGGAAGGCCTCGACGCTCTGACCGGGGCTTTGACGGCCAAGCGCCAGGCGTTTGATCCAGCCTTGGATGCAGCCGAGATCTTTGGTGTCTTCGGCCTGCCGGCCGGGACCTCGGAAGACACGCTGCTGGCCCAGGCCTTTGCGCCGGGCGATATCGACATGCTGACCGCCCTGTCCAAGGCCTTGCAGACCTCGGGCAAGACCGACCAGCGGGCGGCCGACAAGCTGGCCCAGGTCCGGACCGAGGACATGGCCGCGTTGGAGCTGCTTGAAAGTGTCCTGCTGACCGGGGCCAGCGCCAAGGCCCCGTTCACCGCGAAAACGGGCAGTTTCCCGACCAAGTCGGCCCAGAAGGACGGGGCCGTTGCGCCCTGGCTGCCCGCGCTTGATGACCTGATGGAGCGGGTCGAGGCGGTCCGGCCCATGCGGCTGGGCCTGAAGGCCGCGCGCAAGACCGCCGCCCTGCACGATTTCGCCGCCGCCTTCCTGCCGGAATACGCCCGGCAGAAACAGCTGCGGGGATGGCTCGATTTCGACGACCTGATCCTGAAGGCGCGGGCGTTGCTCAAGGATCCCTCGGTCGCGGCCTGGGTGCTGTTCCGGCTGGACGGGGGCATTGACCACATCCTGGTGGACGAGGCGCAGGACACCAGCCCTGTGCAATGGGACGTGATCGAAACGCTGGCCCAGGAATTCACCGCCGGCGAAGGGGCGCGCGACGTCGAACGGACGATCTTTGTCGTGGGCGACAAGAAACAGTCGATCTATTCGTTCCAGGGGGCCGATCCGCAGGCCTTCGACAAGATGCAGGCCGAATTCGGCACCCGGCTGGACGCGGCCGGGTCGGGGCTGCAATCGCTGACGCTTGAATTCTCGTTCCGGTCGTCTCCGGCGATCCTGGGGCTGGTCGACACGATCTTCGAGGGCCAGGACGCGGCGGGCTTTGCCGCGGACAGCCAGCACCGGGCGTTCAAGTCGGATCTGCCCGGGCGGGTGGAATTGTGGCCGGTGGTGCCGAAGACGGCCGATGAAGAGGACCGGCCCTGGCACGAACCCGTCGACCGCAAGGGCAGCCGCCATCACACGGTGATCCTGGCCGAACAGATCGCCGACCGGGTTGGCGCGATGATCGGGACAGAGACCCTGCCCGACGAGATCGGCGGCCGCCTGGTGCGCCGCCCGGTGCGGCCCGGCGACGTGATGATCCTGGTGCAGCGGCGGTCCGAGCTGTTCGCCGAGATCATCCGGGCCTGCAAGGCGCGGGGCCTGCCGATCGCCGGGGCCGACCGGCTGAAGGTCGGGGCGGAACTGGCGGTGCGCGACCTGGGCGCGTTGCTGTCCTTCCTGTCGACACCCGAAGACGACCTGTCGCTGGCGACGGCCCTGAAATCCCCGCTGTTCGGCTGGTCGGAGCGGGATTTGTATGCCGTGGCCCAGGGCCGGAAGGGCTATCTGTGGGAGGCCCTGCGCGTGCGCGACGACCACCCGCAGACGCTGGCGATGCTGGCCGACCTGATGGGTCAGACCGATTTCCTGCGGCCCTATGACCTGATCGAGCGCATCCTGACGGCACATGACGGCCGCCGCCGCCTGCTGGGCCGGCTTGGCTCCGAGGCGGAGGACGGCATCAATGCCCTGCTGGGCCAGGCCCTGGCCTATGAACGGACGGGCGTGCCCAGCCTGACGGGGTTTCTCAGCTGGATGGAAACCGACGACCTGGACATCAAGCGCGAGATGGGCTCGGCCGGGGACCTGATCCGGGTGATGACGGTGCACGGGTCCAAGGGCCTGGAATCGCCCATTGTCATCCTGCCCGACACCGGCAAGCGGCAGGCGCCCTCGGTGCCCGAGATCATGGAGGTCGAGGACCATCCGGTCTGGCGGGTCAACACGGATGCGATGCCGCCCGACATGACGATGGCGCGCGACGCCTTCCAGGACCGGCAAAGGGCGGAACGGCAAAGGCTACTGTACGTGGCCCTGACCCGGGCCGAGAAATGGCTGATCGTGGCCGCCGCCGGAGATCTGCCGAAGGACGGGGACAGCTGGTATCAGCAGGTGGAGGCCGGTCTGAACGCCTCTGGCGCGGCGGATTGGCCGATGGGGGACGTTGGGTCTGGATTGCTGCTGGTGCAGGGGGATTGGGACAGTCTGCCGCTCGAAGATCCGGCCCGGCCGGTTGTCGCGCCGACCGCCCTGCCTGCCCATTTCCGCACCCCTGCCCCACCGGCGCCGGAGCGGCCGACGACGCTAAGCCCCTCGGACCTGGGCGGGGCCAAGGCCTTGCCCGGCGAGGCCGGAGAGACCGAAGAGGTGGCCAAGGCCCGGGGAACGGCGATCCACCTTCTGCTGGAACACCTGACCGGGCGCGAGACCGCGGACCGGCCCGTGCTGGCGGCGGCGCTCTTGCCCGAGGTCGGGGCATCTGACCTGGCCGGGCTGGTCGATGAGGCGGGTGACCTTCTGGACACCCCGGGGTTGGCTAATCTTTTCGGCGGGACGGCCCTGGCCGAAGTGCCCGTGACCGGGACTGTCAACGGACATCGGCTGCACGGGGTCATCGACCGGCTGCTGGTCACGCCCGACCGGGTGCTGGCCGTGGACTTCAAGACGAACGCGGTCGTGCCCCCCGATCCCGTGTCGGTGCCCGAGGGCCTGTTGCGCCAGATGGGGGCCTATGCCGCCCTGCTCGGGCAGATCTATCCGGATGCGCGGGTCGATGTTGCCTTGCTCTGGACGCGGACAGGAACGCTGATGACGTTGCCCTCCGATGTCGTCATGTCCGCCCTGCATCGGTCGCGCCTTCTTGACGGGACCGAGGGGCGTTCATAGTTTCCCGGGACCAAGGCCCCATTCACCGCTCAGGAGCAAAACCCATGGCCACCGTCGCCGTTACCGATACGACCTTCGAAGACGAAGTGAAAAATTCCGATGTCCCCGTCGTGGTGGACTTCTGGGCGGAGTGGTGCGGCCCCTGCAAGCAGATCGGCCCCGCCCTGGAAGAACTGGCCGCCGAATACGACGGCAAGATCAAGGTTGCGAAGGTCGATGTCGACAGCAACCCGAACTCGGCTGCGGCCATGGGCGTGCGCGGCATCCCGGCGCTCTTCATCTTCAAGGACGGCCAGGTCATTTCGAACCGGGCAGGCGCTGCACCGAAAGCAGCACTGAAATCCTGGATCGACAGCTCGATCTGATCCCCTTTGCCAGCGCCCCGCCCGGCCTTCGGGCGGGCAGCGGGGCGCGGCATCTTGCTGGCTAAGGGCCGGCATCACTCATCCCGGAGAAAATGATGACAGGCGAGAGCTTTCCCGGCTGGCATGGCACGACCATTGTCGGCGTCAAGAAGAATGGCCGCGTGGTGATCGCCGGCGACGGCCAGGTGTCGCTGGGCGATACCGTGATCAAGGGCACCGCCCGGAAGGTTCGGCGTCTCAGCCCCGGTGGATTCGATGTGATTGCCGGTTTTGCCGGATCGACTGCGGATGCCTTTGCCCTTCTGGAACGGCTGGAGGCCAAGCTGGAAGCCACCCCGGGGCAGCTGGCCCGGGCGAGCGTCGAGCTTGCCAAGGATTGGCGCACGGACAAGTACCTGCAAAAGCTGGAAGCCATGCTGATCGTTTCCGATGGGCGCGATCTGCTGGTGATCACCGGGGCCGGCGACGTGCTGGAGCCGGAGCACGACATTGCCGCGATCGGTTCGGGCGGGAATTATGCTCTGGCCGCGGCGCGTGCCCTGATCGATACGGATCACGACGCTGAAACCATCGCCCGCAAGGCCATGGCCATCGCCGCCGACATCTGCGTCTATACCAATGGCAACGTGATCGCCGAGACACTGGGCGGATAAGAATTTTCGTAGAAAATTCTCTGTACCAAGATTTTTCGTCCGAAAAATCTTGTCTGAAAGGACCCGACATGACCGACCTCACCCCGCGCGAAATCGTCAGTGAGCTCGACCGCTTCATCATCGGCCAGGCCGACGCCAAACGCGCCGTGGCCGTGGCCCTGCGCAACCGCTGGCGGCGCAAACAGCTGCCCGACGACCTGCGCGAAGAAGTCTACCCCAAGAACATCCTGATGATCGGCCCCACCGGCGTCGGCAAGACCGAGATCAGCCGCCGCCTGGCGAAACTCGCCCGGGCCCCCTTCATCAAGGTCGAGGCCACCAAGTTCACCGAGGTCGGCTATGTCGGCCGCGATGTCGAACAGATCATCCGCGATCTCGTCGACAGCGCCATCGTTCAGACCCGCGACCGCATGCGCGACGACGTCAAGGCTGCCGCCCACCAGGCGGCCGAAGACCGGGTGATCGAGGCCATCGCCGGCACCGACGCCCGCGACAGCACGCGCGAGATGTTCCGCAAGAAGCTGCGCAGTGGCGAACTGGACGGCACCGAAATCGAGCTTGACCTGGCCGATACCTCCAACCCCATGCCGATGTTTGATATTCCCGGCCAGCCCGGCGGGCAAATGGGCATGATGAACTTCGGCGATATCTTCGGAAAAGCCTTCGGCGGCCGCACCGTCCGCCGCAAGATGACGGTCGCCGAAAGCTACGAGCTGCTGATCGGGGAAGAGGCCGACAAGCTCCTGGACGACGAAGCCGTCACCCGCGCGGCCCTGGATGCCGTGGAACAGAACGGCATCGTCTTCCTCGACGAAATCGACAAGGTCTGCGTGCGGGCCGAAACCCGTGGCGGCGACGTCAGCCGCGAGGGCGTCCAGCGCGACCTGCTGCCGCTGATCGAGGGCACGACCGTGTCCACCAAGCATGGCCCGGTCAAGACCGACCACATCCTGTTCATTGCCTCGGGCGCCTTCCACATCGCCAAGCCCTCGGACCTGCTGCCGGAATTGCAAGGCCGACTGCCCATCCGGGTCGAGCTCAAGGCCCTGTCGGAATCCGACTTCGTGCGCATCCTGACCGAAACCGACAATGCCCTGACCCGCCAGTACTCCGCCCTGATGAAGACCGAAGAGGTCGGTGTCACCTTTACCGAAGACGGCATCGCCGCGCTGGCCCGCATCGCCGCCGAGGTCAACCAGAGCGTGGAAAACATCGGCGCGCGCCGGCTTTACACGGTGATCGAGCGGGTGTTCGAGGAACTGTCCTTCACCGCCCCCGATCGGTCGGGCGACGAGGTCACCGTCGACGAAGCCTTCGTCGAACAGCACCTGGGCGAGCTGACCAAGTCGGCCGACGTCAGCCGCTACGTCTTGTAATGACAGGCCGGCCGGGTCCCCTGTCCCGGCCGGCCCCTCCGCCCGATTTTACACCCATAGACGCCGGTCCCGGCCCACCCGGCCGGCCCGATCCGCCAGCGCAACAGTTAGCGCTTGCACCGGACCCGGCCGCGCGCCACTGAATGGCCCATGACCCTGGGCACTTTCCTGCGTCAGAACGCGCAATGGCTTGGCGCCGGCGCCCTTCTGACCTTCCTGTCAAGCTTCGGACAGACGTTCTTCATTTCGGTCTTTGCGGGCGAAATCCGCGAGGCGTTTTCCCTGTCCCACGGCCAATGGGGCGGCATCTACACGATCGGCACCTCGCTGGCCGCCGTGGTCATGGTCTGGGCCGGAGGCCTGACGGACATCTTCCGCGTCCGCCACCTGGGCCCTGTGGTCCTGGTTGGCCTGGCTGCCGCTTGCCTGGCCATGGCGTTCAACCGCTCGGCCGGGCTGCTGTTCCTGGTGATCTTCGCGCTGCGCCTGTTTGGCCAGGGCATGTCCAGCCATATCGCCCTGGTCGCCATGTCCCGCTGGTTCGAAGCCACCCGGGGCCGCGCGCTGTCGGTGGCCACCACGGGCTTTGCCATCGGCGAGGCCCTGCTGCCCATCACCTTCGTCTTTCTCATGACCCTGGTCGACTGGCACCTGCTGTGGATCGTCTCGGCCGTGATCACGCTGGCCGCCGTGCCCCTGCTGATCGGCCTGCTGCGCCAGGAGCGCACGCCGCAATCGCACGCGGAAAAGTCCGTCTCTGTCGGCATGAAGGGCCGGCACTGGACCCGCAAGGATGCGCTGACCGACCGGCTGTTCTGGTACATGGTGCCCGCCATCCTGGGCCCGCCCGCCTTCGTGACGGCCTATTTCTTCCACCAGGTCCACCTGGCCGGCATCAAGGGCTGGGATCACGTCGACCTTGTCCGCCTGTTTCCGATCTACACCGCCCTGTCGGTGGCCATGATGATCGGGTCGGGCTGGGCGCTGGACAAGCTGGGCGCGGTGCGGCTGATGCCTTTCATGCAGGTGCCCATGATCGCGGCCTTCACGATCTTTTCCCTGTCCGCGACCCCGTCGGGCATGCTGTTGGGCCTGGCCTGCATGGCCATGACGACCGGCTGCATGGCCACCCTGCCCAATGCCTTCTGGGCCGAGGTCTATGGCACCGCGCATATCGGGTCGATCAAGGCCATGGCCGCCGCGGTCATGGTGCTGGGCTCGGCCATCGGTCCGGGCATCACGGGCGCGCTGATCGACCTGGGCACCGGGATCGAAACCCAATTCCTGGGCATCGCGGCCTGGTTCGCCTTTTCCACGGTGATGATGACCGTCGGCACGGGCAAGGCCCGGGCGATGCTGGCGGCCGGACCGACCGTTACCGGGACCGCTTGAGGTAGACGTAATAGGCCCCGGTGCCGCCGTGGCTGATATGCGCTTCGGCCACCTGCAGCACGGCCTGTGCCAGCGGAGGCCGGGACAGCCAATCGGGCACCTGGTGTTTCAGCACCCCGCGCGGCCGGGGGATCGGCCCGCTGTCATCGCCGCGCTTGCCCTTGCCGGTGATCACCAGGACCAGCCGCTTGCCATCGGCCTGGGCCCGCAGGATGAACCGCGTCAGCGCGGGATGGGCCCGGTCCAGCGTCATGCCATGCAGGTCGATCCGCGCTTCGGGCACCATCTTGCCCCGCCGCATCCGGGTGAAGGCCTTGCGGTCCATCGACAGGGACGCGCCGGCCAGCCTTTCGGACACCGGCTTTTTCAGATCGTGCGGAGCCGGGCGGTGCGCCGCGTTCTGGCCCACGGCAAACGGGTCGATATCGGGCCGGTGCACCTGCGGTGCCTTCTTCGGCTTGGGCTTGGGTTTCGGTGTTTCGGACGGCTTGCGGTCGGGGTGCATCCGTTCGGTGCGGGCCGCCACCTGTTCCCAGAGCGCGGCCTCCTCGGGCGTCAGCTTTCTGCGGGTCATCAGGCTCCGTCCGGCGACAGTGCATAGGCCCGCTGGATCGGCAGCAACACCACCATCCGGCCCGGGTCTTTCAGACGGCCCGCGGCAAAACCTGCCGCTTGACCGGTGCCAAAGAAGATATCCGCCCGCTGCGCGCCCTTGATCACCGATCCGGTGTCCTGGGCGATCATCAGCCGGTTCATCCGGCCTTCTCCGCCCTTTTCCAACCAGACCGGTGCGCCCAGAGGGGTGAACGCGGGATCGACGGCGATCGAGCGCAGCGGGGTGATCGACCGGTTCATCGCGCCAAGGGGTCCGCGATCGGCCGGCACGCGCTTGACCTCGCGGAAGAAGACATAGGACGGGTTGTGGAACAAAAGCTCCATTCCCATCAAGGGGTTACGCCTGACCCAATTGCCGATGACCTTGGCGCTGACCTGGTGGGCGGAATAGACCCCGCGCCGGACCAGTTCGGTGCCGACGGACCGGTAGGGATGGCCGTTGTTGCCGCCATAGCCCACCCGGGTATAGGTGCCGTCCTGGAAATGGATCCGCCCCGAGCCCTGGATCTGCAGAAAGAACAGCTCTGTCGCGTCGTCGACCCAGGCGATTTCCAGGCCACGGCCGTCCATCACCCCGCTTGTCAGGATCTCGCGCCGGGACAGCCAGGTGTTGCCGTTACCGGCCTCGGGCGGCTTGCGGTAGACGGGATAGCGAAAGCGGGGGGTCGGGTAGCGCGAGCCTTCCAGTTCCGGTTCGAAATACCCGGTGAACAGCCCGTCGGCCCCATCCTCGATAAGCGTGGGCCGGAAGAAGAGTTCAAAGAACAGCCGGGCCTTGTCGCGCGGATGGTTCTGGGCCACGGCGCACAGCACGGCCCAGTCAGGCTCATCAAGATCGGGGCAGGTGTCCAGGAAGACGTCCAGCGCGGCGGCGTGATCATCCTTGTCCCAGCCCTTTAGGTCGGAAAAGTTCAGGATGGTGTAGGTCGGTCCCCCGTCGGGGACCTGGGCCAGGGCGGCCCCGGCGCTCAGCCCGGCGGTGGCGGACAGGGATGCCCCCAGAACCGCCGCGCGTAACGCCCCCAACATCGGGCTTACCCGTCGGTTGCGACCAGAAGCCAGTTGGGATCGTCCGATCCCATGGTCCGGGCAAAGGTCCAGCGGTCCTTCTGGCGTTTCACCGTCGTCGGGCTGCCTTCGATGATCTGGCCGTCGCGGTCCTTGACGACCGAGGTCAGCTCTCCGGTGAAGCGCATGGTGATTTCGGCCAGGTTGGTGTCCTTGTCGAAATTGGTTTCGGCCACGGCCATTTCGCGGACGCCGATGAAATCGGCCTCGATCGTCAGGCCCTGGTCCTCGCGCTGTGCGACCACGTCGACGAAGGTCTGGAAGACGTCTTCGGCCAGGTAGGGTTCCAGCGCGTCCAGCTCGCCGCGTTCAAAGCCCATCACGATCATCTCGTAGGCGCCACGGGCGCCGCCCATGAATTCGGACACCGAAAAGCTGGGCTCGATCCGCTTCATGGCGGCGAAATCCTCGGCCATGGGGCTGTCTTCGGGCACGTGATCGGTGATGTCGCGGTCGGGGCCGCCCTCGATCACCTCGAAATCCGGACGGGCGGGTTTCTCGGGCACCTGGGAGGCGGGTGGCTTTTCAAACCCTTCGCGCGTTCCGAGAACGCTGCGCAGGCGCAGGATCAGGAAGACGGCGATCCCGGCAAGGACCAGAAGCTGGATCAGGGGCGAATTCATCAAGCATCCTCTTTGCGACAAGACCGGCACGTCGTTCTGGGGCTTTGAGCCTCCGGTCATCGTCCTTATGTAGGGGACGGGAGGTGGCAAGTCTACCATCCCGCCCCCTGTTGACTGTCCTGCAAGGAGACTTCGTTGCCCCTGTTTCTCGCCTTTCTGCTCGTCCCGGTGATCGAGATCGGTCTGTTCATCCAGGTTGGCGGCCTGATCGGGCTGTGGCCAACGCTGGCCATCGTGGTGATCACGGCCATGGTCGGGACGTGGCTGGTGAAAAGCCAGGGCCGGATGGCGTTGCAGAAGCTGACCGGAGCATTCAACGATCTGCAGGACCCGTCCGAACCGCTGGCCGAGGGGGCGATGATCCTTTTTGCCGGGGCGCTGCTGCTGACGCCGGGGTTCTTTACAGATGCGGTCGGCTTTGCGCTGCTGATGCCGCCGGTGCGGCATTGGATCTTCCGCCAGGTCGCGGCGCGGGTGACGGTGCGGGGCTTTACCGCCCAGACCGGGTTTTCCGGGTCGGGCGGGCCGTCGCGGCCCTATCCGGGCGAGGGCGACATCATCGACGGCGACTTTACCGAGGTGCGCCCCGACGATCCGGCTGCGCGGCCGGGCCCTGCGTCGGGATGGGTGGAAAAGGATCCCGACGCGCGCTGATCCGGTGTGATCCGGTGCCCCCGGGTTGCCATTGAGCCTTGCCGGTCAAGCTGGTAGACAGCTGCAAACCGCTTTCAAGGAGACGTCGCATGACCGACAATCCCGATCCGCAGGCCGCCGCCCCGCAACAACCGCAAGTGCAGATGCGGGTGCTTGGCCAGTTCATCCGCGACATGTCGTTCGAAAACGTCATGGCCCAGAAGGGCGGCCGCAGCGAGGGTCAGCCGGACATCAATGTCCAGGTGAACCTCGACGGCAAGAAGCGCGCGGCCGAGCATCAGTTTGAAGTGTCGATCAAGCTGACCATCACGTCGAAGGCCAAGGACAGCGGCGACAGCCTGTTCCTGATGGAAATCGATTACGGCGGGGTGTTCCACATCGAGGGCATTCCCGACGAGCAGATGCATCCGTTCCTGATGATCGAATGCCCGCGGATGCTGTTCCCGTTCCTGCGCCGGATCGTGTCGGACGTGACCCGCGACGGTGGCTATCCACCGCTGAACCTGGACAATATCGACTTCGTGGCCCTGTACCGCCAGGAAATCGCCCGCCGCCAGGCGGCAGCCCAGGCCCAGGCGGCCGAGGCTCCGACGCAGTAAGCGTTTGGATTGATTGATATTTTAAGGGCGTCCGGTGGGGCGCCCTTTTTCTTTGGCCCGGCGTGGATGGTCGGGGCCGGGATTTGGGTATTTTTGAAGAGAAAGAAGCAGGAGGGCGGGCCAGGCGTGTTCAGGTTTGGCGCCAGAGGGGGGTGTCGCCCAGCTTGTCGACAAAGGCGTCGTGGGCGGCGCGTTCTTCGGCAGTGAGACGCGAGGGCAGGGGGTTTGGCCTGGGGCGCGGACGCCAGTTGTCGTCATCGCCGGAGCCACCGCCGGAGGAGCGGCGGGTGAGGACGAGGTCGGGTTGGCGACCGCCGATGAGTTCGAGGTAGACCTCGGCCAGGATTTCGCTGTCGAGCAGGGCTCCGTGCAGGGTGCGCGAGGAATTGTCTATGTTGAAGCGCCGGCAGAGGGCGTCGAGCGTGGCCGGTGAGCCGGGGAAGCGTTTGCGGGCGATGGCCAGGGTGTCGATGGCCTGGTCCATGGGCAATTGGGGCAGGCCCATCCAGCGCAGCTCGGCATTGAGGAATTTCATGTCGAAGCTGGCGTTGTGGATGACGAGCTTGGCGTCCTTGACGAAATCCAGGAAAGCCTGGCCGATCTGCGCGAATTTCGGTTTGTCGCGTAGGAAATCGTCGCCCAGCCCGTGCACCTTGAAGGCGTCTTCGGGCATGGAGCGTTCCGGGTTGATGTACTGGTGGTAGGTGTTGCCGGTGGCCACGTGGTTATAGAGCTCGACCCCGCCGATTTCGACGATGCGATCGCCGGTTTCCGGGTCGAAGCCCGTGGTTTCGGTATCGAGCACGATTTCACGCATGGGTCCTGTTCCTGATCTGACGGACGATCTTTGCCACTTGTGCGCGGGCATGATCCAGTGTGTCTGTGATGATGACGTGGTCGGCCCGGGCGCGTTTTTCTGCATCGGGCATCTGCTTGGCCCGGATCTGGTCGAACTGGGCCTTCGTCATGGTGCCCCGGTCCATGACCCGGGCCTCCTGGGTGGCCGGATCGACGCTGACGGTGGCGGTGGCGTCCATGTTGGCGTCGCCCCCGGTTTCGAACAGCAGGGGGATGTCGAAGACCAGGATGTCCGACGTGGCGCTATCGATGAAGGCCGCGCGGTCCTGGGCGACCAGCGGGTGAACGATGGATTCGATCCGTTTCAGGGCGGTGGGATCGGCGGCGATGATGTCCTTCAGCCGGGGGCGCGAGACCGCGCCGTCCTCGATGGCGGCGGGGAAGGCGGCTTGCATCGGCGCGACGGCGGCACCGTCCGGGGCATAAAGCCGGTGGACGGCGGCGTCGGCATCCCAGACGGCACAGCCTTCGTCGGCGAAAAGCTGTGCCGTGTTGCTTTTGCCCATGCCGATGGACCCGGTGAGACCGAGGCGGAAGCTCATGCCAGGATGGCCGCCCTTGTGTCGTCGTCGACCTGGGGGCGGGGGCCGAACCAGCGCTCGAACCCGGGCACGGCCTGGTGCAGCAGCATGCCCAATCCATCGACCGTGGTGCAGCCGGCGGCCTCGGCTTCCTTCAAGAGCCTTGTTTTCAAGGGGGCATAGACCAGGTCGGTCACCACCGTGCCCGGGCGCAGACCGTCGAGGGGCACGCGCAGCTCCGGCTTGCCGACCATGCCCAGCGAGGTCGTGTTGACCACCAGCCCGGCGTCCTCGACGATATTGCCCGCCTGGACCCAGTCGATAACCTGGACGCGCTGGCCGAAATCCTCTTTCAGTTTCTCGGCCCGGACACGGGTGCGGTTGGTCAGCAGGATGTCGTTGACCCCGGCTTCGGCCAGGGCAGAGACCACGGCCCGCGAGGCTCCGCCTGCGCCCAGAACCACGGCCGGCCCGGCCTTTGGATCCCAATCCGGCGCGCCCGAGCGCAGGTTTTCCATGAAGCCGTAGCCATCGGTATTGTCGGCGTGAATCTTGCCATCCGGCCGGAAGATCAGGGTGTTGGCCGCTCCGATCAGGGTCGCCCGGTCGGTGACCAGGTCAGCCAGGCCCAGCACCGTTTCCTTGTGCGGGATCGTCACGTTCAGGCCGACGAACCCCATCCGGGGCAGGGTGCGCAGGACCTGTTCCAGGTCGTCGTGTGCGATGTCCATCGGAATGTAATGACCGCGCACGCCGTAGGACCGCAGCCAATGGGCAAAAAGGCGGGGTGACTTGGAATGGGCAATCGGAGACCCGATCACTCCGGCCAGCGGAATGCGGTTGTCGCTCATCTGTCGATATCCCCCCGGTCGGCCAGGAAGGCCAGCAGTTCCAACAGGGGCATACCCAATACGTTGAAGTAATCGCCGTCAATCTTTGTGAACAGGCGCACGCCTTCTTCTTCCAGCTTGTAGGCACCCACGGCGTGGCGGATGCTGTCCCAGTTCCGCCGGACATATCCGTGTACGTAATCGGGGCTGAGGCGGGCCATGGTCAGGTGCACGCTGCCCACGTGACGCCAGATCGGGCGGGCCTTGTCGTAAAGGACGGCCGCGGAATACAGGGTATGGCGCTGGCCCGAGAGGGACAGGATCTGCGCTTCGGCCTCGTCCGGTGTGGCCGGTTTCGACAGCAAAGCCCCGTCATGGCTGAGCACCTGGTCACAGGCCAGGATCCGGGCGCCGGGCGCCTTGTCGGCAATCTTGCGCGCCTTCATTTCGGCCAAGGTGTCGGCGATGTCGCGGGGTTTGGCCTCTTCGGCAAGCAGAGAGGCCTTGATCGCCTCTTCGTCGATCCGGGGCACCTGAACCGTGAAGGGGATGGCTGCGTTTGTCAGCAAGGTCGCGCGAATGGCGGAACCGGAGGCAAGGATCAGGGGGCGGGTCATGGCGGAAACTGGACGCTTTGGCTGTGACGCGGGCGGACACGCGTGTGGATAAATCGGTGGACCGTGAGCAGGATGGCCTGAGAGCGGTTTGTATAAAACTTGATGCGTTCTTCAAGTCCGCAGGACAGGTGACAATTTCATGACAAAGTCCGCCGATTTTCCTGAGAGGACAAGGATAACTCGGATGCGTGGATAACCTGGCGGGCCAAGATCCATACCCAAACTATCCACAGTCTTACACGCCGCGATTCTCAGTTAACCCTTTGTTAACACTTAGCTTTGCGCGGAATCCCGTGATAGACCGCTGAGAACGCTCACAGATCTTTTGCACAAGGACAGAATCCGGGAGAAGACAACAATCCCCAGATCCTGGGCTCCCTACAATCACATCATCCTTACTTTTCTCTTAATTTTATATAGGGAGGGTCCGAAGCTCGCGATGAGGATAAGATGACCGACCTTCTGATCATGCTCTATCCCTGGACCAAGGCCCTGCACATCGTGTCGGTGATTTCCTGGATGGCGGGGTTGTTCTACCTGCCCAGGCTGTTCGTCCATCACGTGGAACAGGCCGAGAAAGTGGAGGGTCTTCCGCCCGTCTTCGAGATGATGGAATTCAAGCTGCTGAAGGTCATCATGAACCCGGCCAGCATAGCCACCTGGATCTTTGGCCTGATGCTGGTGTTCACCCCGGGGATCGTCGACTGGGGCTTTGTGTGGCCCTGGACCAAGGGCGCGGCCGTCATCGCGATGACGGGGTTCCACCATTGGCTGGGGAAACGGCGCAAGGACTTTGCCGCCGGCACAAACACCCTGACCGGGCGGCAGTACCGGATGATGAACGAGGTGCCGACGGTGCTGATGCTGATTATCGTGTTTTCGGTCGTCCTGCGGTTCTGAGCGCGCCGAAATTGACAACGGGGGGCCGGGCGACTATCTAGCCCGGCAACGCACCCGTCCGGGAAGGCGTGATTCCCGACGAGAACAGCTAGAATCCGGTCCGCTCGACCGGGCTGCAGGATATTTTCATGACAACCGAGATCATCGAATCGCTCAACCTGGCCGACCTGAAGGCAAAAAGCCCCAAGGATCTTCTGGCCATGGCCGAAGAGCTGGAGATCGAGAACGCCTCGACCATGCGCAAGGGCGAGATGATGTTCCAGATCCTGCGCGAACGCGCGGACGAGGGCTGGGAAATCTCGGGCGATGGTGTGCTGGAGGTCCTGCAGGACGGGTTCGGTTTTCTG
Source organism: Paracoccaceae bacterium (assembly GCA_002709405.1). Lineage (GTDB taxonomy): Bacteria > Pseudomonadota > Alphaproteobacteria > Rhodobacterales > Rhodobacteraceae > Marinibacterium. The sequence continues at coordinate 27,789 of PAQV01000035.1, forward strand.
CGCTCGCCCGAAGCGAACTACTTGCCGGGCCCGGACGACATTTATGTCTCGCCCGACATGATCCGTCTGCATTCCCTGCGCACCGGCGACACGATCGAGGGCGTGATCAAGGCACCGAACGATACCGAACGGTATTTCGCGCTGACCAATGTCACCAAGATCAACTTCGAGGACCCGGAAAAGGCGCGGCACAAGATTGCCTTCGACAACCTGACGCCGCTGTATCCCGATGAGCGCCTGAACATGGAGCTGTCGGATCCGTCGGTGAAGGATCGCTCGGCCCGGATCATCGATCTGGTGGCTCCGATCGGGAAGGGGCAGCGGTCGCTGATCGTGGCGCCTCCGCGGACCGGTAAGACGGTTCTGTTGCAGAACATTGCCCATTCGATCGAAGCCAACCATCCGGAATGCTACCTGATCGTCCTGCTGATCGACGAACGTCCCGAAGAAGTCACGGACATGCAGCGGTCGGTGAAAGGCGAGGTGATCTCCTCGACCTTCGACGAACCGGCGACCCGCCACGTGGCCGTGTCGGAAATGGTCATCGAAAAGGCCAAGCGCCTGGTCGAACACAAACGAGATGTTGTGATTCTGTTGGACTCGATCACAAGACTTGGTAGGGCCTTCAACACGGTTGTGCCGTCGTCGGGTAAGGTTCTGACCGGTGGTGTGGATGCGAACGCGCTGCAACGTCCGAAGCGGTTCTTTGGTGCCGCGCGGAATATCGAAGAGGGCGGGTCGCTGACGATCATCGCGACCGCCCTGATCGACACCGGCAGCCGGATGGACGAAGTCATCTTCGAGGAATTCAAGGGTACCGGTAACTCGGAACTGGTTCTGGATCGCAAGATCGCCGACAAGCGGGTCTTCCCGGCCATCGACATCCTCAAGTCGGGCACGCGGAAAGAGGACTTGCTGGTCGACAAGGGCGATCTGCAAAAGACCTTTGTGCTGCGCCGCATCCTGAACCCGATGGGCACGACCGATGCCATCGAGTTCCTGATTTCCAAGCTGAAGCAGACCAAGACAAACGGCGAATTCTTCGACTCGATGAACACCTGACGCGAGCGGGCCCATGGACACGATCTTTGCCGAGGCAACGGCGCCGGGGAAGGCGGGTGTCTCGGTGCTGCGTGTGTCCGGGCCCCAGGCGTTTTTGGTGTGTGAGATCTTGGTCGGGGGCGACTTGCCCCGGCCAGGCCGCGCGTTGCGAGCGGTTGTCGATGGGACAACAGAGCTGGATCGCGCGTTTATCCTGACGTTTGCGGGGCCTGCAAGTTTCACCGGCGAAGACGTGGTCGAATTGCACCTTCATGGCAGCCGGACCGTGGTGTCGGCGGTTCTGTCGGTTCTGTCGCGGCATGCGAGGTTGGCAGAACCGGGTGAGTTCACGCGCCGGGCGTTGGAAAACGGCAAGCTGGATCTGGCCCAGGTCGAAGGTCTGGCGGATCTGATCGACGCGGAAACCGAAGCGCAACGCCGCCAGGCGGAACGGATCTTTTCGGGGGGCCTGGGGGCTTTGGCTGAAAGCTGGCGGGCGGACTTGATCCGGGCGGCGGCTTTGCTGGAAGCGACCATCGATTTTGCGGATGAAGAGGTTCCGGTAGATGTCTCGCCTGAAGTGACCCAATTGCTGGACGGCGTGCGAACGGCCGTAGAGCAAGAGGCCAAGGGCGTGACCATGGCTGAGCGGATTCGGACCGGGTTCGAGGTTGCCATCGTCGGCGCGCCGAACGTCGGGAAATCGACCTTGTTGAATGCGCTGGCGGGACGACAGGCGGCGATTACCTCGGAGCATGCGGGGACGACGCGCGACGTGATTGAGGTTCGGATGGACCTCGCCGGACTGCCTGTGACCTTGCTGGATACGGCCGGGCTGCGGGATACGGTCGACGAGGTGGAAGGGATCGGCATTGATCTGGCGCGGGAACGGGCGATGTCGGCTGATCTGCGGGTCGTGCTGACCGACGACGACGTTCCCGATGGGATCAGGTTGGATTCAGATGACATAGTGTTGCGTCCAAAGGCGGACCTGCGTCCGGATGACGATCTGGCTGTGTCTGGCAAGACAGGGCAGGGTATCGATCGTTTGATCGCCCGGATTGGCGAGGTCTTGTCCGGCCGGGCCCAACTGGCGGGGACGGCGACTCGCGAACGCCATCGGGCCGCGATGGATCAGGCATCTTTCGGCTTACAACAGGCTCAGGCGGTTCTTGCTGCGGGGCCGGATCAGTATGATATCGCTGCGGAAGAACTTCGCGGAGCGATTCGGTCATTGGAATCCCTTGTGGGCCGGGTCGATGTCGAAAACCTTCTCGACGAGATCTTTTCGCGGTTCTGCCTGGGTAAATGAACCGTTTTCTATGGGAGTGTTTCACGTGAAACATCGTGACCTGGATGTTGTCGTGATCGGTGGCGGTCATGCCGGTGCCGAAGCGGCCCATGCGTCCGCCCGCATGGGGGCCAAGACGGGTCTTGTGACGTTGAACCGGGCTGGAATCGGTGTCATGTCCTGCAATCCTGCCATTGGTGGGCTTGGAAAAGGACATTTGGTTCGGGAAATCGACGCAATGGACGGGGTCATGGGCCGGGTGGCCGACCGGGCCGGTATCCAGTTCCGCCTGTTGAACCGCAGAAAGGGGCCTGCCGTGCAAGGGCCCAGAGCGCAGGCGGATCGGAAGATTTATCGGGAAACGATGCTGGCCGAAACCGAGGCACGTCCGGGTTTGGAGATCATCGAAGGTGAAGCTGTCGATTTCCTGATGGAAAAAGGGCGCGTCGTCGGTGTGAAACTGGACGATGGAAGAGATATTCGCGCGGGCGCAGTGGTTCTGACAACCGGGACATTCCTGCGCGGCGTGATCCATATCGGTGATCAACAACGCCCGGGTGGGCGGATCGGGGACAAGCCCTCTGTCCGGTTGGCCGAGCGAATTGACAGCTTTGGTCTGCCGTTGGGCCGTCTGAAAACGGGAACTCCGCCGCGTCTCGATGGCAGCACCATCGATTGGGATGGGTTGGAAAAGCAGCCCGGAGATGAGTCGCCCGTTCTGTTCTCGTTCCTGTCCAAGGGCGTTCAGGCACGGCAGATTTCCTGCGGAATCACCCACACCAATGAGCGGACTCACGAAATCATTGCCGAAAATCTGTCTCGCTCGGCGATGTATGGCGGACATATCGAAGGGGTTGGTCCGCGATATTGCCCCTCGATCGAGGATAAGGTCGTGCGTTTCGCCGATAAATCTTCTCATCAAATCTTCCTGGAGCCGGAAGGTCTGGATAATTCGACGGTGTATCCCAACGGGATTTCGACGTCCTTGCCCGAGGATGTTCAGGACGCCTATGTCCATTCCATCCGGGGCCTCGAACAGGCGGTCATCCTTCAGCCCGGCTATGCAATTGAATACGATTACGTTGATCCTCGGGCGCTGACTCAGGAATTGGCCGTGAAGGATGTCGACGGGCTGTATCTGGCAGGTCAGATCAATGGCACAACCGGGTATGAAGAGGCGGCGGCACAAGGTTTGGTTGCCGGTTTGAATGCGGCACTACATGTGCGAGGTGAAGAGCCTGTGCATTTCAGCCGGACCGAAAGCTACATCGGGGTGATGATCGACGATTTGACCACGCGGGGTGTTAGTGAACCTTACCGCATGTTTACGTCTCGCGCTGAATTCCGTCTGTCTCTTCGGGCTGACAACGCGGATCAACGGCTGACTCCGAAAGGGATCGAGCTTGGGTGTGTCGGGGATGAGCGACGTGAGGTCTTCTCAAGGAAACAGGACAAGCTTGACGCCGTTCGCAGAGTTTTGACGTCCGAGACCTATACACCGAAGCAGGTCGCGGCTGCCGGTATCAGTGTGAACCAGGATGGGACCCGTCGGACCGGAATGGATGTCCTGGCGTTTCCGAACGTCGATTTTGGCGATATTCAGCGTCTTGTTCCCGATTTGGACGGTGTTGATCAGGAAATTCAGGCTCAGACAGAGCGCGATGCACTCTATGTCAACTATATCGCCCGGCAGGAAAAAGATGTCGCCGCGTTGAAGCGGGATGAACAGCAGGTGATTCCAGCCGATTTCGCGTTCGACGATCTGGAAGGGTTGTCGTCGGAACTGAAGGGCAAGTTGGGCCGTTTGCGGCCGGCGAATATTGGGCAGGCTGCGAAGATTGATGGGATGACGCCAGCGGCGCTGGCCCTGATCCTTGCGCGTTTGCGGCGAGATCAACGGGTAAAGCGGGCATTGTGATGGTAAACGGTCCCGGGGAAACGACACTCGATGTTTCACGTGAAACATACGAGCGGTTAAACGACTTTGCCGATCTGCTGATCAAGTGGAATCCAAAGATCAACCTGATCTCGCGAGCGTCATTGCCGGATCTGTGGACCCGCCACATAGCCGATTCCATTCAAGTGTTCCGCGCCGCACCGCCCGCTGAGCATTGGGTCGATCTGGGGTCAGGTGGCGGATTTCCCGGGGTTGTCACGGCGATCATGGCGGCGGAGTCCTCTCCGGACACACAGTTCACCTTGATCGAAAGCGATCAAAGAAAGGCTGTTTTCCTGCGCACCGCGGCTAGAACCTGCGGTCTTCAAAAGTTTACGGTCGTGTCAAAACGCATAGAATCGGCGGACCCGCAAAACGGAGACGTCGTCTCTGCCCGCGCCCTAGCCGATCTGTCGACACTGATCGGTTACGGATACCGTCATGCCGCTCCGGATGGCACTATGCTATTTCCCAAGGGAAAAACCTGGGGAAAAGAGGTGGAAGACGCCCGGGCCAAGTGGAACTTTGACCTGAGCGCGGTTACAAGTGAGATAGAGCCCGAAGGGGCTTTACTCATCATCAAAGGAGTGTCCCGTGACTGATCTTTCGCGTCCGCAAGGCCCGCGGATCGTGGCCGTTGCCAATCAGAAGGGCGGGGTCGGGAAAACAACAACCACCGTCAATCTTGCTGCGTCGCTGGTCGAACGGGGGCTGCGCGTGCTTGTGGTGGATCTGGATCCCCAGGGGAATGCGTCCACCGGACTGGGTGTCGATGAACGGGATCTGACGACCTATGATCTGTTGATCGACGATGCGCCCCTTGATGAGGTGATCCAGCCCACCGGAATTGAAAACCTGTGCATGATTCCGGCCACGGTGGACCTGAGTTCGGCTGATATCGAGCTGATGTCCAACGAAAAGCGCAGCTTTCTGCTGCACGATGCGCTCCGGCAAACGGCGATGGACCGGTATGGCTGGGATTACATCCTGATTGATTGTCCGCCGTCGTTGAACCTTCTGACGGTCAACGCCATGGTCTCGGCGCATTCCGTTCTGGTCCCGTTGCAAAGCGAATTCTATGCGCTTGAGGGCCTGTCGCAGCTGATGCTGACGATCCGCGAAGTGCGCCAGTCGGCAAATCCGGACCTGAGGATCGAGGGGATCGTACTGACGATGTACGATCGCCGGAACAACCTGTCTCAGCAGGTGGAACAGGATGCGCGCGACAACCTGGGCGATCTGGTGTTCCGGACGCTGATTCCGCGCAATGTGCGGGTCAGCGAGGCGCCGTCTTATGCCATGCCGGTGACGACCTATGACACACAGTCCCAGGGGGCGATGGCCTATCGGGCCCTGGCCGGGGAACTGATGGAAAAGCACAACAAAGTCGACGCCTAAGGCGTCAGGAGGGCAGTATGTCAGGATCAAAGAAGCCGCGCGGCCTGGGTCGCGGTCTGTCGGCCTTGATGTCGGATGTTCAGGCCGAAGAGCCGATGAACGGCGCGTCAGCGCCCCGCCGGCCCGACATGATGGTGCCGATCGAAAAGCTGGCGGCGAACCCGAACCAGCCGCGGCGCCGGTTCGCACCGGAACACCTGGAAGAACTGACGAATTCCGTCCGCGAAAAGGGCATCATCCAGCCGCTGATCGTGCGGGCTAAGGGTCCAGACATGTACGAAATCGTCGCCGGCGAGCGTCGGTGGCGGGCGGCGCAGGCGGCTCAACTACATGAGATCCCGGTTCTTGTCCGGGAATTCGACGATGTCGAAGTGCTCGAAATCGCGATCATCGAGAACATCCAGCGGGCTGACCTGAACCCGATGGAAGAGGCCGCCGGGTACCGTCAGCTGATGGAAAACTTCGGCCATACCCAGGAAAAACTCGCCGAAGCCTTGGGGAAAAGCCGCAGCCACATTGCGAACCTGATGCGCTTGCTGAACCTGCCAGACGATGTGCAGGACATGTTGCGCGATGGGGATTTGTCGGCCGGCCACGCCCGGGCGCTGATTACCACCGACAATGCCTCGGTTCTGGCGCGCAAGGTGGTTCAGGACGGCCTGTCGGTGCGGGCAACCGAAGCCCTGGTCAAGAAGGAACAGGGACAGGCCGACAAGCCGGCGGTGCGCCCGAAGATCCCGAAAGCCCAGGAAAAGGATGCCGATACCCGTGCATTGGAAGGCGATTTGAGCGCCGCGCTTGGCATGCGCGTGACGCTGACCCATGAACCGGGCACGGAATCCGGGGTTCTGACGGTCCGGTACAACACGCTGGAAGATCTGGATACGCTTTGCGGGTTGCTGAGCAACAGCAACTGACGGGCGATGTCGTCAGATTAGCTCGGCAATGACGCTGTTCAGCAAGGTGCGACCAGAGGGTGTGGCCGTCAGGATCGACCCATCGACGGTCACCAAACCTAGCTGCACCAGGTGATCCAGCCGGTCAGGGTCCAAGGGTTGTCCGAGAAGCCGTTCAAATCGGCGCATATCTAGACCTTCGGACAGCCGGATACACATCATCAGGTATTCATAGGCCTGATCTTGTTGGCCTAAGGCGGTCCGCTCCGTTTCTCCGTTGCCGGACCTGGTCTTTTTCAGCCAAAGGCCCGGGGCCCGGGGCGCTTCGGTTGCGAATTTCTGGCCGTTCAGGGTCAGCCGGCCATGGGCGCCGGGACCGATCCCGGCATAATCACCGTAGCGCCAATAAATCAGGTTGTGCCGGGATTCCGCGCCCGCAGCGGCGTGGTTCGACACTTCGTAAGCCGGCATTCCGGCCGCTCCGCAGACATCCTGGGTCAGGTCGTACATGTCGGCAGCCAGACCGTCTTCGGGCAGACCCCGCAACCCGCCGGCCTTGAACCGGTCGGCAAAGGCGGTGCCGTCCTCGATGGTCAGCTGGTAGAGCGACAGGTGATCGACAGCCATGTCCAGGGCCGCGCGCAGCTCGCGCCGCCAATGATCCAGGTCCTGGTCCTGGCGGGCATAGATCAGGTCAAAGCTGACCCGGTCGAATTCCCCCCGGGCAATGTCAAATGCAGCACGAGCATCGGAGACCGTGTGGATCCGCCCAAGTCTGCGCAGGTCGGCATCGTTGAGGGCCTGCACACCCATGCTGATCCGGTTGACCCCGGCCATGCGATACCCGGCAAACCGGCCTGCCTCGACGGATCCGGGGTTGGCTTCCAGCGTGATTTCAACGTCGTTCGACCAGCGCCAGGCCCGTCGGGCGGCGTCAATGACCTGGGCGACAAGGTCCGGGGACATCAGCGAGGGCGTGCCGCCGCCAAAGAAGATCGTGTTCAGGACCTTATCCGGAGTTTCGGCGGAAACCCGTTCGATTTCAGATAGATAGGCATCGCGCCAGACTGTTTCGTCGATCTGGCGCGAGACATGAGAGTTGAAATCGCAATAGGGGCACTTGGCGGCGCAGAAGGGCCAGTGGACGTACAGCCCGAAGCCGCCGGATTGCCAGTCCTCAGCCAAAATTGGCGTCGATGAATTTCGCGGTGGCCTTGGCGCGGTGCGAAATCTTGTTCTTTTCCCAGCGATCCATCTGGCCAAAAGTGATGTCGTAGCCATCGGGCACGAAGATCGGATCGTAGCCGTGCCCCTGGTCGCCGCGCATCGGCCAGACGACCTGGCCGGGCATCACGCCGGCAAAGACCTCGTCATGACCATCGGGCCAGGCCAGCACCAGCGTGCAACAGAACCGGGCGGTGCGGGGGTAGGGGGCGTTGGCCTCTTCCAGCAGGCGGTGGGTCTTTTCCATCGCCATGACGAAATCCCGCCCGTTTTCGGTTTCGGCCCAGTCGGCGGTATAGACCCCGGGAGCATTGTCGAGCGCGTCGATCTCGATCCCGCTGTCGTCGGACAGGGCGGGCAGGCCGGTGGCCTTGGCCGCGGCGTGGGCCTTGATCCGGGCATTGCCGACAAAGGTGGTTTCGGTTTCGTCCGGTTCGGGCAGATCCATGTCCGCAGCCCCCACGACCTTGACGCCGTGGGGCTCCAGCAGGGCGGCCATTTCGTCCAGCTTGCCCTTGTTGTGCGTGGCGATCAGCAGGGTGTCGCCGTCGAACCGGCGGGTCATGCCACGGCGGCCAGCTGAGCGGCGGCCAGCTCCTTGACGCCCTTGTCGGCCAGGTCCAGCAGGGTGTTCATCTGGTCGCGGGTGTAGGTGGCGCCCTCGGCCGACATCTGGACCTCGATCATGCGGCCGTCGCCAAGCATGACAAAGTTGCCATCGACCCCGGCTTCGCTGTCTTCGGGGTAATCCAGGTCCAGCACCGGCTGGCCGGCATAGATCCCGCAGCTGACGGCGGCGACGGGCGAAATCAGCGGATCCGAGATCACGTCGCCGGCCTTCATCAGCTTGTTCACGGCCAGGCGCAGGGCGACCCAACCGCCGGTGATCGAAGCGCAGCGGGTGCCGCCATCGGCCTGCAGCACATCGCAGTCGATGGAGATCTGGCGCTCGCCCAGGGCGACCCGGTCGACACCGGCGCGCAGGGACCGGCCGATCAGGCGCTGGATTTCAACGGTGCGCCCGCCTTGCTTGCCTTGGGTCGCCTCGCGTCGCATCCGGGTGTTGGTGGCCCGGGGCAGCATACCGTATTCGGCGGTGACCCAGCCCAGGCCGGACCCCTTGATAAAGGGGGGCACGCGGTCCTCGATCGTGGCGGTGCACAACACGTGCGTATCACCGACCTTGATCAGAACCGAGCCTTCGGCATGTTTCGTGAAGCCCGTCTCGATTGAAACCGGGCGCATTTCGCTTAAATCTCGACCAGAGGGGCGCATGAGACATCCTTTGTTGACGCGCACGGGATAGACCCCGGCATGGGCTCGGCGCAACCCTGATTGACCTTTGAACCCGGTCGAATTTAATGAGGCGCCAGGCAGGGTTTTGCAGATGACGCATACCAGCGAGTTGTTGGACAGCATGAATGACCGATCGCGCGAGGTGTTCCGCCGCGTGGTTGAAAGCTATCTGGAAACGGGTGATCCGGTGGGCAGCCGCACGTTGACGCGCAGCCTGTCGGAAAAGGTGTCGGCTGCGACCATCCGCAACGTGATGCAGGATCTCGAATATCTCGGGCTTCTCGACAGCCCCCATGTCAGTGCCGGGCGGGTGCCGACCCAGCGCGGGCTGCGCATGTTCGTCGACAGCCTGCTGGAGGTCGACGATGTCACCGTGACCGACCGCGAAAAGATCGAGGCGACGGTGTCGGGCAGTTCGACGGACGTGGCGCAGTTGCTCGACAAGGTGGGCTCGGCGCTGTCCGGGGTGACGCAAAGCGCCTCGCTGGTGCTGACGCCGAAGCACGAGGCCGGGCTGCGCCACATTGAATTCGTGTCGCTGTCGCCGGAACGGGCGCTGGTCGTCCTGGTGTTTTCCGATGGGCACGTGGAAAACCGGCTGTTCACGCCGCCCCCCGGTCAGACCCCCAGTTCCATGCGCGAGGCGGCGAATTTTCTCAATGCGCTGATCGACGGGCGCACGCTGGGCGAATTGCGCGGGGTCATCGGCGAAGAGATCACGGCCCGGCGCCAGGAACTCGACAGCCTGGCCCATGCGCTGGTCGAAAGCGGCATGGCGATCTGGGACGATACCGGCGAGGGGCCGGAACGGCTGATCGTGCGGGGCCGGGCGAACCTGCTGGGCGAGGGCGGCGAGGAAGAGATCGAACGCATCCGGACGCTGTTCGACGACCTGGAACGCAAGCGTGACATCGCCGAGTTTCTCAGCCTGACCGAAGACGGCGACGGTGTGCGCATTTTTATCGGCTCCGAGAACAAACTTTTTTCGCTTTCGGGTTCCTCTCTGGTGGTCTCTCCATATATGAACGCGGACCGAAAGATCATCGGTGCGGTGGGCGTGATCGGCCCGACGCGCCTGAATTACGGACGGATCGTGCCTATTGTGGATTACACGGCACAGTTGGTCGGGCGGCTGATTTCCGACCGAAATTAGAGGTGACGAATGGCAGAGCCCAAGAACGACGATTTTCTCGATGACATCGCGAACGCCGAAGCGGAAGAGCATGCGGCCGAGCTTGACGATGCGGACCCCATCGAAGTCGAGCTGGATTCGCTGCGGGCCGAACGCGACGAGCTGCGCGACCGTTTCATGCGCGCCCTGGCGGATGCGGAAAACGCGCGCAAGCGGTCTGACAAGGATCGGCGCGAGGCGGAAAACTATGGCGGCTCCAAGCTGGCCCGCGACATGCTGCCGGTCTTCGACAACATGAAGCGCGCGGTGGAATCGGCGACCGAGGAACAGAAGGCCGTGTCGGCGGCCCTGATCGAGGGCGTGGAGCTGACGATGCGCGAGTTGCTGAACGTGTTCACCAAGCACGGCATCCGGCTGATCTCTCCCCAGGTCGGCGACAAGTTCGACCCGCAGGTGCACCAGGCCATGTTCGAAGCTCCGGTTCCCGGCACCACCGCCGGCGAGATCATCCAGGTCTCGGCCGAAGGCTTCATGCTGCACGACCGTCTTCTGCGCCCGGCGCAGGTGGGCGTGTCGTCGATGCCCGCCAGCTAAGGCAATGCAACGGCCCAGCGGCCCGGCCACGGCTGGGCCACATGGCCTTGATTGTGCGCACAGGCACAATCACAACTGACCCGTGGACGCAGCCCGATAAATCGGGAATGTTTACCCTGACCATGAAAAGGACCCGCATGGGCCGGAAGGGCAGGGGGCATGGGGCGGCGGAGGACATTCATAAGCTACGCGGTTGGACCGGCCTTGTTGGCCCTGGTCCTACTTGCCGTGACCGGCTGGTCCATATGGCGGGCCGAAAGGGCCAACATCGAATTCCAGGCCATCGGGCTGGAGTTCGAGGAGCTGGCCCTGGAATTCCTGGCGACCATCGGCTTTGACGGCATCATCCACGATTTCAAGAACTGCGTGATCCGGTCTACCGAGCCAAGATATTGCGACCTGGCCCAGGCCAAGGCGGACCAGGCCATGGCCCTGATCGACCGCCTGGATGCGCTGGCGGACGACGCAAGGATCGACATCGAAACAGGCGCCATGCGCGACGCGGTGCTGACCTATGGCGCCGCCGCGGCCGAGGTGGCGGCGGGACATGCCGCCGGCCTGTCGATCCCTGAAATCGATGCGCGCGTGCGTTATGACGATCAGGCGGCCTCGGCGGAAATCTGGGGCGCCCTGGAGCTGGCCCGCATCGAAATGCAGACCCGGCTGGAAAACCTCGGCCGTGTCATTCGGTTGCAGGCCCTGGCCGCCGGGGCGATCATGCTGGGCGGGCTGATGGCCATCTTCTACTTCATGCGGCGCGAAATCCGGTTGTCCCAGGTGCAGGAAGAACGGCTGTTCGCGATCTTTTCGGCCATGACCAGCGGCGTGATCGGGCTGGACGAGGACGCCCATATCATCCTGGCCAACCCGGTGGCGCAGGACATGTTAAAACTGGGCACCGGTCTGCCGCCCTATGACTGGCCCGGGACGCTGTCGTTTCACCGGGACGATGGAGACAGCGGCGCTCTGAAGGGCCGCGAGCTGGCGAAGCTGGCGATTGGTCCCGAACCGTTGCGGGCCGAGATCCTACGGCTGGACGATTCCCAGACAAAGTCCGACGGTATTTACGTGCGGGCCAGCAGCGTGGCCGTGACGCCCGACAGCAGCGACCGGTCCAGCCTGGCCACGGTGCTGATGCTGGACGACGTGACCGCCCAGGAAACCAGCCGCCAGCAGGTGGAACGCAACAGCCGGCTGGACGCCCTTGGCCAGCTGAGCGGGGGCGTGGCGCATGATTTCAACAACCTGCTGGCCACGATCCTTTATGCGATCGAACTGGCCAAGCGCGCGGTTCAGGACCAGAAGGCCCGCACCCTGCTGGACCGGGCCATTTCAGCGGTGACACGGGGGCGCAACCTGACGGAACGGTTGATGACATTCGCCGTCCAGCAGCCCGGGCGCAGCCGGTCCCTGCCGGTCGAAATGGTGTTCGACAACCTGATGGAACTGACCGGCTCGGCGATCGAGGCGAATATCGAGATCGACTATGACATCTCCGAACCGGGCCTGATCGTACATTGCGACCCGTCACAACTGGAAAACGCCCTGTTGAACCTGGTCTTCAACAGCCGCGATGCCATTCGCGGAAGCGGGGTCGGCGACAGGATCCGCCTGTCGGCCCGGCGGGTGACCTCGATGAACCGGTCCCTGCTGAACCGCCAACAAGGCGCGTTGGTGGCGGACACGGAACATTACCGGTTCGTCGAGCTGTCGGTGTCCGACAACGGCCCCGGCATGACCGGAGAGGTGCGCCGACGTGCGGCCGATCCGTTCTTCAGCACGCGCAAGGCGTCTGGCGGGACGGGGCTTGGGCTGGCCATGGTCTATGGCTTCGTGCAGCAATCGCGGGGCGAAATGCAGATCTATTCCGACGAGGGCCGGGGCACCACGGTACGCCTGATCCTGCCCACCGGGATGGCCGAGGACCGGCGCGAGGACCCGCAGCCTCAGCCCGAGCTTGCGCCCGATGGGGACGGCCGCACCGTGCTTCTGGTCGAGGACGAACCGGACCTGCTGGACATGGTGTCGGACATGCTGACCGAACTGGGCTACCGGGTGATCCCGGCGCGGAACGGGACAATGGCGATGGGCATCGTCGACAGCGGCGAAGACTTCGATCTTCTGCTAAGCGATATCGTCATGCCCGGGGGGATGGACGGCACGGACCTTGCCGTGCAGGTGCGCAACCGTTTTCCGAACCGGGGGATCGTCCTGATGTCGGGCTATGTCAGCCTGTCCAGTCGCAACACCGCGGCGGTGGATTTCCCCATCCTGCAAAAACCCTGTGCCCCAAGCGACCTGGCCGCGGCCTTGCGGGCGGCCATGCCGGGCGGGCAAGGGCCGGACGAGGGCGTGGACTGACCCGCGGATCAGGTCGGCCGGTGGTCGGTCAGCAGCTTGTGGACGGTCTTGTGCAGGTCTCTGCTGGAAAACGGCTTGGCCAGAACGGCATCGGCCCCCACCGATGAGGCCACCTTCAGGATATTCTCCTGCCCAGGCCGGTTCACGGCCCCGGTCATCACGATGATCGGCATCGTTCCACGTGGATCCGAGCTTTCCGTCAGGCGCAACCGGTGCAGGCGACCGGCCAGCAGAAGGCCTCCGTCGGGCTGCACCTTGCCTTCCTTCCAGATGTAGATGTCGGCAATCAGCAGGTCATAATGCGTTTCGGTAATCAGGTCGAACGCGGATGTGCCGGAGTCGGTGATGTCGACCTTGTGCCCGGCCTGTTCGAGATCCAGTTTGACCAGGTCCGCAAAGTCGGCATCGTCTTCCAGGACAAGAATACGTGCCACGACAACCCCCCCGGGTGATACGCCTGAGCCGTCTTAGGCGAGAACCCGGGGCAGCGCAACGCTGACGCCGTTACCCCTGGGCGGCGGCCTTCAGTTGATAGAGCATATCCAAAGCTTCGCGCGGGGACAGGTCGTCGGGCTGCAGGGTTTCCAGCATGTCCAAAGCCGGGCTGCTGGCCGGTTTCGGGGCGGGCGGCGGCGGGGCGGCGGCAAAGAGGGGCAGATCGTCGATCAGCGCCTTTGGCTTGGCCGCGCCTTCACGGTTGCCCTGTTCCAGGGCGTCCAGAACCGTGCGCGCCCGCGCCACGACCGAGGCGGGCAGCCCGGCCAGTTGCGCGACCTGCACACCATAGGACCGGTCGGCCGCGCCCTTGCGCACCTCGTGCAGGAAGATGACCTCGCCGTCCCATTCCTTGACGGCAACGGTGGCATTGTCGACGCCCTCCAGCTTGCCGGCCAGTTGGGTCAGCTCGTGGTAATGGGTGGCAAACAGCGCCCGGCAGCAGTTCTGGGCCTGAAGGTGTTCCAGCGTGGCCCAGGCAATGGACAACCCGTCGTAAGTCGCCGTGCCGCGCCCGATTTCATCAAGGATAACAAGGGCATGGTCGTCGGCCTGGTTCAGGATGGCCGCCGTTTCGACCATTTCGACCATGAAGGTCGACCGCCCGCGTGCCAGGTCGTCGGCCGCGCCCACGCGCGAAAAGATCTGGCTGACGCAGCCGATATGCGCCCGGTCGGCCGGCACATAGCTGCCCATCTGGGCCAGAAGGGCGATCAGGGCGTTCTGGCGCAAATAGGTTGATTTACCGGCCATGTTCGGCCCGGTCAGCAGGTGGATCGCCGCGCCATGATCGACCGTCAGGTCGCAATCATTGGCCACGAAGGGCGCACCCTCGCGGCGGAGGCTGGCTTCGACGACCGGATGGCGGCCGGCTTCGATCGCGAAGGCCCGGCTGGTGTCGACGACGGGTTTGGTCCAGCCCTCGGCGGCGGCCAGGTCGGCCAGCCCGGCGGCCAGGTCGATGTCGGCCAGGGCCCGGGCGGCCTGGTGCAGGCGCGCAGCGTCAGACAGGACCGCCTGGCGCAAATCCTCGAACAGCCGTTTCTCGATCTCCAGCGCACGGGCGCCCGCGTTCAGGATCTTGGTTTCCATCTCGGACAGCGGAACGGTCGTGAACCGCACCTGGTTGGCCGTGGTCTGGCGATGAATGAAGGTGTCCGACAGCGGGGCGGACAGCATCTTGTCCGCATGGGTGGCCGTGGTCTCGATGAAGTAGCCCAGCACGTTGTTGTGCTTGATCTTCAACGAGTTGATCCCTGTCTGCGCGATGTATTCCTGCTGCATCGCCGCGATCACGCCCCGGCCCTCGTCGCGCAGGGTCCGGGCCTCGTCCAACTCGGCGTCGAAGCCTTCCGCGATAAACCCGCCATCGCGTGCCAGCAACGGCGGTTCGGCGACCAACGCGGCCTCCAGGCGGTCGCTCAGCGCGGAAAAGCCCGTCAAAGCCGCCAGTGACTCGGCCAATAACCCGGTTCCTTCGGCGCGCTCAGCCAGACACGTGCCGTGCACCAGCGCCGCCCGGACCGAGGTCAGGTCGCGTGGTCCCCCACGGTCCAACGACAGCCGCGACAGCGCCCGGTCCAGGTCCGGGGTCTTGCGCAATACCGCTCGCAGATCTTCGCGCAGCAGCGGGTCCTCGATCAGCAGGTCCAGCGCGGCGAGCCGTCCGTGGATCACTTCCAGATCGCGTGAGGGGCTGGACAACCGTTGCTCCAGCAACCGTGCGCCGCCCGGCGTCAGGGTCCGGTCGATCACCGACAACAACGACCCGGCCCGCCCGCCCGACAGGGCATGGGTCAGTTCCAGGTTGCGTCGGGTGGCCGCGTCGATCTGGACATTGCGCTCGGCCCGGTCGCGCTGAGGCGGTTGCAGCAGGGGCAGTTTGCCCTTCTGCGTGATGTCCAGGTAGTCGATCAGCGCGCCCATGGCCGACACCTCGGCCCGCGTGAAATTGCCGAACGCCTCCAGGGTGGACACGCCGAACAGGTCACACAGCCGGCCCTCGCCCCCGCTGCTGTCGAAACTGGACTTCGCCAACGGCGTGGTCGCCACTCCCATATCTGAGACAATGTCTCTAAATTCGGATTCCACCACATCGCTGACCAGCAATTCCGCCGGGGCCAAACGGGCCAGTTCCGGCCCCAGCCGAGCCCGGCTCAGCGGCATCACGTGGAAGGCGCCGGTGGAAATATCGGCCCAGGCCAGTGCAGCTTCGTCCCGCAACACGCTGAACGCGGACAGGAAATTGTGGCGCCGGGCCTCCAGCAGGGCGTCTTCGGTCAAGGTGCCCGGGGTCACCAGCCGCACCACGTCGCGCTTGACCACCGACTTCGACCCGCGTTTCTTCGCCTCGGCCGGGCTTTCCAGCTGCTCGCCCACCGCCACGCGGAACCCCTTGCGGATCAGGGTCAGCAAATAGCCCTCGGCCGCGTGCACCGGCACGCCGCACATCGGGATGTCCTGGTCGTCATGCTTGCCGCGCTTGGTCAGGGCAATGTCCAACGCCTCGGCCGCGGCCACCGCGTCGTCGAAGAACATCTCGTAGAAATCGCCCATGCGATAGAACAGCAGCGCATCCGGATGCGCGGCCTTGATTTCAAGATATTGCGCCATCATCGGCGTGACTGCGGCCACGTCTGCCCCCGGGGTCTGTCAAAACCCCGCGACCTTACAAATGCACGCCCGGGCCCGAAAGGGCGAAAACCGCGCCGGTCGTTGTGAAGTGCCTGACGCTACGCTATGAGACCGGGCGCTTTGAGGGGAGACGCGAGAATGACCAGGATCAAATACACCCGGGAGGAGGCCCTGGCCTTTCACCTGGAACCCCGGCCCGGCAAGTGGGACATGACCGCTTCGGTGCCGATGACGACGCAACGCGACCTGTCGCTGGCCTATTCGCCGGGCGTCGCCGTGCCCTGCGAGGAAATCGCCCGCGATCCGGCGCTGGCCTATGATTACACCAACAAGGGCAACCTGGTGGCCGTGATCTCGAACGGGACGGCCGTTCTGGGGCTGGGCAACCTGGGCGGCCTGGGGGCCAAGCCGGTTATGGAGGGCAAGTCGATCCTCTTCAAGCGGTTTGCCGACGTGAATTCCATCGACATCGAGTTGGACACCGAAGACACCGACGAATTCATCAAGGCCGTGCGGCTGATGTCGCTGACCTTCGGGGGGATCAACCTTGAGGACATCAAGGCGCCCGAATGTTTCATCATCGAGCAGACCCTGAAGGAACAGCTGGATATCCCGGTCTTCCACGACGATCAGCACGGTACGGCGGTAATCTGCGCGGCGGGCCTGCTGAACGCGCTGCACCTGAGCGGCAAGAAGATCGAGGACGTGAAGATCGTGCTGAACGGGGCAGGGGCGGCGGGCATCGCCTGCCTTGAGCTGCTCAAGTTCATGGGCGCGCGCTATGACAATTGCATCATGTGCGACACCAAGGGGGTCATCTACCAGGGCCGCACCGAGGGCATGAACCAGTGGAAATCGGCCCATGCGGTGAAGACCGAGGCGCGCTCGCTGGAAGACGCGATGGTCGGGGCGGACGTGTTCATCGGCGTGTCGGTCAAGGGCGCGGTGACCCAGGAGATGGTCAAGTCGATGGCCGACAACCCGGTCATCTTTGCCATGGCCAACCCCGACCCGGAAATCACGCCGGAAGAGGCGCACGAGGTCCGGGTCGATGCGATCGTGGCCACCGGCCGGTCGGATTATCCCAACCAGGTCAATAACGTGCTGGGCTTTCCTTACCTGTTCCGCGGGGCGCTGGACATCCATGCCCGGGCGATCAACGAGGAAATGAAGATCGCCTGTGCCCATGCCTTGGCCCAGCTGGCGCGCGAGGACGTGCCGGACGAGGTGGCCCTGGCCTATGGCAAGGCGCCGACCTTCGGGCGTGACTATATCATCCCGACGCCCTTCGATCCGCGCCTGATCCACCGGATTCCGCCGGCCGTGGCCAAGGCCGGGATGGACACCGGGGTCGCCCGGCGGCCGATCATCGACATGGATGCCTATGAACAGGGTCTGCGCGGCCGAATGGATCCGACCCAGTCGATCCTGCGCGGGCTGAACGCCCGGGCGCGCAAGGCGCAGGCCCGCATGATCTTTGCCGAGGGCGACGACCCGCGCGTGCTGCGCGCGGCGGTGATGTACCAGCGCTCGGGCTTCGGGAAGGCCCTGGTTGTTGGCCGGGCTGATGACGTGAAGCAAAAGCTGGAAGAGGCCGGCCTGGCCGATGCCGTGCGCGAGTTGGAGGTCGTCAACGCGGCCAACACCCCGCATCTCGATGAGTACAAGGACTTCCTTTACAAGCGGTTGCAGCGTAAGGGCCACGACCGCCAGGACGTGCACCGCCTGGCCGCGCGCGATCGCCATGTCTTTGCCGCGCTGATGCTGGCTCATGGACAGGGCGATGCGCTGGTGACCGGGGCGACCCGCAAGTCCGCCCACGTGCTGAACCTGATCAACCACGTCTTCGACGCCGATGCCGAACATGGCGCGGTGGGGGTGACGGCGCTTCTCCATAATGGGAGGATCGTCCTGATCTCGGACACACTGGTGCAGGAATGGCCGGAAACCGAGGATCTGGCGACCATCGCCGAACGCGCCGCCGACGTGGCGCGTCACATGGGTCTGGACCCGCGCGTGGCCTTTGTCAGTTTTTCGACCTTCGGCTACCCGATCTCGGAACGGGCCGAAAAGATGCACAAGGCGCCGGCGGTGCTGGAAAAGCGCGGGGTCGATTTCGAATACGAAGGCGAAATGACCGTCGACGTGGCCCTGAACGCCAAGGCCCAGGCAAACTATCCGTTCCAGCGCCTGTCCGGTCCGGCCAATATCCTGGTGGTTCCGGCCCGGCATTCGGCCTCGATTTCGGTCAAGCTGATGCAGGAAATGGCAGGGGCGACCGTGATCGGCCCGATCCTGTCGGGCGTGGGCCATTCGATCCAGATTGCCTCGACCGTGTCCACGGCGAATGACATCCTGAACATGGCGGTCATAGCCGCCTGCAACATGGGATCCGGCCAGTGACAATCTGGAACCTGGGCTCGATCAATATCGACCTGGTGTACGACGTGCCGCATTTGCCGGGGGCGGGGGAAACCCTTGCCGCCGGCAGCATGACCCGAGGCCTTGGCGGCAAGGGCGCCAACATGTCCGTCGCCGCGGCCCGGGCAGCCGGGCGCGTTGCGCATATCGGGGCGGTGGGCGCGGACGGGCGCTGGGCGGCGGAGCTGATGCTGGAATACGGTGTCGACACGCGGTTCATTGCCCGGGTCGATGCGCCGACCGGCCACGCGGTCATCGCGGTGGAACCCTCGGGCGAGAACCTGATCATGATCCTGGGCGGGGCCAACCGCGCGGTGCCCGAGGACCTGATCGGCCGGGCCCTGTCCGAAGCCTCGGCCGGGGACATCTTCCTGACCCAGAACGAAACCAACGGCCAGGCCAGGGCCGTGCGCATGGCCCGCGATCTTGGGCTCAAGGTGACCTATGCCGCCGCGCCTTTCGATGCTCTGGCCGTGCAGGAGGTTCTGCCGATGCTGGATCTCCTGGTGCTGAACGAGGTCGAGGCCAGCCAACTGGAAGCCGCGACCGGGCTGGACCCGAAGACCTTGCCGGTGGCCGATGTGATCGTGACGCTGGGTGCGCGCGGGTGCCGGTGGTACGGGGCCGACGGTGTGCGCGATTATCCGGCTTTGCCCGTCGCACCCGTCGACACGACCGGGGCGGGCGATACATTCACCGGCTACGTGGTGGCCGGGTTGGACCAGGGGCTGCCCATGCCGCAGGCCATTGCCCAGGCCTTGCGCGCGGCTGCGATCATGGTGACGCGCCACGGCACGGCGGATGTCATCCCCGATCTGAAGGACGTGCAGGACGCCCGTTTCTAGGGTTAGTCACATCCCGGCAAAGGCGGCGTCGTCTCCCCAGACCTGTTTCACCCGCTGATCGCGCTGGCAGGCAGAGCGGTAGGCCTTGTAGGCCTCGGCCTTTGTCTTGGGGCCAAAGCGGGTCAGGACCAGCTTGGTCCCCTTGTAGTAATCCTGGTGATAGGCGTCGGCTGGATAGAACGGGCCAAGCGGCAGGACGGGTGTCACGATCTGCATGCCCAGGGCGGATTCAGCCCGGGCGATGGCGTCTTCGGCCAGGTCTTCTTCGGACCCCGATGCGGCAAAGATCGCAGTGCGGTAACTGTCGCCCCGATCGCAGAACTGGCCCCCCGCATCGGTCACGTCGACCGACCGCAGGAACAGGTCCAGCAACTGTTTGCGCGACACCACGGCGGGATCGAAGCGGATCTCGACCGCCTCGTAATGGCCGGTGCCCCCGCGCACGACCTGCTTGTAGCTGGGGTCTTCGACCGTGCCCCTGGTAAAGCCGGACACGACCTCTTGCACGCCCTCGACCTTTTCGAAATCGGCCTCGACACACCAGAAACAGCCGCCCGCCACCGTCAGGGTTTCCGTCCCCGCCGCATGAGCGGCCTGGCAGACCACGCCCCCGACCAGGATGGCAGCGGCCAGAACGCCGGCCTTGAGATTGTCCAACACCTGCATGGATCCGTTCCTTTCTCATCAGGTTGGGTCAGCTTGGCGATCAGATCGCGGCCGCTCAACCGGTGAAACGTGCTTTCACAAGGCCTTGACCGGCGGTGAACAGGGGGCCAACCCTTGACCAGCACCCAAGACCGAGGCCCCCATGATCCCGCTTGACGGAGACTTCATCCTGTCCATCGCGCCCGAATTCACCGGCCGCGAGGCGCTGCAACAGCGGCGTATCGTCTTTGCCCTGGCCGATGGGATGGCCGCCGTCCTGGCCGAATACCAGGTCGACAGCCCGCTGCGGATCGCCCATTTCATGGCCCAGATCACCCATGAATGCGCCGGGTTTCGCACCACGCAGGAATTCGCCTCGGGCGAGGCCTACGAAGGGCGCGCGGACCTGGGCAATACCGAGCCCGGCGACGGGCCGCGCTACAAGGGTCGGGGGCTGCTGCAACTGACCGGGCGGCACAATTATCGCCGGTATGGCGGCCTGATGGGGCTGCCGCTGGAGGACCAGCCGGCGCTGGCGGCCGATCCCGTGACCTCGTTGCGGATCGCCTGCGTGTATTGGCAGGATCACGACATCAATCCGCTGTGCGATGCGGATGACCTGTTGGCCGTGACGCGCAAGGTAAACGGGCGGCTGAACGGGCTGGAGGATCGCCAGGCCTGCCTGGCCCGGGCCAAACGGGCGGTGGCCCTGCGATGGGCCGCCGGTGTCGGTGCAGGGCAGGCCGCCGGCCCGGTTTTGCGCCTTGGCTCCTTCGGGCCCGAGGTCGAACGGTTGCAGCGCGCCCTTGCCGCGACCGGCGTGCCGCTGGCCGTGGATGCCGATTTCGGGCCAGCAACCCTGCTGGCGGTGCGCCAGGCCCAGGTCTCTGCCGGTCTTGTCAGCGACGGAATCGTTGGCAAGCAAACATGGGCGCTACTGGAGGATCCGCTGATTGCGAAGGCCTCGCCAAGCGCCTAGCAAGAGCGCAAACAAGGACCGAGGCCCATGAACGATCACGTCACGACTCATCAGGCGGAAGAAGACGCCCGCAACGAAGAGATCCTCATCTGGATCAATGGCGAACTGAAGCCCAAGGCGCAGGCCACCGTCAGTATCTATGACAGCGGGTTCATGCTGGGTGACGGCGTGTGGGAAGGCCTGCGGCTCTACGATGGTCACTGGGCGTTCCTGGATGACCACATGGACCGCTTGTTCGAGGCCGTCAAGGCCATCGACCTGGATCTGGGCATGGACCGGGCCGGGGTGATCGCCGCCCTGCGCGCCACGCAAGAGGCCAACGGCATGACGACGGACGCGCATTGCCGGCTGATGGTCACGCGCGGTGTCAAGACGCGGCCGTTCCAGCATCCGGCCCTGTCGCAACAGGGGCCGACGATGGTGATCCTGATGGAACATTCCAAGCCGTCATTGCCGCGTCCCATTAACTTGGCAACTGTCCCACATCTGAGAGGGTTGCCCATGACCCAGGATCCCAAGCTGAACTCTCATTCCAAGCTGAACTGCATCCTAGCCTGTATTGCCGCCGAAAAGGCCGGGGCCGACGAAGCCCTGATGCTGGACGTCCATGGTTTCGTGAACACGACAAATGCCTGCAACTTCTTCATCGTGAAGAAGGGCGAGGTTTGGACCTCGACCGGGGATTACTGCATGAACGGGATCACCCGGCAAAAGGTAATCGACCTGTGCAAGGCCAACGACATTCCCATTCATGAACGCAACTATTCGCTGGTCGACACCTATTCCGCGGACGAGGCCTTCCTGACCGGCACCTTTGGCGCGCAAACCCCGGTCGGCCAGATCGACGGGCGGGTGATCGGAACCGGAGAGCTTGGGCCCGTCACGACCCGCTTGCGCGGATTGTACAAGGATCTTGTGGCCGAGGACGCCCGGGCATGAGGATCGCGATGTGGTCCGGGCCGCGCAACCTGTCTACGGCCCTGATGTATTCCTTCGGAGCCCGGTCCGATTGCGCGGTGACGGACGAACCGTTTTATGCCGCCTACCTGGAGCGCACCGGCATCGATCATCCGATGCGCGACGATATCCTGGCCAGCCAGTCGCAGGATCCAAAGGCGGTCGCGGCGGACATGGTCGGCCCGATACCGGGTCAGAAAGCCCATTGGTATCAAAAACATATGACCCAGCACATGATCGAGGGCGTGCCCCGCGACTGGATGGCCGAGGTCACCAACGTCTTCCTGATCCGCCATCCTGCCCGGGTCATCGCCAGCTATGCAAAGAAACGCGAAGCGCCGGTTCTGGACGATATCGGGTTTCGCCAGCAGGCCGAGTTGTTCGACCATGTCACGGCTTTGGGCCAGACCCCGGTTGTTATCGATAGTGCGGATATTCGGACCGATCCGAAGGCCGCACTGCAAGGGCTGTGCGATGCCATCGGGTTGGACTGGGATCCGGCCATGCTGCACTGGCCTGCCGGAGAGCATGCGGACGATGGGATCTGGGCCAAGGTCTGGTACGCGGCGGTGCATCAATCCACCGGGTTCGCCGGGGCCGAGGGCGCCTTGCCGGTGCTGGAGGGCGCCTATTCCGATCTTCTGGCCGAGGCGATGCATTATTATGAAACCATGCTGCCACTGAAGCTGGCCAGCTGAAAAGGTTGCGCTCGTTTAACCGGGCGCGATCCGCTACTTTGTCTCACTTTCGGGACAACGTACCCCATCATAGAAAATGTCAAGCACCGTCCCGAACACCTCGGGGGCGCCGTCAACCTGTGAAAACAACGTCATGGAGGACCGCACCTTCAGGGCATCCACCGGGCCCAGAATATCCTCGGGCGACGACCCCCGGTGCAACATCAACAATTCGGCAACCTCCTCCAGCCGCTCCCGAAGAACGGGATGGGCCAGGTAGGCTTCGGCCTCGGCCAGGTCTGCCAACCCGAAATGACGCGCCCTTTCGGACCGCCCCAGGGATGCCAATTGTGGGAAAACGTACCAGATCCAGTGCGAGGTCTTTTCGCCCCGCTTCAATTCCCGCACCACCTGCGGCCAGACCTTGTCTTGCGCGTCTAGAAATTTCTGCGCGTCCATAGACAACCCTCAGTAGCCAATAAGCTGATACTAACGAGATTTAGTATGTCCTAATAGAAAAAGACTCGACTCCCGTGGGAATCTCCGGAATCATTTAGGGGCACCTACAATATGTAGATGCCCCATGACGACCGTAGACGGAAGCCAGTCCTACCAAGACACCATGATTCTCATGGAAATTGGCGCATCCGTCAAGCATGCTGCGGCGTTCTCGTCGATTCCGACAATAATGCCGGTGTCGACAAGTGACCTTGGAGGACAAACATTGTTCTACGAAGTGTACAGAGACCAAGCAGGCTACTGGCGCTGGCGACTTTTGGCGGGAAACCACCGGAAGATCGCAAACTCCGGCGAAGGGTATCACAACAGAAATGATGTGTACGCCGCTATTGAACTCGTGAAACGATCCGGCAACGCACCCGTTCGCGAAATATCGCGCGCCTACTAATAGAAAAATTGCAGGCGCGCGTTCGGTGCGCCTGCTACTTCAACCGGCGCTTTCGTGCCGCCAGCAGCTTCAGCCGCAGGGCGTTCAGCTGAATGAAACCCTGGGCGTCCTTCTGATCATAGGCACCGGCATCGTCTTCAAAGGTGACATGCGCCTCGGAATACAGCGAACGATCCGACCAGCGGCCGACGCAGGTCGCCGCGCCCTTGTAGAGTTTCAACCGGACGGTGCCGGACACATGTTCCTGGCTTTTGTCGATGGCGGCCTGCAGCATCTCGCGCTCGGGCGAGAACCAGAACCCGTTGTAGATTAGCTCGGCATAGCGCGGCATGAGCGAATCCTTCAGGTGGCCGGCCCCGCTGTCGAGCGTGATCTGTTCGATCCCGCGATGCGCTTCCAGCAGGACGGTACCGCCCGGGGTTTCATAGATCCCACGGGACTTCATGCCGACGAACCGGTTTTCGACGAAGTCCAGCCGCCCGATGCCGTGCTTGCCGCCCAGCTCGTTCAGCTTGGTCAGGATCTTGGCGGGCGACATCGCCTCGCCATTGATCGACACTGCATCGCCCTTTTCAAACCCGATCTCGATGAACTCGGGTTCGTTCGGAGCCTCCTCGGGCGATACGGTGCGCTGGTAGACATAATCGGGCGCGGCCTCGGCCGGGTCTTCCAGGACCTTGCCCTCGGAGGAGGTGTGCAGCAGGTTCGCATCGACCGAGAACGGCGCTTCTCCGCGCTTGTCCTTGGCGATCGGGATCTGATTTTTCTCTGCGAAATCAATCAGTCGGGTACGCGAGGTCAGGTCCCATTCGCGCCAGGGCGCAATGACCTTGATGTCGGGGTTCAGCGCATAGGCCGACAGTTCGAAGCGCACCTGGTCGTTGCCCTTGCCGGTCGCGCCATGGGCCACGGCATCGGCGCCCTCGGCCTCTGCGATTTCGACCAGCCGCTTGGAAATCAGCGGACGCGCGATCGAGGTGCCCAGCAGGTACAAGCCTTCGTAAAGGGCATTGGCCCGGAACATGGGAAAGACGAAATCGCGCACGAATTCTTCTCGGAGATCCTCGATATAGATCGCCTTCGCGCCCATCATCTCGGCCTTGGCGCGAGCTGGTTCCAGCTCTTCGCCCTGGCCGAGGTCGGCGGTGAAGGTCACGACCTCGCAGCCATATTCGGTCTGCAGCCATTTGAGAATGATCGAGGTGTCGAGGCCGCCGGAATAGGCGAGCACAACTTTCTTCGGCGCGGACATCACGTTTTCCTTCGTTGAACGCCCTGCCCGTTAGCGGTTTTTGCGTCGATCGGCAAGGTGGGGGCGCTTGTATCGGCGCGCGGACCGGGGCACAGAGGGGCCATGACCGATGAGCCGACATTCCAGGACCGTGCCCGCGCAGCCGAAACCGCCATGCGCGCCGTCTTCCCGCCCACGCCCCTGCAGCGCAACGCGCTGTTGTCCGACCGGTATGACGCCGATATCTGGCTAAAGCGTGAAGATCTCAGCCCGGTTCGTTCCTACAAGATCCGTGGCGCGCTGAACGCCATGCGGAAACTGCCGGAAAAAGAGCTGTTCGTTTGCGCCAGTGCGGGCAACCACGCGCAGGGCGTCGCCTTCATGTGCCGGCATTTCGGCAAGCGGGGCGTGATCTTCATGCCGGTGACGACGCCCCAGCAGAAGGTCATGAAGACCCGGATGTTCGGCGAGGGTCATATCGAGATCCATATGACCGGGGACTACTTCGACGAAACCCTGGCCGCGGCGCAGGAATGGTGCGCGCGCGAAGGGGGCCATTTCCTGGCGCCGTTTGACGACGATGACGTGATCGAAGGCCAGGCGTCGCTGGCTGTGGAAATATACGATCAGCTGGGTCAGATGCCGGATATGGTTTTCTTGCCGGTCGGGGGCGGAGGCATGTCCTCGGGGGTCTATTCGTGGCTGAACAAGCGTAGCGCCTGCCGTTTTGTCGAGCCTTTGGGGGGTGCGTGCCTTCATGCGGCGCTGACCTCGAAATCCCCGGTGACGCTGGGTCATGTGGATAACTTTGTGGATGGGGCCGCAGTTGCCCGGATCGGAGCGAAGCCATTTGACCTTTTGTCCGACGTGCCGGTGCACGACGTGCTGGTGTTGAGTGAAGACCGGATTTGCCGGACGATCCTCGAGATGCTGAACGTCGAAGGGATCGTTCTGGAGCCAGCCGGCGCCCTGGCTGTCGAAGCCCTGGATGAACTACGTGACGAGATTCGTGGCAAGACAGTTGTGGCCGTGACCTCGGGCGGAAATTTCGACTTTGAGCGCTTGCCGGAAGTCAAGGAACGGGCGCAGCGCTACATGGGCGTGAAGAAATATTTCATCCTGCGGCTGCCCCAGCGGCCTGGTGCCTTGAAGGAGTTCCTGAATATCCTCGGCCCCGAAGATGACATTGCCCGGTTCGAATACCTGAAGAAATCGGCGCGGAACTTCGGATCTGTCCTGATCGGGATCGAAACCACGCAACCGGACAATTTCGACAAGCTGTTCGCGCGCCTGAACGCGGCGGGCCTGACCTACGAAGACATCACCGACGACGAAACGGTTGCTCAATTCGTGCTGTGATCGGGGCCGTCATGCCGCGATGGCCGCTGGCAGACCTTCCAGGAATTCGGCTTTCGAACTGAAGAAGGCGAACAGCACTTCGGAAATTTCTTCACTTGTCGCGCAGCCGTCGGCGGCCTTCTGTTCGGCTTCCAGGCACAGGCTGGAAAAGCTTGTGAACCCGAGACTGAGCGCGCTTCCCCGCAGAAAGTGAAGATCCGCCTCAAGCGCGTTGGGATCACCGCCGGACTGTAGCCGGGTCACGACATCTTCGACCTCTTCCAGGAAGAGGTGCAACACTTCTTCAAAGTCTTCCGGGCCGACCTCGTCACGCAATTCGCTGACCCGTGCCCAATCAATCATGCGCATTCCATCCTTGTTATTCAGGCCCTTTCGCCCGGCCTTTTCTCCCGTCCCGCCCAGCCAAACTGGCGGAACGGGCTTAACGAAGGCTGAACAAAGGCATTTGAAAGGACAGGATTTTAGCTTTCATGTGCCGTTAAGAGCCAGGACGGATGCTGCGGCGGCCCGACCCCGAAATCCAGACTTTCAACCCTACGACAGCCGACCCGCAGGATAGATTGAACGCCGATACAGACTTCTTAGCGCCCGTTCCCGAACGTGATGCGCGCCGCCATGTGCTGGTCGTCGATGACAGTCGACTGCAACGAAGGATACTGGTTACCTTATTGAAAAAATGGGGCTATTCCGTCGACGAAGCAGCCAGCGGAGAAGAGGCGCTGGCCAGGGCCGCGGCGCATCCGCCCGATTTCGTGATGAGCGACTGGATGATGCCCGGGATGGACGGGCTTCAATTCTGCCGCCTTTTCCGAGAGCGGAGCGGAGAAGCCTACGGCTATTTCATCCTGCTGACATCCAAAAGCGAAACCGATGACATCGCGCGCGGTCTGGATGCCGGGGCCGACGATTTCCTGACCAAACCGGTCAGCGCCAACGAGCTGCGCGCGCGAGTCACTGCCGGAGAGCGGCTGCTGAACATGCAGCGCGAGCTTGAAGGCAAGAACCGTATGATCCTGGAAACACTCAGTAAATTACAGGACGCCTACGACGTCATTGACCGGGATCTACTGCAGGCCAAGACGATCCAGGACTCGCTGGTTCCCGATTTCGACCGTGACTTCGGGGCCGGGCGGGTTAGCCTGTTGCTGAAACCCTGCGGCCATATCGGGGGAGACCTGGTGGGCATGTTTGCGCCGGGGCCGAACCGGGTCGGGTTCTACTCGATCGACGTTTCCGGCCACGGGATCACCTCGGCGATGATGACCGCGCGGATCGGAAGCTACCTGAGCCATGCGCACCTGGATCTGAACATCGCGGTGGAAAAGCGCTTCAACCGGTTCTACGCGCTGCGGCCGCCGATCGCCGTGGCGCGTGCCCTGAACGAACGGTTGATGGTGGATGCGGGCATCGCCGAATATTTCACGATGGTCTATGCGACAGCCGATCTGAGGCGGGGCATCGTGCGCCTTGTGCAGGCCGGGCATCCTCACCCCCTGCTGATCCGCGCGGACGGGACAATGGGCTTCGTGGGTCAGGGAGGCGTGCCTATCGGCCTGATTTCAGATGTTAAATTCGAACAGGTGGAGCTGAGGATGCAACCGGGCGATCGGCTGCTGCTTTATACAGACGGCTTTACCGAAGCGCGGCTGAAATCCGGGGATATGCTGGAAGAGGAAGGTCTGCTGCGCCTTGTCAAAGAGTCGTTGCCTGCACCCACCGGGCGGGAATTCATGAACGATCTGTATTGGCGCCTGATCGAAGAAATGGAGGATGAATCGCGGTTGGAAGACGATGTGTCGGCGACGCTCTTCGAATACACCGGCAAGGGGGTGGGCATATCCACCCCCTGACCGCAATCGATGGTGCGCTTTCACCGCTGGTTTCGGCACGGTGGATGTCAGGCGGAGGACAAACCACGGGCCAGTGCGGCGGCAAAGTGGCGGTCTCCGGAATTGCCCAGAAGCCGGGCCGCTTCGCTTGGCGGCAGCCAGACGGCGGAATGGCCAGGTTCGATGGGCGGTCCGTGCCGGCGCGCTGGGCGTGCCAGGTAAATCAGGCAGATCTTTTCGGCGTAAAGGTCATATTCCGGCATGTAGGTGAACCGGCGAAACGCACCCACGCGGCAGGGATCCGAAATTGACCAGCCGGTTTCCTCGTGCACTTCACGATGCAGCGCCGCGATGGGGGATTCGCCGGGATCAATGCCGCCCCCGGGTAATTGAAGCTCGGGCCCGGGGTCTTCCTGCAACGTCAGCAACAGCGCCCCATCACGTTCCAGAAGCGCATAAGCCCCGACGCGGCGCGTGTATTTTCGCCCTGGTTCGGGTGGTTCTCCGAAACGTCGGATCATGTCAGCCCCTTTCAACCGTGCTTGTTCCGCTTATATAGGCGCGATATGCCAATCCACGGCAACCAAGGAAACCCCATGACCATCGGATCCAAACTTGCGTGGGACGACACGGTCCTGCCCTTCCAACTTGATGCCTCGGACATGCGCGGCCGCGTGGCGCGGCTTGACGGTGTGCTCGACGGAATCCTGAAGCAACATGATTACCCGCCCCAGGTCGAAGCGCTGGTGGCGGAAATGGCGCTGTTGACCGCGCTGATCGGCCAGACGATTTCGCTGCGCTGGAAACTGTCGCTGCAGGTCCAGTCGAAGGGGCCCGTGCGCATGATTGCCACGGATTACTTTGCCCCGGCCGAAGAGGGTGCGCCGGCCCAGATCCGGGCCTATGCCAGCTTTGACGCCGAGCGGCTGACCAATGAAACGCCCTTTGACCAGGTGGGCGACGGATACTTCGCCATCCTGATCGACCAGGGCAAGGGCACCGCGCCTTACCAGGGGATCACGCCGCTGGACGGCAAGTCGCTTGCCGATTGCGCGCAGGCCTATTTCGCCCAGTCGGAACAGCTGCCGACCCGGTTCGCGCTCAGCTTTGGCAAGTCGACCACCCCGGACGAACCCGAACATTGGCGAGCCGGTGGGATCATGATCCAGCACATGCCCAAGGCCTCGCCCTTCGTGGCGTCCAGCCAGGGTGACGGGGACATCCTGCGCCCGGCCGACCTGGTCGATGGCGAACAGGAAGAGAACTGGAACCGGATCAACATCCTGCTCGACACGGTTGAGGACTTGGAACTGATCGGCCCGGGCATCACCGCGACCGACCTGTTGGTGCGCCTGTTTCACGAGGAACAGCCGCGTGTCTACGACGCCCAGGCCGTTCGCTTCGGGTGCACCTGTTCCGAAGATCGCGTGCGCCAATCGCTGTCGATCTACTCGGCCAAGGACATCGAGAAGATGACCACCGACGAAGGACGGGTGACCGCCGATTGCCAGTTCTGCGGGGCGCATTACGACCTTGATCCGGAAACGCTCGGGTTCGAGGCGAAGAAGGACGCACCGTGACCGCGCTTGAGGATCGAATCATCCGGGCTTTGGGCGGGTCTGGGGGCCCGTCGTCGGATTTCGACCTCAATCCCGAAGTTCAGCTTCCGCCGGGCCGCAAGCTGCGCCCGGCGGGGGTCCTTCTGGGCATCGACGTGACAGGTGCAGCGCCGCGGGTTTTGTTGACCAAGCGGTCGTCCAGGTTGAAACACCATCCCGGCCAGATCGCCTTTCCGGGCGGCAAGCAGGATGACACCGACGCCGATGTCATCGACGCCGCGCTCAGAGAGGCCGAGGAAGAGGTCGCCCTGCCGCGATCCTCGGTTCGGGTTCTTGGCACGATGCCCGCGCACGAGACGGTGACCAGTTTCATGGTGACGCCGGTGGTGGCCTTGATCGAGACGCCGTTTTCCATTCGTCCCGAACCGGGCGAGGTCGAAGAGGCCTTCGACGTGCCGTTGGATCACCTCCTGGACCCGGCCAATTACAGCGTTCAGTCCCGGCGGTGGCGGGGGAGCCAACGGCATTACTTCACGGTGCCATATGGACCCTATTACATATGGGGCGCGACCGCGCGGATGTTGCGCACATTTGCCGAACGGATGCGGGCGTGACCCGGATCGCGGGCGAATGGTTAACCCGGCTGCCTGCGCAGAAGGTCTGCGCCATGCTGGATGGCGCGGGGTATCAGGCTCTGTTTGTCGGTGGCTGCGTGCGCAACACCCTTCTGGACGCGCCTGTCAGTGACCTGGACCTGTCGACCGATGCCCATCCTGAAACGGTTATCGACCTGGCCGGCAGGGCTGGGCTGAAGGCCATTCCAACCGGGATCGACCATGGTACCGTCACCGTGGTGCACGATGGGGAACCCATTGAAATCACGACGTTTCGCAAGGATATCGAAACGGACGGGCGACGGGCCGTTGTGGCCTTTGCCGACACTGTCGACGATGATGCCCGCCGGCGCGACTTCACCATGAACGCGCTTTATGCCCGCATCGATGGCACTCTGATCGATCCGCTTGGCGGGCTGCCTGACCTGCAGGCGCGACGGGTGCGCTTCATTGGCTCGGCGGCGCGGCGTATTCAGGAAGACTACCTGCGATCCTTACGGTATTTTCGCTTTCACGCCTGGTACGGGGATGCGGCCCAAGGCATGGACCCGGACGCTCTGGATGCGATCGCCAACCACCTGGACGGGCTGGACACCCTGTCGCGGGAACGGGTCGGTGCCGAAACGCTCAAGCTGTTGTCTGCCCCCGATCCGGCGCCCGCGGTGGCCGCAATGCGCATGACCGGAGCGTTAATGCATGTGTTGCCGGGGGCCGACGATCGCGCCCTCGCGCCGCTGGTGCACCTGGAGCAGACCCACGGGTTCGCGCCCGACCCGATCCGGCGCCTGGCAGCGCTGGGCGACGCGGACCTTATGGACACCCTGCGGTTGAGCCGCGCCAAGCGGGACCGATGCACAGGACTGCGCGACAGTGCAACGGCCGGGCAAAGCGGGGCCGAACTGGGGTATCGTCTGGGGTGTGAGGCGGGGCGCGATGTCATCTTGCTGCGCGCTGCACTGATGGAACAACCGCTTGGGGCTGATGAGCTTGCCCAGGTGGATATCGGCGCGGCGGCAGAGTTCCCCATATCAGCCCGCGACCTGATGCCGATGCATAAAGGGGCAGCACTAGGTAACCAGTTGAAAAAACTGGAACAATCCTGGATATCGTCGGGCTTTACCCTGACCCGGGCCGCACTTTTGGAGATTTCGCGCGCCCAAGAGGGGTGACAAACATGATTTCATCATGTAATTGACCGTCATCACCCATGTCGGAGGGATGCGCATGTATCACGGGATCTGGAATTATCACGGCTAAGGCCGACCGATCCTTGTGATGGTCCGGCCCAGGCCGAGACACCGCATCATAACCCCTTTAAAAATCCGCTCTCATTGTACGAGCACCGACAGGTACTCTTCTCATGTTCCGTTTTTTCGAGTCGCTGGTCGATTCTTATGTCGACTATGATGAAACCGATCAGCCCAAACCCGGGGTCTGGTCCTTTTTCAAAGACTACTGCCGACCGTTTTTCGGGGTCTTCTGGGTTACGGGGATCCTGTCCGTCGTGGTGGCCGTGGTCGAAATCGGCCTGATCGGCTACATGGGCCGCCTCGTTGATCTGCTGATCGGGCCGCCGGCCGAAGTCTGGGCCCAGCACGGCACCGAGTTTCTGATTGCAGCCGCCTTGATTCTGCTGGTGCGGCCGGCGCTGCACATCGTCGATGTCATGCTGCTGAACAACACGATTCTGCCGCAGATGACGACCTTGGTCCGGTGGCGGGCGCACCGGCAGGTGTTGCGCCAGTCGGTCGGTTGGTACGAAAATGACTTTGCCGGGCGGATCGCCAACCGGGTCATGCAAACCCCGATGGCCGCCAGCGAGGTCGTCTTCCAGACCTTCGACGCGCTGACCTTTGCGCTGGCCTACCTCGTCGGGGCCGGCGTGCTGCTGATGGCCGCCGATGTCCGGTTGCTGCTGCCGCTGACCCTGTGGTTCGTCGGGTATGCCGTCCTGATGCACTGGACCCTGGCCCGTGTCGGGCCGGCCAGCCAGGCCTTTTCCGAGGCGCGGTCCGAACTGACCGGGCGCATCGTCGACAGCTATTCCAACATCCATTCGGTCAAGATGTTCGCCCATCACGACCTGGAACTGACCCACATGAAAGAGGCCAACGACCTGGCCCTGGAAGCCGGGCGCGGCGAAATGCGGGTCTTTACCACGATGGACGTGGTGCTGGTGACTCTGAATGGCCTGCTGATCGTGGGGGTCGTCGGCTGGGCGATCGCGCTGTGGATGCAGGGCTCTGCCAGTGTCGGCGTGGTTGCCGCGGCGACGGCTTTGACCCTGCGGCTGAACGCCATGACGGGCTGGATCATGTGGGCTCTGACCACGTTCTTCCGCCAGCTGGGCATCGTCAAAGAGGGCCTTGAAACGATTTCGCAACCTATCGACCTGGTCGATGCGACGGGCGCGACGCCGCTGGAATTCGGCCAGGGCCGGATTGCGATCAAGGGCCTCAGCCACCACTACGGCAAGGGGGCCGGAGGGCTGGACAGGATCGACCTGGACATCGCTCCGGGTCAGAAGGTCGGGTTGATCGGGCGGTCGGGCGCGGGAAAGTCGACGTTGGTGAAGCTGTTGCTGCGGTTCTACGACGTCGAAACCGGGCGGATCGAAATCGACGGGCAGGACATTTCCGCCGTGACCCAGGAAAGCCTGCGCCGCCATATCGGCATGGTGCAGCAAGACAGCGCGCTGCTGCATCGGTCAGTGCGAGAGAACATCCTGTATGGCCGGCCCGAGGCAACCGAGCTGGAAATGGTCGGGGCGGCTCAGCAGGCCGAAGCCCATGATTTCATTCAAACCTTGACGGATCTGCAAGGCCGCTCGGGCTATGATGCGCACGTGGGCGAACGGGGCGTGAAACTGTCGGGCGGGCAACGTCAGCGGATCACGCTGGCCCGGGTGATGCTGAAGAACGCTCCGATCCTGGTGCTGGACGAAGCCACCAGCGCGCTGGATTCCGAGGTGGAGGCCGCGATCCAGCACACGCTTTACGGCATCATGGTGGGCAAGACGGTCATCGCCATTGCCCACCGGCTGTCGACCATCGCCCAGATGGACCGGATCCTGGTGATGGACGAAGGGCGCATTGTCGAGGACGGCACGCATGAAGAGCTGCTGGCGCAGGAGGGTCTGTATGCGGCTCTTTGGGCGCGGCAATCGGGGGGATTTATCGGAACCGAAGTGGAGGCGGCGGAATGAGCGCGCGCATCATGAAACCGGCGAAATCATATGCCGGAAAGATTCTGAAAACCTTTGAAGACCTGATCGACCCCTTCGCGGATCATCCAGCCGGCACGCCTCCGTCGCGACTGGTGCCCTACATGCTGTCGATGCTGAAACCCTTCGGCAAATGGTTGCCCGTGATGGCCACCATGTCGGTGGCCGTGGCCGTCGTCGAGGTATCGCTGCTGTTCTACACCGGCCGGCTGATCGACCTGATGGCCGACGGTGGCGTGGCTGAATTCTGGCAGGCCAACGGGACGGAACTGATCATCGCGACCATCGCGATCTTTTTCTTCCGGCCGTTGATCATCGGCCTGGCGCACATGTTCCTGGAACAGACCCTGGTGTCCAATAGCCAGGACCTGGTGCGCTGGCGGTCCCACAAGCACATGCTGGGCCAGTCGATGACCTTCTTCCAGAACGACTTTGCCGGGCGGCTGACCAACCGGGTCATGCAGCAGGGTCCGGCAGTCGAAGACAGCTCCTACATGATGTTCGAAGCGGTCTGGTTCGCCCTGGTCTACGTGATCTCGGCAGCAGTGATGATCGCGGCCTTCGACATCTGGCTGGTGATCCCCTTGCTGGCCTGGCTGGGGGCCTACGTCACCTACAACATCGCGCTTGCGAAACGGGTGGCCGTCGCGTCCGAGAAATCGTCGGACGCGCGGTCGATGGTCACGGCCCGGGTGGTCGATGCCTACACCAACATCGAAACGGTCAAACTGTTCGCCGACGACGCGCAAGAAGAAGGCTATGTGCTGTCGGCCATGCGCCGGCACCGGCTGCGGTTGCAGCGGTTCCTGCGGCTGATGACCGAAATGCACTTCCTTCTGAACTTCCTGAACGGCGCGATGATCATCGGGGTCCTGGGGCTGGCCATGTACCTGTGGTCGATCCAGGCCGTGACGATCGGAGAGGTCGCGGCGGCCTCGGCCCTGGTGATGCGGCTGAACGGGATGTCCGGCTGGATCATGTGGGTCACGATCCGCCTGTTCGAACATATGGGGGTGATCCAGGAAGGGCTGCGGTCGATTTCCGTGCCGCACGCGCTGGTCGACAAACCCCAGGCGCCGGCATTGCAGGTGACGGACGGAAAGATCCGGTTCGACGCGGTCACGCAGCATTATGGCAAGGGGTCCGGCGGGCTGGATCATCTGAACCTGACCATCCGGCCCGGCGAAAAGGTCGGCCTGGTGGGGCGGTCGGGCGCGGGGAAATCCTCGCTGGTCAACTTGCTGTTGCGGTTCCGTGACCCGGAAGAGGGGCGGATCCTGATCGACGGACAGGACGTGTCGGCCGTGCGCCAGACGTCGCTGCGCCAGCAGATCGGCATGGTCACGCAGGACAGTTCCCTGCTGCACCGCTCGATCCGGGCCAACCTGCTGTATGGCCGGCCGGACGCGACGGATGCCCAGATGATCGACGCGGCGAAACAGGCGGCGGCGCATGACTTCATCCTGGGTCTTCAGGACCGGCAGGGGCGCACGGGCTATGATGCCCATGTGGGCGAGCGCGGTGTGAAGCTGTCGGGCGGTCAGCGGCAGCGGATCGCCATGGCGCGCGTCATCCTGAAAGACGCGCCGATCCTGGTGCTGGACGAAGCGACCAGCGCGCTGGATTCCGAGGTCGAGGCACAGATCCAGGACACGCTTTATAATGTGATGTCCGGCAAGACCGTCATTGCCATTGCGCACAGGCTCTCTACCATTGCTCATATGGACCGGATCATCGTCCTGGACCGGGGCCGCATCGCCGAGCAGGGCTCGCACAGCGAGTTGCTGGCCAAAGGTGGTCTTTATGCCGGCTTCTGGACGCGGCAATCCGGCGGATTCCTGAACCCCGAGGCGGCCGAATAAGGCCGTCCTTTTCGGAGCAACACACATGAAATGGCCAGAAGGCGAGGTTGCGGAATGCAAGGTCGCCAATATTCATCCTGTTTATCAACGGCTTGCCGACACGATCGCGCCGTTTCGCCGGGCCGAGGGCTATCCTCCGCAAAAGCTGATCCCATTTATGGGGTGGGCGCTGGAAGGGGCCTGGACGCAGATCTGGCTGGCCATCGCGGCCTCGATTTCCGTGGGGGTTACCACGGTGGTGGGCTTCTGGCTGATCGGCTGGGTCATCGACACGGCGCAGGCGGTGGGACCAGGCTTTCTCGTGTCTCATATTTGGGCGATTGTCTTACTTGCGGTCTTTTATATGGGCATCTGGCCGCTGTCGATGGCGGCCAACGCGGCGTTCAACTCGGTCACATTGGGGCCCAACCTGTACGCGCTGACCCTGAACCGGGTGAACCGCTACACGCTGGGGCAAAGCCTGTCGTATTTCGACAACGATTTCGCCGGGCGGATCGCCCAGAAAAGCCAGCAGACGGCGCGGGCGCTGACCGAAGTCGTCACCGAAGGCACCAACATCCTGGGCAACGCGCTGGCCGCGGTGATCAGTGCTGCGCTGTTGCTGGCGGCGGTCGATTGGCGGCTGGGGCTGGCCGTGGCGATCTGGATGGTGGCCTATGTCTACCTGGTCAAACACTTCCTGCCGCGCATCCGCGAGCGGTCGCAGCTGCGCGCGGCGCGGCGGGCGGTGGTCACGGGCCAGATCGTCGACACGATCACCAATATCCGGACGGTAAAGCTGTTTGCCCATGGCGAGGCCGAGGAGACGGCGACCGAGGGCGCCCTGTCGGGCTACCGGGAATCGGGGATCGCCTGGGCGTCGACGGTGGTGACCTTCCGGCTGTGGATCTTCACGCTGGCCGGGCTGTTGCCGACCGTGCTGATCATAATGGCGCTGTGGCTGTGGGGGCGGGGGCTGGCCTCGACCGGGGACATCGCGGCGGCGGGGCTGATCTCCACCCGGCTGGCGACGATGACCGGCTGGGTGAGCTTTGCGTCCCTGGGGATCTTTACCAACATCGGCGAGATCGAGGACGGCATCCGCACCCTGACCCCGCGCGACCGGCTGGAGGATGCGCCGGACGCCACCGAATTGCAGGTCTCGGCGGCGGGTGTGTCGTACAAGGACGTGGATTTCACCTATGGCCGCAAGGAAGGCGGGGTCACGGGGCTGAACCTGGACATCGCTCCGGGGGAAAAGCTGGGGATCGTGGGCGCGTCGGGTGCGGGCAAGTCGACGCTGGTGGCGCTTCTGTTGCGGCTTTATGCGCCGGAAGGCGGCCGGATCGAGATCGACGGGCAGGATACGGCGCTGGTCACGCAGGAAAGCCTGCGCAAGCAGATCTCGATGGTCACGCAGGAAACGGCGATGTTCAACCGCTCGGCCCGGGACAACATCCTGTACGGCCGGCCGGACGCGACCGAGGAGGAGATGATCGCGGCGGCGCAGAAGGCCGAGGCGCACGAGTTCATTCTTGGGCTGAAGGATCACCGGGGCCGGACGGGCTATGACGCGCACCTGGGCGAACGCGGTGTGAAACTGTCCGGTGGGCAGCGGCAGCGGATCGCGCTGGCCCGGGCCATCGTGAAGGATGCGCCGATCCTGGTGCTGGACGAGGCGACAAGTGCGCTGGATTCCGAGGTCGAGGCCGCGATCCAGCAGGCGTTGCACCGGGTGATGGAGGGCAAGACCGTGCTGGCCATCGCGCACCGGCTGTCGACGCTGAGCGAGATGGACCGGATTGTGGTCCTGGACCACGGGCAGATCGTGGAATCGGGGGCCCATGCGGACCTGTTGGCCGAGGGCGGGCTGTATGCCCAGTACTGGGCGCGGCAGTCCGGGGGCTTCATTCAGACCGAGGCCGCGGAATAGTGGGCTTGGCGCTTTTGGCTGGCGGCGTTACTGGGGTATTTTTGAAGAGAAAGAAGCAGGAGTGCCGCCTTGAGCCAGACCGAGCGCCATCGGATCGAGCGATTGGGTCACCAGGGCGACGGGATCGCCCAGGGGCCGGTCTATGCGGCGCGGGCCTTGCCCGGAGAGCTGGTCGAGGGCCGGCGCGACGGTGACCGGTTGGTGGATGTGCGGATCGTCGAGCCGTCGTCTGACAGGGTGTCGCCGCCCTGTCCGCATTATAAAGGGTGTGGCGGGTGCGCGTTGCAACATGGCTCTGACCCGTTCGTGGCGGGGTGGAAGCTGGACGTGGTGCGTCATGCGCTGGAGGCGCAGGGGATCGAGACGGTTTTCCGCGATGTGATCACATCGCCGGCGCAGTCACGCAGGCGGGCGGTGATTGCTGCACGACGGACGAAAAAGGGCGCCATGGCGGGGTTTTACGGCCGGGCGTCGGATGTGATCACGGAAATTCCGAAGTGCCGGGTCCTGAGCCCTGCGTTGGTGGAAGCCTTGCCGGTGGCTGAGGAGCTGGCGCGGATCGGGGCCTCGCGCAAGGGGCCCCTGGCGGTAACCGTGACCGAGACGGAGAACGGGTTGGACGTGGCCGTGCGCGGGGGGAAGCCCCTGGATGCGGAGTTGCGCCAATCGCTGCCGGCCCTGGCCACGACGCGGGGATTGGCCCGGATTGCCTGGGAGGACGAGGTGGTGGCCACGCGGTTGCCGCCGGAACAGGTGTTCGGGGGGACGCGGGTGATTGCTCCGTCCGGGGCTTTTCTGCAGGCGACAAAATCGGGCGAGGCGGCCCTGCTGGCGGCGGTCGAAGAGATCACCGACGGGGCCAAACGTGTGGCCGACCTGTTCTGTGGCAGCGGGACCTTCACCTTGCCGCTGGCTCGGCGGGCCGAGGTGCACGGGGTCGAGGCAGTGCCGGAGATGTTGACCGCGCTGGACCGGGGGTGGCGTCACGGCGACGGGTTGCGCAAGGTCACGACCGAGGCGCGGGACCTGTTTCGCCGACCCCTGACCCCGGATGAGCTGACCCGTTACGACGCGGTGGTCATCGACCCGCCGCGCGCCGGGGCAGAGGCTCAGACTCGGATGCTGGCCGAGGCGCGGGTGCCGGTGATTGCCTCTGTCTCGTGCAACCCGGTGACCTTTGCCCGTGATGCGCGCGTGTTAACGACTGCGGGATACCGCCTGATGTGGGTGCAGGTGGTGGATCAATTTCGCTGGTCGACCCATGTGGAACTTGCCGCAGCGTTTTCGCTATCGCATTAGACGGGGACGACGGGTCTAGCAGACAGACGAGACGGGCGGACATGATGCAGCGCGAGACGGTGGCCGAGTGGCTGGAACGGCCGAGCACGAACAATTTCGTCATCGGGGTCATCATCCTGAATGCGATTGTCCTGGGCCTGGATACCTCGGACACCATTGCCGGGGCGATCGGCGGCCTGTTGAAGGTCATCGACAGGCTGTGCCTCATGGTCTTCATCATCGAGATCGCCCTGAAGCTGTTCGCCTACCGGCTGGGCTTTTTCCGCAATGGCTGGAACGTTTTCGACTTTGTCATCGTGGGCATTGCCCTGGTGCCGGGGGCGCAAAGCCTGTCGGTGCTGCGGGCGCTGAGGATCCTGCGGGTGCTGCGCGTGATCTCGGCCGCGCCGCGGCTGCGCCGGGTGGTCGAGGGCTTTATCCGGGCCGTGCCGGGCATGGCCAGCGTCTTCCTGATGATGGCGATGATCTTCTACATCGGGGCGGTGATGGCGACGAACCTCTTTGCCGACAGCTTCCCCGAATGGTTCGGCACCATGGGGCGGTCGGCCTATTCGCTGTTCCAGATCATGACCCTGGAAAGCTGGTCGATGGGCATCGTGCGCCCGGTCATGGCGCAGTACGAATATGCCTGGGCTTTCTTCGTGCCCTTCATCATCGTCACCAGCTTTGCGGTGGTGAACCTGTTGGTCGGCCTGATCGTGAATTCGATGCAGGATGCCCATGACGCCGAAACCGAAGGGGCGACCGATGCCTACCGCGACGAAGTCTTGACCCGCCTGCGTGCCATCGAAGCCCGTTTGCCGGCCGAAGACAGCGAAAAGTGACTTCTGCCGGGGGCCGGAATTGTGTATTTTCCGGGCCGAGGTAGACAGGGTTTCAGGCAATGAACCGCAGATTCATGATTGGCACGGCGTTGTCGGCGGCAGCGCTGTCGGCATGTAGCCGGAAGTACGGACTTTACACAGGGCCAGAGGTCACATCGATCGTCATAAACAAGACGGCGCGCAAGATGTACCTGCTGCACCACACCGACATCCTGACGGATTACAAGGTCGACCTGGGGTTTGCTCCGGCCGGGCCGAAACAGTTCCAGGGTGACGGCAAGACGCCCGAAGGGACGTATCGGATCGACCGCAAGAACCCGCGCAGCTCGTTCTTCCTGTCGCTGGGGATTTCTTATCCCAATGCGCAGGACCGGGCGTTCGCGGCGGCGATGGGCAAGAAGCCGGGCGGCGACATCTTCATCCACGGCCAGCCGAACAACGAGCGGGCCAAGGGCAAGGACTGGACCGCGGGGTGTATCTCGGTGAAGGACAAGGAAATGGCCGAGATCTACGCGATGGTGAACCTCGGCACGGTGATCACTCTGCGGGCGTGACGGGTGTGGGCGGCCTTAGCCGCCCATGATCATCGTCCACCAGATCTTGCCGCTGTTTTCCTGGTACCAGGCGAAGCCCATGCTGACGGCTGACGGATCCAGGATGACCTGGCGTGTGCCGGCCTGATCCATCCAGGCGCCCAGGGTCTCGATTTCGGATTCGTAGGTTTCCGAGATGTTTTCGCCAAGGAAGCGACCGTAGTAGCCGGCGCGGGCCACCCGGTCCAGGGGCGAGGATCCGTCCGACCCGAAGTGCCAGGGCCGGTTCTGTACCGACATGTCGCGGGAATGGGTGGCGGCGGCGGCGTTCAGCTGCGCATCCAACTGCACCGGCCCGGCGCCGGATGCCGCGCGCAGGGAATTTACCGAATCAAGCATCCGATACTGGATCTTGGAGACGTCTCCCGACCGGATCCGGTAGGCCTTTGTCGGGGACCGTCCCGGCGTGTCATTGGCGTATTCCGGGGCCGTACAGGCCGAGAGGGCCAGGAATCCGGCCAGAATCAGGTAAAAAAGACGCAGCATGAGCTTTCCGGTGGTCAATGTGTGCGCTCGATTTAGCGTGCCGCCGGGCCGGAGGCAAATTCACTTACGTGTCAGGGGGCGTGGTTCGGCCGTTTGAATTGCGACTGAGGCATAACCGCAATAACATTGTCGCATCTGGTGACCAGTATGCAAAAGGAGTGGGAGCATGGTGAAGAAGACAGGCTTTTCCATCCCGACCCGACGCGCGTTCCTGACCGGCAGCGCAGCCCTGATCGGCGCGCCGGCGCTTGGCCAGGCCAGCGATCCGGGTGCGATCGATCCGTCCACCGCGTCGGTTCTGTACCCCGAGCCCGAGCCGGAACCGGCGGTGCCGCGCAATATTTCCAGCTTTCGGGGGATGCAATGGCAGCCCTATTTCAGTTCGCTGAGAAACGGGGCGATCCTGGTCGATACGCAAAGCCGGGCGCTGCATTACTGGTCCGCGGACGAAACGATCTACAAGCTGTACCCGTCTTCGGTGCCGCTGACCGATGACCTGACGCGGCGGGGGCGGACCTCGGTGACGCAGAAGGTCGAGGGGCCGGGCTGGGCGCCGACGCCGAACATGAAGAAGCGCAACCCGGAATGGCCGGATTACATCCCGCCGGGGCCGAACAACCCGCTTGGGACCCATGCGCTGTACCTCAGCTGGAAGTATTACCGGATCCACGGCACCCACGACACGCGCAAGATCGGACGGCGGTCGTCGAACGGCTGCATCGGCCTTTACAACCAGCATATCGCCGAGCTTTTCGGGATGGCGCAGGTGGGTACGCAAGTGTTGCTAATTTGACGACATTGCGCTGCGGCGAAGGGACGGCCCCTGACAAGCATTTGCAATGGCCCATCTTTGCTGCTTAGAAGATCCTACGAGGTAAGTCTTGGGTGCGTCGTCTGTTTACCTTTTTGGACGGCGCTATATCTGGAGGTTAACATGAAGAAACTCGTCATCGCCGCCGCTTTCGCAGCTGCTGCAACGACCGCTTCGGCCGGCAGCCTGGAAGAGCCGATCGTCGAAGCACCGGTCATCGTCGAAGAAACCACCGGCTCGTCGGCAGGCATCCTGCTGCCGCTGCTGCTGCTGGTCGTCGTTGCTGCTGCTGTCGCAGCAAGCTGATCGACTCGTCGAGAAGATTTTGAAAAAGGCGGTGCCTTGCACCGCCTTTTTCTACGTCCGAACCCCGGCCAAATGTCATTTGGATGGCGGTCAGGTGCGGATCGGCCACAAAACGCTCATCGCACAATAAGCATCGCTTTTCAGTCGCTTGCATCGGTGCTTAGATTTTAATGCAACCAGTCATTGACAGCGACTCGCCCCACGGGCGAGCGTACCACAAGGAGATTGTCATGAAGAAACTCATCGCCGCCGCCGCATTTGCCGCCGCC
Organism: Paracoccaceae bacterium; assembly: GCA_002709405.1. GTDB lineage: Bacteria > Pseudomonadota > Alphaproteobacteria > Rhodobacterales > Rhodobacteraceae > Marinibacterium. The sequence continues at coordinate 69,695 of PAQV01000035.1, forward strand.
GCTTCCACCGCCACTGCCGGTTCGCTTGAAGAGCCGATCGTCGAAGCGCCGGTCATCGTCGAAGAAACCACCGGCTCGTCCGCCGGCATCCTGCTGCCGCTGCTGCTGCTGGTCGTCGTGGCCGCGGCCGTTGCCGCAAGCTGATCTGCTTAACAGATCGTTACACCAGGGCGGCGACCACATGGTCGGCCGCCCTTTTGGTTTGGGCAAAGGTTAACCCGCGTCCAGCCAACCCTGCAGGTTTTCGCGGATAACGGCGGTCAGCGCGGTGATGTGGGCATCGTCGTCGTTGAGGCAGGGCACATAGGTGAAGTGCGTGCCGCCGGCCTCTTCAAAGCTTTCGCGGATCTCTTCGTTGATCTCTTCCAAGGTCTCGATGCAATCGGCCGAAAAGGCCGGGGCGCAGACGGCGATGTTGGTCTTGCCGGCCTCGGCCAGGCGGGCGACCTCTTCGACGGTATAGGGCTGCAGCCAGTCCTCGGGGCCGAATTTCGACTGGAAGGTCGTGATGATCCGGCTGTCGTCCCAGCCCAGGCGTTCCTTCAGCAGGCGCGTCGTCTTCTGGCACTGGCAGTGATAGGGATCGCCTTCGGTCAGGTAGCGTTCCGGCAGGCCGTGGTAGGAGCAGACCAGCACGTCCGGCTGGGTGTCGAGCTCGGCGTACTTGCGTTCGACCGACTGGGCCAGGGCCTCGATATAAAGCGGGGTGTCGAAATAGGGGGCGACGGTGCGGGTCGCGGGTTGCCATTTCTCGGCCATCAGGGCGCGGAAGAACTGGTCGTTGGCGGTGGCCGTCGTGGCTCCGGCGTACTGGGGATAAAGCGGGAAGAACAGGATGCGCTCGCACCCGGCGGCGACCATGGCCTGGACCTTGGAGGCCGTCGACGGGTTGCCGTAGCGCATGCAGAAATCGACCATGACATCATCGCCGTAGGTGGCCGCCAGCTCCGCCCGGATCTTGGTCGTCTGGGCCTTGGTGATGGTCATCAGCGGGCTTTCGTCGGCCTCGGTGTTCCAGATGGACCGATAGGCCTCGCCCGAGGAGAACGGCCGTTTCGACAGCACGATCAGCTGCAGGATCGGCTGCCATTTCCACGACGGGTAGTCGATGACCCGCTTGTCGGACAGGAATTCGCCCAGGTAGCGGCGCATCGACCAGTAATCGGTGCCATCCGGCGTGCCGAGGTTGGCCAGCAGGACGCCGGTTCGCGGCCGGGGCAGGGCCGGGTGGTCGGCGGGTGCATGGGCCGGGCAGGTCCGGGGCGGGGTCTGGTCGAGCATGCGGGGCCTCCTGAAGCATGGCGCGGGCGGTTTGCTGGCCGACATAAGCCGTGGGGGGCGGGGGTCAATCGGGCAGGGGCGTTTCCGCCGAGTTCAACGCATGGGCGAGGCGTTCGGTCGCGGTGCCCGGGCGCAGGGGCCGGGGTTGACCGGGGCCGGGCGCCCAGCCGGTCAGCGTGATCAAGTCCAACGTCGCGGGGAGGCGGCCGTCAGCTGTTCCAAAGGTGTCGGCGTAGAGCGCGGCCGCCCGGGCAAAGACCGTCCTTGGTGTTGCGGTTCGGAGGCGGGCGTCGAGGGCGTTCGATTCTCCGCTGTCGCGCAGGTCCCGGGCCATGTGCGCCAGGTCGCGATAGGTCAAGGTGAGCGTATCGGCATCGGCGACGGGCAGGGCCAGGCCCACCCGTTGCAACAGGGCTCCGAGGTCGCGGATGTCTGCCATGGGCAGGACGCGGGGGGACAGGCCGCCGAGGATCTCGGATTCGGCCTGGGTCAGAACGCTGCGCAATTCGTGGAAACTGCGGCCTCCGGGCAGGATCGCCAGCAGAAGGCCGTCGGGTTGCAGGGCGCGGTGGCACTGGATCAGCTGGCCGACCGGGTCGTCGGCCCAGTGCAGGGCCATGGCGTGGATGATGCAATCATGCGCCTGCGGGTCGAGCGCGAGGGTGTCGTCGTCGGGCACGATATGCGCGTCGGCCCCCTCCCAGACCTGGGGGAAGGGCGTGACCACGGCGATCTTCGTAAAGGTCCTGTTAACCAGGGAGAGGCGATCCTGGGCCTCGTCCCGGGCCAGCCGGTGCAGGAACGGATCTTGGGCCCGGGCGCGGTGCCGGGACAGGGCCGTTCGGTCGGTCAATCGGCGAGGGGCGCTGGTCATGGCGCTTGAGGTAGACCCATGCAAGCCACATTGCAAACCCTGGTCACTGTGATCTATCCGCCGCGCTGCCTTGGGTGCGGGACCCTGGTGGGCAGCGACTTCGGTCTGTGCCCGGCGTGTTGGCGCGACACGCCGTTCATCGGAGGCCTGGTCTGCGACAGTTGCGGGATGCCCCTGCCCGGAGAGGGTGACGGCTGCCGGATCGAATGCGACGATTGCCTGGCCCTTCCCCGGCCGTGGGACCAGGGCCGGGCGGCGCTGTTGTACAAGGACCAGGGCCGGCGTCTGGTCATGGCCCTGAAGCACGGCGACCGCACCGACATTGCCCGCCCGGCCGCAAGCTGGATGGCCCGGGCGGCCCGGCCGATCATCTCGCCCGACATGCTGGTGGCCCCGGTCCCCTTGCACTGGCTGCGGCTGGCCAAGCGGCGCTACAACCAGGCGGCGTTGCTGTCGCGAGCCCTGGCTGGCGACCTGGGGCTGGACCATTGTCCCGACCTGTTTCAGCGGATCCGGCGGACAGTCAGTCTCGACAACCGCAGCGCGGCGGACCGGCACGAGATCCTGGGCCAGGCGATTCGGGTCCATCCGCGGCGCGCACAGCGGATTGCCGGGCGCTCGCTGCTTTTGGTCGATGATGTCATGACAAGCGGCGCGACACTTGCCGCGACGTCGCGGGCAGCGCATGCTGCAGGTGCAGCACGCGTCTGCGTGATCACACTGGCGCGCGTGGCAAAGGAAGCCTAGATCCTTCCTGATCACGGGTTATAAGGATGAACGTCATGAAATCGGTGGAAATCTATACCTCGCCGCTTTGCGGATTCTGTCACGCGGCCAAGCGGTTGCTGACCTCGAAAGGTGTGACCTTTTCGGAAATCGATGTGCTGGCCGATCCGGGCCGCAAGCCCGAGATGATCAAGCGGGCCAGTGGCGGCCGCACCGTGCCGCAGATCTTCATCGGCGACATCCACGTGGGCGGGTGCGACGATCTTTACGCGCTGGAACGGGCGGGCAAGCTTGACGTGCTGCTGGCGGCCTGATGCGGGTCGCGCTGCTTCAGATCACGTCGAGCGACGACCCGAAGGCCAACCTGGCCATGGTCCGGTCTCTCATGCAGGAGGCGGCGGCGCAGGGGGCTGACTTTGTGCTGACGCCAGAGGTTACCAATTGCCTGTCCTCCTCGCGCGATCATCAGCGGGCGGTCCTGCAGCTGGAAGAGGACGACACCACGCTGGCCGGCCTGCGCGAGGAAGCGGCGTCGCTGGGGATCTGGCTGCTGATCGGATCGCTGGGGCTCAAGACCGGAGACGCGGACGGGCGCTTTGCCAATCGGTCGTTCCTGATTGGGCCCGATGGCGGGATCCGCGCGCGGTATGACAAGATCCACATGTTCGATGTCGACGTGTCGCCGGAAGAGACCTACCGCGAATCATCCGGCTACCGGCCTGGTGAAACCGCCGTGGTGAGCGAGGTCGTCGGGACGGCCCTGGGCATGGCCATCTGCTACGATGTCCGCTTTCCGTTGTTGTTCCGGAGCCTTGCCAAGGCCGGGGCCCGGATCCTGACCGTGCCGGCCGCGTTCTCGCCGGTGACGGGTGCGGCGCATTGGCATGTCTTGCTGCGCGCCCGGGCGATCGAGACAGGGTGCTTCGTTCTTGCTCCGGCGCAGACGGGGACCCATCCGGCCTCGACCGGCAAGTCCCGTAGCACCTACGGGCATTCGCTTGTCGTTGCTCCCTGGGGCGAAGTTCTGCTGGACGCGGGAACCGAACCGGGAATCTACCTGGCCGACCTGGACCTGGGGGCCGTGGATGAGGCCCGGCGCAAGGTGCCGTCGCTGGCCAACGCCCGCGATTTCACCGGACCGGCATGACGGAAGAGGGGCAGAACCTGGCGGTTGCGCTGTTCAGCGAAGTGCTGACGGCCGAGCAATTGCTGCGCCACAGGCTAAGCCGCAGCTTGCCCAAGGGCATGGAGCTGTCCCATTTCTCGGTGCTCAACCACCTTGCCGTTATCGCCGATGAACGCACCCCGGCCCAACTGGCTGCGACCTTCCATGTCACGCGCGGCGCAATGACCAATACGCTCGGCAAGCTGGAATGGGCCGGCTACGTCCACATCCGGCCCGACTGGGACGACGCCCGCCGCAAACTGGTGGCGATTTCCCCCGCTGGTCGCCGCGCCCGCGACCAGGCAATCGCCGACATCACGCCAATGATTCGGCAAATCGTGGGTGACCTGGGTGCAGACAAGGTGCGTTCGGTGCTGCCGGTTCTAAGGGAACTCAGGGTCAAGCTTGAGGGCAGCGAGTAAAGGGGGCGTTGCCCCCGTCCTCGTAAACGAGGACTCCCCCAGGGTACTTGAAAAGAGAAAGAAGCAAAAAGCGTGCCTGCTTCTTTCTCTTGAAAAATACCCCGGGTGAATTGGCCGCAGGCCAAGAGGGGCAGCGCCCCTAGGCAGGTTTAACAGAAGCTGTGACGTAGTTTACGGATAGGTCCCGATCAGACAGCGACCAGGACCAGAGGAGCGGGTTGAAGACGAACCCTTTGCGATCGACCGGGTGCATCCCTGACTGAGACAAAAGTTCGAACAACTCATCTGGCGTGATGAACTTGGACCATTCGTGGGTCCCCTTGGGCAACCAGCGCATGACGTGTTCGGCGCCCACAATAGCCATCAAGTAGCTTTTCGGATTCCGGTTGAGCGTCGAGCATAGCTGGATACCGCCCGCTTTTAGAAGCTGGCGGCAAGCGGTCAGATAGGCCAGTGGGTCGGCCACGTGCTCGACGACTTCCATGTTCAACACGGCATCGAACTCTTCTCCGTCTGCGGCAAGGGCCTCGGCGGTGACGTGGCGATAGTCGATGTCCAGGCCCGATTGTTCGGCATGGATGCGGGCTACGGGAATGTTACGTGCGGCGGCGTCCGCCCCGACGACCTTTGCCCCGAGACGCGCCATGGGCTCGGACAGCAAGCCTCCTCCACACCCGATGTCCAAGATTCTGAGACCGGAAAAGGGGGCCGGGCCTGCCAGATCCCGTTCGAATTGGGCTGCTATCTGGGATGTAATATAAGACAGCCGGCAGGGGTTGAGCATGTGCAGCGGCTTGAACTTGCCCTGGGGGTCCCACCACTCGGCTGCCATGGCTTCGAACTTGGCGATTTCCGCAGGATCGACGGTCGTCTCCGAGGGTTGCATTCCTGTCTCCATATGGTCTTGTGGTGCTACGATCTATATAAGGCGACAGATGGACAGATCCGCCGATCAGAAGCGCGCCGTGCAGTATCTTTACCCGCCGATCGACCCGTTCGACCAGCGCATGATGGATGTGGGCGACGGCCACCAGTTATATGTCGAGCAGTGCGGCAATCCGACCGGGATTCCGGTCGTTGTACTGCATGGAGGCCCGGGGGGCGGATGCTCTCCTGCGATGCGGCGGTACTTCGATCCGAACGTGTACCGGGTCGTCCTGTTTGACCAGCGAGGGTGCGGCCGGTCCCGGCCTCATGCGGCCGTCACCAACAACACCACCTGGCACCTGGTGGCGGACATCGAAAAGATTCGCGATGCCCTGGGTATCGACCGCTGGATCGTCTTTGGCGGCAGCTGGGGGGCTACCCTGTCGTTGATCTATGCGCAGACGCACCCCGATGCGGCGCGTTACCTCGTGCTGCGGGGTGTCTTCCTGATGACGCAGGCAGAGCTTGACTGGTTTTACGGCGGCGGCGCGGGCCGCTTTTGGCCGGAAACCTGGGACCGGTTCGTGTCGGTCATCCCCGAGGATGAACGCGGCAACCTGATCGAGGCCTATCACAAGAGGCTCTTTTCGGGCGATCTGTCGACCGAAACCCGGTATGGCCGGGCGTGGTCGTCCTGGGAAAACGCTTTGGCCACGATACATTCGACGGGGATGTCAGGGGAAAGCCCTGGGGATTATGCCCGCGCCTTCGCCCGGCTGGAAAACCACTATTTCATGAATGCCGGTTTCCTGGAGTTCGACGGACAGATCCTGGCCCAGATGGACCGGATTGCCCAGATACCGGGTGTCATCGTGCAAGGCCGCTATGACATGATCTGCCCGCCGGTTTCGGCCCATGCCCTGTCCGAGGCCTGGCCGGCCGGTGAACTTCGCATGGTGCGCAATGCCGGACATGCTCTGAGCGAGCCGGGCATCAGCGCCGAACTGGTGCGTGTTACGGACATGATTGCCGAGGCCGAAGCATGAAGCGGCTGGACCGGCGGGCCCTTTTCGCTTCGGGTGCAGCAGCGGCCTTGCTGGCGGCCTCCGGCCTGTCTGCAGACACGCTTCCGCGCCGTGGTGGGCGGCTTAGAATTGCCGCGGCAGATGGCGAGGGGGTCATGGCCGTTGCCCGCGGGGCGGTCTTCGAGACCCTGACAGAGGTCGGGCCCGGCGGGCTTTTGCGCGGAGAACTGGCAACCGGTTGGCATGGCAGCGCAGATGCCCGGCACTGGCAGATCGACCTCCGCCCCGACGCGGTCTTCCATGACGGCCGCCCGTTTACGGCCCGGGATGCGTCGGCGACGCTCATGTCCCGGACCAGCCCCGTGCGCAGCCGAATTGATGTGGTCCGGACGACGCGCGGCGCTCTCGAAGTCACGTTGAAGGCGGGGGATCCGGATTTTCCCTACCGGCTGGCAGATCCGGACTTGTCCATCGCGCCGGCCGACGTGGACAGTTCAAACATGGACGCCTGGGCAGGGACCGGGCTCTACCGGGTGGTCACCGCCCGGAACGGCCGGCAGTACCTGGGTCGCCGCGTTGATGCTCATTGGAAAGATGGAGAAGCGGGCTGGATCGATACGATCGAGGTTTTGGCGATAACCGACCCGGACGTGCGTCTTGAGGCGCTGCGTGATGGACATGTCGATGTTATCGAGGATGCCGACGGCCTAGTTTGCGCCGATCATGTCGGCCAACCTCGCGTCATTTCGGATCGCGGTCGCCTGGATGATGGCCGTATCGCAGAGCGGTGGTGGATCGCTGGATAAGTGGGGGCTCTGCCCCCGTCCTCGTAAACGAGGACTCCCCCGGGGTATTTAACAAAGAGAAAGAAGCAGCAGGATCGCGAGGCTTCGATCATCGAGTCGGGCCGACAGGAGGACCAGACTGCTGCTTCTTTCTCTTTCAAAATACCCCGGCCCGAACCGCAGAGCTTGCCGCCCGTTCGGGTAAGGGCGAATCGGGGTTGCGAAATATCATGTTCGGGCGTATACGCCTCTCCAACAGCGGCGCGCCGGGCTCTGGTTCCGAAGCACCACCGGGATTTTCGACGGGCCGCGCGCCCGTTTTTTCGTTCTGGACCGCATGATAAACACACTCATCGCCAAAGCAGCCATCGATCGTCGCCTGGCCGAGATCATCACTCCGGTGATCGAGGACCTTGGCTTCGAGCTTGTGCGCGTCCGGCTGATGTCCGGCAAGACCACCACGTTGCAGATTATGGCGGACAAGCCCGATGGCGGCATCGAGGTGGATGATTGCGCCGAGATCTCCAATGCCGTGAGCGCCGTGCTGGATGTCGAGGACCCGATCCTGGATGCCTATGCCCTAGAGGTGTCGAGCCCGGGCATTGCCCGGCCGCTGACCCGCCTCAAGGATTTCGACATGTTCGAAGGGTATGAAGCCAAGATCGAGACGACCGAGCTGATCGATGGCCGGCGCCGCTTCAAGGGCGTTCTGGTAGGGATCGAGGACGACGATGTCCTGATCAACCTGCCCGGACCTGACGGCGAGGACATGACCATCGGCCTGCAGTTCGACTGGCTCAGCGATGCCAAGCTGGTTCTGACGGACGAGCTGATCAAGGAAATGCTGCGCCAGCGCAAGGCGGCGGGCGTTCTGAACGAGGACGCCTTTGACGAAATAGAGACCGAAGGGTCCGCCGAGACTTCCAACGGGACCTCAAACGACACCGAGGAGAAGAGCTGAGATGGCCATTACATCCGCAAACCAGCTTGAACTGTTGCAAACCGCCGAAGCGGTTGCCCGCGAGAAGATGATCGACCCCGGTCTCGTGGTCGAGGCCATGGAAGAAAGCCTCGCCCGGGCCGCCAAGAGCCGCTACGGCTCGGAAATGGACATTCGCGTGTCGATCGACAGGCGGACCGGCAAGGCCACCTTTACCCGCGTCCGCACCGTGGTCGAGGACGAGGAGCTGGAAAACTACCAGGCCGAGATGACCGTTGAACAGGCCAAGCAATACATGGCCGATCCGGAAGTCGGCCAGCAGTTCATCGAGGAAGTCCCGCCGGTGGAACTGGGTCGGATCGCCGCGCAATCGGCCAAGCAGGTCATCCTGCAGAAGGTGCGTGAAGCGGAACGCGACCGCCAGTATGAAGAATTCAAGGACCGCGCCGGCACCATCATCAACGGCCTCGTCAAGCGCGAGGAATACGGCAACGTCATCGTCGACGTGGGCGCGGGCGAAGCGATCCTGCGCCGCAACGAGAAGATCGGCCGCGAAAGCTATCGCCCGAACGATCGTATCCGCGTCTACATCAAGGACGTGCGTCGCGAACCGCGCGGGCCCCAGATCTTCCTGTCGCGCACCGCGCCGGAATTCATGGCCGAGCTCTTCAAGATGGAAGTGCCGGAAATCTACGACGGCGTGATCGAGATCAAGGCCGTTGCCCGCGACCCGGGCTCGCGCGCCAAGATCGCCGTGATTTCCTATGACAATTCGATCGACCCGGTCGGTGCCTGTGTCGGTATGCGCGGCAGCCGCGTTCAGGCCGTGGTGAACGAACTGCAGGGCGAAAAGATCGACATCATCCCGTGGAACGAGGACCAGGCGACCTTCCTGGTGAACGCTCTGCAACCGGCCGAAGTGTCGAAGGTCGTCTTCGACGAGGAAGCCGGCAAGATTGAGGTCGTCGTGCCCGAAGAACAGCTGAGCCTGGCCATCGGCCGGCGTGGCCAGAACGTGCGCCTGGCGTCGCAGCTGACGAATCTCGACATCGACATCATGACCGAGGCCGAGGAATCGGCGCGCCGCCAGAAGGAATTCGAAGAGCGGACCCAGCTGTTTGTCGATACCCTGGACCTGGACGAATTCTTTGCCCAGCTGCTGGTGTCGGAAGGGTTCACCAACCTTGAAGAAGTCGCCTATGTCGAACTGGACGAACTGCTGGTGATCGACGGGGTGGACGAAAGCACCGCCGACGAACTGCAGGCCCGGGCCCGTGATTACCTGGAAGCCCAGGCCAAGGCGGCGCTTGAAAACGCCCGCGCGCTGGGCGTCGAGGAAAGCCTGGTTGAATTCGACGGCCTGACACCCCAAATGATCGAGGCACTGGCCAAGGACGGGGTGAAGACCCTGGAAGATTTCGCGACCTGCGCGGATTGGGAACTGGCTGGCGGCTGGACCACCGAGAACGGCGAGCGGATCAAGGACGACGGCATCCTCGAGCCCTTCGATGTCAGCCTTGAAGAGGCGCAGCACCTGGTTATGACCGCGCGTGTCCTTCTGGGCTGGGTCGATCCGGCCGAATTGGAAGCGGACGAGGAAGACGAAGAGGACCTGGAAGAGGCCGGTACCTCGGACGAGGGTGACGCCGAAGCCTCGGAGGCCGGGGCCTGATCCCAGGCCCCGAAGGGCTGACGACATGAGTCGCGGAGGCGCCTCGAAGGATCGCACGGGTCCCCCCGATCGGAAGTGCATCGCCACCGGCGAAGCGCAGCCGAAGACGGGGCTCGTGCGGTTTGTGTTGGGTCCGGACGCCACGGTGTGGCCGGACGTAATGGAGAAATTGCCCGGGCGCGGCGCCTGGGTGTCGGCGGACCGGGCAGCGATTGACCTGGCGGTGAAGAAAAAGCTCTTTGCCCGCGCGTTCAAGGCCCAGGTTCGGGCGCCGGACGATCTGGCCGACCAGGTCGAGGCGCAGGTTTTGCGGCGGCTGGTCGAACTGATCAGCCTGGCCCGCAAGTCGGGCGCGGCCGTGGCCGGGTACGAGAAGGTGAAGGACTGGCTTGCCAGGGAAGAGGCCCGGGTGCTGATCCAGGCCAGCGACGGCTCGGAACGTGGCAAGTCCAAACTGAGCACGCCGCACTATGGAACCTACGTCGGATGGCTGACCGCAGATGAATTGGGTCAGGCCTTCGGACGTCAAAGCGTGATACATGCGGCGGTCGCCTCTGGTGGACTCAGCCAACGTGTTGTAGAGGAAGCGCAGCGTCTAAAAGGCATGCGTGTGACGGACGGCGATACGCGCCGTCGGGAAGGATAAGAAGCTTAATGAGCGATACTGACGGCAAGAAGACCTTGGGTGTACGTGGTGGCGGGTCCCGTCCGGGGAACGTGAAGCAAAGCTTCAGCCATGGGCGCACCAAGAATGTCGTGGTGGAAACCAAGCGCAAGCGCGTGGTCGTTCCCAAGCCCGGCCAGGGCAAGGGCGGCGGCGCAGGCTCTGTGTCCGGGGATCCGTCGCGTCGTCCTGCCGGGATCTCTGATGCGGAAATGGCCCGCCGGCTGAAAGCCGTGCAGGCGGCCAAGGCGCGTGAGGCCGATGAACGGGCCGCACGTGAAGCCGAGGAAAAGGCCCGCGCCGAAGAGCGCGAGCGCCGCCGGGCCGAGGCAGAACAGAAAGAGCGCGAACAGCGCGAGGCCGAAGAGAAAGCCCGTGCAAAGGCGGAAGAGGAAGAGCGCAAGCGCGCCGAGGAAGCGGAAGCTGCCAAGCGTGCAGCGGCCGAAGCCGCGGCCTCTGCTGCGAAACCCGCCGAAAAACAAGCAGATAGCCGAGGGCCGTCGGCCAAGGCCGCGCCCGCTGGCGATGCCGGTCCGCGCAAGCAGGACCGCGAGCGCGATGCGCGCCAGCCACGTGGCAAGGGCCGCGACGACAACCGCCGGTCCGGAAAACTGACCCTGAACCAAGCGCTTTCGGGCGGCGAAGGTGGCCGCCAGCGGTCCATGGCCGCGATGAAGCGCAAGCAGGAACGCGCCCGCCAGAAGGCCATGGGTGGCCCGGTCGAACGGGAAAAGGTGGTCCGCGAGGTCCAATTGCCCGAGGCGATCGTGGTGTCGGAACTGGCCAACCGGATGGCCGAACGGGTCGGTGAAGTGGTCAAGTCGCTCATGCAGATGGGCATGATGGTGACCCAGAACCAGACGATCGACGCCGACACAGCCGAACTGATCATCGAGGAATTCGGCCACAAGGTCGTCCGTGTTTCGGATGCCGACGTGGAACAGGTGATCGAACAGACCGAGGACAAGGAAGAAGACCTGAAGTCCCGTCCGCCCGTGATCACGATCATGGGTCACGTCGACCACGGCAAGACTTCGCTGCTCGATGCGATTCGCGACGCCAAGGTTGTCGCCGGCGAAGCCGGGGGAATCACCCAGCACATCGGCGCCTACCAGGTGAAAACCGAAAGCGGTGCGGTGCTGAGCTTCCTCGACACGCCCGGCCACGCGGCCTTTACCTCGATGCGGTCGCGCGGGGCCCAGGTGACGGACATCGTCGTCCTGGTGGTTGCGGCCGATGACGCCGTGATGCCGCAGACGATCGAGGCGATCAACCACGCCAAGGCGGCCAAGGTCCCGATGATCGTGGCGATCAACAAGTGCGACAAGCCGGATGCGAACCCCCAGAAGGTCCGCACCGATCTGCTGCAGCATGAAGTGATCGTCGAAGATCTGTCGGGCGACGTGCAGGATGTCGAGGTCTCGGCCATGACCGGCCAAGGTCTGGACGAGCTGCTGGAAGCCATCGCGCTTCAGGCCGAGATCCTGGAACTGAAGGCCAATCCGGATCGTCCGGCGCAGGGCGCGGTCATCGAAGCCAAGCTCGACGTGGGCCGTGGCCCGGTTGCCACCGTTCTGGTCCAGACCGGGACGCTCAAGCAGGGCGATATCTTCGTCGTGGGCGAGCAGTTCGGTAAGGTTCGCGCGATGGAGAACGACCAGGGCAAGCGCGTCAAGGAAGCCGGCCCGTCGGTGCCCGTCGAGGTGCTGGGTCTGAACGGTACGCCAGAGGCCGGCGACGTCCTGAACGTCGTCGCGACCGAAGCGCAAGCCCGTGAAATCGCCGAGTACCGTAGCGAAAAGGCCAAGGAAAAGCGCGCCGCTGCCGGTGCCGCGACGACCCTGGAACAGCTGCTGGCGAAGGCCAAGGAAGACGAGAACGTCTCGGAAATGCCGATCCTGGTGAAGGCCGACGTGCAGGGCTCTGCCGAGGCCATCGTTCAGGCGATGGAAAAGATCGGCAACGACGAGGTCCGCGTGCGCGTGCTGCACTCGGGTGTGGGCGCGATCACGGAAACCGACGTTGGCCTGGCCGAAGCGTCTGGCGCTCCGATCATGGGCTTCAACGTCCGGGCCAACGCGCCCGCCCGCAACAGCGCCAACCAGAAGGGCGTCGAGATCCGGTATTATTCGGTGATCTACGACCTTGTGGACGACGTGAAGGCGGCGGCGAGTGGTCTGTTGTCGAACGAGATCCGCGAGAACTTCATCGGCTATGCCGAGATCAAGGAGGTCTTCAAGGTCTCTGGGGTCGGCAAGGTCGCAGGCTGCCTGGTGACCGAGGGCGTTGCCCGCCGGTCGGCCGGTGTGCGCCTGCTGCGTGACAACGTGGTGATCCACGAAGGCACGCTGAAGACGCTCAAGCGCTTCAAGGACGAAGTCGCCGAGGTCCAGTCGGGCCAGGAATGCGGTATGGCCTTCGAGAACTATGACGATGTCCGCCCGGCGGATGTCATCGAAATCTTCGAACGGGAAGAGGTGACGCGGACGCTTTAACGTCTGCGCCCCACCCTTGGGGGCTGCGGCCCCCGGGGAATACCGGACCAAATAAAAAGAGCACGGGCCGAAACCCGTGCTCTTTTTCATGTGCTCTTGTGCTGTTTCGGAGGCTTAGGCGGCGGTGCCGACCGGGCGACCGGCGTACACGGTCTGACCGACTTTCACGGCGATTCGGCCATCCGGAAACGTGCGGACAAAGGTCCCCTGAACGGAAACACAGGTCCCAACTGTGATCGTACGAAGCATGTCTCGTCTCATCCCTTGGTGTTTACACAACCTTCATACACCAAATTTCGTTAACGAAACATTCACAAAGTGCATGAGAAATCGCAGAAATTTTGTTTCTTTGCGGACATTTTGGGCAAATCCTGTCTTAAGGAGAGAAAATTCCCTACGAAAGGATGAATTGACAATTTGTCACAACCAGTCCCGGAGGATCGGGATCAGGGGAACGTCTGCTTTGGGCATGGGATAGTCCGACAGCGATTCGGCACGGACCCATTTCAAAGCCTGATTCTCCTTGCCCTGGACGATGCCCTCCCACTTTCGGCAGGCGAACAAGGGCATGAGAAGGTGGAAATCGTCATAGCTGTGGCTGGCGAAGGTCAGGGGCGCCAGGCAAGACGCCCAGGTCTCGATGCCCAGCTCCTCGTGCAGTTCGCGGATCAGCGCCGCTTCGGGCGTTTCGCCCGGTTCCACCTTGCCTCCGGGAAATTCCCACAGGCCGGCCATGGACTTGCCTTCCGGGCGTTGCGCCAGAAGCACGCGGCCATCGACGTCGATCAACGCGACGGCCGAGACAAGGACCATCTTCACGACCGGTAGTCCGCGTTGATGTCGATATAGGCGTGGGTCAGATCGCAGGTCCAGACGGTGGCCGTGCCGGTCCCCAGGCCAAGGTCCACATTCACCACCAGGTCCTGGCCCTTCATGTAGGCCGCGGCGTCCTCTTCGCTGTAATCCGGGTTCACCCAGCCGTCTTTGGCCACCAGGATGTCGCCGAACCGGATGCTCAGCCGGTCCCGGTCCGCCGGCGCGCCAGACTTGCCGATGGCCATGACGATCCGGCCCCAGTTGGGGTCCTCACCGGCGATCGCCGTCTTGACCAGGGGCGAGTTGGCCATCGCGAGCCCGTGGGTCTTGGCGTCCGCATCGCTCGAAGCGCCGGTCACACAAAATTCGACGAATTTTGTCGCGCCTTCACCGTCGCGCACCACCTGATGCGCCAGGTCCAGCATCACCCCATGCAGGGCATCCTCGAACTGCGCATTATCAGTGACATCAACACCGGACGCGCCGGTCGCGGCGAGGATCAGGGAATCCGATGTCGAGGTGTCGCTGTCCACGGTGATACAGTTGAAGGTCTGATCCGTCAGCCCCGACAGCATGGCCTGCAACGGCTTCTCCCCGATCCGGGCATCGGTAAAGATATAGACAAGCATCGTCGCCATATCCGGAGCGATCATGCCCGAGCCCTTGGCGAACCCGGCGATCTTCACCGTTTGCCCGTCGATGTCGGCCGAGGCCGACGCGCCCTTGGGGAAGGTGTCGGTCGTCATGATCGCTCGCGCGGCGGCTTCGCCGGCTTCGGGCGACAAGGCGGCTACTAGTGTGTCCAGCTTAGCGACGATCCGATCATGGGGCAGCTTTTCCCCGATCACCCCGGTCGATGCGGTGAACACGCGGGTCGCCGGAACGCCGGCCCGCTCGGCGACGGCCGCGCAGATCTCGGCCACGGACGTCAGCCCGTGTTTGCCCGTAAAGGCATTGGCATTGCCCGAATTCACCAGGATGGCGGCCCCGTCGTCCGAGGCGCCTCCGAGTTTGGCTTGGCAGTCCAGCACCGGCGCGGAGCGGGTCGACGACCGGGTAAAGACCCCGGCTACCGAGGTCCCCGGCGCCAACCGGGCCAGCATCACGTCGGTTCGGTTCTTGTAGCGAACCCCGGCGGCGACGGCGGCGAATGCCACGCCGTCGATGACGGGCAGCTCCGGAAACGCGGCCGGGGCCAGCGGCGAAACGGGCAGGGCGCCGACCATCGCGATTATTCCAGCAGGCCGGGCTGCTGCAGCAGCGCCGGGTCGATGCCGGACAGGTCGGGCCGTTCGATCTTCGCGGCGCTGGTCAGGGCGTTCACATGATCCTCGACGGCCTGAGCTTCCAGCTCGTTGACGATTTCGCCGCGGACCTCCTCCAGCGAGGGAGCCTCGGCGATGCGGGTTTCGTTCAGCTTGACGATGTGCCAGCCGAACTGGGTTTCGACAGGTTCCGAGATCTCGCCGGACTCAAGGGCCATGACCGCTTCCTCGAAGGGCGGGACCATCTGACCGGCCGAGAACCAGCCCAGCGATCCGCCCGAGGGGCCCGACGGGCCGGTGGAGGACGTCTTGGCGACCTCGGCAAAGACCGCGCCGTCCAGCAGGACCTGGCGGATGGCTTCGGCCTCTTCCCGGGTTTCGACCAGGATGTGCGACGCGTTCCATTCGCGCTCGCCGTCGCCGTCGACATACTTGGCGTCATAGGCGGCCTGGATCGCCTCGTCGGTGGCCGCGTTTTCCAGCAGGGCGCCGATCTCGGAGGCGGCCATCAGGGCGCGCTCCTCGTTTTCCAGCGACAGGGTCACGCTGGCGGGCGGGGTGCCGTCGAAATGCTGGGCCAGCGCTTCCTGCTGGATCAGCTGCTCCAGGATGCCGTCGAACAACTGGGTGACCGGGATCTGTTTGTACTGCTGCGGCAGGTTGGCATAGAGGGTCATCATGTGACCCAGCTTGATTTCGGTGCCGTTGACCACGGCCACGACGGTATCCACGCCGGCTTCGTCCTGCGCCAGAACCGGCCCGAACGGAAGCGCCGCGACGGCAAGCGCCGGCAAGAGTTTCAGGGCATTTCGCATGAGATCAATTCCATGATTCTGGCCGCGACGGGGCGCAGCGTTGACACTGTTTCGCCTGCCCCTTACATCGCCTTGTGGCCCGTAAACGGTCAGGACGGTTTCCGTCGTATCTACGGGGTGAGGTCTGGGCCGACAAGTGTCCGGCCACGAAAACGTCAGATCAGCGGGAGAGCATATGCTTGGGATCGGAACACTCGCCAAAAAGGTCTTCGGGACCCATAACGACCGCAAGGTCAAGGCGACGCGCCCGCTTGTCGACAAGATCAATGCGCTAGAGCCGGACTTTGAACAGCTGGACGATGCGGCGCTGAAGGCCAAGACGGCCGAGCTGAAAGAGCGGCACGCGAAGGGCGAAAGCCCGGACGACCTGCTGCCCGAGGCCTTCGCAAATGTTCGTGAGGGCGCCAAGCGCGCGCTGGGGCTGCGGGCCTACGACGTGCAGTTGATGGGCGGGATCTTCCTGCACCAGGGCAACATCGCCGAAATGAAGACCGGCGAGGGCAAGACCCTGGTCGCCACCTTTGCCGCCTACCTGAACGCCTTGGCGGGCAAGGGCGTGCACGTCGTCACCGTCAACGATTACCTGGCCCGCCGCGACGCGGAATGGATGAGCAAGGTCTACGAGCTGCTGGGCCTGTCCGCCGGAGTGATCTTTCCGGAAATGGGTGCCGAGAACCGGCTTGCGGCCTACCAGGCCGACGTGGTCTTCGGCACCAACAACGAATTCGGCTTCGACTATCTGCGCGACAACATGAAGTCCGAGCTCAGCCAGATCTTCCAGAAGCAGCACTATTTCGCGATCGTCGACGAGGTGGACTCGATCCTCATCGACGAGGCGCGGACGCCGCTGATCATCTCGGGTCCGGCGCAGGACCGGTCGGAATTGTACCGCAACATCAACGCCGTTGCGCCCGTGCTGACCGAAGAACACTTCGAGCTGGACGAAAAGCAGCGCAACGTGACCTTCACCGAGGAAGGCAACGAGTTCATCGAGGAACACCTGCGCGCGCGGGGCCTGCTGGAAGAGGGGCATACGCTGTATGACCCCGAAAGCACGACCGTCGTGCACCACCTGAACCAGGCCCTTCGGGCGCATAAGCTGTTCCAGAAGGACAAGGATTACATCGTCCGCGACGGCCAGATCGTCCTGATCGACGAATTCACCGGCCGGATGATGCACGGCCGGCGGCTGTCGGACGGGCTGCACCAGGCGCTGGAAGCGAAAGAGGGCGTGAAGATCATGCCTGAAAACGTGACGCTCGCTTCGGTCACGCTGCAGAACTATTTCCGCCTCTATGACAAGCTGTCGGGCATGACCGGCACCGCCGCCACCGAGGCCGAGGAATTCGCCGAAATCTACGGGCTGGGCGTGGTCGAAGTGCCGACCAACAAGCCGATTGCCCGGGTCGACGAGGATGACCAGGTCTACCGCACGGCGGCCGAGAAATACGCCGCCATGACCAAGGAAATCAAGGTTGCCAACGCCAAGGGGCAGCCGATCCTGGTGGGCACGACATCGATCGAGAAGTCGGAAATGCTCAGCCAGATGCTGACGAGCGAGGGCATCAAGCACAACGTGCTGAACGCCCGCCACCACGAACAGGAAGCCCAGATCGTCGCCGAGGCCGGGCATTTCGGCGCGGTGACCATCGCCACCAACATGGCCGGCCGGGGCACCGACATCCAGCTGGGCGGCAACGTCGAAATGAAGGTGCTGGCCGCGCTGGCAGCCAACCCCGATGCCGATCCCGCCGAATTGCGCCAGGCCGAGGAGGAACGTCACGCCGGCGAAAAGGCCCGCGTGATGGAGGCCGGTGGTCTTTACGTCATCGCCTCGGAACGGCACGAAAGCCGGCGCATCGACAACCAGCTGCGTGGCCGGTCGGGCCGCCAGGGCGACCCGGGGCGGACCTCGTTCTACCTGTCGCTCGAAGACGACCTGATGCGGATCTTTGGCTCGGACCGGCTGGACCGGGTGCTGAAGACGCTGGGCCTGCAGGAAGGCGAGGCGATCGTGCACCCCTGGGTGAACAAGTCGCTGGAACGCGCACAGGCCAAGGTCGAAGGCCGCAACTTCGACATGCGCAAGCAGCTGCTGAAGTTCGACGACGTGATGAACGAACAGCGCAAGGTGATCTTCAGCCAGCGCCATGAGATCATGGCCACGGATGACCTGAATGAGATCACCACCGACATGCGCCACCAGGTCATCGACGACCTGGTCGAAATCCACATGCCGCCGAAATCCTATGCCGATCAATGGGATACCCAGGGTCTGTATGCCGCCGTGATCGAAAAGCTGGGTATCGACGTCCCGGTGATTGACTGGGCGGACGAAGACGGCGTCGACGACGAAGTCATCCGCGAGCGGCTGGAAAAAGCGACCGACGAGCACATGGCCAAGAAGGCCGCGGCCTTCGGTCCCGAGACGATGCGCAACATCGAAAAGCAGGTCCTGCTGCAGACGATCGACCAGAACTGGCGCGAACACCTGCTGACTCTGGAGCACCTGCGCGCGGTCATCAGCTTCCGCGGCTATGCCAACCGGGACCCGCTGAACGAATACAAGAACGAAAGCTTCCAGCTGTTCGAAGGCATGCTGGACAGCCTGCGCGAAGGCGTGACGACCCAGCTGGCCCATGTTCGGCCCATGTCCCAAGAGGAAATGGCCCAGGTCCGCGCCCAGCTGGCCGCTGATCAGCCTGACCTGCTGCGCGCGGCCCAGGAACAGATGGGCGGGGGTCAGCCGGCGGAACCGGCGGCGGCCGATGGCCCGGCTGAGCCCGGCTCTGCTGCGTCCGAAGGTGCCGTGCCCGGATTCGTCGAAGACGACCCGACGACCTGGGGCAACCCAGGCCGGAACGAGCCATGCCCCTGCGGAAGCGGAAAGAAATTCAAGCATTGTCACGGGCGCCTGACCTGACCTGGGTCAGATTGCGTACCAGGCGGCGGTTTTGTTAACCGCCGCAATCACGCCTGAATGACTCCCACCCGGGGCCACATATTGGCCCCGTTTGATAGGCATCTTTCCGCTTACACGACGACCCGGAAGGAGGCCAAGATGACAATGCCGACCAAAACCCCGTCCCTCGTGGCCGGAACGGTTGCCTGCGCCCTGGCCATCGGGTGGGCCATGCAAACCTTTGCCCCCTCTGCCGTCGGGCAGGCGACCGCGTCCCCGGACGTGGTCACGGCATCCATGCTTGCCCCGCCCAAGTTGATCGCTCAGCCAGAGTACATCCCTGAAGATGAAGATGTGGTTAGCCGCAACGACAGCGAATTGCTCGGCCCCTCGGACATCGTCGAGGTTTCGGAACATCTCGCCCCGCCCCTGCCGTCCTGCACGGTCGAAGCCAGCGCCGAACCCGTTGCCCACGCCTCTGTCCGCCTGACCATCGACGCGCCCTGCTTCCCCGCGACGCCCGTGGCGATCCATCACACCGGCCTGATGTTCAGCGTATCCAGCGACGACGACGGCCACCTCGACATCACCGTTCCGGCGATGAAGTCCCGGGCCGTCTTCATCGTATCGGTGGCCGACGGATACGGCGCGGTCGTGACTGCCGATGTCCCCGATGCCGCCCACTGGACCCGAGTCGCGCTGCAATGGCAGGGACTTGGCGCATTCCAGATCCACGCGCGTGAATTCGGCGCGGGCTATGGCGACACCGGCCACGTCTGGTCCGGCGCGCCGTCGAACCCGGTTACGGGCAGCTTTCTGACCCACCTGGGCGACGGCACCGGCCTGGCCCCGCGCATGGCCGAGATCTACTCCTTCCCCAGCGGCAAAGGTCTGTCGGGCCTTGTCGATCTGACCGTCGAAACCGAGGTCACGGTCGACACCTGCGGCGAGACGCTTACGGCCGAAGCGCTGGAACGGCGCGATGCCGGCACCCTGACCAGCCGCGAGCTCAACCTGACAATGCCCAATTGCGGCGCCATCGGAGACTTTCTGGTGTTGAATAATCTGATGGAAGACCTGAAAATCGCGGCCAATTGATCGGCGAACGGGACGACCATCATGAGACGGCAGCGTGCGGCGTTTTTCGCCGCACTTTTTGTGATCACAGGCTGGATCCCGGCCGTTGCCCAGGACATCACCCTGCGCTCGCCCGACGGTGCCGTGGAAATCAGCGGCACCCTGCTGGGGTTTGACGGTGAGTTCTACCGCGTCGACACGAAATTCGGAGAGCTGACCGTCGACGGGTCCGGCGTCATGTGCGACGGACCGGGCTGCCCGAACCTGTCCACCTACGTGGCCGAAATCGTCTTCTCGGGCGCCTCGGTGATGACCGACATCCTGCTGCCCGCGCTGGTCGAGGGCTTTGCCCGGCGCGAACAGCTTCAGGCCGCGCGGATCGACCTGGACGACACGCGCTTTGTCTACGAACTGACCCGATCGGACGCCGCCCGCCCCGCCGCCCGCTTCGAATTCCGGGTGACCACAACGGACGAAGGCTTTGCCGACCTTCTGGCAAACGAGGCCGACGTGGTCCTGGCCAGCCGCGAAATCCGCCCGGCCGAACGGCGCAGAGCCGAAGATTCCGGGATGGGAGACCTGACGGACGCCAATCGCAGCCGGGTGCTGGCCCTGGACGCGCTGGTGCCCGTGGTCGCCCTGACCAACCCGGTGCGCGAGATTTCGACAGAGACCCTCGCCCGGGTGTTTACCGGCGAAATCACCAACTGGCAGAGCCTTGGCGGCCCCGACGCACCGATCCTGCTGCACCTGCCGGGCGCGGGGTCGGGACTTGGCCAGACGGCCGAAGATCGCCTGGCCGCCCCCCTCAACCGCTCCCTCTCCGAGGATGTGCACCGCCATCGTCGCACGGCCCAAATCGCCGCATCCGTGGCCGACGATCCCTTTGGACTGGGTCTGGCCAGCTTCGCGGAAACGGCGCCCGCCCGTGCCCTGACGCTGACCGGATCCTGCGGGTTTTCCCTGAATGCAACGCGGCGGACCGTGAAGACCGAGGACTACCCTCTGACCTCGCCCCTCTTCCTTTACCTCCCCGCCCGGCGCCTGCCGAAGATGGCCCGGGATTTCCTGGCCTATACCCGCAGCGCCCCGGCCCAGATCGTGATCCGGCGGTCCGGTTTTGTCGATCAATCCCCCGAAGAGATCGCGATCAACGACCAGGGCGACCGGTTCGCCAATGCCCTGCTGTCTGCAGGATCCGAAATCGACCTGGCGCAGCTCAAGGAGATGACAGAAACGCTCACCCCGTTGACCCGCCTCACCACGTCTTTCCGCTTCGAACCCGGCTCCGCTCGCCTGGACGCCCAATCCCGCTCCAACGTCGCGCAGTTGGCCAGCGCGATTGCCACGGGTACCTACGACGCTCGCCGCCTGCTCTTCGTTGGGTTTTCCGACGGAGTCGGCGCAGCAGCCGCCAACCAGAACATCGCCCGCGCCCGTGCCGAAGCCGTTCAGGCCGCCGTCCTATCCGCCATCGATGCCGGTGTGACGGACCGTATCGACCTGGGCGTCGCGGCCTTCGGCGAGGCACTGCCAATGGCCTGCGACGACAGCGACTGGGGCCGCCGTGTCAATCGGCGCGTCGAAGTCTGGGTCCGCTGATTGCGGCTTCTTTCTTTTCAAAAATACCCCGGGGGAGGCCGCCAAAGGCGGACGGGGGCAGAGCCCCGATCACAGGTATCCTTCTGCCCGAAAGCTGATTTCGCGGGATTTCCCGATCACAAGGTGGTCGTGCAAGGTGATCGACAGCGCCTGACAGGCCGAATCGATCTTGGCGGTCATGTCGAAATCTGCCTGGCTTGGCGTAGGATCGCCGGATGGATGATTATGCACCAGGATAAGGGCCGACGCGTTCAGCTCCAGCGCGCGTCGCGCGACCTCCCTGGGATAGACCGGCACGTGGTCGACGGTGCCCCTGGCCTGTTCTTCGTCAGCGATCAGGATGTTTTTTCGATCCAGGTAAAGGACGCGAAACTGTTCCGTTTCGCGATGGGCCATGGTCGTGTGACAATAGTCGAGCAAGGCGTCCCAGCCCGAAATCGCGTGACGTTGCATGATCTTGGACCGCGAAAGCCGGTGGGCAGCGGCTTCGATCAATTTCAGCTCGGTGATGACGGCGTCGCCGACACCTTTCACATCTGCCAGGC
The DNA here is from genome assembly GCA_002709405.1 of Paracoccaceae bacterium. GTDB lineage: Bacteria > Pseudomonadota > Alphaproteobacteria > Rhodobacterales > Rhodobacteraceae > Marinibacterium. The sequence goes on from PAQV01000035.1 coordinate 91,633, forward strand.
GCTCCGGCCGTGCACTGAGCACATTGTTGAAGTCACCAAACCGGTCCAGCAGCGCGTGGGCGAGGGGTTTCGTGTCTTGTCGGGGCAAGGCCCGAAAGAGAACCAGTTCCAGAAGCTCGTAATCCGGCATGGCCGCGGCGCCGCCTTCGCGAAACCGTTTCCGCAGACGATCCCTGTGCCCGGAGATATAAGAGGGCAAGCGTGCGCCCTTGGGCAGAACCGGGGCAGGTTCGCCGCCAAACAAGGGGAGCGGGCGTTCTGAAAAGGCGTCTCCTGTCATGGGGGCAGGGTACGCCGGTATTGGTTGTCAGGTGGTTAACCCACGTCCGATGCGGGGATCGGGGAGGGGGCTCTGCCCCCGTCCGCCTGTGGCGGACTCCCCCGGGGTATTTGCGAAGAGAAAGAAGGCAAGGTGACGGCGCGGGCCGTCAGCCTTTCATGCTGTCCCAGAAGGATTTCACCGACGAGAAGAAGTTCTTCATGGCGGGATTGTTGTCCTCGCTCAGCTCCTCGAATTCGCGCAGAAGCTCTTTCTGGCGGCTGGTGAGGTTGACGGGGGTTTCGACAGCAAGCTCGATGAACATGTCGCCGGGAGCTCCGCCGCGCAGGGCGGGCATGCCCTTGCCACGCAGGCGCATCTGGCGGCCGGACTGGCTGCCGGCCGGGATCTGGACGCGGCCGCGGCCACCGTCGATCGTGGGCACTTCGATGGAGCCACCCAGGGCGGCCTTGGCCATGCTCATGGGAACCTTGCAGTAGAGGTTCGTGCCGTCGCGTTCGAACAGTTCGTGGCGGGTGACATCAATGAAGATGTAGAGATCGCCCGGAGGTCCGCCCCGGAGGCCTGCTTCGCCTTCGCCGGCCAACCGGATCCGGGTGCCGGTTTCGACGCCGGCGGGGATATTCACCGACAGGGCGCGGTCTTTCTCGACGCGGCCCGAGCCCCCGCAGGAGCGGCAGGGGTTCTTGATGATCTGGCCCATGCCGGAACAGGTCGGACAGGTGCGTTCGACCGTGAAGAAGCCCTGTTGTGCGCGCACCTTGCCCATGCCCGAGCAGGTCGGGCAGGTGACCGGTTCGGCGCCGCCTTCGGCCCCGGTGCCGCTGCAGGTGGAACAGGCCACGGCGGTCGGCACGTTGATGGTTTTCTGAAGCCCGTTGAACGCCTCTTCCAGCGTGACGCGCAGGTTATAGCGCAGGTCGGAGCCGCGTGCGGCACGTCGGCCGCCGCCGCCTCGCTGGCCGCCCATGAAATCACCGAAGAGATCATCGAACACATCGGAAAAGGCGCTTTGGAAGTCGGCGCCGCCCGGGCCTCCGCCGCCGGGGCGCGGGCCGCCGCCCATGCCACCTTCGAAGGCTGCGTGGCCAAAGCGGTCGTAGGCCGCCTTTTTCTCGGCGTCCTTCAGGATCTCGTAGGCTTCGTTCGCTTCCTTGAACTGGCTTTCGGCTTCGGGGTTGTCGGCGTTGCGGTCGGGGTGGAGTTCCTTGGCCTTCTTGCGATAGGCCTTCTTGATTTCATCCGCTGACGCGGTGCGGGACACCCCGAGCACTTCGTAGAAATCGCGTTTCGACATCTGGTCGTCCTCTTGAGGTGGTTGCCTGAACGATCAGGGCCGGCCCGGATCCCGGACCGGCCCCAAAGTGTTCAGGCCTGGCCGTTACGCACGCTTGTCGTCGTCCAGGTCTTCGAACTCGGCGTCGACGATGTCATCGTCTTCACCACGTGCTGCGTCGGCCGGTTCCGGTTCGTCGGACCCCGATGCGTCGTCCTGGCTGGCCTTGTAGATCGCCTCGCCCAGTTTCATGGCCGCGTCGGTCACGTTCTGGATGCCCGCGCGGATCTTGTCCGCGTTGTCGGTTTCCAGCTCGTCCTTGAGCGCGGCAATAGCCAGTTCGATCGCCTCGACGGTCGAGGGATCGACCTTGTCCGCATGCTCTTCCAGCGACTTTTCGGTCGAATGGATGAGGCTTTCGGCCTGGTTCTTGGCTTCGACCAGGTCCTTGCGGGCCTTGTCGGCTTCGGCGTTCTCTTCGGCGTCGCGCACCATCTTTTCGATGTCGTCGTCCGACAGACCACCCGAGGCCTGGATCGTGATCTTCTGTTCCTTGCCGGTGCCCTTGTCCTTGGCGCTGACCGACACGATGCCGTTGGCGTCGATGTCGAACGTCACCTCGATCTGGGGCATGCCGCGCGGCGCGGGCGGGATGTCTTCCAGGTTGAACTGGCCCAACATCTTGTTGTCGGCGGCCATTTCGCGTTCACCCTGGAACACCCGGATGGTCACGGCGTTCTGGTTGTCCTCGGCGGTCGAGAAGATCTGGCTTTTCTTCGTCGGGATCGTCGTGTTGCGGTCGATCAGGCGGGTGAAGACACCGCCCAACGTTTCGATCCCCAGCGACAGCGGGGTCACGTCCAGCAGGACCACGTCCTTGACGTCACCTTGCAGAACACCGGCCTGGATGGCGGCGCCCATGGCCACGACTTCATCGGGGTTCACGCCCTTGTGGGGCTCTTTCCCGAAGAACTTGGTCACTTCTTCCATGACCTTGGGCATGCGTGTCATGCCGCCGACCAGAACCACTTCGTCCACGTCGGATGCCGAGATGCCGGCGTCCTTCAGGGCCGCGGCGCAGGGCTTGAGCGAGGCCTTGATCAGGTCGCTGACCAGGCTTTCCAGCTTGGCACGGGTCAGTTTCATGACCATGTGCAGCGGCTGGCCGCCCTTCGGGTCCATCGAGATGAACGGCTGGTTGATCTCGGTCTGGGACGAGCTGGACAGTTCGATCTTGGCCTTTTCGGCAGCTTCCTTCAGACGCTGCAGGGCCATCTTGTCCTTGGTCAGGTCGACGCCGTTCTCTTTCTGGAACTCGCCGGCAAGGTAATTGACGATCCGCATGTCGAAATCTTCACCGCCGAGGAACGTGTCGCCGTTGGTGGATTTGACCTCGAAGAGGCCATCGTCGATTTCGAGGATGGTCACGTCGAAGGTGCCGCCGCCGAGGTCATAGACCGCGATGGTGTGGCTGTTTTCCTTGTCGAGACCATAGGCCAGCGCGGCGGCTGTCGGTTCGTTGATGATCCGCAGCACTTCGAGACCGGCGATCTTGCCGGCGTCCTTGGTGGCCTGACGCTGGGCGTCGTTGAAATAGGCGGGCACGGTGATGACGGCGTGCTTAACCTCCTTGCCGAGGTAGTTCTCGGCAGTCTCCTTCATCTTGGTCAAAACCATGGAAGACACCTCCTCGGGGGACAACACCTTCTTGCCGCCCTTGACCTACGATGAAA
>PAQV01000036.1 GCA_002709405.1 Paracoccaceae bacterium
CGCCTGCGCGTCGGTGTTGGCCACCACGAAGTCCACACCGTCGAGCTCTTTCTCGATCATGTTGTTGACTGCGTTGCCGCCGGCCCCTCCGACACCGAAGACCGTGATCCTCGGCTTGAGTTCGTCCTGGCCCGGCATCGAGAGGTTCAATGTCATCTGTCCATCCGCCTGTCTGCTGCCACCCATTCGGGCGTTTTTTCTATCTGTCCGGGTTCAGTTTAGCCCCAAGTGCCAGCAGCGTCATCCAAAAAACACGCAGGTGCCACAAAATAACGGGGTGTGACGCCCTTTTGTGGCCGCATTTCGCTCAGTCACCCAGATCTTGGGTTTCCGGGTGTTTTAGGCACAAACAGACCAATCGCTGCGGAGCGGATGCCACGCAGGGTCGGTCGTCTCTGTCTGGGGGTCCTGCTCGACCCTGTGGTGCGCATCTCTTGGGACGGACGCGTCTAAGGCTTTGTTTACCATGGGCCCGCGCCCCTGTCATCCGCCAATCGTCACCCAAAGGTCAGTCGCTGGTCGGAAACCGGTCAGTTTCCGCGCATTGATTTTCGCGCCCGAAATGCTACCTTGATGATATTACTTGAACCGATTTCGGCCCTCTCGCGGGCCGGTCACGACTTTGATCCTGGACTTTCGGGCGCGCCCTATTTCCCTGCGCATCCCCCTCCGAAAGACCACGTATGATGGAGCCGTCTTTATGGCCGACCGGGTACATACCGTCAAAAAGGGCGATACCCTTTCCAAGATCGCTAAGAAATACGGGATTAAAAGCGCCAAGGCGCTGTACGACGATCCCGCCAATGCCAAGTTTCGCAAGCTGCGCCCCAATCCCGACCTGATCGAACCGGGCGACAAGGTGACCATCCCGCCCACGCCTGCGTCGGTGAAATCCAATCACACCAAGGACATGCCCCGCATGTCGATCGACGTGAACGGCGACAAGGCGCTGATCTTCGTGCAGCAGAAATGGGAATACACCTTTGTCGAACAGGCGGGTGTGTCGAAATGGACCAGCAAGGAAAAGACCGATTTCCACACGGCGGCCGACAAATCCATCTGGGCCCGCTGGAGCGGCAAGTTCAAGCTGACCTGCACCGGCAAATCCGATTTCGCCCGGGCCTTCAAGGACACCGTCTTCAACGTCAGTTTCGACATCAAGAACGTGAAATCCGGCGGCCATTGGAAAGTCACCGTGACCAAGGTGCCGAAAGGGTCGAAATCGCCGACCTCCAGCGTCAACTGGGGCAATCAGACCATCAAGCTGGACAGCGAGGACACCAAGCTCAAGGACCTTCTGAAAACCGGCAAGGACAAGGACAAGCAATCGCCCTTTGCCCATGAATTCGGTCACGCGGTCGGCAATTCCAAGCACGGGCCGGCCGCCCATGGCGACGAATACAAGGCCGGAGCGGCCAATTTCGCCGACAAGAAATCCATGATGAACATCGGCACCGAGTTGCGCAAACGCCATGCCGACCACCTGATCGGAGAGCTCAACAAGATGATCAAGGACACCACCTGGACGGTGAAAAGCGTCGGATGACCCGGCCCATCGCCCTGCTTGCCCTGCTGTCCGGCGCCATCCTGCCCTGGCTGGCCGCGCCCCCAACCGCATCGGAGACCCCATTGAGCACCCAGACCGACGACACCCTCACCACGCTGACCCCCGAGACCGCCGAAACCCGGCTTGGCCCGGTTCAGGACTCGGAAACCTTTCCGCTGGCCCCCGAGCTGCCGGAATTCCGCACCATGCTGCCCGAGAAGGCGACCCAGGACGAGGTCGACAGCGGCGCCTTCGTGCGGGAAATGACCTGGAGCCTCGACGACGCGCTGAACCGCACGATCTGGTTCATCGACCGTGGCGGCGCATGGACCTACCTGCACCACATGGACTGGGACAAGGGCGCCGAATTCTGACGCCCGCCTGACTACGCCCGACCTAAACCCGCCTGCGTCACCAGTTGTCCTTGAACCAGCGCACGGCGCGCTTCAGCGAGCGGGCCGGGTAGCGGTCGACCGGGATCTCGAAATCCCACCATTCGTCCTGCGGATGGGCGGCGAACAGCGACAGCCCCACGGCCCCGGCAAAGCCCGGCCCCGTGGCCGCCTGCGGCAGCCCGTGCACGCGCAGTGGGCGGCCCAGGCGCACCTGCTGGCCCAGGATCCGGCTGGCCAGCCCGTCCAGCCCGGGGATCTGGCTGGCGCCGCCGGTCAGCACGATCTGCTGGCTGGGCAGGTGATCGAAGCCCGCCGCGTCCAGCCGCGAGCGCACCTCTTCCAGGATCTCCTCGACCCGCGGCCGCATGATGCCGATCAGCTCGGCCCGGCTGACGGTGCGCCGGTCATGTTCCCAATCGCCGGTGTCGCCACCGATCTCGATCATCTCGCGGTCATCCATGCCGGTCGCATGCACGCCCCCGTGCATGGTCTTGATCCACTCGGCCTTGGCCATCGGCACGCCCAGCCCCATGGAAATATCGCCCGTCACGTGATCGCCGCCCATGCGCACGGTATCGGCGTAGATCATGTGCTTCTTCATGAAGATCGACAGGCCCGTGGCTCCGCCCCCCATGTCGATGCAGGCCGCGCCCAGTTCCTGTTCGTCCTCGACCAGGGCCGAGACGCCGGACATGTAAGACGACGAGGCAATCCCCGCCAGTTCCAGGTCGCAGCGCTTGATGCAATGGGCCAGGTTCTGCACCGCCGTCGCATCGACGGTCAGCATGTGCAGGTCGACCGCCAGTTCCTGCCCCAGCTGCCCGCGCGGATCGGCCAGGCCCGACCGGTGGTCCAGCGCGAAATTCACCGGCTGGGCATGCAGCACCTCGCGGCCCGCGCCGTAATCGGGGACCTCGCAGGCGGCAAGCACCCGGGCGATCTCGTTTTCTGTGACCACCTGGCCTTCCAGTTCCACCCGCGCGTCCAGCCCGTAGCTGCGCGGCCCAGCCCCCGAGAAACAGGCGATCACGTGATCGACCCGGATCTCGGCCATCTTCTGCGCCGCCTGCAGGGCGGTGCGAATGGCCCGCTCGGTTTCCTGCATGGCGTTGATCTCGCCGAACTGCACGCCGCGCGACCGTGTCGTCGCCGCGCCCACCACGCGAAAGCCCGTCTGCCCCGCCAGCGAGCCGATGGAGTTATCCTCGCTCAGCCGGCCGGTGCCGTCGAACCGCAGCACAAGGCAGGCGATCTTCGACGATCCCACGTCGAGAATGGCCACCACGCCCCGCTGCATCGCAAGCCGCCGCATCTGCCGCATCGCCCGCTGTGACTGATAGAGGTCCGTCATCGTCTACCCGCTGCCCCTTACTGCCCGTTTTCGTCCAGGTGCCTGATCCGCCACCAATTCTTTTGCGCATCGTCCGACATGCGCAGCGTCGGACGCGCCGCGAGGCGCATGTCGACCGCCTCCACGTCGCGTTCCAGAAGATCCTGGGCCTCGCTTAACGCGATCACCCGTTCCAGGGCCTGCACCGGGCCCTCTTCGGGCAACAGGATGCGCTGGCCGCGATCCAGCAGCACGTCCCAGCGCCGCTCGCCCATGCGCACCAGCCCGCGCACCCGGTCGGATACCTCTTCGGCCACGGCAAGAATGTCCATCGCCTCGGCCACGTGGGTGTCCGCCCCCTGCCCCGCGATCAGCGGCAAGTCGGGCCGCGCCGCCCGGCTGGGCACCACGTCCACGTGCACGCCGCTGGCATCCAGCAGGGCCACCCCGTCGCGATGCCGCCAGACCAAGACCGGCACCCGTTCCGTCACGTCGACCTGAAGGATGCCCCCGGGGCGGATCCGCACGGTCGCCGATTTCACCGGGTCCAGCCCCTCGACCAGCTCGCGGATGTCGGCCAGTTCAAGGTCGAAGGACGACAGCGGGAAATCCAGCGGCAGGATCTCGCGGATGTCCTCGGCCACGCCCTCTCCGGCCCCGTCGATGGCCATCAGGTTAACCATGAACTCGGGGCGTTCCTCGATCGAGGCCCGCAGCGCGCTGATCCGGTCCACCACCGCCGTCCGGCGGGTTTCGCTGGCCAGGAAGATGCTGGTGGCCATGAAGACCACAAGCGCCGGGATGCCCGCGCGCAGCAGGAACCGGATGCCCGGGGTCAACAGCCAGCGCTGAACGCGGAACTGGAACCTCGTGGGGGCCGGATCATGCGGCGCGGGCCTCACCTGTTGCACGAGGCGTCCTCCACCAGCCAGCGGCAGAACGCGCCAAAGTCCATGCCCGCGAATTGCGCCTGTTCGGGCGCCAGCGAGGTCGGGGTCATGCCGGGCTGGGTGTTGGTCTCCAGCAGGTACAGCCCCTGCAGGCCCAGGGACTCGTTCCAGCGGAAATCGGTGCGGCTGATGCCCCGGCAACCCAGCGCCTGGTGGGCGCGCAGGGCATAGTCCTTGCACATGTCATAGATCGGTTTCGGCACGTCGGCCGGCAGGTCATGGCGCGACCCGCCGGGCTTGTACTTGGCGTCGTAATCGTACCAGCCCTCGGTGATGATATCCGTCACCGTCAGGGCCCGGTCGCCCATCACCGTCGTCGTCAGGTCCCGGCCCGGCACGTAGGCCTCGACCATCACCTCGTCGGGCATGGTGTCGTCCAGCATCGGCGGGCTGTTGGACATTTCGTGCACGTGGTAGATGCCCACGGACGACCCTTCGTTATAGGGTTTCACCACGTAGGGCGGCATCATCATGTGGCCGCTCGTCACCTGGTCGCGGGTGCAGATCATGCTTTCGACGACCGGCAGACCGGCCTGGATGAACACCTGCTTGGACCGCTGCTTGTTCATCGCCAGGGCCGAGGCCAGCACGCCCGAATGCGTATACGGGATCTTCAGCCATTCCAGGATACCCTGCACGCAGCCGTCTTCGCCCCAGCGCCCGTGCAGCGCGTTGAAGACAACGTCGGGACGCAGCGCCTGCAACCGTTCGGCCAGGTCCGGGCCCGCGTCCAGCTCGGCCACGTGAAAGCCTTCGCCGCGCAACGCCTTCGCGCATTCCTCGCCAGACGACAAGGACACCTCGCGCTCCGCCGAGGGACCGCCCATGAGAACAACGATTGAGTTGGCTGCCCCGCTCGACATGCCACACCTGCCACTCTGCGCGAGGTTCTTTGCCCCGTCGCTCAACTGCCCGATTTCGCGCCCCGGTTGTTATAGCCTGTCCGGGTTCGCGTGAAAGTCATCCTACGGGTCGCCGACCCGCATGATTTCCCATTTTAGCTCTATGCCGCTCATTTCGTAAACCTTTTTTCGCACATCCTCGCCCAATCCTTCGAGGTCTGCGGCACTTGCGCCCCCCGCATTGATCAGAAAGTTCGAATGTTTCTCGCTCATCTGGGCCCCGCCCCGGCGCGCACCGCGCAGGCCGGCGTCGTCGATCAGCTTCCAGGCCTTCAGGTCGTGCACGTCATCCGCCCGCCCGGTCGAGGAAAATCCCGCCGGGTTGCGGAAAGTCGACCCCGCGCTGCGGTCCTTCGTCGGCTGCGAGGCATCCCTGCGGGCCAGCTGGTCCTCCATCCGCGCGGCCAGGGCCTGAGGGTCGCCCTCGGGGCCTTCGAACACCGCCTCGACCAGCACCGCGCCCTCGGGGAAGGCCGTTTCGCGGTAGGCAAAGCGCAGGTCTTCGGCCGTCAGCGTGGCCTGCTGGCCATTGCGCAGGATCACCCGGGCTTCGACGAAATGATCGGCCACGTAGGACCCGTAACACCCCGCGTTCATCCGCACCGCCCCGCCGATCGACCCGGGGATCGTGCGCAGAAACGTCAGGTCCACCCCCGCTTCGGCCGCCTTGCGCGCCACATGCGCATCGAGCGCCGCCGCCCCGGCCGTCACCCTTTTGCCCTGGACAGAGATCCCGTTGAACCCCCGGCCCAGCCGGATCACCACCGCCCGCAGGCCGCCGTCGCGTACGATCAGGTTCGACCCCACGCCCATCGGGAACACCGCGATGCCGGGGTCCAGGGCCTCCAGGAAATCCGCCAGGTCATCTGTATCGGCGGGCTGAAACAGCCAATCCGCCGGCCCGCCAACGCGCAGCCAGGTCAGGTCCGACAGGGAACGTTGCGGCGTCAGGCGGCCGCGCGGGGTGGGAAGATCGCTCATGGGGCGTTGCTACTCAGCCGCCCGCCCACGCGCAAGGTGCCAGATCAGCGACCGACCTTGATCAGCGGCCGACCTTGGTGCGCACCCAGCGCGAGAGGTAGATCATCGGCCAGCGCAGCACCGACATGCCCGCGACCAGGCCGACCAGGCCGATAACGGGTCCGTTTTGCCAGGTCAGGTAGCCCAACAGCGGGATGCCCACCGAAATCAGCACGTAGGCCGCCGACCAATGGTGGTCGCGGCTGGGCAGCATGGCGATGACATTGGCTGTCACCACCCACAGGCAGAACAGGATGATCGAGGTCATTCGGCCGGTCCTTTCTCAAGCCTGGCGTCGCGCAGGCGGCTCCAGAGATAGCGCAGGGGGTTGCGGTACATCGACACGAAGGCCCCAAGGGCGGCGATCCCCGCCACGGGGCCGAAATCATGGGCCAGCCCCCAGATCAGCAGGGGCGCGACCACCAGCAGCACGCTGCCGGGCCGCATCTGCCGTTCCATCGGCAAAAATGCCACGATGGTCGAGGCAAAGACCCACAGGATGGCAAGTGTCAGGGACAGGGTCATGGGCAGTCTCCGGCGGCGGCGCGGCGGGTCACGCCGCCATCTGGCCGATGGGCGGGCCGAAAAGGCCGGCTGGCGGTGTAAGAGTAAGCAAACGGAACCGGGACAGGCCGCGCACCCCGCCCGACCGGGGCATGGGCCCGGTCAATGCAGAGGGGGGCGAACATCGTCATCCGTCCAGTCCTTTCAGCCGCTCGGGCAATCCGTTGGCCCAGGCCGAAATCGTCCCCGCGCCCAGGCAGACGACCATGTCGCCAGGGCGGGCCTGTTCTCGGACCAGGCGTTCCAGATCATCTTCGTCAAGTATGGCACGAGCGTGGCGATGGCCGTGCCGGATAAGGCCGGCCACAAGGTCATCGCGTGTCGCGCCCTCGATCCGGTCTTCCCCGGCGGCGAAGACCTCGGCAATGGCGACGACATCGGCTTCGTTGAAACACGCGCAGAAATCGTCGAACAGCGAATGCAGGCGCGTGTAGCGGTGCGGCTGGTGTACGGCAATGATGCGACCTTCCGTAGCCTGGCGGGCGGCCTTCAGCACGGCGGCGATTTCTACCGGGTGATGGCCGTAGTCGTCGATGATCGTTACGCCTCCAACTTCGCCGACTTTGGTAAAGCGACGGTTAACGCCGCCGAAATTTGCCAGGGCATCGCGGATCTGGTCCATTTTCATGCCCAGGTGGCGGGCCACGGCCACCGCCGACAGGGCGTTGGACACGTTGTGGTCGCCCGGCATCGGCAGGGTGCAGCTCTCGATCACCTTGTCCTCGGCCTGCAGGGCCACGTCGAAATGGGCCGATCCGGCCTTGTAGGTCAGGTTGAGCGCCCGCACGTCGGCCTGGGCGTTGAACCCGTAGGTGATGACCCGCCGGTCGGTGATGCGGCCGACCAGCTTTTGCACCTCGTCATGGTCGGTGCAGCAGACGGCCACGCCGTAGAAGGGGATGTTCGACACGAAATCGTAGAACCCGTCGCGCAGGCGGTCGAAATCGCCCCAGTGCTCCATGTGCTCGGGGTCGATATTGGTCACGATGGCCACGGTGGCGGGCAGGCGGTTGAAGGTGCCGTCGCTTTCGTCGGCCTCGACCACCATCCATTCGCCCTGGCCCATGCGCGCGTTGGAGCCATAGGCATGGATGATGCCCCCGTTGACCACGGTGGGGTCGAAATCGCCCGCGTCCAGCAGGGTGGCCACCATGGTCGTCGTGGTCGTCTTGCCATGGGTGCCGGCCACGGCCACGTTGGATTTCAGGCGCATCAGCTCGGCCAGCATCTCGGCCCGGCGCACCACGGGCAGGCCCTTCAGCCGGGCCTCGTCCAGTTCCGGGTTGCCCGGCTTGATGGCCGAGGAAATCACGACCACCGCCGCGTTTTCCAGGTTCTCGGGCCGCTGGCCTTCGAAGACCGTCGCCCCCAGCCCGGCCAGCCGGTCGGTGATCTTCGACCGCTTCAGGTCGGACCCCTGCACCGTGTAGCCCAGGTTCAGCAGCACCTCGGCGATGCCCGACATGCCGATCCCCCCGATCCCCACGAAATGGATGGGCCCGACATCGGTGGGCAGCTTGGTGGCAGGCGTCATTGGGTGTCCTCTTTCGGGCGGGCCAGGTCCTCGACCAGGGCGACCAGGCGGTCTGTCGCATCCGGAGCACTGACCGACACGGCCGCCCGGGCCATCTGGATCGCGCCCTCGGGCTGGGTCAGGATGGTGGTGATGTTGTCGGCAAGCGTCTCGGGGGTCAGGGCGCTTTCGGGTATGCGGATCGCGGCGCCAGCCTCGACCAGGGCGCGGGCATTGGCCGTCTGTTCATCGCGGATCGCCGCGGCCAGGGGCACCAGGATCGACGGCCGCCCGATGACCGAGACATCGGCCACGGTCGAGGCCCCCGCCCGCGTGATCACCAGCTGCGCCTCGGCCATGCGGTTGGGCACATCGTGGAAGAAGGGCTGCACATCGGCGGAAATCCCGTGGTCGGCGTAAAAGGCGGTGACCCGGTCGTGGTCCTCGGCCCGCGCCTGATGAGACACCCTGACGTTGCGCCGCAGGGCCTCGGGCAGGCCGGCAATCGCGGCGGGCACCACGTCGGACAGGATCCGCGCGCCCTGGCTGCCGCCCATGACCAGCACGGCCATCGGGTAATCTCCGGGCGGGATATAGGGCGCCTGGGCCCGGTCCAGCACCGCCCCGCGCACGGGGTTGCCGGTATAGACGCCCTCGACGCCCTCGGGCAGCTCGGTCGGCCAGGTGCCGCAGGCCACGCGGGCCACGCGGGTGGCAAACAGCTGGTTCACCCGGCCCAGCACGCCGTTCTGTTCATGGATCATGCGCGGCAGGCCCATCAGCCAGGCCGCCCCCAGCGCCGGGATCGACGGATAGCCGCCAAAGCCCACCACCGCGTCCGGCCGGTCGCGCCGCATCTTCGACATCGCCGCCAGCACGCCCGCGCCCACGCGGAACGGCACGCCCGCCTTGGCCAGGGCCCCGCCCCGCGCGAAGGTGGCCGAGGGCACTTCCTCGATCTGCACGGTGTCGGGAAAGCCCCCCACATAGCGCGCGCCCCGCGCATCGGTCGACAGCTTCACCCGCCAGCCGCGCGCCAGCATCGCCTCGGCCAGGGCCTGGGCCGGGAACATGTGGCCCCCGGTCCCCCCGGCCGCCATCAGCAACAGCTTGCTCACCGGCCGCGTCCCCGCAGGATATCGCCGATCTCGCCCTGGGGCCGCGCCCGCGTGAAGGCCAGCAACATGCCCAGCGCAATCCCCCCGGCAATCAGCGACGACCCGCCATAGCTGACGAACGGCAGGGTCATGCCCTTGGCCGGCAACAGCCGCACGGCCACGCCCATGTTGATCATCGCCTGCACGCCGAACATCGCCGCCAGACCGGTGCCGGCCAGGCGGATGAACGGATCCCGCTCGCGCATCAGCCGGAACAGCGAGCGCACGACGATGATCGAGTAAAGCGCGATGATGATCAGCACCAGGATCAGCCCGTATTCCTCGGCCGCCACGGCAATGATGAAATCGGTATGCGCGTCGGGCAGAGACCACTTCACCTGGCCCTCGCCCACGCCGACCCCGAACAGCCCGCCCTCGCGGATCGCGTTGGTCGCATAGCCCAGCTGGGTGGTCGGATCGACATCGGGGTTCAGGAACCCGTCGATCCGCCGAGCGAAGTGTTCAGAACTGGAATAGGCCAGCGTGCCCCCCAGCACCACCAGCACGGCCATGCCCACCAGCAGCAGCATCGGGGCGCCGGCCACGAAATACATCACCCCCCAGCCGAACAGCACCAGGCAGGCCTGGCCGAAATCGGGCTGCATCACCAGCAGGCCCACGATGATCATGCACAGGATGAAGGAATACAGCTTCCCCGGAGGCCCGTTGATCTGCTGGCTCGCCGCCAGCAGCCAGGCCGCCACCACGACGAAGCCCGGTTTCAGAAATTCCGACGGCTGGACCGAGGCGAACCCCAGCGAGAACCAGCGCACCGCCCCCTTGCCGAAATCGGTGCCGAAGACCGGCAGCAGGGCCAGGGCGACGAAGGCGGCCAGGAAGCCCAGCGTGCCCAGCCGGCGCACGACCGTCGGCGACAGCATCGAGGTCACGATCATCACGATCAGCGCCAGCCCGCCAAAGAACGCCTGCCGCTGCACGTAGTGGAAGGGTTGGAAATTGTTCCGCTCGGCCAGCGGCACCGAGGCCGCCAGACCCAGCAACAGCCCGATCAGGAACAGGATCAGCACACAGCCGATCGACCATTTATCAAGGGTGCGCGCCCATTTGGGCAAGATCGGCTCGCTATCCCGCACGGGTAGCGCGCCATAGACCATCTCTGTCATGGAAAATCCGCCGCTCGTCTGCCTCTGCCGCCCCTTTTCGGGGTCTGGGGGCAAGAATAGCGCAGTTTCAGGGGTGAAGCTAGCCCAAGGCGCAGCTTTCCGCCCTCGGACGGCAACCCGCCGGCGACAAGATACGAATTTATCAACTTATGGTAAACTAAATTCGGAAATTCCATTTCGAAAAGAGAGAATCATGTCGGATCCATTTAAAGAACTCGCCCAAAAGTATGTCGAAACAAAGATTTCCACCCCGGGCCTGAAGGTCGTCACCCTGGCGCAATGGGCCCTGGAATCAAATTTCGGCAAAAGCGCACTGGCCACGGATCACAAGAACTTCGGCGGCCTCAAGTTCCGCGCCCGCATAAACGAAAACCATCCCTATGCCACGCCGGTCGATTACGAGGCCCATGACGGTCTGGACACCTATTGCGCCTTCGCCTCGCTTCAGGATTTCATCCTTGGCTATTGGGAATTCATAAACAACGGCGGCATCTATTCCGGCTGGGAAGACTTCGCCGATGATCCCTCGGGCTATATCGCCCACCTGCACGGCAACGGCTATGCCGGGGATCCCAAGTATGTCTCCAAGGTGATGAAGCTTGTCCCGACCATCAACGCCATGCTGGAAGACCTTGGCGCAACCGACACGCTGGCCGACAGTACCCCTATGCCGCGCAGCCTGTTCAAGCTGGCCATATTGATTGGTCACAACAAGAAAGCCCAGGGGGCCTTTTCCCAGCCGATGCAGATCAGCGAATGGAAATTTAACCAACGTATTTTCAAGAAGATTGATCAGCTTTCCCCGCAATACGAAATCGAACCCCGTCAGTTCTTTCGGGAACCCTCGTCGGGCTACTCGAAGGAGATCGCGGACGCCTATGCAAAGATTGACGCCTGGGGGCCCACCGCCATCCTGGAACTGCATTTCAATTCCGCAACGGGCAACCCATCGGGAACCGAGATGCTGTATTGGCCCGGCTCGGCCAAAGGCAAGCTCTTGGCCGACAAGGTGCGCGAGGCCATGCTGGATACGCTCAAATTGCCTGACCGCGGGTCCAAGGCGCGCGGCACCGGCAATGGCTCGACCTCGCTTCAGGCGTCTCAATTCCCGACCATCCTGACCGAACCCTTCTTCGGCAACACCCAACACGATTGCGACCGGGTAATGACGGTCGGGGACGAAGCCATCGCTCGGGCCTACCTGATCGGCGCCCGCGACGCGATGGAGGATTTCTAAGCCATCAACCAAGGGCGCGCCCGGACATGGCGCGCCTCTTGCATCCCGCCCGCGCTTGGGGCCAAGAAGCGCCCATGCAGGTCGATACCCTCATCCTCGGCGCCGGCGCGGCCGGGCTTTTTGCGGCCGGTCCCATCGCGCGGGCCGGCAAGCGTGTGCTCGTCGTCGATCATGCCAAGGCACCGGGCGAGAAGATCCGGATCTCGGGCGGAGGGCGGTGCAATTTCACCAACATGCACGCCGATGCCTCGGCCTACCTGTCGGCCAACCCGCATTTCTGCAAATCGGCCCTGGCCCGCTATACCCAGTGGGATTTCATCGACCTGGTCGGCCGCCATGGCATCGCCTGGCATGAAAAGACCCTCGGCCAGCTGTTCTGCGATGACAGCGCCCGCCAGATCGTCGACATGCTGCTGGCCGAAATGGCCCCCGCGGATCTGTGGCTGAACACTGCCCTGCGTGACCTGTCCCATGGGGAGAACGGCTTTACCGCCGCCCTGGACCGGGACGGCAAGCGGCAGGTGATCACCGCCCGCCACCTGGTCGTGGCCACCGGGGGCAAGTCGATCCCCAAGATGGGCGCGACCGGGCTGGCCTATGACATCGCCCGCCAGTTCGGCCTGCCGGTGACCGACACGCGGCCCGGCCTGGTGCCCTTCACCTTCCCCGACGGGCGGTTCAAACCGCTCGCCGGGGTCGCGCTGCCCGTGCGCCTGTCCAATGCGCGCACCAGCTTTGACGAGGCGCTGCTGTTCACCCACCGGGGCCTGTCGGGCCCGGCCGTGCTGCAGCTGTCGTCCTACTGGCACGAGGGCGAGCCGGTGTCCGTCAACCTGCTGCCCGACCGCGATGCGCTGGACTGGCTGCGGGCCGAGCGCCAGTCCGCCGGCCGCCGCCAGCTGGGCACGGTGCTGGCCCAGGCCCTGCCCGCCCGTCTTGTCCCCGCGCTGGACCTGCCCACCGACAGCCGGCTGGCGGACCTGTCCGATACGACCCTGGCGGCATTGCTGCCCGGCCTCACCGACTGGCGGCTGACCCCCGCCGGGACCGAGGGCTACCGCACGGCCGAGGTCACTCTGGGCGGCATCGACACCGATGCCCTGTCGTCGAAGACCATGGCGGCCAAGTCCCTGCCCGACCTCTTCTTTATCGGGGAAGCCGTCGACGTCACCGGCTGGCTGGGCGGATACAACTTCCAGTGGGCGTGGTCCTCGGCCCATGCGGCTGGAACGGCCCTGGCATCGCGCCCGGGGCCGTGACTTCGGGCGCCTCAGCCCATAATTGCAGCGATCACCGTATGAATCGGGTGTTTCCCGGCCACCACGGGCGGGCCGCGCGCCTAGGCGCTTGATCCACCTGCCCGATTTGGCACCCTGATCCACAGGGACGCGCCGGAGGAGGGCCGCCGGGCCACCAGGGACCGGCAACCGGCGCAGGGAGTGTGCGATGGTTCTGACCGGCTTCCTCGTGACCTTTGCCGGCGTGATCGCCGGGATCGCCTTCGCCGTCTGGCGCTCTGGCCAGGTCAGCCTGCGCAACCCGCAGCCCGGATCCTCCATCGACGGCACCTGGAGAACCGACTTCGACATCGGCTCGGAAAATGCCTCGGGCCCGCTGCGCGCTCGGATCGCCCGGAAAGGCCTGTTCGCCCTCAGCCGCAGCGAAGCCGTCTACTACACCCGCGTCGTCGACGACACCGGCGCCCCGCTTGATTCGACCAGCACCTACAAGGTGACCGGCACCAGGATGCCCTGCGACTGGTGGTCGATCACCCTGTACAACCAGGACGACCACCTTGCCGCCAACCACGACAACGCCGCCTCGATCAACCTCGACCGGCTGATCGGCTCGCCCGAGCACTGGACGGCCATCGTCGGCCCCACCCGCCCGGCCGAGCCCACCAACTGGATTTCGACCGCCGGGACGACCTCGTTCGACCTGACCTTGCGGCTTTATCAACCGGACCTCGACGCCCTGACCTCGGGCAAGGTGACCGGCTTTCCCACCGTCGAACGCCTGCCCGTCCAGACAGGAGCCTGAGCCCATGACCGCCCTGCTCTATCTTTGCCTGTTCGCCGTCGGCCTTGGTGCCGGTTGGGTCATCGGCATCCAGATGCTGCCCCGCGTGATCATGAAGGTCGTGCTGCAGCGCGTCGACAAGACCGCGGGCGGCCCCAACCGGATGGAACATCGCGGCCCCGCCGATCCGCACCGCCCGACCATCGTCCGCCAATCGCCCGACCTGCTGTATTCCGCCTGCGCCTTCGACCTGGACGCGGGCGCCGTGCAGGTCGAGGTCGGGCCGACCGAGGGCTACCTCTCGGTCGCCTTCTTCGACCGGGCGACGAACAACTTCCGCACCCTGACACCCAAGGACCTGGCCGCCACCAACGGCCCCGTCACCCTGGTCAGCGCCAGGCACACCGCCCCGCCCGACACCGGCGTCGTGGTGCAAAGCCCGACCCAACGGGGCATCATCCTGATCCGCCGCCGCATTTCGACCGACGAAAGCCTGGCCCGCATGCTCAAGGCCCAGACCGGAGACCACTGCCAGGTCATCGCCGGCTGACCGGTCAGCCGGCCGCCAGCCGCCGTTCCACCTCGGCCACGAAATCCAGGCCGCGCTGCTCGAAATTGTCGTATTGGTCGAAGGACGCCGCCGCCGGAGCCAGCAACACCGTGTCGCCCGGCTCTGCCTCGGCCATCGCCCGGGACACCGCATTGGCCATCGTCGTGCAGACCTCGGCCTCGACATCCAGCTGGATCGCGAAATTCGCCGCCTCGCGCCCGATGACATAGGCCTTGGCCACCGCCCCCGTCTCACCCGCCAGCCCGTCCAGCCCGCCTTCCTTCTCCAGCCCGCCGCAGATCCACCGGATCCGCTTGAACGCGCTCAGCGCCCGCCGGGCCGCATCCACGTTGGTCGCCTTGCTGTCGTTGACGTAAACGACCCCCCCGGCCTCGGCCACCCGCTGGGACCGGTGCGGCAGACCCGGATACGAATGCAGCGCCCCCTCGATCACCCGCGGCGCCAGGCCCAGCGCCCGGGCCACCGCATAGGCCGCGCAGGCGTTCTGGTGGTTGTGCGCCCCGGGCAGCCCCGCCACCTCGCGCAGGTCGATCGAGGCGACCTGCCGCGCCTTGCGCCATTCGCTCAGGAACCCCTTGCGCGCAAAGACCGACCAGCCCGGCCCGCTCAGCTTGGTCCCCGAGGACACCCGGATCACCCGGTCATCCCCCGGCCCCTCGGCCAGTTGCCCGGCCAGGAACAGGCCCTCGTCCTCGTCCACCCCGATCACCGCCCGGTCCGGCCCGCCTTCGGCGAACAGCCGGCGCTTGGCCGCGAAATAGCCCCCCAGCCCGCCATGGCGGTCCAGGTGATCGGGCGACAGGTTGGTAAACACGGCAATATCCGGGGTCAGCGCCCGGGCCAGGTCGGTCTGGTAGGACGACAGTTCCAGCACCACCACCTCGCCATCATGCGGAGGCTCGATATCCAGCACCCCCCGCCCGATATTGCCCGCCAGCTGGGCCGGGCGGCCGGCCGCCTCCAGGATGTGGTGGATCAGGGCCGAGGTCGTCGACTTGCCGTTCGACCCCGTCACCGCCACCACCCGGGGCGGGGTGTCGAACTCGTCCCAGCCGGCGCTGGCGAAGGACCGGAAGAACAGGCCGATGTCGTTGTCCACGGGCACCCCCGCCTGCAACGCGGCCCGGATCACCGGGTTGGGCGCGGGATAGAGATGCGGAATGCCGGGCGATACGATCAACGAGGCCACGCCCTCGAAGGCCTCTGCCCGTTTCAGATCGCGGGTCTCGAACCCCTCGCCCTCGGCGGCCTCGCGCGCGGCGGGGTTGTCGTCCCAGCAGATGGCCACGCCCCCGCCCTCGCGGATCGCCCGAGCCGCCGTCAGCCCGGACCGGCCCAGCCCCAGAATGGCCAATGTCTGCCCCTCGACGCCCTGAACCGGTATCATGTTCGTGCCCTTTCGCTGCCTGTCCCGCCAGCGCTAGCGCAATCCCGGCGGCAAGGCCAGAGCACCCCCGGCCAACGCCCTGCCCTCTCCGGAAAACGGCGCGGAACAAGGCCGAAGGCCGCCGCGCATCGCCGGGCCGCCCCCACGGCACGGCGATTTGGGTGCCGCAAGCACGACGTTCAAAACAGGGGATGTGTTTGGCTGCCATCAAGTGCTTGCGTTCAAAGGCCGGCTCGCCGCACCGCGGCCCGCCGATGCGCGGCTCCGCACCAGCTTCCCCCCGTTTACGCCAGCTTGAAGAACTTCCCGATGGCCTTGCGGATCTGATCCGGGCTCAGGGGCGTCTTCTTCCGGGCCGACAGGTTCTTGGCCGCCTTGGCCCCGGCCTTCTTGTCGGCCATGAACATCACGACCGTTTCCAGCAACAGGCTGTCATCGTCCATCTTCATCTGGTCCTTCAGGCCCTTCGGGATCCGGATCGCCTTGTACAGCGCCTTCTGGTGGAACTCCTTGAACGCCGGAGACTTGTAGAAATCCGCCTCGAAGTTGACCTCCATCAGCTTGTTGATCGACTTCCGGCTGTCGGCATAGACCTTCTTCCATTCGTTGGACTTCCACGCCTCGGCCTCGGCCAGCTCTTTTGCCTTCAACTTGATCTTCGAGTCGACGTTGATCGCATACTTGCCCTTGTCGTCGAAATAGACCGGGTACTGCGTGCGCGGGTCGATCTTCTTGGCCGTCGTGTCCAGGAACATCCAGTTTTCATCCGCCGCCCGTTTCTTCAGGAACACCCGGTACATGAAACCCAGGTCCTTGTTCTTCAGCAAACGCTCGTCAGCTGGGGGGTAGGTGATGTTGTCAATCTTGGGCATTGTCCGTCTCCTGATCCGGTAGCAAAGTCGCGACCATCGCGTCTTTCCTTTCCGTCGCGTCAGGATGGGAAACGGTTCAAAAAATTACGCGCGTGCTCAGATGCTTGGGGACCCGTCGGCCCTTAACAAGCCCACCCGGAACACAGCCCTCACCCGCGGCCCCGCCCCGCCCTCACGGCCCGAGCAGGGCAGCCTTCGACGCCCACCGTCGAAGCGCACCATCAAATCCCGGTGCAAAACCCTAAATCCCGGCGCCAAACCCTAACGAATGGTAAATTCGCCTCTGCAACCCATTGATTTCATTGGGGTGGCCTGATGTCCCACGCGTGGGACACCCCGAACCGGACCGGGTTCTCAATCCCCCGCCGGCGGCCCCCGCCGCCGCCGCAGGATCCACCAGATCCCCCCCGCCACGGCCACGAAAGCCAGCACGGCCAGGGCCACGTGAAGCTCCAGTTTCAGCCGGCCGAAAAGCTGCTCGATCGCGGTGCCCACGAAAAAACCCAGCCCCACGAACAGGTGGGCCCAGACCAGAACCGCCAGCGCATCCAAGGCCGCATAGCGGGCCCAAGACACCGGCGTGGCCCCGATCAGAAGCGGGGCGATCGTCTTCAATCCGTAGACGAAGCGGAAGCCCAGGATCGCCTTGGTCTGATGTCGGTGAACCCGGTCCCTCACCGGGGCGACACGCGGGTGGGCCAGCACCTTCTGAACCCATCCCGTCCGCCCCCCGAAGCGCCCCAGGGCGAAGGTCACGTTGTCGGTCAGGATCGCCCCGCAGGCCGCCGCCAGGGCCGCGGCCTCGAAGTGGAACAGGTGGCGGTGGGCGAAGATGCCGGACAGGAAGGCCACGCCCTCGCCCTCCAGCGCCGTCCCGATGACGACCCCCGGCAGGCCCAGGGTCTGCACGATCTGTTCAAGAGACACCCGCCCCGGCCCGCCCGTCGCCTCAGCGGACCTTCAGCGTGGCCAGCCCGATCATCGCCAGGATCAGCGAGATGATCCAGAAGCGGATGACAATGGTCGGCTCGGCCCAGCCCTTCTTCTCGTAATGGTGGTGGATCGGAGCCATCAGGAACACCCGCTTGCCGGTCCGCTTAAAGTAGAGCACCTGGATGATGACCGACAGCGCCTCGACCACGAAGATGCCGCCGACGATGGCCAGCACGATTTCATGCTTGGTCGCCACCGCGATCGCCCCCAGCGCGCCCCCCAAGGCCAGCGAGCCGGTATCGCCCATGAAGACCGCCGCCGGCGGGGCGTTGTACCATAGGAACCCCAGGCCCCCGCCGAACAGCGCCGCCGTGAAGATCAGGATCTCGCCGGTGCCGGGCACGTAGTGCACGTCGAGGTATTCCGAAAAGTCGACGCGTCCGACCGCATAGGCAATGACCCCCAGCGCCCCGGCCGCGATCATCACCGGCATGATCGCCAGCCCGTCCAGCCCGTCCGTCAGGTTCACCGCATTGGCGGACCCCACGATGACCAGCACGCCGAAAACGACGTAGAAGACGCCCAGATTCAGCAGCACATCCTTGAAGATCGGGAAGGCCAACTGGTTCTTCAGCTCGACCGGGTGCATCTGCGTGGCCACCCACGAGGCGATCAGGGCGATCAGGATGCCCAGGGCCAGCCGCAGCTTGCCCGGCACGCCCTTGGTGTTCTGCTTGGACACCTTGGCGTAATCGTCGGCAAAGCCGATAGCCGCGAAGGACAGGGTCACGCCCAGCACGATCCAGACGAAGACATTGTCCAGCCGCGCCCACAACAGCGTCGCCGTCACCAGGGCCCCCACGATCAGCAAGCCCCCCATCGTCGGCGTGCCGGCCTTGGAAAAGTGGCTTTCCGGCCCATCATCCCGAATCGGCTGACCCTTGCCTTGGGTCTTGCGCAGCACGTCGATCAGCGGCCGGCCGAAGATGAAGCCGAAAAGAAGCGCGGTCAGAAAGGCGCCTCCGGCGCGAAAGGTGATGTACCGGAAGAGGTTAAAGAAGTCGCCGCCATCCGACAGGGCCGTCAACCAATAGAGCATTCTCGCCAGTCCTACTCATCATATTGTGGGTCGGGATGGCCCATTTTCCGGATCGCGTCAACGACGCGTGACAGGCCCATCGACAGCGAGCCCTTGACCAGAACCACGTCGCCCTCGTCCAGACGCCCGCGCAGGTCGCGCAGCATCGGGCGGGCATCGCCGAACCATTGGCCCCGGCGCGACGCCGGAAGGGCCTGGTAGAGGGATTTCATCAGCGGGCCGACGCAATGCACGACGTCGATGCATTGCATCGACGGCAGCCCGGCCAGGCCCTCGTGCAGGGCGACCTCGTCCGGGCCAAGTTCCTTCATGTCGCCCAGGATGGCGATGCGCCGCCCCTTCGAGATCCGCCCCACCCCGTCGGTGGTCCGGGCGGCGGCCAGCACTTCCAGCGAGGCGGCCATCGAGGTCGGGTTGGCGTTGTAGGCGTCGTCGATCAGGTCCAGCGACAGGTGACGGTCGACCGGGTCCAGCACTACGCGGCTGCGCTGCCCGCGCCCCGACACGGCCGTCCAGGTGGCCAGCGTAAAGACCGCCCTGCCCCGGTCGGCCTTCAGGGCAAAGACCGTGGCCAGCACGGCCAGGGCATTGATCGCGTAATGCCGGCCCTCGACCCCGACCTTGTAAAGGACCGGTGTCCGCCAGGCCCGCGCCTGCACGACCGTCGCGCCCTGGGCAATGTGGACCTCGGTCGCGCGGTGATGGCAGCGGCGGCCTTCGCCGAAGGTGATGATGCGGGCCTTCTTATCCTGCGCGGCGGCGCGCAGGATCGGGTAGGTCTTGAGGTCGCCATTCAGGATGGCGATGCCCCGGGGCTCCAGCCCCTCGCAAATAGAGCCCTTTTCGGCGGCGATGCCTTCGATATTCTCGAAGGCCTCCAGGTGCGCGGCGGCCACGGTGGTCACGACAACCACGTGTGGCCGGGCCATGCGGGCCAGGGGCGCGATTTCACCGGGGTGATTCATGCCGATCTCGATCACCGCGTATTCGGTGTCGGCAGGCATCCGGGCCAGGGTCAGGGGCACGCCCCAGTGGTTGTTGTAGCTGGCCACGCTGGCATGGGTGCGGCCCTGGTCTTCGAGGACCGAGGCCAGCATTTCCTTGGTCGAGGTCTTGCCGACCGAGCCGGTGATCGCCACGACCTTTGCCTTGGTGCGTTTGCGCGCGGCCTCGCCAAGCGCTTCGAGGGCTGCCTGCACGTCGTCGACGATCAGCAGCGGAGCGTCTTCGGGCACGCCCTCGGGGACATGGGTGACGAGCGCGGCAGCGGCCCCTTTTTCCAGGGCCTGGGCCACGAAATCATGGCCATCGCGCGCGGCCTTCAACGCGACGAACAGGTCGCCCGGCTGCAGCGTGCGGGTGTCGATGGACACGCCGTTGGCCTCCCACTCGGCAGTGGCCCGGCCCTTGGTCGCGCGCGCGGCGTCGCGGCTGGTCCAAAGGCTCATGCCCGGCCCCCTTCCAGCGCCGCGACCGAGATACTGGCCTGTTCCGCGTCATCGAATGGCAGGACCTGGTCGCCGACGATCTGGCCGGTTTCGTGACCCTTGCCGCAGATCAGCAGGGCGTCGCCGGGGCCCAGGGCGTCGACGCCGCGCAGGATCGCCTCGGCCCGGTCACCGATTTCCCAGGCCTCGGGCGCGCCTTCGCGCACGGCGGCGCGGATCAGTGCGGGATCTTCGCTGCGCGGGTTGTCGTCGGTGACGATGACCATGTCGGCGGCCTCGGCCGCGGCCTGGCCCATCAGGGGCCGCTTGGCCCGGTCCCGGTCGCCGCCCGCGCCGACGATGGCGATCAGCCGGCCCATGACATGGGGGCGCAGGGCGCCGATCGCGGTCGACACCGCATCGGGCGTATGGGCGAAATCGACAAAGACGGTGGCGTCGTTGGCCCGCCGCGCGGCCAGTTGCATCCGCCCGCGCACGGTTTCCAGTTCGGGCAGGACGCGGAAGACCTCGGTCGGTTCATCGCCGCTGGCAATGGCCAGCCCGGCGGCCAGCAGCACGTTTTCCGCCTGGAAGCCGCCGATCAGGTTCAGGCGAGCCTGCATGGGTTCGCCCTGCCAGGCAAAGCGCAGGTCCTGTCCGGTCGAATCGAAGCGCTGGCCCACCAGCGTCAACTCGGCCGCGCTACGGCCCACCCCGATGACCTCTTGCCCCCTTGCGGCGGCAATGGCGCGCATTTCCGGGCCGCGCGGGCCGTCGAGGTTGATGACGGCCACGCCTTCATCCGGCAACACCCGGCGAAACAGCCCGGCCTTGGCGGCGAAGTACTCTTCGAAGCTGGCGTGGTAATCCAGGTGATCCTGGCTGAAATTCGTGAACCCGCCGGCCACCAGTTGCACGCCGTCCAGCCGCCGCTGTTCCAGCCCGTGGGACGAAGCTTCCATCGCGGCGTGGGTGATGCCGTGGGCCGCGGCCTCGGCCAGGACCCGGTGCAGGGTGATCGGTTCGGGCGTGGTATGGGCCAGGGGCGCGTGCCAGTCGCCTTCGACCCCGGTGGTGCCGACATTGACGGCCGGCAGGTCCAGCGCCTGCCAGATCTGGCGGGTAAAGCTGGCGACCGAGGTCTTGCCGTTGGTGCCCGTCACGGCGACCATGGTGCGCGGCTGACCGCCGAACCACAGGGCCGAGGTATAGGCCAGCGCCTGGCGGGGATCCTCGGCGATGATCAGCGCGGCCGAGGACGCGGCCAGCGCATCGGCGGCCATGGCCGCCCCTTCGGCATCGGTCAGGATGGCCACGGCGCCCCGGGTCAGCACGTCGGGGATATAGGCCGCTCCGTGGACACGGGTGCCGGGCATGGCGGCGAAAAGATAGCCGGCTTCGACCTTGCGGCTGTCGACGGCCAGGCCCGTGATCACCGGATCGCGCCCGCCCTGGGCGGTCAGGGCCAATTGCGAAAGGGGAACCGGTCCCGCTGTCATGATGTCCCCCTGCGCCTTGCGTTGATGGCGTTCAGTTGCTCGAGGTCAGCTGTATACCCGTGAGCGCACCGGGTTCAACGGTCGGGCGCAGACCCAGCAGGGGCGCGACCCGGCCAATCAGTTCGGCGGCAACGGGAACGGCCGTCCAGCCCGCCGTGCGCCGGGTTTCGCCATAGGCCATGACCGAGGGTTCATCCAGCGTCAGGATCAGCACGTATTTCGGATCGTGGGCGGGAAAGAGCGTGGCAAAGGTGGCGATGACCTTGTCGCGGTAATAACCGCCCCGCGGCTTGGGCTTGTCGGCGGTCCCCGTCTTGCCCGCCACGGCATAGCCCTTGACCTCGCCGAAGCTGGCGGTGCCGTCGGTGACAACCTTGCGCAGCATCATCCGGGCGGCGGCGGCCGATTGCTCGGACATGACGCGCGGGCCCAGCTGGGGCTTGTCCTGTTTCAGGATCGTCGGGCTGACGTAATGGCCGCCGTTGGCGATCGCCGAATAGGCCGCCGCCAGGTGCATCGGGCTGGTCGAGATCCCGTGGCCATAGGAAATGGTGACTGTCGACAGGTCAGTCCAGCGCTTGGGCAGCAGCGGCTTGCCGCCCGCGGCCTCGACGATTTCGAACGGGGTGGGGTCGAACATGCCCAGGCTGCCCAGGAACGCCTTCTGGCGGGTTGCGCCGATCTGCAGGGCCAGCCGCCCGGTCCCCCGGTTCGAGCTTTTGACGATCACGTCCGTCACGCTGATCGCGCCGTAATTGTGGTTGTCGAACTCGTTGATCAGGTGACCGCCCACGCGGAACGGGCCGGCCGTCTGGATGATCGTGCCCGGGTTGACCAGGCCCAGGTCCACCGCCTGCGCCGCCGTGAAGATCTTGAAGGTCGAGCCCAGTTCATAGACGCCCTGCACCGACCGGTTGAACAGCGGGCTGTCGGACGGGTCGCCCTCGACGGGGGGGCGGGGCCGGTTGTTGGGATCGAAATCGGGCAGCGAGGCGACAGAGATCACCTCTCCGGTATGCACATCCATCAGGATCGCGCTGGCGCCCTTGGCATTCATCAGCTTCATGCCGCCCGCCAGCACCCGTTCGGTCGCGGCCTGGATGGTCAGGTCGATCGACAGGGTCAGCGGCTTGGTGCCGTTAGCCGGGTCGCGCAGGTAGCCGTCGAACTGCTTTTCCACCCCCGCGACACCGATCACCTCGGCCGCGTTCACGCCTTCCTTACCGTATTGCGTGCCGCCCATGATATGCGCGGCCAGCCGGCCGTTGGGATAAAGCCGCATCTCGCGCGGGCCGAACAGCAGGCCCGGATCGCCGATGTCATGTACGGCCTGCTTCTGTTCGGGCGAGATCTTGCGCTTGATCCAGTCGAACTTGCGCTTGCCGGTGAACAGGGTCACCAGCTTCTCTTCCTCCAGGTCGGGGAAGATCTTGGCCAGTTCTTTCGCGGCATGTTCCGGATCGATCAGGTGCGGCGGCTGGACGTACAGCGAATGGGTTTCGAAATTGGTGGCCAGGATGCGCCCGTGACGGTCGACGATGTCGGCCCGCTGCTGGGCGATGGTGGCGCTGTGGGCGGTGGCGATGGGCTCGACCGCCTCAGAGGTCGCCAGGTGGCCCATGCGCACCCCGATCACGCCGAAGGCACAGAAGAAGAAGGCCGACAGCACCAGCAGGCGGCCCTCGGCCCGGGCGCGCGACCGGTCCTGCATTTCCTCGTGGCGGCGGCGGATGTTCTCGCGCTCGATGATGTCGGGGTTTTCGCCCTTGTCGCGGGCGGGCAGGATACGGGCCAGGGGGCGCAGGGGGATACGGCTCATGGGATCTGCATGTCCTTGCTTTCGGACACTTCGACGGCACTGTCGAGGTCGAATATCTGCTCTTCTTCCGGCAGGGGATAGGCCACCTCGTCGACGTGGCCGAACTGATCGGGGCGCAGGGGCAGAAGGCCCAGCCGGTCGAAATTGATCTCGGCCAGCTCACGCAGGCGGTCGGGCCGGTTGAGATAGGCCCATTCGGCCTTCAGAACCGCCAGCCGCGCCTGGGCCGAGCCGATCTGGCGCTGCAGCGACTGGGTTTCCGACAGCACTTCCTGGGTGGCGTAGTTTTCCCGGTAGGCCCAGAAAGCCAGGCCGAACACCGCGAGGGCGGACAGGATGTACAGAAGACCTTTCATCAGCGGGGGTCCTTCAGTTGCGGCATGCCGATGGTTTTGGCGTCGATAGAGCCGGCGGGGGCGTCCGTCCGTGTGGCCACGCGCAGCTTGGCCGAGCGCGACCGGGGGTTTTCGTCCAGCTCGCGGTCGTCCGGCCCGATGGCGCGCTTGCTGTCCAGCGTGAAGGCCGGGGCCTCTGCCTGCAGTTCGGGCGCATAGCGGTTGGCTCGCCCGGTCTGGCCGGCCC
The DNA here is from genome assembly GCA_002709405.1 of Paracoccaceae bacterium. Lineage (GTDB taxonomy): Bacteria > Pseudomonadota > Alphaproteobacteria > Rhodobacterales > Rhodobacteraceae > Marinibacterium. The sequence continues at coordinate 23,947 of PAQV01000036.1, forward strand.
GCGATTGCAGGAAGCGCTTGACCATGCGGTCCTCGATCGAATGGAAGGTCACGACGGCCAGCTTGCCGCCGGGCTTCAACGCCCGTTCGGCGGCCATAAGGCCCTGGTACAATTCATCATATTCCGCGTTCACGGCGATGCGCAGACCCTGGAAGCTGCGCGTCGCGGGGTGCGACTGGCCGGGCTTGGCGCGCGGCAGGCACCCCTCGACGATCTCGGCCAGGCGCAGGGTAGAGGTGATCGGTGCCTCGGTCCGGGCGCGGATGATGGCCCGGGCAATGCGCCGACTGGCGCGTTCCTCGCCGAAGTGGAACAGGATGTCGGCCAGCTCGGCCTCGGACGCGGAATTGACCAGGTCGGCGGCCGAGGGCCCGTCCTGCGACATGCGCATGTCCAGCGGCCCGTCGCGCAGGAAGGAAAAGCCGCGCTCGGCCAGGTCCAGCTGCATCGACGACACGCCCAGGTCCAGCACGACGCCGTCGAGGTCGCTTGCATACTCATCCATGCGGGAAAAGACGCCGGGCTGCAGCACCAGCCGGTCGCCATAGTCGCTCGCCCAGGGCGCGGCCATGTCGAAGGCCAGAGGATCGCGGTCGACGCCGATGACCTTGTCCGCCCCGGCCTCGAACAGGCCGCGGGTATAGCCCCCTGCCCCGAAGGTGCCGTCCAGCCAGGTGCCCGACACCGGGGCCACGGCCGCCAGCAGCGGGCGCAGCAGGACGGGGACATGGGCGGCGTCGGGCGGAGTTTGCGCGGCCGCGGCCATGATCTACCCCGCCTCCTTCTGGGCCAGGACAATGTCGAGCGCATCCAGCGGGTTGGTGCCCGACGGCAGATCGAAGCCCAGATCGTCCTCGCCATCCTCTTCGTCGAGGTAATCTTCGTAAGGGCCTTCGGACCAGATCTGGAAGGTGCCCATGGTGCCGACGAAAACGGCATTGGAATCCAGCGCCAGCCCGATCATGTCACGGTAGCGCTGGGGGATCACCAGACGACCATCGGGGTCGATCTGGATCGAGATGGATTTCGAGATGTATTGCCGGACCAGCTTGCGCTTGAGCCGCGAATTCGGGAGCCGGTCGATCTTGTCGGCCCGGTCCTCGGCGGCCTTGACGGTGTAGCCTTCCAGGAACCGGTCGTCGTCGCCGCCGTAGACCAGCACGAGGTTGGGACGTTCGCCTTCGGACCAGGCCGGGTCACCGGATTCGAGCACGCGGCGGAAGTCGGCCGGAATGGACATCCGGCCCTTCTTGTCCACCTTGAAGGTGTGCTCGCCTCTGAACCTGCGGTCCAAGAACCTGTCCCTTTGCTCGCGCCGCCCCTACCTGTTTCGTGCGCCTGTCCGGTCCCCCGATGTCTGAAAAGGAAAACGGCGGGGTGAACTGCTGCCACTGTTCAACCCGCCGCCCTCGTCCCGCTGTGCGGGGGTGTCCAGCAACGCGCGCCACCTGGGGGGATGTCTGCTCGCTCGCGCGCCGGATCTCTGGTTCGCCAAATGAAAAGGGGGTGCCTGTATTTAACTTGCCTACCGTTCGAGCTCTTTGTTTGGCTCTTTTGTTTTGGCCTTCACTGCCCCGTCTCATCGGACAATCATGTTGTGACACGGGAATACCTGGGGATCAACAGGAATTTGGGGGCCTTCATGGCACCCACTGGGGCGGCATGGATGGGATTCAACTTGGGGGATCATGGGATTCGGCGGAATGTCGCCAACATCGGCCAAGGACTCTGCGCCCATCCACCACATGTGGTGTTCCCACCAATCCCCCCAGCCATTCCCACCACTACCCATGGAGGCCCAACTTTTTTGCGCCGATCCCGGTCATGCCCACCAAAAAACGCTGATTTTGGCGTCTAACCCCGGTTCTAGACCCGATTCGAGATCGAATCATCCTCTTTTCCCGTGGACATCACAGGACAAGAAAAAACCGGCGCAGAGGATTCTGCGCCGGCTCCCACCAATTCCCATGGATTTTCCCGTCCGTTCCCGGGGCGGCCCCCACGCTGTCCCGTCAGGCGGCCCCGATGGAGGCTCCTCGTCCCTTCCGGTCCCAGAACCTCCGCGTCAGGCCATGCCCCCGGCCACCAGCCCGGCCGCGATCCGGCCATAGGCCTGGGCCATCGGCCCGTCTCCGGCCGCGATAGGCACACCCTTGTCGCCGGCCAGCCGGGTCTCCAGGTCGATCGGCAGCATGCCTAACAATGGCACACCCATTTCCTCGGCCTCGGCACGCACGCCGCCCTGGCCGAAGATCTCGGTTTCCTTCCCGCAATGCGGGCAGACGAAGCTGGACATGTTCTCGATCAACCCAAGAACCGGCGTCTTCAATGTCTGGAACATGTCGAGCGCCTTGCGCGCATCCAGAAGCGCCACGTCTTGCGGCGTCGACACGACAATGGCCCCGGTCAGCTGCGCCTTGGTCGACAGCGTCAGCTGCACATCCCCCGTGCCCGGCGGCAGGTCTACTATAAGTATGTCGAGGTCTCCCCAGGCCACCTGCCCCAGCATCTGCTGCAAAGCACCCATCAGCATCGGCCCGCGCCAGATCACGGCCTTGCGCTCTTCGACCATGAAGCCCAGCGACATCAGAGTGACCCCATGGGCATGCAGCGGATGGATGGTCTTGCCGTCCGGCGAGGCCGGTTTCCCCTGCGCGCCCATCATGCGGGGAATCGAGGGTCCATATATATCGGCATCCAACAGCCCGACTCGCCGCCCCGCCTTGGCCAGCGCAACGGCCAGATTCGTGGATACGGTCGATTTTCCGACCCCACCCTTGCCTGACCCTACGGCAATTATGCGGTCCACCCCGGTGGGTTTCATCGGCCCGTCTTGCGGCTTGGCATGGCCGCCGACCTTCAGCGAGGGCGGCGCCTTGGGCGCGGCTTGCGCCCCCTGCCCCGCCGATTGCCCGGGCGAATGGGCCGTCATCGCGACCGAGACCTTGTCGACCCCGTCCAGCGCCGCCACGGCCTGCTCTGCCGCCTTTCGGACCGGCTCCATCTTACGGGCGGCCTCTGGGCTAGGTGCTTCTATAATAAAGCGAACATTAGGCCCGTCCAATTGTACCGCCCGGACCATATCGTGGCTGATCAACGTGCCCCCGTCCGGTAGCGCTACCGTCGCCAGAGCCTCTAAGATCTGTGCCCGTGTCACTGTCATGCGATCCTCCTGCGTCGTTGGCCGGACTATCCGGCAGGAGAGACCGGAATGACAAGCCCATCCGCCGCTCTGCTTTGACGTGCACTTCCGCAGACTTTACACGCGTCAAGGTTTATGCGGTTTCTGCATAGCAGCATTGTAGAGGTATGCATTGTGCACCTGCAGCATGACCCCTAATTTGGGTTCAACAACAACGACAGACACACACTCTTCAAGAAAGCCAAGCGCATGAGCAATCAGATCGCCTTTTCGGCACCGGCGGCCCACGAACCCGCCTTTCTGCGCACCCTGATGGATCGTATCTCGGCGCGTCGGGCACGCAACAAGATCTACCGGGAAACGCTTTCCGAGCTGCGCGCCCTGAGCGACCGGGATCTTGGTGACCTGGGCCTGTGCCGCAGCAACATCAGCAGCGTCGCATGGGACGCCGCAACCAGCGCCCGCTAAGGCGCACGAGACAACAAGATCAGGTTTCCTCCTCCTCCTCCCTTGGGAACCTGTACTTAGCGGCGGCATCTTCCTCCTCCCTGATGTCGCCGCCCCTTACACACCGGTCCCGATGACCGGACATAGATGCACCGGGGACTTTCCTCCTCCCTCGTCTCCGGTGTGCAGCGGTTGGTACCACTCCTCCTCCCAGGTGCCGCCGCTTCCCATACCGGCCTTGGATGCCGGAACGTGATGCACCAGGGGCTTCCTCCTCCCTCGCCCCGGGTGTGCAGCGGTTGGTGCCACTCCTCCTCCCAGGTGCCACCGCTTCCCATACCGGCCCTGAATGCCGGAACGTGATGCACCGGGGACATACCTCCTCCCTTGTTCCTGGTGTCCTTGCGGTTGGTGCCACTCCTCCTCCCAGGTGCCGCCGCACTTTTATACCGGCCTTGAACGCCGGAACGTGATGCACCAGGGGCTTCCTCCTCCCTCGCCCCGGGTGTGCAGCGGTTGGTGCCACTCCTCCTCCCAGGTGCCGCCGCTTCCCATACCGGCCCTCGCGGGTCGGGTTCGGATGCACCGGGGCGTTCCTCCTCCCTTGCCGCGGTGTTGAAATGAACGGCGGCGCCACTCCTCCTCCCAGGCGTCGCCGTTTTTCGTTTCCGGCCCGGAGCAATGTCCGATTTTGCGGTTTTCTACGTGAACTGGGTCGCAGACGGATCGTCGGGAAAAGCGCATAGGTCCCGGCAATCCGGCGCCGCATTGGTCGGCGTCATCGGTTGGTTGAAGGAGGACCCCATGGCCGACAAAGCGTTCGAGAAATTCCCGAAGATCGCGTTCAAGTACAGCGTGTCCAAACCCACCCAGGCAAAAGGCCAGACGGTCAAGGGCAAGACCCTGGAGGAACTGCGCGACGCCCTTGACAAGGTCCCGTTCTGGGGCCGCTACAAGGGCAACGAGAACATGAGCTACAAGACGAACGGCAAGAAGCAGGTCACCGAGGTCTCGGTCACGGCCAAGCCGCAGATCTTCATGCCGGTCTGGAGCGATTATTCGAAAGCCTCGAAAGAGGATCAGAAGGCCTGGGACACGATGTATGCCAAGCTTCTGAAACACGAAAACAACCACCACAACCTGGCGCTTGAGGTCTACGCCAAGCTGGCAAAGGAAGTGTCCGACAAGAGCGCGGAAGCCGAAGCCACGAACAAGGCCGTCGAAAAGGAAAAGGACCCGAAGAAGAAGGACAAGCTGATTGCGGCGTATACGCCCTGGACGACGACGACGATCAAGGCGCGGATGAAGACCTTTTTCAAGGACTGCAAGGACGTGCAGCAAACCTACGACGACAAGACCCACCACGGCGAAAAGGAAGGCATCGTGATCTGATGCCTTCTGGCCGGTGGTGATCCGGGATCAGAACGGAATGTCGTCGCTCGCGGACACGAAACGGGCGACGACTTTTTTCGTCCCGGCCTTTTCAAAGTCGATCTCCAGCTTGTCGCCTTCGATCCCCACGATCGCACCATAGCCGAACTTCTGGTGGAAGACCCGTTCGCCCACGGTGAAACTGGACACCGCGTCGAGGTCGATCACGCTGTTGCGGCTTTCCTTGGGTTGGGACATGCCCCGCTGGCCGCTGCGGGCCTGCAGGCGCTTCCAGCCCGGGGAATTGTAGACATTTGCCTCGGCCGCCTTGGCCTCGACCCCGGCACTCATGCCCGAGCCCATGCTTCCGGCCGCCGCCCCGAAGCCGCCGCCGTAAAGGCCCGGAGGGGTCAGCACCTCGACATGCTGTTCGGGCAATTCGTCGATGAACCGCGACGGCAGGGCCGATTGCCACTGGCCAAAGACCCGCCGATTGGCCGCGAAGGAAATCGTGCAGACTTCCTCGGCCCGGGTGATGCCGACGTAGGCCAGCCGGCGTTCTTCCTCCAGGCCCTTCAGGCCGGTTTCATCCATCGACCGCTGCGAGGGGAACAGCCCGTCTTCCCAACCCGGCAGGAAGACGGCCGGAAATTCCAACCCCTTGGCCGCATGCAGGGTCATGATGGAGATCTTCTCGTCGGCATCGTCGCTTTCATTGTCCATGATCAGCGCGACATGTTCCAGGAAGCCCTGCAGGTTTTCAAAGGATTCCAGGGCCTTGATCAGTTCCTTGAGGTTTTCCAGCCGACCCGGCGCCTCGGGCGTCTTGTCGTTCTGCCACATCTCGGTGTAGCCGGATTCGTCCAGGATGATCTCGGCCAGCTCCATGTGGCTGAGATCCTTGTCGCCGGTCATCCGGCCCCAGCGGGCCAGGCTTTCGACCAGGTGGCGCAGCTGGTTGCCGCCCTTGCCCTTGATCAGCCCCTGTTCCACGGCGATCGCCGCGCCCTCGACCAGGCTGACGCCATTGGCCCGTGCCGTGACCTGGATCGTCTGCTGGGCCTTGTCGCCCAGGCCGCGCTTGGGCGTGTTGACGATGCGCTCGAACGCCAGGTCGTCGTCGGGCGACACCACCAGCCGGAAATAGGCCATGGCATCGCGGATCTCCATCCGTTCGTAGAATCGCGGGCCGCCGATGACCCGGTAGGGCAGACCGATGGTCAGGAAGCGGTCCTCGAAGGCGCGCATCTGGTGGGAGGCCCGCACCAGGATGGCCATGTGGTCCAGCGAATAGGGCCGCATCCCGCGGGTGCCCCGCTGCATCGATTCGACTTCCTCGCCGATCCAGCGGGCCTCTTCCTCGCCGTCCCAGTGACCGATCAAGCGGACCTTTTCGCCCTCTTGCGCCTCGGTCCAGAGCGTCTTGCCAAGCCGCCCCTCGTTGCCCGCGATCACGCCCGAGGCCGCGGCCAGGATATGCGGGGTGGACCGGTAATTCTGTTCCAGCCGGACAACGTGCGCGCCCGGAAAATCCTTTTCGAACCGCAGGATATTGCCCACTTCGGCCCCGCGCCAGCCATAGATCGACTGGTCGTCGTCACCCACGCAGCAGATGTTCTTGTGCCCCGACGCCAGCAGGCGCAACCACAGGTACTGGGCCACGTTGGTATCCTGGTATTCGTCGACCAGGATGTAGCGGAACCAGCGCTGGTATTGCTGCAGAACGTCCCCATGCTCCTGGAAAATGGTCACCATGTGCAGCAGAAGGTCACCGAAATCGACGGCATTCAGCTCGCGCAGGCGCTCCTGGTACTGGGCATAAAGGCCGACGCCCTTGTGGTTGTAGGCCCCTGCATCGGCGGCCGGTACCTTGCCCGGAGTCAAGGCCCGGTTCTTCCAGCCGTCGATGATATTGGCCAGCTGGCGGGCGGGCCAGCGCTTGTCGTCGATGCCGGCCGCCTGGACCAGCTGCTTGAGCAGGCGCAGCTGGTCGTCGGTGTCCAGAATCGTGAAGTTCGATTTCAGACCGGCCAGTTCCGCATGACGGCGCAACAGCTTCACGCAAATCGAGTGGAAGGTGCCCAGCCAGGGCATGCCCTCGATGGCCTGCCCCAACATGCCGCCGACGCGGGTCTTCATCTCGCGCGCGGCCTTGTTGGTGAAGGTCACGGCCAGGATCTCGTTGGGGCGGGCCGAGCCCGAGTTCAACAGGTGCACGATCCGCGTGGTCAGCGCCTTGGTCTTCCCTGTTCCGGCGCCGGCCAGCATCAGGACCGGACCGTCGAGGATTTCGACCGCCTCGCGCTGAGCCGGGTTCAGACCGTCAAGATAGGGCATCGGTCGGCTGGCCATCGCGCGGGCCGACAGGGAACTGCGGGCGGCCTCTTCAAAGGCGTCCATGTCATCGAAACTGCTCATATCCCCAATCTAACGCGGATCCATCCAACGGAAAAGCCTTGTTCGCCCTTCGTTCACAGCGAAACACCGGCCGCCCACACGTTTTCTTGTAAGAAAACGGCCCGGAAAATTCGAATTTTCCGGAACTGGCTCCGGAGCTCTGGACTTCGCCCCAAAGTTTGCACAGGCTCCGGCCGGTGGACCTGCACCAGACCTACCCCGCGCTTTCAGATCTTCGCGCCCGCGCCCGTCGCCGGCTGCCCCCGTTCGTCTGGGATTACCTCGACAGCGCGACGGGCAGCGAGGCCACCAAACACCGCAACCGCAGCGCCCTCGACCAGATCGGGTTCGAACCGTCCATTCTTCATGGCCCGTTTTCCCCTGATCTCACGGCCCCCTTGCTTGGACATGATTTCCCCCTGCCCGTCGGCATCGCACCGGTCGGCATGTCGGGGCTGATCTGGGAACGGGCGGAACTTCATCTGGCCCAGGCCGCCGCCCATGCCGGGCTGCCCTTTTGCCTGTCCACCGTTGCCAGCCGGTCTCCGGAGGATCTGGCCCCGCATCTAGGGAACCATCCCTGGTTCCAGCTTTATCCGCCCAAGGACGAAGGCATTCGCAAGGACATGCTGGCCCGGGCGCGGGATGCGGGCTTCACCGGGCTGATCCTGACGGTGGACGTGCCCGTGGCCTCGCGCCGGGAACGCCAGACCCGCTCGGGCCTGACCAGCCCGCCCAGGCTGACCCCGCGCCTGCTGGCCCAGGTGGCCATGCATCCTGCCTGGGCCTGGGCGATGAAGGGCGAGCGCGACATCCACATGCGCACGCTCGACAAGTATTCCGACCTGCAAGCCAACCTGCCTCCGACCGAACATATCGGATACCTGCTGCGCACCTCGCCCGACTGGGACTACCTGCGCTGGCTTCGGGACCACTGGCAGGGCCACCTGATCGTCAAGGGTGTGCTGAAAGGCGCCGATGCCGCCCGGATCGAGGCCGAGGGCGCCGATGCCATCTGGGTGTCGAACCACGCGGGCCGGCAATTCGATGCGGCCCCTGCCACGATTTCCGCCCTGCCCGGTGTACGCGCGGCCACGTCTTTGCCCGTTCTCTTCGACAGCGGCATCGAAGGCGGGCTGGACATCCTGCGCGCCATGGCCTTGGGCGCCGATTTTGTCTTCCTGGGCAGAGGCTTCCACTATGCCCTGGCCGCCCTTGGTCCAGCCGGACCGGCCCACCTGATCGACATCCTCACCCGCGACATGGCCGCCAACATGGGCCAGCTCGGCGCCCGTGATCTCAAATCCCTGCCGCCGCCCTTTTTACTGGACGCGCCGGTCAAAATGTAAACATTCTGCACTGCAGAACCGGGGCGTGGTGGCACCCTCGACCAAAGGCCGGCTTGTGGAGTTGCCCGCCTTTGCCGTCGATTGTGCGTGAGTTTAACGCTAACGGCCGCGGGTGAGGACTAGGAAGGGACGAGAACCAGCATGACCGATTTCCGCAAGATTCTGGTGGCAAACCGGGGTGAGATCGCCATCCGCGTGATGCGCGCGGCCAACGAAATGGGCAAGCGCACCGTCGCCGTCTTTGCCGAAGAGGACAAGCTGTCCCTGCACCGTTTCAAGGCCGACGAGGCCTACCGCATCGGCGAAGGCATGGGCCCCGTGCAAGCCTACCTGTCGATCGACGAAATCATCCGCGTGGCCAAGGACTGCGGCGCGGACGCGATCCATCCGGGCTATGGCCTGCTGTCGGAAAATCCCGATTTCGTGGACGCCTGCGCAAACGCGGGCATCACCTTCATCGGGCCCAAAGCCGAGACGATGCGCGCGCTTGGTGACAAGGCCTCTGCCCGCAAGGTCGCTGTCGAGGCTGGCGTGCCGGTCATCCCCGCGACCGAGGTGCTGGGCGACGACATGGACGCCATCGCCGAGGAAGCTGCCGAGATCGGCTATCCGCTGATGCTCAAGGCCTCGTGGGGTGGCGGCGGCCGGGGCATGCGCCCGATCAACGCCCCCGACGAGCTGAAGGAAAAGGTGCTGGAAGGCCGGCGCGAGGCGGAAGCCGCCTTTGGCAATGGCGAAGGCTACCTGGAAAAGATGATCACCCGTGCCCGCCATGTCGAGGTCCAGATCCTCGGCGACAAGCACGGGCACATGTATCACCTGTTCGAACGGGATTGTTCGGTCCAGCGGCGCAACCAGAAGGTCGTCGAACGCGCCCCCGCCCCCTACCTGACCGAAGACCAGCGGGCCGAGATCTGCGACCTGGGCTACCGCATCTGCAAGCACGTCAATTACGAATGCGCGGGCACCGTCGAATTCCTGATGGATATGGAGACGGGCAAGTTCTACTTCATCGAGGTGAACCCCCGCGTGCAGGTCGAACATACCGTGACCGAAGAGGTCACCGGCATCGACATCGTCCGGGCCCAGATCCTGATCGCCGAGGGCAAGACCATGGCCGAGGCGACGGGCAAGGCCACCCAGGCCGACATCCGCCTGAACGGCCACGCGATCCAGTCGCGGATCACCACCGAGGATCCGCAGAACAACTTCATCCCCGATTACGGCCGCATCACCGCCTATCGCGGGGCGACGGGCATGGGCATCCGCCTGGACGGGGGCACTGCCTATTCGGGTGCGGTGATCACGCGCTATTACGATTCGCTGCTGGAAAAGGTCACCGCCTGGGCCCCCACGCCGGACATGGCCATCGCCCGGATGGACCGGGCCTTGCGCGAATTCCGGATCCGGGGCGTCAGCACCAACATCGCCTTCGTGGAAAACCTGCTGAAGCACCCGACCTTCCTGTCGAACGAATACACCACCAAGTTCATCGACACGACGCCCGAGCTTTACACCTTCACGCCGCGCCGGGACCGGGCGACGCGGATCCTGACCTATATCGCCGACATCACGGTCAACGGGCATCCCGATGTGGCGGGGCGTCCGCGCCCGCCGGCCACGCTGAAACTGCCGGTGCCGCCCAAGCCCATGGCCGAAAGCCCCGCACCCGGCACCAAGCAGATCCTCGACGAACAGGGTCCGCAGGCCGTAGCCGACTGGATGGCCGCGCAGGACCGGCTGCTGATCACCGACACGACCATGCGCGACGCGCCGCAATCGCTGCTGGCCACGCGGATGCGCTCGCTCGACATGATCAAGATCGCGCCGAATTATGCCCGCGACCTGCCGCAGCTGTTTTCCGTCGAATGCTGGGGCGGCGCGACATTCGACGTGGCCTACCGCTTCCTGCAGGAATGCCCCTGGCAGCGCCTGCGCGACCTGCGCGCGGCCATGCCCAACGTGATGCCCCAGATGCTGCTGCGCGGGTCCAACGGCGTCGGCTACACCAATTACCCCGACAACGTCGTGCAATCCTTCGTGGCCGAGGCGGCCAAGCAGGGCGTCGATGTCTTCCGCGTCTTCGATCCGCTCAACTGGGTCGAGAACATGCGCGTGGCGATGGATTCGGTGCTGGAAAGCGGCAAGCTGCTGGAAGGCGCTATCTGCTACACCGGCGACATCCACGACCCCGAGCGGGCCAAGTACAACCTCAAGTATTATGTCGACATGGCCAAGGAGCTGAAGGCCGCGGGCGTGCATGTGCTGGGGCTCAAGGACATGGGCGGGCTGGTCAAGCCGCGCGCCGCGACCGTTCTGGTTAAGGCGCTGAAGGAAGAGGTCGGCCTGCCGATCCACTTCCACACCCATGACACGGCCGGCATCGCCTGTGCCTCGATCCTGGCCGCGGCCGAGGCCGGGGTGGACGCGGTTGACGGGGCGATGGATGCGCTGTCGGGCAACACCAGCCAGGCGACGCTGGGCACGCTGGTGGAATCGCTCAAGCATTCCGACCGCGACACCGGGCTGGACATCACCGCGATCCGGCGGATCTCGAACTACTGGGAAAACGTGCGCGAACATTACGCAGCCTTCGAATCGGGGATGCAGTCGCCCTCGTCCGAGGTCTACCTGCACGAAATGCCCGGCGGCCAGTTCACCAACCTCAAGGCGCAGGCCCGGTCCATGGGGCTGGAGGACAAGTGGCACGAGGTCGCCAAGGCCTATGCGGACGTCAACCAGCTGTTCGGCGACGTGATCAAGGTGACGCCCATCGCCAAGACCGTGGGCGACCTGGCCCTGATGCTGGTCAGCCAGGGCATCACCACCGAAGAACTGCTGAAGCCCGAGACGGAATTCTCGTTCCCCGATTCTGTGATCACCCTGATGAAGGGCAATGTCGGCCAGGCGCCCGGGGGCTTCCCGCCCGCCATCGTCAAGAAGGTGCTGAAGGACGAGGAACCGATCACCGTGCGCCCCGGCTCGCTGCTGGAACCGGCCGACCTGGAGGCCGAGCGCAAGGCGCTGGAAGAGAAGTACGAGGTCGAGATCGAGGACGACGACCTGAACGGCTACATGATGTATCCCAAGGTCTTCACCGATTACGTCGAACGCCACCAGATCTACGGCCCGGTCCGCACCCTGCCGACCCGCACCTTCTTCTACGGCATGGAACCGGGCGAAGAGATCACCGCCGAAATCGACCCGGGCAAGACGCTGGAAATCCTGTTCCAGACGATCTCGGACACCGACGAAAAGGGCGAGGTGCGGGTGTTCTTCGAACTCAACGGCCAGCCGCGCACGGTGCGGGTGCCCGACCGCAAGGCCAAGGCAAGCTCGGCCGCGCGCCCCAAGGCAGAGGTCGGCAACCCCAACCACATCGGCGCGCCGATGCCCGGCGTGGTGGCCTCGGTCTCGGTGCAGGCGGGCGCCCAGGTCAAGGAGGGCGATCTGCTGCTGACCATCGAGGCGATGAAGATGGAGACCGGCCTGCACGCCGAGCGCGATGCCACCGTGAAGGCGGTGCACGTGCAACCCGGCGGACAGATCGACGCCAAGGACCTGCTGATCGAGCTGGAGTGATCCGGGCCGGGTGGGGGCCTTGGCCCCCTGCCCCGGCGTCGCTCCTGTGGCGCGGGCGAGAGGGGGCGCTGCCCCCCCTGTCGCACCAGAGCTGCGCCTGTAAGAAAGAAAGAGGGGGCCAGCCCCCTCTTGGCGCTGTGCGCCAATTCACCCCCGAGGTATTTTTGAACCAAAGAAGCGGCGGGGGGAGCGCTTGGGAGGAGAGGATATGGCCTTGAGGGTGAGCGCGGCGGCGCTGGTGGCAGAGGCGCGGGCGCGCATTCCGGAGGTCGAGACCGCTGCGGCGATCGCGCAGCTTGGTGACGAGGACCTTCTGATCGTCGACATCCGCGACGTGCGCGAGCGGCAGCGCAGCGGGTTCATCCCCGGCTCGGTACACGCACCGCGCGGGATGCTGGAATTCTGGGTCGATCCCGAAAGCCCCTATCACCGCGAGGTGTTCGCCCAGACGGGCAAGCGCTACCTGTTTCACTGCGCCAGCGGCTGGCGTTCGGCGCTGGCGGTGGCGATGCTGCAGGACATGGGCTTCGACGCCGCCCACCTGCGCGACGGTTTCACCGACTGGGTGGCCCAGGGCGGACCGGTGGAGCGCCCTGCCCCGAAGGACTGAGACAGCCGCTCAGCTGCCTTGCGCAGCGAGCAGCGCCAGAATCGCCTCGGGCGGCTGGCCGGACGCGACGGCAATCTCCGACAGGCTCTGCGAGGAGTCGGCAACGGTGAAGCCGGCCGCGCTCAGCACCGCTCCGAGCGCCTCCGGGGTTTCCCCCATCACCGAGGCCACGGCGTCGACCGAACCGTTCAACACTTGCTGGGCGACGGCGAATTGCGGCGGACGGCCGCCACTGGCCGAGTTGGAGGCAGAGGGAACCACGAAGGCCAGCGCCGCGGCCAGCGACGCCACCATCGCCACGGCGAAGACCGGCCTGCGCAGGTAGGCGCTCATCGGGCGCCAGTTCTTCCAGATATGCAGCGCGAAAGGCAGGATCAGCACGATGCTGAGCCATTCGTGCATGGCGTGGAAGGTGGCGGGCGCCCAGTGGAAAAACAGGGCGACGCCCGAGACCAGAGAGACGAGGAACAGGCCGGTGACAAGCGGCGTGGCGGTGCGGTTGAGAAGCTGTGACATGGCAAAAGGCTCTTTGATGCTGCGGGTCGCGAAACGGCGCCGCGCCGCCCCTGCGGCACGACTGTTCCTGAAACGCGGGGCGCGGGACGCCCCGTCGCAGGTTTCGGTGAGAAAGATGAGTTTTTCTCTTGCAGACCGGCGCGGGAGACTCTAAATCGCCTCCACCACCAAGGGGGCGGGCGTAGCTCAGGGGTAGAGCATTACCTTGCCAAGGTAAGGGTCGGGCGTTCGAATCGCCTCGCCCGCTCCAACTCCCCTCCCGATGGACCTTCGATGGGGAAACCGTGACGCAAGGGGCTGCCTTCGGGCGGCCCTTCGTCGTTTCGGGGGACACCTTCGCCCCCTGCCCGGCACATAGCACGCGGAAACGCACCGCGCAGCCATGCAAGCGCTTGACCCGGGCCCGGTCTGGCGACATGTCTTTCCGCGATGTTCAGGACCACGCCCCAGTTCGACCGACGCCGACGCAGCACCCTCATGCTGCGGCTCTTCGGGCTGCGCGTCGATCCGTGTCCGCACGAGAGTTAGCCCGCGCGCGCCGCCGGCGCTCCTGAGCAAGGCCCCCCTGACCCGCGTTCCTGATCCCCCGCAGCCCCCGGCTCCGGGGGCTTTTGTTTTTCCGAAACCGAAAGGACATCACCATGAGCATTCGCGTCGGCATCGTCGGCATCAGCGGGTTTGGCGGCGGCGAAGCGCTGCGCCTGATCGCGCGCCACCCTTCCTTCGAGCTGGTCTACGCCGCCGGCGAGAGCAGCGCCGGCAGTCGTCTCGTCGACCGCTTCCCCGGCGTGCCGCAGTCCCTCGCCGGGCTGGAGATCGCGCGGTGGGATCCAGAGGCCCTGCCCGATCTCGACCTGCTGTTCGCCTCGCTGCCCACGGGCGCCTCGGCCGAGGCGCTGGCGCGGGTGCCGGAGCGTGTGAAGATCGTCGATATCGGCGGCGATCACCGCGACGCCGATGGCTGGACCTACGGGCTGGC
>PAQV01000037.1 GCA_002709405.1 Paracoccaceae bacterium
ATGGCCTCGGCCACGCGCTCGTCATGTTCCTCGACCGGGATCTTGGCGTTGTGCAGCGGTTCATACAGGCTGCGGCGGATGGTGAAATGGGCGTTCAGCGCATCGAACGGGTTCTGGAACACCAGCTGCGCGCGGCGGCGGAAGGCCAGTTCACGCTTGCGGTCCATGTCCTCGATCGGTTCGCCGTCGAACACCACCTGCCCGCCCGACGGCGGGATCAGTTTCACCAGGATCCGCCCCAGCGTGGATTTCCCGCAGCCGCTCTCCCCCACGATGCCAACGGCTTCGCCCCGGTGCAGCGTCAGGCTGACGTCGGACACCGCGTCGACCGTGGGATAGCGGCCCCGGATGATATCTCCCATCGACCGGTTCAATTCGAACCTGCGCGACACGCCCTGCACGTCGATCAGCGGCGTCGCGGAGGAATTGAGGGCGGGATTGATGTCTGTTGCGCTCATTCGGCGGCCACTCCGGTCCAGGTCGAGGTATGGCGGGCCGCCTCGCGCAGGGCTTCCGCCTCGGGCGCGCGGTGACACAACGCCTGGTGCGTATCGCCCACGGCGATCACCGGCTGGGCCTGTTCGCAGCCCGTGGTCGCAAAGGGACAGCGCGCGCGGAACCGGCAGCCGTCGGGCGGGTTCAGCAGGTCGGGCGGCGTGCCTTCGATGGGGGAAAGTTCATGATCGTCGCCCGACAGTTCGGGGAAGGCGTTGTAAAGGCCGATGGTATAGGGATGGCTGGGGCGGTTCAGGACCTCCTGCACGGGGCCCTGTTCGACGATCTGGCCGGCGTACATGACCACGACGTAATCGCAGACATAGGCCACGACGGAAATGTCGTGGGTGACCAGCAGGACCGAGAGGTGCAGTTCCGATTGCAGCCGGTTCAGCGTGTCCAGCACCTGTCGCTGGATCACCACGTCCAGCGCGGTCACCGGCTCGTCGGCGATGACAAGATCGGGATCGAGCGCGAGGGCCAGCGCGATCGAGGCGCGCTGGCGCATGCCGCCGGAGAACTGGTGGGGATAGTCCTTCAGCCGCTTGGCCTCCAGCCCGACCATGTCGAACAGCTCGACCGACCGTTTGCGGGCGTCGCGGAAGGTATAGCCCCCGCGCTTGACCAGCACTTCCTCGATCTGCTTGCCGACCTTCCAGACCGGATCCAGCGCGTTCATGGCCGATTGCGGCACGTAAGAGATCTGGCGCCATTGCAGCTCGCGCTGGCGCTGTTTCGACAGGCCGATCAGGTCCTCGCCCTTGAAGCGGATAGCACCGCCGCCGAAGCGCGCGACCGAGGGCATGACCCCGGTGATCGCCCGCACGGCTGTGGTCTTGCCGCAGCCGGATTCGCCGACCACGCCGATGACCTGGCCCCGCGGCACCTTGAAGCTGATCCCGTCCACCGCACGGACCACGCCGCGCGGGGTGACGTATTCGATGGACAGGTTCTCGACAGAGAGCAATGTCATGGATCAGGCCTTCAGCTTCGGGAACAGGATTTCCTCGTAGCCACGGCTGATGAAGAAGCCGGCGACAACGATGGCGATGATGCAGAGGCCGGGGGGGATGAACCAGTAATACTGGCCTCGGCCCAGGGCCTGGCTGGCATAGGCGTCCTGCAGCATGGAGCCCCAGGACACGGTGTTTGAGGGCCCGAAGCCCAGGAAGCTGATCGAGGCTTCGGTCAGGATCGCCCAGCCGACAGCGACCGAAGCATAAAGGAACGACAGGGCCAGCACGTTTGGCGCCACGTGGACGAAGAGGATCCGCCAGGGTCCGGCGCCAGTGACGCGGGCGGCCTCGACGAAGGCCCGTTCGCGCAAGCTCATGACCTGGGCGCGGATGACGCGGGCCGAGTTGGGCCAAAGCAGCAGGGCGATGCCGATGACCACGTTCCACTGGCTGGGTTCAAGGAAGGCGGCCAGCACGATGACGAAGGGCAGGAACGGCACGCCGAGGGCGATATCGGCCAGGCGCATCAGGGCGGTGTCGACCCAGCCCCGGAAATAGCCCGCGATCAGGCCGATGACGGTGCCGATGGCGACGACGCAGAAGGCGGCCGTCAGCCCTACGATCAGGGCGGACCGGGTGCCCATGATCAGCTGGGAATAGATGTCGCGGCCCGAATAGGTGGTGCCCAGCCAGAACTCGGAACTTGGCGGCAGGTTGCGGGCCAGATCGTAATCGGGCGTGAACAGGATCTCGAGCGGGTCGTTGTGCACCAGCTGGTCGGCGAAGATCGCGATCACGGCGAAGGCCAGGTAGATGGCCAGGCCGACGGCGGCATAGGGGTCGCGGCGGGCCACCGAGAAGGCCGAGCCAAGGCTGCGGCCCACGCCTTTCAGGAAGGTGTTGCGGGGGCGCGAAATGGCGAGGGTGGTGTCAGGAGCTTGCGGCAAAACGGACCCTCGGATCGAGCAGGTGGTAGGTGATGTCGGCGATGAAGTTCATGATGATGAGGACGAAGGTGATGATCAGGAAAGCGCCCTGGGCCAGCGGGTAGTCCGAGGCCGCCACGGCGTTGACGAGCAGCCGGCCGATGCCCGGCCAGGAGAAGACGGTCTCGACCACCACGTTGCCGCCGATGGCGCTGCCGATGCCCAGGGCAAAGGCGGTGGCCACGGGCAGCAGGGCGTTGCGGGCGGCGTGGTTGAGAAGGATGGTCCGGTTGGAGAGGCCCTTCATGCGGCCCATGGTGATGAATTCCTCCTGCAGCACCTCGAGCATGTTCGAGCGCATAAGCAGGAGCGGCAGGCCTTGCAGGTAGATCGCCAGCGTCAGCGCGGGCAGCGCCAGGTGACTGAGGTAATCCCACGAGAAGATCCGCGCCCATTCGTTCGCGAAGATGGCGCCGGAGGTATTCGCCCCCCCTGCCGGAAACCAGCCGAGGCCAAAGGCGAAGATGGCCAGCATGACCATGCCCAGCCAGAATTCGGGTGCGGCCCGGGTGGTCAGCGCGATGGGGATGCCGACGCCCTCGATCCAGCTGCCCCGGTGCCAGGCCAGGTAGGCCCCGGCCAGCGCGCCGAAGATATAGGCCACGATCAGCGACGACATGGTCAGGATGATCGTGTTGGGCAGCACTTCCATGACGATCTCGGTCACGGGGCGCTTGAAGAAGAAGGACTGGCCAAGATCCCCTTGCAGGGCATTGGTCATAAACAGCCAGTATTGCTCGCCCAGCGACTTGTCCAAGCCGAACTGGCGGATCAGCGCCTCTTGTTGTTCGACGGTGGTGGTATTGTCGATGAACGCGGCGAGCGGGGTGCCCGGCATCAGCCTGAACATGAAGAACAGGATGGTCCCCACAGCCCAGAGCACGAGGAACATGTGCAGAAGGCGGCTGAGGATATACTTCATACCGGACACTCCATTCGTTTAAGTCAGTCTTTGATCAGTCGGCGAAGGGTTCGGTGACGCCGTCCGGGTAGTGCAGCTTGCCATCGACGATGGAATAGCCGGCCTCGGTCAGGATCTCCTTGGCGAGGTCCATGCCGGTTTCCATGTTGTCGGTGCCCTCGGCGTGCCAGTAGGGCAGCGCGATCGACACATGGCTGTTGGCCGTTTCGGCAAAGCCGTTCCAGGCCGCCTTGCGGATCATTTCCCGGTTGATCGCCGTCGACAGGGCCTTGCGGAAGGCCGGATCGTCGAAGGGCGCGCGGCGGGCGTTGAAGGCGGTGTACTGGAAGCCGATGTCGACACCTTCGATGACCGCCAGGTCGCCGTCCGCGTCGGCCGCGTCGATCAGCAGCTGCGGGTCGCCGGTATAGTCGGACATGAAGTTCATCTCGCCCGAGCGCAGCATGCCAAGGCCGGCCTCGACGTTCAGCACGACGCGCATGATCAGGCGGTCGATCTTGGGCGTGGCCCAGTGGTCTTCATTGGCGCTCAGCACGACTTCCTGCTGGGTGATCCAGCGGTCATACTTGAACGGGCCCGAGCCGATGCGCGTTTCCTCGACGACCGATTCCGCCGATTCACCTTCCGCCAGGTTGTCCAGGATGGGTTCCCAGATGTGCTTGGGCGCCAGGTTCAGCTTGGCCAAGGTCGAGGTTTCAAACGCCGCGTTGGGCTTGGCCAGCGTCATGACGACGGTCTTGTCGTCGGGCGTTTCGATGCTGGTGATGTCCGACACGAAGGGCTGGTACATGGGCGCGACCATGTCCTTCTGCGGCGCCGTGAACGAGAACACCACGTCCTCGACCGTCACCGGCTCGCCATCGTGCCACATCATGCCGTCGCGCAGGGTCAGGGTGACCACGGTGCCGTCGTCGTTCCATTCCACGCTTTCGGCGGCCCAGGGCTTGGGCAGTCCATCGGGGCCGATGCGCATCATGCGGTCCCAGATCAGCTCGGTCATCCAGCTGTCGGACGCGCCCGAGATGTAGAACGGGTTCAGCGCGTTCAGCTCGTTTGAGCTGTTCATGATCAGGTCGGTCTGCTCGCCCAGGGGCGTGATGTTGCTGAACGTGTGGAAGTTCTTGATGCCCAGGCCCGGCTGTTCGACCACGGTGGTTTCGTCGAAGACCGTCTTGTCGAAGGCAAAGACCTTGGTCGGGTAGACCAGGAAGGCATAGGGCTGGTTTTCGTTCACGATCTCCTGGGCGCGGGTGATCAGGGCCAGCCGCTCCTCGGGGTCGATCACAAGGCGCTGCTGTTCGGCGACCTTGTCGTATTCCTCGTTGGTCCAGCCGACAAAGTTATAGCCGGTGGGCGCGGTCGAGGAGTGGAAGAGGTTGTAGACGAATTCGTCCGGGTCCGAGCGTTCGGGCCGGCCGACCATCTGCCACATCGTCGTGTCCCAGGTGTCGCGATTGTACCAGACCGAATCCGACAGCTGGGTGTTCGGCAGGGCCTTGACCGACACGTCCAGCCCCAGCCCGCCCCAGATCTGGGCGATCAGTTCGGCGGCCTGGTATTGCTGCGGGTTGGCCGCCTGGGTGCGGCTGAGAAGTTCGATCGAGCGCACCGGATCGCCTTCGGCCTGCGCGGTAGCGGCCATGCCGCTCAAGCCCAGGGCCAGGCCGATGGCAGCAGTCCGGCGCAAGATCCCACGCCTGTTGAGTGTTGTCGTCATGTCAGTCTCCTTACTGGTGACGCGACCGGTTTCCCGGCCCGGGGAGGTCTCATTTTGGGGAAGAATTTTTCACTAGGTAAAACGTTGTTTTATTTATTCTTGGGCGAGAGCCGTCCTCGGGTAAACTTATTTCGCGGATCAGACGGGAAAAAAGAGGCCCTTGGCGAAGTTTGCGCCATTCTTGAGCAGGCCTGTCGGGTTACGCCCCGGGCGTGACCCCCGCGATGGCAGAGACCGCAAGATTGTCCCGCCCTGCACAAACTTCGCGTCCGGCCAAGGCGCGGCCGGACGCGGGTGTCATGCGTCCCCCTGTCGCAGCCTCAGCCCCGGCCCAGCCGGTCCAGCAAGGCCGCACCCGTGCGGATGCCCTTCAGGAACAGGTCGATTTCCATGTTCTCGTTAGGCGCGTGGTTGGCCTCGTCGGCATTGGCATAGGGCGTCACGTAGGCCGGCACGCCGAGGATCTTGGTAAAGACGTAATCCGGCAGGCTGCCGCCCACGCACGGATAGACCAGCGGCGGCTCGCCCCGCGCGGTCTCAACCGCCTCTTGCAGCAAGGGGCCCCAGCGGTTTTCCATCGGCGTCTTCGAGGGCAGCATGCCGCCCATGGCGATCACCTCGACCTCTGGGGCATGCTTGGCCACGTGGGCGCGCACGCAGTCCATCACTTGGGTAGGCGTCATCGCCTCGACTAGGCGGATGTCGCACTTGGCCACCGCTTCGCACGGCAGGACCGACTTGCTGCCCTCGCCGCCGTAGCCCCCGTTCAGCCCGTTGATGGTCAGGGTCGGATGGAACATCAGCCGGTCCCAGAACGGCCGGTCGGCCGGCGCGTCCAGACGGTCGATGCCGATGTTCTCCATGTAGCCGTCCAGGTCCAGCGGCAGGGCGGCGGCGGCGGCCAGGTCGGCCTCGGTCGGCGGGATGATCGGGTCGTGCAGGCCCTCGATGGTGATCTCTCCGGCCGCGTTCTTCATGGTGCCCAGCAGGTGCACCAGCGTCCAGATCGCGTTGGGCATGACGCCCCCGTAATTGCCCGAATGGGCATCGCGCTTGGCCGTCTTCACCCGCAGCTCGAACGAGGTCATGCCCCGCACGCCATAGGTGATCGTCGCCCGCCCGCTTTCGTGCAGCGGCCCGTCGGCGGTGACCACCAGGTCGGTCTTCAGCTCGTCGCGGTGGGTGTCGACGAATTCGGCGATCTGCGGAGAGCCGATTTCCTCTTCGCCTTCCAGCAGGAAGATCACGTTGCAGGGCAGCGTGCCGTGCACGGCCAGGTGCGCCTCGATCGCCATCAGCTGGGCAAAGTGCTGGCCCTTGTTGTCGCCGACGCCCCGCGCCCAGATCCGGCCGTCGCGGATCGTCGGTTCGAACGGCGGGGACAGCCATTCCTCCAGCGGTTCGGGCGGCTGCACGTCGTAATGGCCATACAGCATGACCGTGGGCTTTTCGGGATCGACCTCGTAACGGCCCAGCACGAAGGGATGGCCCTTGGTGGGCACGGATTTCACCTCCATGCCCATGTCGCCCAGCATCTTGACCAGCAGGTCTGACACCTCGCGGATGCCGACGTTCTGGGCGCTGATCGAGGGGTTCTTCACGTAGTCCATCAGCCGGGTGACGTATTCGTCGTGGCGGGCCTCGATGTGCTCGAAGACGGGGGCAAGCTCGGGGGCAAGGGCGTTCATTGGTCGGTCTCTCGTGTCAGGATCATCGCGCCCGAGGGATGCGCCGTGGCGCTCCAGCCGGGGGCAAGGAAGGTGGTGGTGTCAAGCTGGGTCAGGATCGCGGGGCCGTCGATGCTGGCCCCCGCGCCAAAGGCCGCGCGGTCGCAGACGGGCACGTCGACGCTTTCGCCCCCGATCATGACCGAGACATGTTCGGACGGCTCCGGCGCGCCGCCCTCGGCCAGCAGGGCCGGTTCGGGCGCATCGGCCAGGCCCGTGGCCTCGACCCGCAGGGTGACCAGTTCGACGGTGGCGTCCAGCACGAAGCCATAAAGCGTCTTGTGGGCGGTGCGGAAGTTCTCCTCCAGCGCCTCGCGGGTGTCGGCGAAGGGCACGGCCAGCTCGCCGCCCTGCCCCGCGAAGCGCATCAGCGCCACGGGGGTCAGCATCCGGCGGTCGGCGGGCACGCCTTCCTCTTCGAACCAGGCTTGCGCCTGGGCGGACAGCTCGGCGACCAGCGGCAGGGCCTCGGCCGGGTCCATCCGGCCCGGACGGTTCAGCGCGCGCGAGAATTCCGCCTTGAGGTCGGCGGCCAGCAGGCCATCGGCGCACAGAACACCCGGTGCGGCGGTCAGCAGAACGCGGCGGATACCCAGCAGGTCGGCCAGGGCGCAGCCATGCAGGGGACCGGCTCCGCCAAAGGGCACAAGGGTGAAATCGCGCGGGTCATGGCCGCGTTCGACGGACACCACGCGCACCGCGCCCACCATGTGGCTGTCGGCGATGGCCAGGATACCCCTTGCGGCGGTTTCCAGGTCCAGGCCGAAGGGTTCGGCCACGCTGGCCACCGCCTTGCGCGCAGCCTCGATATCCAGCGCCATCTTGCCGCCTAGCAGGCGCGAGGGCAGCTGGCCCAGCACCACGTGGGCATCGGTCACGGTGGGTTCGGTACCGCCATGGCCATAGGCCGCCGGGCCCGGGCGCGCGCCCGAGCTTTCGGGGCCCACGGCCAGGGCTCCGTCCTTGACCCGGGCCAGCGATCCGCCGCCCGCGCCGATGGTGATCATGTCGACCATGGGCAGGGCCAGCGGCCAGTCGCCCACGCTGCCCGATTGGGTCAGGCCGATCTCGCCCTCCTTGATCAGGCAGATGTCGGCCGAGGTGCCGCCGATGTCGACGGTGATGATGTCGTCGATCCCGCAGGCCTTCGCCGCAGATCGAGCCCCCACGACCCCGGCCGCCGGGCCGGAAAGGGCCGTCAGCGCGGGGGCCACGCGGATCTTGGGGGCGCCGGCCACGCCGCCGTTCGACTGCATCAGCATCAGGGGCACCTCGGTGCCCTCGGCCTTCAGCCGGTCTTCCAGCCGGGCGACATAGGCCGTCACACCGGGCATGACGGTCGCGTTCAGCACGGTCGCCAGGGTGCGTTCGTATTCGCGCGACACCGGAAGCACGTCGGTCGAGGTGGTGATGGCCAGGCCGGGCAATTCCTCGGCCAGGATCTCGGCCACCCGGCGTTCGTGATCGGGATTGGCGAAGGCATGCAGCAGCGACACCGCCACGGCCTTCACGTCCATCCGCGCGATCTTTGCCGCCGCCGCCCGCACGCTGGCCTCGTCCAAGGGCGTGATGACCACGCCGCCCACGCCCATGCGCTCGTCGATCTCGACGATGCGCTCGGCCGGCACCGGCGCTTCGGGTTTGACCCAGGTATAAAGGTTGGCCTTGCGCGGGATGTCCTGCCGGCCGATGGCCAGCACATGGCGGAACCCGCTGGTCGTGACCAGGGCGGTCCGCGCGCCCTTGCCCTCGAGGATCATGTTCGTGGCCACGGTCGTGCCATGCAGCACCTGGGCCAGGTCCGAGGCCTGCCGACCGGCCTGCTCCAGGGTCTGGAGGATGCCCGTCAGGAACCCCTCGGACGGGTCCGCGGGCGTCGAGGGCGTCTTGCCCCGCCAGGTCTGCCCGGTCGCATGATCGACCAGGGCGATGTCGGTGAAGGTGCCGCCGATATCCACGGCGATGGCAAGTTCGGATGTGATGTCCTTGGGCATTAGAGAAGCTCGTCGCGATAGGTGATACGGTGAAAGGCCTTGGCCTCGTAACGGTCGGCGCGCAGGGCGGTGGTGGCCTCGGCATCCAGCGCGTCATCGCGGACGGCCACGCCGTAGAGCGTGCGCGCCGCATCGGCAGAGACAAAGCCCCCCAGCACGTCCTTCAGCACGTCCTCGGCCGGGCGGTCGTGCGGATGGCCATAGCCCCCGCCCCCGCCGGTCTGGATCCGCAGGATGTCGCCCTTGCGCAGGATGGTGCCGTCCGACAGCGGATCAACCGCGACCTCGCGGTCGGTGCCCGGGTTCAGCAGCACGCTGCCGGTGCCCCCGCACATGCCGCCCGCATAGCCCCAGGGCGGGTTCTTGACCCCGTCGATGCGCACGGCCATGACGACCTCATCGGCCAGGATTTCATATTCGCGGATGATCCCCGTGCCCCCGCGATAGCGCCCTGCCCCGCCGGAATCGGGCACCACGCCATATTGCAGCAGGCGGTAGGGATAGCCCGCCTCCAGGAACTCGACGGGATAGTTTTCCTGGGCCACGAAATAGACCGCGTCGATCCCGTCGGCGAAATCGCGGGCGCCGTAGCCCACGCCGATGCCATCGGCCAGCAGGAAGCCCTTCTTGCCGTTGTTGCCGTCGGAATAGCTGCCCCGCATGATGGTGATCACGTAGGCCGAATGCGCCGCCGGAGCGCCGCCACCGGCCGCGTTCACCAGCCCGTTCAGCACCGCCAGCAGGCGCATCATGGTCAGGCCGCGCATACCCAGGGGGGCGGGGAAGTCGGGCTGCACGATGGATCCGGGGCGCAGGCGCACCTCGTCGAAGGACAGCGGACCGCCGGCGTTGCAGACCTGGGCCGGATCTCCGC
This sequence comes from Paracoccaceae bacterium, assembly GCA_002709405.1. Taxonomy (GTDB): domain Bacteria; phylum Pseudomonadota; class Alphaproteobacteria; order Rhodobacterales; family Rhodobacteraceae; genus Marinibacterium. The sequence continues at coordinate 9,672 of PAQV01000037.1, forward strand.
CCAGGTAGTATAGCCCCAGCGCCATGCCCGGCACCGCCTCGTTCATGATCAGGTTCACCGGGCCGGGCGCCTGGTCGTCGCTTTCGGTGGCATCGAAGATGAACCTATCCTCGCCATCGGCCCCTTTTTCGCGGGTGATGGCAAAGCGCAGGGCGAACGGCCCGTTGCCATGGCCGTCGCTGTCGATCGTGTCGGCAAAGCGGTAGGTGCCATAGTCGAAGGTTTCGGCCAGACGGCCCCGCACCAGCCGCCGGGTCCGGTCAAGCAATTGCGCCAGGGCATCGGCAAAGACACCCGTGCCGTGATGGGCGACCACCTCGGCCATGCGCTCGACCCCCAGGCTGACGCTGGCCATCAGGGCCGACATGTCACCTATGGATTGCTCGGGGTAGCGCGAGTTGCGGTGGAAGATGGCCAGGGCGGCCTCGTTGGTGACACCTGCGTCGATCAGCTTGGTGGGGGGCACGATGATGCCCTCCTGGTAGATCGAGGTCGCATCCGGGCTGATCGACCCGGGCATCAGCCCGCCGATATCGGCGAAATGGGCCCAGGACATCACGAAGGCCGACAGCACGCCCTCGCAGAAGACAGGGGCCAGCAGCACCTGGTCGTTGGAATGGGTCACCGCGCCCTTTGATCCATAGCAATCGTTGTACCAGTACAGATCGCCGGGCTGCATCGTCTCGCGCGGGAAATGCTCGAACACGGGCGAGGTCAGGTCGCCGAAGATCGGCACCATGGACCCCACGGCCATGGTCCCGTCGCCATCGAACAGCGCGGTGTAGAAATCCTTCTTCTCGCGAATGAAGGCGGAAATGGCCGTGCGTTCGATCAGCGCTTCCATCTCGCGCTGGGTGGCCATGATGGCGCCGCGGATGATCTCCAGCGTGACGGGATCACACAGGGCGGCAGAGGGTTTGTCCAGTGGCATGGGATCCTCGGGTCGGTCTTTGGTCGGGCGGATGGCGCGACGGGTGTCAGGGATGGGCCGGGCGCGCGCCCTGGATGGCGCGGCGCCGGCCCGGAGCATGGGTATTGGTATGGGCTTGGGCTTGGGTACGGTCGGTGGCGGCGGGACAGCCCCCGCAAACCGGCTGGGTGTGGCGATGAGATGCCAAGGGCACGGCCGTACTGGCCCCGCGCGGGGATACATGTACGATGACCGCACCTGAGGGCCGCCGCCCGGCCGCACCCCGGACCACCGGGGACTGCGGCTCCGGGGTGTGGCGGTTGCGGATCAGGGCGGGCATTGGGTCTCCGATTTTTCATTGAATGAAACGTTGTTTCGTTTAAGGTAGGCATACCGTCGGCAAACGGGAAGCGAAAAGGTGAGGAGACTGCGGATTGGACTATACGATTTCGTCGATTGACCGCGCATTGCGCATGCTCGAGGCATTGGCCGAGCTGCCCGGCAGCGGCGTGACCGAACTGGCCAAGAAGACCGGCTGCACCAAAAGCCAGACGTTCCGCATTCTTTACACGCTTGAAGCCCGGGGCTTTGTCATCAAGGACGCCGAGCGCAACTATCGGCTGGGCTTCCAGACCATGCTGCTCGGGGACCAGGCCCGGCGCCAATCGCCCCTGATCGCCGCCGCCCAGCCCTTCGTGAACGAATTGTACGACCGGCTGAAGGAAAACATCCTGCTGATCGTGCGCCACGAATTGCACAGCGCCTGCATCCTGCTGCGCTCGTCCCCCGACCGCGACAAGATCTTTGCCGACATCGGGCGCACCGGGCCGTTGCACGCCGGGGGCGGGCCCAAGATCCTGCTGGCCAACGCGCCGCAATCCATCCAGGACCAGGTGCTTTCTGGCGAGCTGCCCGGCTTCACCGCCAAGACCGTCCGCGACCCGGACCGGCTGCGTACCCTGCTGGAGCAGATCCGGCGCGACGGCTGGACCCTCTCGGACGGAGAGCTGGACGACCACAAGCGGTCGCTGGCCACGCCGGTGCGCGATGCGACCGGGACAGTGGTCGCGGCCCTCAGCGTGACGGGCGCGTCGGACCGCCTGCGCGATGCCTTTCTGACCGACGCGCGCGAGGCGCTGGTCAGCACGGCGGGGCGGCTGTCGGTGGCCCTGGGCTATCGCGGCGCGCCGGTGATCGCCAGCTGACTGCGCGGCCCTCCGCGCCGCCAAAATGGGCAGTGTCGCCGGCGACATGTGCCCGGTCCGGCAGTGCGGCCTTGCCCGGGGTTTTTCTTTTTGCTTATTTTGATTCGAAACGCCGTTTCACTGGATGAAAAATTGGTTAGACATCCCCCAACGACCGGCCGCCTGGCCCCATGACATCACGATCCGAAATTGTCGCGGCCGCACAGGCGCTTGCCGATGACGGCCGGTTTCTGGACATCCTGCGCGCCCGCGTCGCAATCCCGACCGAAAGCCAGGAGCCGTCGCGCGCGCCCGACCTGCGGCGCTACCTGACCGACCAGATCGCGCCGGCCCTGTCCGCCATGGGCGTCGACAGCCGGATCGTGCCCAACCCGGTCGACGGCGGCGGCCCCTTCCTGATCGGCACGCGGATCGAAGACCCCGCCCTGCCCACCGTCCTGACCTATGGCCACGGCGACGTGGTGCGCGGCATCCCCGAGCAGTGGCGCGCGGGGCTGGACCCGTGGACGGTCACGGTCGAGGGCGAGCGCTGGTATGGCCGGGGCACCGCCGACAACAAGGGCCAGCACGCCATCGTCCTGACCGCCCTGGCCGAGGTCTTGAAGGCCCGCGGCCGGCTGGGCTTCAACCTGAAGGTGCTGATCGAAACCAGCGAGGAAATCGGGTCGGTCGGGCTGGACAAGGTGCTGGAGACCGAGGCCAACGCCCTGGCCGCCGATGTGCTGATCGCCTCGGACGGGCCGCGGCTGGTGGTGGATCGGCCGGATGTGAAACTGGGCAACCGCGGGTCGGTGACCTTCGACATGTCGCTGGACCTGCGCGAGGGCAGCCGCCATTCCGGCCATTGGGGCGGCGTGCTGGAGGACCCGGCCCTTTTGCTGGCCCAGGCCCTGTCCTGCATCACCACGCCGCGCGGCCGGATCCTGGTGAAGGACTGGCTGCCGACAGAGATCCCCCCGAAGATCCGCGCGGCCATCCGCGACATCCGGGTCGATCCGTCCGATCCCTCGCTGGTCATGCCCCCCGACTGGGGCGAGCCCGGCCTGACCACGCCCGAAAAGATGTACGGCTGGACCAGTTTCATCGTGCTGGCCATGCTGTCGGGACGGCCCGAGAACCCGGTGAACGGGGTGCAGCCCTCGGCCCGGGCCCGTTGCCAGATCCGCCACACGGTCGACGTGGACCCCGACGTCTTCGTGCCGGCGCTCCGCCGCCATCTCGATGCCCATGGCTTCGGCATGATCGACCTCACCGAGTTGCGCCAGAACCGGTTTCCGCCCTGGCGCACCGATCCCGACAACCCCTGGGTCGAAACCGTGCTGGGCTCGATCACGAAGACCCGGGGCGAACGCCCCATCCTGATGCCCAATTCCTCGGGCGGCCTGCCCAGCGAGATCTTCGCCCGGCACCTTGGCCTGCCCGTCATCTGGATCCCCCACTCCTACGGCGGCTGCCGCCAGCACGGACCCGACGAACACCTGCTGCAACCGGTGGTGCGCGAGGGGCTCGGGCTGATGGCCGGCCTGTTCTGGGACATTTCCGAAAGCGAGAACCTATGACCGCATCCGCCTCTGACATGCTGCACGGCATCCGCCAATGGGTCGAAATCGAAAGCCAGACCGGCGACATCGAAGGCCTGAGCGCCATAGCCGACCTGGTGACCCATGATTACCAGGCCTGCGGGGCCACCGTCGACCGCGTGCCCGGCCGCGATGGCCAGGGCGACCACCTGATCGCCCGGGCGCCCTGGGGCGAAGGGTCGAACGCGCCGGGCATCCTGATCCTCAGTCATCTTGATACGGTGCACCCGCGCGGCACGCTGGCCCATTTCCCCTATTCGGTCGAAGGCGACATCGCCAGGGGCCCCGGCATCTACGACATGAAGGGCGGCGCCTATATCGCCATGCAGGCAGTGCGCGAACTGTCCCTGACCGGGGGCACCCCCCTGCCCGTCACCCAGCTGTTCGTGTCGGACGAGGAGGTCGGCTCGCCCACCTCGCAAGAGCTGATCGAGGAACTGGCCCGCGCGGCGAAATACGTGCTGGTGACCGAACCCGCGCGCGAGGGCGGCCAGATCGTCATCGCCCGCAAGGGGGTCATGCGGTATTACATCGAAACACGCGGCCAGGCGGCCCATGCGGGCACCCGCCACCAGGACGGGGCCAGTGCGATCGCCGAAATCGCCCGGCTGACGCTGAAATTCCACGGCCTGACCGATTACGGCCGGGGCATCACCTGCAACGTCGGCGAGATCGGCGGCGGGACCGGGGTCAACGTGGTGGCCGACAAGGCCTGGATCTGGGTCGACGTGCGCGTGCCCGATGCCGAGGCCGTGGCCGATGTCGAGGCCTTCGTGGCCGCCCTGGCAGCGGAAGAGCCGGGCGTGAGCATCCATGTCTCGGGCGGGCTGAACCGGTCGGCCTATGAAACCTCGGCCGGGGTCGAGGCGCTTTTCGGTCATGCCAAGGGTCTGGCCGCCAAGATCGGGTTCGAGCTGAAGGGCATGAAGACCGGCGGCGGGTCCGACGGCAATTTCACCGCGCCCATCGCGCCCACGCTCGACGGGCTCGGGGTCGACGGCAAGGATGCGCATTCGCTGAACGAACAGCTGTATATCAGCTCTCTCGAACCCCGCCGGGACCTGCTGAAACGGCTGCTGGAAACGCTGTCGTGACGAAGGGCCTGCGCCTTGGCTGCGACGTGGGCGGCAGTTTCACGGATTTCCTGCTGTACGATCCTGCCACCGGCGCGATCGAGACCCACAAGGTGCCCACCACGCCCCAGGCGCCCGAAGTGGGCGTGCTGCAGGGGCTGGCGGAGCTGGCGCAGGCGCATCCCGGGCTGACGGGACGGCTCAGCTCGTTGATCCACGGCACCACGCTGGTGATCAACGCGATCATTGAACGCAAGGGGGCCGTGACCGGGCTGATCACCAACGAGGGCTTTCGCGACGTGTTGGAGACCCGGCGCGAGATCCGCTACGACATCTACGACATCCGCCAGGCCTTCCCCCGGCCCTTCGTGCCCCGCCACCTGCGCCACGAGGTGCCCGGCCGCCTGGGCCCCGACGGGGCCGAGATCGTGCCGCTGGACCACGACCGTCTGCGCGCCGAACTGGCCGCCCTGACCGAGGCCGGGGTGACATCGGTGGCCGTCTGCCTGCTGCATTCCTATGCTAATCCCGATCACGAACAACAGGTGGCCCGGGCGGCAGAGGGCCTTGGGCTGGACCTGTCCCTGTCGTCAGATGTGCTGCCCGAGGTGCAGGAGTTCGAGCGCTTCGCCACGACCTCGCTGAACGCCTACGTGCGGCCCAAGGTCGATCAATACCTGGGCGCGCTGGAAAGTGGCCTGACACGGGCGGGCTATGACCGGCCGCTGTTCCTGATGCAGTCCGGCGGCGGGGTGATCGGTGCGGCGGCCGCGCGCAAGGCCCCGGTCCGGCTGGCCGAATCCGGTCCCGTCGGCGGTGTGCTGGCGGCCGGAAAGCTGGGCCGGGCGGCGGGGGCGGACACCGTGCTGGCCTTCGACATGGGCGGGACCACCGCCAAGTCCTGCCTGATCACCGGGGGCGATCTGCCCATGACCCGGGCCTACGAGGTCGACCGCGTGCACCGCTTCCGCCGGGGCAGCGGCACGCCCCTGGCCGTGCCCACCGTCGACCTGATCGAAATCGGGGCCGGAGGTGGGTCCATTGCCCGGGTCGACGACCTCGGGCTGCTTCGGATCGGGCCAGAGAGCGCGGCCTCGGATCCCGGGCCTGCCTGTTTCGGGCGGGGCGGCACGCGGGCCACGGTGACGGATGCGAACCTGGTCCTGGGCTATCTTGATCCGGCCGAGTTCCGGGCCGGGGGGATCGTGCTGGACCGGCAGGCCGCCCAGGATGTCATTGCCCGCGACGTGGGCGACCCGCTTGGGCTGGACCCGCTGGCCGCCGCCGCCGCCATCGTGGCTATGGTCGACGAAAGCATGTCTCAGGCGGCGCGCATGTATGCCGCCGAGCAGGGCAAGGATCCTGCCCGCGCCACGATGGTCGCCTTCGGAGGCGGAGGCCCCCTGCACGGGGCCGCCGTGGCCGCCAAGCTGGGCAATACCCGGCTGCTGGTGCCCGAGGCGGCCGGCGTGTTTTCCGCCCTGGGTTTCCTCATGGCCACCCCCAGCTACGAGGTCGCCCGGTCCCTGCCCGGCCGCATCGATGCGCTGGATCCCTGCACGCTGGCCCGCGAATTCGACGCGCTGGCGGCCGAGGCCTCGGCCGTGGTCACCGCCGCCGCACCTGGCGCCAGGCTGACCCGCCGGCGGTTTGCCGAAATGCGCTATGTCGGACAGGGCCACCAGCTGCGCGTGGCCCTCGACGGCGACCTTGCACCGGAAACCATGGCCCGTGCCTTCTCTAACGCCTATCTGGACGCCTATGGCTATACCTGCGACGACCTCACGCCGGAAATCGTGACCCTGCGGGTGCTCGTCGACGCCGAACAGGAGAGCCCCGGTTTCACACCGGGCCCGGTTTCCGGCGCGGAAACCGCTCCCCGCCCCGCCTGGTGCGCCCGGTCGAACGCGATGGTCCCGCATCGGGTCCTGCCCTTCGACGCGGTGACAGACCTCACCGGCCCCGCCCTGATCGGCCAGCCCGGAACGACGATCCTTGTCCCCACCGGCGCGACCGCCCGGAAGGCACCGCAGGGCTGGCTCGACATCACCTTGCAGGAGGACCAGCCATGAGCGGCCTTGATGCCATCCGCCACCAGGTGCTCTGGTCGCGCCTGACCTCGATTGCCGACGAAATTGCCACGACGCTGGTGCGCACGGCCTTCTCGCTGGTGGTGCGCGACAACCAGGACTACGCCTGCGCGCTTTACGATGCCCGGGGCGAGATGCTGGCCCAGTCCACCCAATGCACCCCCGGACAGGCCGGGTCCACGCCCAGCGTGGTGCGCGACCTGCTGGCGACCTATCCGCCGGAAACGCTGGTGGAGGGCGACGTGCTGATCTCGAACGATCCTTGGATCGGGGCGGGCCATGCCCCGGACGTCTTCATCGCCACCCCCGTCTTCCGGCGCGGCACGCTGGTGGGCTTCACCTGCACCTGCGCCCATCACGCGGACATGGGGGGCCGGCTGGGCGCAACCGACGCCCGCGAGGTCTATGAAGAAGGCCTGATCATCCCCGTGACCAAGCTGTTTTCCGCGGACGTGGAAAACGAACCCCTGGTGCGCCTGATCCGGCGCAACGTGCGCATGGCCGACAAGGTCATGGGCGACATCCGCGCCCAGATGGCCGCCAACCGGGTCGGCGCCGCCGGGCTTGTCCGGATGATGGACGAATTCGGGCTCGACAGCCTGGAACCGGTGGCCGACCGCGTCTCGGCCCATTCCGAGGCCGCCTTCCGCAAGGCCATCGCCCGCCTGCCCCAAGGCGAAACCCGGGTCGAGGTCTTCCACGAACTCACCGACGACGCCGGCGATCCCATCCGCATCGCCCTGGCGCTGAGCGTGGCCGAGGACCGCGTCAGGCTCGACTTCGAGGGCACCACGCCCCAGGTGCTGAAACCCATCAACGCGGTGCTGAACATTACGCGCGCCTATTGCGTCTTTCCCTTCATTGCAACGCTCTGCCCCGATCTGCCGATGAACGCGGGCGCCTTCCGCCCGGTTGAACTGAGCGTGCCCGAAGGCAGCATCGTCAACCCCACCTACCCGGCCCCGGGCATGTACCGCAGCCTGCTGTCCTATTTCGTGGTCGAGGCGATCATGGCCGCCCTGCAGCAGATCGCCCCCGACCGGACCATGGCCCCGTCCGGCACCTACCCCCTGTGGATCCAGAAATTCGCCGGCCACGACCGCGACGGGCGGCCGTTTGTCACCCATTACAACGCCCAGGGCGGCCAGGGCGCGTTCCGCGACCGCGACGGCAACACGGCGGTGGTCTTTCCGGGCAACATCGCCTCGACCTCGACGGAATTGTTCGAACACGACGGCCCCTTCCTGGTCGAACGGCGCATGCTCGTGGCCGACAGCGGCGGTCCGGGCCGGTATCGCGGCGGGCTGGGCCAGGAAACCGTGCTGCGCAGCCTGTCGGACGCGCCGGTGCACGCGGCCCTGTCGGGCGGGCGGCTGGTCGAACCGGCCACCGGCATGGAGGGCGGCCAGCCCGGGGGCAAGGGCCGGATCTGCGTGAACGACGGTCCGCCCTTCGACAAGGCCGGGCGGGTCGACCTGCGCAAGGGAGACCGCGTGCGCCTGGTCCAGCCCGGCGGAGGCGGCTTCGGAGATCCCACCGCGCGCGCGGCAGAGGATATCCGCCACGACCTGCAAGAGGGCTACATCACGCCCGAAGGCGCCAAACGCGACTATGGCTGGACCGACTAGGGATCGGGTGGCCCCGGATCGGGCGTGATTGGCCCGGATGTGTCTGGATCTGGCGGCGCCGCATCGGGCCCCGGTTCATCGGGCCCGGCTTCATCAGGAACAGCCGAGATCTCGGCCATGGTCCGCTCGACGATGGTCGCGAATTCCGCGGCCAGAAGGGGCACCGGCTGGTCCGACCGGGTGATCAGGCTGGCCGGAATGGAAATCTCTGGCCGGAACGGCAGGGCGACCAGGTCCATCGCGGCCACCGACAGGGCGGTGAAGGCATCGACCACGGCCACCCCGTTACCCGCCTGGGCCAGGATCGCCGCCGTGTGGCAATAGCGGACCTCGACCTGCGGGGCGTAATCCACGCCGTCGGCTTCGAAACTGGCCTGCAATTGCAGCCCCAGCCGCGACACCCGGTCCAGCCCGATGAACCCGGCCTCGGCCGTTTCCGCCGGCCCGATGAAGTCGCGCCCGGCCAGCGGATGGCCCGATTGCACCAGCGCCCGCATCAGGTCCGACCTGGGCGAACGCACGGTCACGCCCGGGTGGCTCTCCAGCCCCAGGCACAGGCCAAGATCGCAGGTGCCGATGGACACCGCGTCGATGACCTCTTCCAGGCGGCGCACATCGTATTGCACCGTCACCGCCGGCCGCCCGGCCAGGAAGGCCTTGAGTGCGATCGGCACCACCGAATGCCCCAGCGGCGGCGTGGCCAGCAGCCGCAGCTTACCAGCCGAGCCTCCGCGCAGGTCGCGCACCCGGCTTTCGATGCTGCGCAATTGTTCGAACAGCGGTTCGATCTCTTCGAACAGCAGCCGGGCTTCGCTGGTCGGATGCATCCGCTTTTTCTGGCGCTCGAACAGCGGAAAGCCCAGCTGGTCCTCCAGCTGCTTGATCGCCGAGGACACCGAGGGCTGCGAAATGCCCAGTTCGGCCGCGGCGGCAACGGTTGTCTGGTGCAGCATCAGCATGCCGAAGATCTCCAGCAGCCGGACCGACAGATCGTTGCGCCGCTTGATCTTCACGAGGCCCCGAGCCGCCCCGCAAGGATGTTGGCCATGGCCATGCCCACGGCGGCCTGGGTCGGATCGATCACCGGACAGCCCAGCTCGGCCTCCAGCTTGACCCGGTGCGTGGCCAGGCCCGCACAGCCCAGCACCAGCGCCTCGGCCCCGTCACCGATCAGGCCCTGTCCGACCTCGACCAGCCGGGCAAAGGTGCCTCCGCCGCGCGCGCCTTCATCGACGCTCATGTTCAGGGCGCGTTCGCCGGCGACCCGGTCCATCACGCCCATGCGCCGCATGTAAAGCCGGTGCCGCCGTTCCCCGGCCGAGGACATGCCCACGATGCCGATCCGGTCTCCGCGCGCGAGGGCGGCCAGCACGCCGCTTTCCTGGATGCCGTAGACCGGCACCGGCGACACCGACCGGCAGGCGTCGATGCCCGGATCCGAGTAGCAGGCGATGATGAAGGCCGCCGCGTCGGGCCGGCTTTCGACCAGCTTGACCAGAGGCAGAACCACCTGGTCCGTGTGCAGCTGGGTTTCCACGCCGAAGGGGCCCTCGGCCAGGGTCAGGCATTCGATTTCTGGCCCGCCACCCAACCGGAAGGGCTGAAGCGCCGCGTCCATGCCATCGGTCACCGCCTGGTTCGAGTTCGGGTTGATGACGACGATTGGCCCGCTCATGGCGCGATCCTCGCGCCGTAGTTGATGGCGTCGTCGAGCTCGGGCACCTTGGTGCCGGGATAGCCCGTCAGGTCGATCGGCGCGCGGGCGACGAACTGGCCCTGCCCCGGCTCGGCCATCAGCTCTCCGTCGGCCACGATGGACTTGCCGCGGGTCAGCACGTGCACCGGCCAGCCGGTCAGTTCCCAGCCTTCGTAAGGCGTGTAATCCATGTTGTCGTGCTGGTCGGCCACGGTCACCGTGCGCGTGGCCTCCGGATCCCAGATGGCGATGTCGGCATCCATGCCCACGGCCAGGCTGCCCTTGCTTTCAAGACCGTAGAGCTTGGCCGCGTTGGTCGCCGACAGGGCCACGAATTGCTGCAGCGTGATCCGCCCCTTACTGACCCCTTCGGAAAACAGCAGCGGCAGGCGCAGGGCAATGCCCGGCATCCCGTTGGCGATCTGCTTGAAGCTTGCATCCGGCCCCTTCGACAGCTTGCCGCTTTCGTCATAGCGGTAGGGCGCGTGGTCCGACGAGAACACGCTGAACGTGCCGCCCTGCAGGTGCCGCCAGAGGGCCTCTTGCGTGGCGTGGTCGCGCAGCGGAGGCGAGCACATGAACTTGGCGCCCTCCATCCCCGGTCGGTCCAGGTCGGTGCGGTCGAGGAACAGGTATTGCGCGCAGGTCTCGCCAAAGATCGAGGCCCCGTCCAGCCGCGCGTCATGCACCATCTGGGCACCCTGGGCGGTGGACACGTGCACGATCAGCAGCGGCGCATCGACCAGCCGGGCCAGCGAGATCGCACGGTTGATCGCCTCTGTCTCGGCCATTTCGGGGTGGCTGATGGCATGGTAGCGCGGCGCGGTGTGGCCGGCCTTGACCAGCCGGTCCGACATCCAGCCGATCATCCCGGAATTCTCGGCATGCACCATGGTCAGCGCGCCGTGTTCCTTGGCCACGGTCAGGATGTCCAGGAACTGGCGGTCGTCGATGCGCATCAGGTCGTAGGTCATGAAGACCTTGAACGACGTCACCCCCCGCTTGAAGGCCTCGGGCAGCTCGGCCAGGGCGGTCTCAGAAGGGTCGGCCACGATCAGGTGATAGCCGTAGTCGATGACCGAGGCCGTGCCGGCCCGGCTGTCGTAAAGATCGAGCGTTTCCAGCACGCCCATGCCCCGGTGCTGGGCGGCGAAGGGCACGAAACAGGAATTGCCGCCGTAGGCCGCGCTGATCGAGCCGGAGGTGTAATCGTCGGCCGTCATGCCGCCGGTCGCGGATTCCTGGGCGATGTGGCAATGCACCTCGATCCCGCCGGGCAGGACCAGCTTGCCGCTGGCGTCGATGGTTTCAGCGCCTTCAAACCCTGTGCCCAAGGCCGCGATCTTGCCGTCGGTGATGCCGATGTCGGCGAAGAAGCGGTCGGTGGCGGTGGCAAGTTCCCCGCCCTTGATGACCAGGTCGAACATGGGATGTCCTCTCAGACGGATTTGATCGCGCCGCCGTCGCAGCGCACGAGGCTGCCGGTGACGTAGGATGCGGGGGCCGAGGCCAGGAAACAGGCGACGGCGGCGAATTCCTCGACCGTGCCATAGCGGCCAGCGGGGATCGTCGCGCGCGAGGCCGCGCGGACCTCGTCCAGCGATTTGCCGGACTTGGCCGAGGCCGATCCGTCCAGCTCGTCGACCCGTTCGGTATGGATGCGCCCGGGCAGCAGCATGTTCACGGTGACCCCGTCGCCGGCCACGTCGTTCGACATGGATTTCGACCAGCCCACCAGCGCCGAGCGCAGGGTGTTCGACAGGCCCAGCGTGGGGATCGGCTGGATGACACCGGACGAGGCCACGGTGATCACCCGGCCCCAGCCCTGCGCGCGCATCGGGCCGATCAGCTTCTGGGTCAGCTTGATGACGGTCAGCACCATCGGGTCGAAATGGGCGGCCAGCACGTCGGTGTCGGCATCGACCATCTTGCCCGGGGGCGGGCCTCCGGTGTTGTTGACCAGGATGTCGACGCCGCCCAGCATGTCCTCGCTGGCCTTCGCCAGGGTCTCAGCCGCGTCCGGGGCCGTCAGGTCGGCGGTCACGTAATCGACCTTGCCCGCGCCCTTGGCGGTGATCTCTTCGGCGGCGGCCTTCAGCTTGTCGGTGCTGCGGCCCGCGATCAGCACATGTGCGCCCTCGGCGGCCAGGGCCGTGGCGATGCCAAGGCCAAGCCCGCGTGACGCGGCCGTCACCAGGGCCCGTTTGCCGGTCAGTCCGAAATCCATCAGTTCAGTTCCTTCAGTCGTTTTTCAAGCCGGCCCATCAGGCGGGTCAGCTCGTCATGGTCGGTGGGCGTCAGCGACGGCCCCGGGGCGCGCACCTTGGCCGAGGCGATCATACCCCGGCGGCGCAGCACCTCCTTGCGGATAGCCAGGCCAAGGCCCAGCTGCTGTTCGTAGCGCACCAGCGGCAGGTAGGCGTCAAAGAGGTCCTCGGCCCCGTCCACGTCGCCGGCGGCATGCCGTGCCACAACCTGCACCAGCATTTCCGGATAGGCAAAGCCCGTCATCGCCCCATCGGCCCCGCGCTGCATTTCCTGGGCCAGGAACAGCGCCGAATTGCCCGTCAGGATCGACATGCGGGGGACGTCGCCGGTGTCGGTTTCCGCCCGCACGCGCGAGAGTTTCGTCAGCCCGGGCCAGTCTTCGTGTTTCAGCATGACGATCTGCGGATGATCGACGGTCAGGCCCAGGATGGTTTCGACCGACATCTGCACGCCGGTCGTCTGCGGGTAATCCTGCAGGCAGATCGGGATGTCCGGCCCGAGCGCCGCGCAGACCTGGGCAAAGTAGCCCCGGAGCTTGACCTCGGTGCCCAGGCCCGGCTGCGGGGCGACCATGACGCCGCCCGCCCCCATGTCCATCACCGATCTGGACAGCCGGGCCATGTTGTCGAGCCCGGCGCCCGACACGCCCACGACCACTGGCACGCGGCCATCCACGCGCTTCAGCACATGTTCGGCGAAGCTGCGCGATTCATCCGGCGTCAACTTGGGTGCCTCGCCCATGATCCCCAGGATGGTCATGCCGGAGACACCGCTTTCCAGGTAGAAATCCACCAGCCGGTCGGTGCTGTCCAGGTCCAGTGCACCGTCATCCGCAAAGGGCGTGGCCGAGATGATGTAGACCCCGCTGGTATTGCGGTCGATCACCCCTGTCATTCGGGATACTCCACCCCGGTCTGGGCGGTGATGCGGCCGTAATGTTCGACCCGGCGGTGACGCTTGAAGTCGAAGATGGTTTCCTTGCCGAAGTTGCACAGGTCCATGTCGCAGGCATGGGTGATCAGCTCGTCGCCGTCGGTTTCGGCCCGGGCCACCACGAAGCCGTTGGGATCGGCGATGATGGATCCGGCCATCAGCGGGTGGCCGTCCTCGTCCCCGGCCTTGGCCACGCCCACGACCCAGCAGGCGTTCTGGTAGGCGCCCGCGGTCATCGACAGGTCGGAATGGTAGATCCGCTTCTCCAGCCCCTCGTCGCTCATCTGCGAGTTCACCGAGGGCGTGTTGTAGCCCAGCATGACCAGTTCGACGCCCTGCAGGCCCATGACGCGGTAGGTTTCCGGCCAGCGGCGGTCGTTGCAAATGGCCATGCCCATCCAGGCATCCATGTTCTTCCAGACCGGGAAGCCCAGGTCCCCGGGTTCGAAATAGCGCTTTTCCAGGTGCTGGAAGGCCCGTTCGGTGTCGTATTCCGAATGACCCGGCAGGTGCACCTTGCGGTACTTGCCGACGATGTTGCCCTCGCGGTCGGTCAGGATCGAGGTGTTGTAATGGTGGCCGTCGGGGGTTTTCTCGGCATAGCCGAAGGAAATCGCGATGCCATAGCCCTTGGCCTTGTCGAACAGCGGCTGGGTGGCGGCATTGGGCATTTCGGTTTCGAACCAGCTGTCGACCTCGGCCTGGTCTTCCATCCACCAGCGCGGGAAGAAGGTGGTCAGCGTCAGCTCGGGGAAGACGACAAGATCACAGCCCTTTTCGGCCGCCTGGTCCAGCAGGGCGATCATGCGGGCGACGACCGCTTCACGGGTGTCGGCCTTCTGGATAGGGCCCATCTGGGCGGCTCCGATAACGATTTCACGCATGGTAGTCTCCTTCAGGATGCGATGCGCCGTTCAAAGCGGCTGATCACGCGGACCAGCGGCCAGAGCAGCACGAGATAGATGAGCCCGGCCAGCACGATGGGCGAGGCATTGTAGGTGACCGACCTGGCCAGCCCGGCCTGGTGCAGCATCTCGCCCAGCGACACGACCGAGGCGAGCGAGGTCAGCTTGACCACCTCGACGGTATTGGACAGCAGGTCGGGCAGCACGTTGCGCAGGGCTTGCGGCAGGGTCACGTGGATCAGGGTCTGGCCGGCGGACAGGCCGGTGGACCGGGCGGCCTCGGTCTGGCCCTTGTGGACCGACAGCAGGCCGGCGCGGATGATTTCCGCGTAATAGGCCGAGTTGTTCAGGAAGAACCCGATCACCACGGCCACGAAGGGGGAAATGCGCAGGCCCGCGAAGGGCAGCCCGGCATAGAGGAAGATCAGCAGGACCAGGGGCGGCAGGGCGCGGAAGAAATCGACAAAGGCGATGGCCGCCCAGCGGATGCCGCGCAGGTGCGACACCGATCCCAGAGCGGCAAACAGACCGCCGACAAGGCCCATGGGAATGACCACGAGGCAGATCAGCAGGGTCATGCCCAGGCCCCGCAACAGCAGCGGCCAGGCCTGGACCATGATGTCGATGTTGAAGAATTGCTGGATGATCGCGTCCATCAGGCGGCTCCTCGCGAAAACCGCGTTTCCAGCCAGCGCGACAGCACGACCAGCGGCAGGAAGATCACCACGTAGGCCACCGCCGCCAGCGTCAGGGGCGAGGCATTGGCCGAAAAGCTTTGCGCGGTGGTGGCCTGGCCCAGGATGTCCGGCACCCCGATCACCATGCCAAGGGCGGTCATCTTGGTGATCGCGATGGCCCGGTTGGTCAGCGGCGGGATCACCATGCGCAAGGCTTGCGGCAGCACGACATAGCCCAGCGTCTGGGTATAGCCCAGCCCGGTGGACCGGGCGGCCTCCCACTGGCCCTTGGGCGTGGCGGTGATGCCGGCCCAGACGATTTCCTCGGCAAAGGCCGCCAGCACCAGGGCCAGCACCAGGTAAAGCACCGTGAAGCTGGTCAGGACGACGCCGATGTTGGGCAGGCCAAAGAAGGCCAGCAGGATCAGCACCAGGGGCGGCAAGGCCCGGAAAATGTCGGCGAAGACGACGATGAAGAAGGACAGCAGGCGCACACGGAAACTGCGCAGGCAGGCCAGCAAGGTGCCCACCACGACGCCCGTCAGCACGATCAGCACCGACAGCAGGATGGTGACGCCCACGCCTTTCAGGATCGACGGCGCATAGCGCGCCAGCACATCCATGTTCAGGAACGTATCCGAGAAACTCGACACGGGTTACTCCGAGATCCGGCCGAGGAAGGCCCGGGTCCGCGCCTCGCGCGGGCGTTCGAACACCTCTTCCGGCGTGCCCTGTTCGACGATGACACCGCCGTCGACAAAGACCACACGGTCGGCGGCCTCGCGGGCGAATTTCATCTCGTGGCTGACCACCAGCATGGCCATGCCTTCGGCCCGAACCTCGCGCATGACGGCCAGAACGTCGCCCACCAACTCCGGATCCAGCGCCGAGGTCGGTTCATCGAACAGCATCACGGACGGTTCAAGCGCCATCGCCCGGGCGATCGCCACCCGCTGCTGCTGGCCGCCGGACAATTGCGCCGGGTAGCTGTCGGCCTTGGCCTTCAGCCCGACCCGGTCCAGCGCATCCAGCGCGCGGGTCTCGGCCTCGGCGCGCGGTTTCTTCTGCACCCGGCGCATTGCCAGGGTGACGTTCCCCAGGGCGGTCAGGTGCGGATAAAGGTTGAACGACTGGAACACCATGCCGATCCGCTGGCGCATCCCGTTCAGGTCGACGCCGGTGCCTGTGATCGGTTTGCCCTCGACGAATATCTCGCCGCTGTCGGGTTCCTCCAGCCGGTTGCAACAGCGCAGCATGGTGGATTTCCCCGAGCCCGAAGGCCCGAGGACAAAGACCATTTCACCGCGGGCGACCGACAGGTCGATCCCCCGCAGGATCGGGTCCGCACCGAAGGACTTGTGGAGCCCACGCAGCTCCAGTGTCGGACGGTCCGTGATCACCGGCTTACTCGCAGCTCGGGGTGTGGTCGTCTTCGACATAGCCGGCAAAGTCCGGCTGGCCGAAGCCCGGCAGCGGCGTGATGGCGGCCGAGCCTTCGGCCGGGGTGACGCCGAACCACTTTTCGGACATCGCGGCCATGGTGCCGTCGATCTTCATGCACTCGATGACCTTTTCGACGGTCGCGCGCAGCTCGGTGTCTTCCTTGCGGAAGGGCATGCCCCAGACCAGGCCGGTCGAATGCAGGTAGCTCAGCTTGATCTGCGGGTTCTTCTTCGCCGCCCAGGCCGAGGCCGTGTTGCCCGCCACGTTGGCAAAGGCCCGGCCCGAAACGACGGCCTGCACCGCGTCGGTGTTGGTGCCATAGCTTTCGACCGTCCAGCCGATTTCGTCCTCCAGGCCGCGCGCCCAGCTGTCATAGGCCGAGCCCTTGTTGACCGCGATGACCTTGCCTTCGAACTCGCTGAGGTCGGTCACGTCGGGCGCGTCCGATTTCACGACGAACTGGAAGTCGGTGTTCAGGTAGCCTTCGGAGAACAGCAGGTTGTCCGCCCGTTCCCCGGTGATGGTGGTCGGAGCGACGACGAAATCATAGGTGCCCGCGGCCAGGCCCGGCAGGATGCCCGACCATTGCGTGGCGACGATGTCCATCTTGGCCCCAAGCCGCGCGCCGATCTCGTTTGCCAGGTCGACGTTGAAGCCCTCGACCCCGCCGGACATGCTGGGCATGGCGTGCGGCGCGAAGGTTCCGTCAAGCGCGACCTTGTAGGTCGTGTCCTGCGCCAGGGCGGCCGAGCCGAGTGTGAGCGTGGCGGCCAGTGCGCAAAGCGTCTTCTGGATAGTCATGTCAGTACCCCTGTTCCTGTTGTTGCCCGGCGAAACTATGCGCAGAGGCCGGGGGGAACCCAGCGAAATTCATAGGTAAGCTATGAAACTTTGGATATCTGTATAGATCAGCCTTATAAACTCGCATCTGGCGAGGCGGTGCGCCGGAATGCGGCGTGGGGCCATACGCCGACTGCCCGAAAGATGTTCAGAATGAGCGTGTTCCGGGCAGGTTTCGCGCTGATCGGGGCCTTGGCGGACGCCCGGCTTGACGGCGGAACCAGCGGGTTCGCCAGATTGCCCGGACCGGACGACCCCCGCGCCCCTTTCAACGAGTATCGCCATGACAGACCCGACCTCCGCCGCTTCCCAGGACCTGCTGGCCGATCGGCCCCCGCAGGCCCGGACCCTGGCCGTCCTGCAACTGGACGCCCTGCCCGGCCAGCGCCGCCGGAACGCCGAGGCCGCGGCGGCCATGGTGACCCGGGCCGGGGCCGACCTGGTGGTCCTGCCCGAGCTCTTTGCCACCGAGTTCTTCGTCTGGGACAAGGACGACCGTTATTTCCGCTACGCCGAGGGGTTGGACGGCGAGGTCGTCACCATCCTGTCCGCCGCCGCCCGTGCGGCCGGATCGGTGGTCATCGCGCCCTTCTTCGAGCGCCCATGCCAGCGGGGTCTATTACAATGCGGCGGCGGTCATCGGGCCGGATGGCGGGATCATCGGGGTCTATCGCAAGACCCACATCCCCTTCACCAAGTCCTACGAGAAATACTACTTCACCCCCGGCCCCGACCTGCCCGTCTTCGACACGCCTGTGGGCCGGATCGGCGTGCTGATCTGCTATGACCGCTGGTATCCCGAAGCCTGGCGCAAGCTGGTGGCCCAGGGCGCCCAGATCGTCTGCTGCCCGATTTCCAGCGGCAAGCTGGGCGCCCAGTCCGAAGCCCCGGTGTGGGAGCCCTTGCTGCGCATCCGAGCCCGCGAGAACCTGGTCTTCGTGGCGGCGGCCAACCGGACAGGGACCGAGCCGCCCTATGAAAACCTGGGCCGCTCGATGATCGTGTCGCCCCTGGGAGACGTGCTGGCGGGCCCGGGCCAGGACGGGCGGCAAAGCCTGACCACGAAGGTCGACCTGAACGACGTGGCGCGCTGCCGCCAGGCGATGCCCTTCCTGCGCGACCGCCGGCCGGACCTGTATTGACCCACGTCTGATAGGCCGCATCAGAAAATCCCGATGCGGTGGGCCAGCCTTTTCCAGTCGCGCATCCGGCTGTCCATCGACACCCCCCGTGCGCTGGCCGTTGCATGCACCAGAAGGCTGGCCGCCGCGTTCAGGCCCAGAATGGATTCCAGGAACAACCCGGTTTTCGAGGGTGTGTTGATCACCGCATCGGTCACGTCATGGGCCCAGTGGCAATATTCATCCGTCACGACCACCACGGACCGCCCCTGTTCGCGCGCCATGCGGGCCAGGGTTTCACATTCGGCCGCATAGGGAATGACGTCGATGATCAGCAGGCAGCTGCCGCCCTCCAGCGGCGGGTCGAGCCATTCCGACAACATGCTGTCATGGCCTGACAGGAACCGCACGCGCGGCCGGGCCAGGGCCAGCCGCCGGGCCGTATCCTCGGCCAGCCCGCGCACAGTCTGAAAGCCCGTGACATAGACCTCGGCCGCCTCGGACAGGTAGCGCTCGGCCGCCTGGAAGGCCGGCGTGCCGATCTTGGCATAGACGGTGCGCACCGCCCGCATCTCGGCGTTCATCTGGTCCTGCCAATCGTCGGGCAGCGCGGTGTCGTCGTCCTCCAGCGCCTGCCCGGCCACCGAATAGCGGTGCCGCAGCATCGCCTTGAAGTCCTTCATCCCCGCGCAGCCGAACCGGCGCAGCATCCGGCCCACGGTGATTTCCGCCACCCCGGCCTTCTGGGCGATGGACTTGCCGGTTTCAAAGGAAATGGCGCTGAGGTTCAGCAGGAAGTACTGGGCCACCTTTGCCTCTTGCTTGGGCAGATCCGGCAGGCCTTGCTCCATCCTGCTTACAAATTCATCAAGGGGCGCCTGGGCGTACGAAGCAAAGCCGTGAGACATGCGGGATTCCCATATGACAGAAAAATACCATTTGACCAAAATGACAGTACCAAACCATCTTCCCGACTCAAGGAAATTCACTCGCCACCCAAACCGGGAGACCTTCGCCATGAAACGCACCATGACACGCACCCGCCTTTCCTTGACCACCGCCCTGATCGCGGCGCCCTTCGCGGCCTCGGCCGAGGGCCAGCTGTCGCTGTACAACTGGGGCGATTACATCAACCCCGCCGTGCTGGAGGCCTTCACCGAAGAGACCGGGATCGAGGTGACGATGGACACCTATGGGTCGAACGAAGAGATGCTGGCCAAGATCCAAGCCGGGGCCACGGGCTATGACATCGTGTTCCCCTCGGTGCACATGCACGACATCATGTTCCAGCTGGGCCTGCTGGCGAAGACCGACATCGGCAGCGCCGAAGGCTTCGACAACATCGACCCGCAGTTCATCCGGGCCAAGACCGACCCCGAGGCCGAATATTGCCTGCCCTATGCCTGGGGCAACGTGGGCATCGTCTACAACAAGGACCTGGCCGGCGACATCAAGGGCTGGGAAGACTTCTTTGCCCTGGGCGAGGCGGGCCAGAAGATCACCCTGCTGGACGACCTGCGCGAAACCATCGGCATCGGCCTGATCATGAACGGCAACTCGGTCAATTCCACCGACCCGGCCGAGGTCGAGGCTGCGGCGGATTACGTGATCTCGCACCTCGATGGGGTCACGGCCTTCACCTACGATTCCGTGCCCCAGGTCATTTCGGGCGACGTGGCGGCGGCCCATTGGTACGTGGGCGCGAACCTCTTCGTGTCGGAAAACCCCGACACGATCGGCTACATCATCCCCGAGGAAGGCGCGACCATCTACCAGGAAGACATCTGCGTCCTGGAAAGCGCACCCAACAAAGAAAATGCCATCAAGTTCATGAAGTTCTACCTGAAACCCGAAATCGCCGCGCTGAACGTGGAACAGCAGATGAACGGCACGCCGAACGTGCCCGCGCAGGCCATGATCCCCGAGGCGATCGCGACGAACCTGACGATCTACCCGGAACAAGAGGTCATGGACAAGCTGCAGATCTTCGAAGACCTCGGCCGCGACCTGCAACTGTACAACTCTGAATGGACGCGGATCAAGACCGCCCAGTAACCCATTGGCAGGAATGACTTCCTGCCCCACGTCCGGGCGGTGCGCCGCCCGGATCCAGGACCCGGACCCATGCCCGCACACCTAGAAATCATCGGCGCCCGCAAGGCCTTCCGCACGCCCGAGGGCGGCACCATGACCGCGCTTGACGGGATCTCGCTGAAGCTCGCCTCGGCCGAGTTCCTCACGCTGCTGGGGCCGTCGGGCTGCGGCAAGACCACTCTTTTGCGCACGATCAGCGGGTTTGAGACGCTTGATGATGGCGACATCGTCATCGACGGCGTGGCGGTCACCCAGATGCCCGCGCACAAGCGGCCCGTGAACACTGTGTTCCAGCGCTATGCCCTGTTCAACCACATGAGCGTGGCCAGGAACGTCGGATATGCCCTTGAGATCGCAGGGAAAAGCAAGCGCGAGATCACGGCCCGCGTGGGCGAGATGCTGGAGCTTGTGGGCCTTTCGGGCATGGGCAAGCGGTCGGTGTCGCAATTGTCGGGCGGGCAGCAACAGCGCGTCGCCCTGGCCAGGGCGCTGGCGGGCAAGCCGAAACTGCTGTTGCTGGACGAACCTCTGTCTGCGCTCGACAAGAACCTGCGCCAGAAGATGCAGCAGGAGTTGAAATCCATCCAGCGCGAGCTGGGCATCGGCTTTGTCTTCGTCACCCACGACCAGGAAGAGGCCCTGACGATGTCCGACCGTATCGCCGTGCTGGCCCATGGGCGGATCCAGCAGATCGACGCGCCTTCGGTCCTGTACCAGCGGCCGGCGAACCTGTTCACCGCCGATTTCCTGGGTGAAAGCAACCTCTTGCCGGTCACGCTTGACGGCATGTCGGCGCACCTGGCCGATGGCCAGAGCTTTGAGGTGGCGCGGCCCTCGGGCAAGGCCACGCTGTTGCTGCGCCCCGAGGCCCTGGCCGTCACCCCGCCCGCCGGTCCTAGCCTGTCCTTTTCTGGCCGCATCACCCAGACCTATTATTCCGGCAAGGATCACCAGATCGCGCTGGACACGGGCCAGCTTGGCCCGCTGACCGCCCTGATCCGCACCGGCGGCACCCCGCCCGAGATCGGGGCGACCGTGACCCTGCATGCTCCGGCCCATGGGCTGCACCTGATCGACGAGACCGCGGCATGAGCCTCGCGCGGCGCAAATTCCTGCAATTGCTCGGGCTTCTGGGCGGGCCCACGCTGTTCCTGTTGGTCTTCTTCTTCGGCCCGTTGCTGATCATGGTGGTCTACAGCTTCCTGACCCCCGGGCTTTACGGGGGCGTCGACTGGATCTTCTCGCACCTCAATTACGGGCGCATCCTGGGCTGGGCCGACACCCGCTATGAAAAGTTCGACCCGGTGTTCCTGTCGATCTTCGGCCGGTCTCTGCGCCTGGCCGCCCTGACCGTGATCACGAGCCTGCTCATCAGCTACCCGGCCGCCTTCTGGATCAGCCGCATGACGCCCGGCCGGCGCGATTTCGCGATCTTCCTGGTCACGCTGCCCTTCTTCGTCAGCCTGATCGTCCGCCTCTTTGCCTGGGTGCTGATCCTGCGGCCCACCGGCTTCCTGAACCAGGGGCTGATGGGCGTCGGGCTGACCGCCCAGCCCATCGAGTTCCTCTACACCGATTTCGCCGTCATCCTGGGCATGACCTACGTCTTCATCCCCTTCATGTTCCTGCCGCTCTACGGGTCCATCGAAAAGCTGGACATCGCCCAGATCGAGGCCTCTGCCGACCTCGGCGCAACCCGGTTTCAGACCTTCCGCAAGGTGGTCCTGCCCGCCACCATGCCCGGCATCATCGGCGGGGCGATCATCACCTTCATCCCCGCGCTCGGCAATTTCATCGTGCCCTCGGTGCTGGGCGGGGCCAAGGTGCTGATGATCGGCAACCTGATCGAGCAGCAATTCCTGTCCGCCCGCAACTGGCCCTTCGGATCCGCCCTGGCGATGCTGGTGATGACCGCGGTGCTGGTCCTGCTGGTCGTCCAGCTGCGCCTGGCCCGACACGGAGAGCACTGATGGCCCGCCGGTTCCTGACCCTCTACGGGCTCTTGTTCTTCGTCTTCATCTACGCGCCGATCCTTCTGGTGGTGGTCTATTCGTTCAACGCCAACACCGTGAACATGATGATCTGGAGCGGCTTCACCTTCGACTGGTATCGCCAGATCTTCGGGATGGAGACCCAGGTCACCGAAAGCGCGATCTACGTCGACAGCACCGACCAGCTTTACGCCGCGATCCGCACCAGCCTGACGGTGGCCCTGTCGACCTCGGCCTTTTCCACCATCTGCGGCACGGCCCTGGCCCTGGCCGTCGCCCGCTACCGGTTCCGGCTGGCCGGGTTCTACCGCACCCTGCTGATGGTGCCGATGATCATGCCCGACATCGTTCTGGGCATCGCCCTGCTGATCTTCTTCATCACCATCGGCATGAACCTGTCGCTGATGTCGATCATCATCGGCCAGTCGACCTTCCTGATCTCGTACGTCTTCGTCACCGTCTCGGCCCGGCTGGCCGAGTTCGACACCTCGGTCGAGGAAGCCTCGGCCGACCTGGGCGCGACACCGGCCCAGACCTTCCGCAAGGTGACGCTGCCGGGCATCGCGCCGGGGATCCTGGGCGGGTGGCTTTTGTCCTTCATCATCTCGATGGACGACCTGGTGATCACCTATTTCATCGCGGGCACCGGCAACACGACGCTGCCCATCCACATCTGGGGGATGCTCCGCCGGGGCATCAAACCGGAAATCAACGCCATCGCGACCCTGATGCTGCTGTTCACCCTCGTGATCGCGGCCATCGGGCTTTACTTCAGATCGAGACGCCAGAAATGACGACCAAGCCCCGCGCCCGCGCCCTGGGAATTCCGTTGCCGGGAACGCCCGGCCCGCTGAACGCCATCACCGATGTGCCGGGGATCGAGGTCGGCGCGGTCGAGCTCCTGTCCTCGGCTGATCCGGCGCTGGCCACGCGGGGCATCCAGGTGCAGACCGGCGTGACCGCCATCCTGCCGCGCGGGCGCGAGCCGGACCCGAAGCCGGTCTGGGCCGGCCAGTTCAGCCTGAACGGCAACGGAGAGATGACCGGCGCCCATTGGGTGCGCGACGGGGGCTGGCTGTCGGGGCCGATCCTGATCTCGAATTCCCATGCCATCGGTCCCTGCCACACCGCCGCCGTGCGCTGGATGATCGAGACCTACGGCGCGACATGGGAGGACAACCACCTGTGGGCGATGCCCGTGGTGGCCGAAACCTACGACGGGTTGCTGAATGATATCAACGGGCTGCACGTGACCGAGGCCCACGCCCGCGCGGCCATCGACGCCGCCGCCCCGGGCCCCGTGCGCGAGGGCAACTCGGGCGGCGGGGCTGGCATGGTCTGTTACGAATTCAAGGGCGGTACCGGCACGGCCTCGCGCCAGCTCGACATCGACGGGCAAGGCTTCACCATGGGCGCCCTGGTGCAGGCCAACCACGGCTTGCGGCCCTGGCTGACGGTCGCCGGCCGGCGGGTGGGCGAAGAGATGCCCGAGGACCGGATCACCGACATGCTGGCCGAACAGGGCTCGATCATCGTGATCCTGGCCACCGACCTGCCTCTGTCGCCGGGGCAGCTGGAACGGCTGGCCCGGCGGGCCTCCATCGGGATCGGGCGGGCCGGAACGCCCGGGGGCAACAACTCGGGCGACATCTTCCTGGCCTTTTCGACGGGTAACGACATGCCCCTGCCGCAGCTGTCCGGCCCCTGGCGCACGATGACCTGCCTGAACGACGAGTTGCTCGACCCGGTCTACATGGCCGCCGTCGAGGCCGTGGACGAGGCCGTCCTGAACGCGCTGTGCGCCGCCGAGGACGTGCCCCTGGCCCGCCCACCCGTGGGCACCTGCCGGGCGATGGACACCGACCGGCTGATGACCTTGCTGGCGGGTTAAACGCTGTCGTCCAGCCCGGCGGCAATGTCCCGCAGCGCCCGGCGCAACCAGGCCGACAGGGCCGACCGATGCGCCCGCGCCGCCCAATATAGGTGAATGTCGAACGGCGCCGGCACCGGGCAATCGCTGACGTGGACCCGGTCTCCGAACGCCCCCGCCAGCCGGCTGGCCACCGTCGCGATCAGGTCGGTGCCGGTCAGCAGACCCGGAAGCTCGGCCGGGCTGGGAGTGTCGACGGTCGCATTCAGCCGGTCTCCGGCCTGGTCGAGGTCCAGCATGTAGGACGACCGCCAGGCCCCGCCGTAATTAACCACCGCGTGGCGGGCCTGAAGGTAGGTGGCCCTGTCCAACGGCCGCCCCACCAGCGGGTTGGCCGGGTCCATGACGCAGACGTAATGGTCGGTCATCAGCCGTTCGCCGTAGATCCCGCTGTCGGTCATGGTCACCGGGCTGATCACCAGGTCGGCCTCGGCATCCAGCAGGTGCCGGTTGCCGTGGGTCCGGGCGGTCAGGATGGTCAGGCTCAGCCCAGGCGTGTCCTGCCGCATCCGCCGGACCAGCGGCGGGATCAGGATCATCCGTTCATAGGCATTGCAGGAAATCGTCACCCGGCCCGTCGTCTCGGCCGGATCGAAGGCCGCCGGGCGGGCCAGGCTGTCCATTTCGTCCAGCATCCGCGAGGCCGCCGACACGATCTCGCGGCAGCGGTCGGTCGGCGCGATGCCCCCGCCCTGGCGCACGAACAGAGGGTCGGAAAAGGCGGCCCGCAGCCGGTTCACCGCGTAGGACACGGACGATTGGGTCACGCCCAGGTCCTCGGCCGCCGCCGAAAACGAGTTGCGCCGGAACACGGTCAGCAGGGTGCGCAGCTGGGCCAGGTCGATGTTGGATGCGGTCGGGCCGGTCATGCCCGACCATGCTATCGAAATTATCGATGATCAATATCGAATGAATTGGATTGTGCGATATGCACCCGGCTCGGCATATTGGCCGTCGCACAAAGGCTGGGAGGACCTGAGATGCTCGACAACGCCCCCGCACCCCTGGATGAAACTATTACGATCGCCGAACTGACGCGCGATCCCTATCCGCTGTACAAGCGGCTGCGGGCGGACACGCCGGTGCTTCGGGTCAAAGCCCTGGGGCGCACCCTGTTGACCCGGGCCGAGGACACACGGGCCGTCAAGGAAAACACCGAGGTCTTCAGCGCCGACGATCCCAACACGCCGATGAAGCGGGCCTTCCACGCCCATACGCTGATGCGCAAGGACGGCACCGAGCACCGGGCCGAGCGCATGGCCATGGCCCCGGCCTATTCGCCAAAGGCGCTCAAGGCCCATTGGCTGCCGATGTATGAAACCTTCGCGACCGAGTACCTTGACCGGCTGCCCCGCGACGAACCGGTGGACCTGTTCCCGGCCCTGGCCGGGCCGCTTGCCGCGCGCATCCTGGCCGAAAGCCTGGGCATCCCCCAGGCCACGGATGCCGAGATGCAGCACTGGTCGCAGGCCCTGATCGACGGCGCTGGCAATTTCGGCTGGGACCCCGAGCCCTTCCGCATCGTCGATGCCGCCCATGATGCAATGAACGCGGCGATCTCGTCGCGGGTCGACATCCTGAAGGCCGACCCCGACATGTCGGCCCTGTCGGTGATGATCAATGCCAAGGCCCCGATCGCCTGGAGCCAGGTCCTGGCCAACATCAAGATCGCCATCGGCGGGGGCATCAACGAACCGCGCGACGCCCTTCTGACCGTGCTTTATGGCCTGCTGACCAACCCTGACCAGCTCGAGGAATTCAAGCGCACCGGCGATTACGGCCCGGCCTTCGAAGAGGCCGTCCGCTGGGTCGCCCCGATCCAGGTCAGCTCGCGCCGGGCGATGGAGGACACGGTCGTGGGCGGGTTCTTCATCCCGAAGGGCGACGTGGTGATGACCTCGCAGGCCTCGGCCAACCGGGACGAATCCGTGGTGGACAACGGCGAGGTCTTCGATGCCCTGCGCTCGAAGGTGCCCCATCAGGCCTTCGGGGCCGGCCCGCACCATTGCCTGGGCGCGCACATGGCCCGGGCGACCGTGGCCAAGGTGCTGCTGCCGATGCTGTTCGAGCGCTTCCCCAACATGCGCCTGACCGACCCCAAGGACGTGGTCTGGAAAGGGTTCGGCTTCCGGGGTCCGCTGAACCTGCCCGTTATCCTGGGGTGATGCTGCCGGCCGCACCCATGGTGCGGCCGGATCACGCGTTTGCCCTAGACCGCCGGTAACAGGACACCGAAACTCCGCTTGATATCGTCCTGCAAGGCGGCTTCGGCGGCCGCAATGTCGCCGGCTTCCAGCGCGGCCAGGATTTCCACGTGGTGCGCATGTTCTTCCAGCTCCTGCGCCGCCGCCTCGTGGATGATGCGGTTGAGGTAGGCCCCGTATTGCAGCCACAGCGCCTCGATCATCGGCAACAGGACCTCGGACCCCGATAGCCGATAAAGCGTGAAGTGAAAGTCGTAGTTGGCCTCCAGGTCAGGCCCCTGCAAATCGGGCCGGCGCGGCTGGTCGATGATGGCCCGCAAGCCCGCGATGTCCCCGGGGCCCATCGACTGCGCCGCCTGCCGCAGCACCAGCCCTTCCAGCGCCAGCCGGGCCGACATCAGGTCCTTCATCCGCCGTTCGTCGAAGGGCGGGACCTCCAGCTTGCGGCTGGGGGTGTCGACAAAGGCACCCTCGGCCACCAGGCGGCGCACCGCCTCGCGCACGGGCGTCATCGAGGTGCCCAGCTGGTCGGCCAGGGTGCGCAAGCTGACCACCGTGCCGGGCGCGAATTCCCCCCGCATGAAGGCCCCGCGCAAGGCGGAATAGGCGCTTTCGCGCAGCTTGGACTGCTCGATCTTCTGAATGCGCGGTCCGTCCATGGCGCGTGTGCCTCAATCCTGTGCAAGGGCCGTGATCGCCCAAGTCTATCCCAGTGGAAGTGATGGACAAGCCAATTACATCGCATCAAATATAAAATATCACAGTTGAAGGGCGACTGGTCAAAGAACGGTCGATTCGACGGGACGGGACGGGAAACGGACAGCGCATGACCAGTGAAAAAGGCTTTTGGCTGTATGACTTGCGGGTCGAAACCGTGCTGGACGGCCGCACGCCCGTCTGCCGCCATGTGGAAGGCGAAAGCTTTGCGGTCATTGGCGAAACCCTGGTGTTCGACCGGATGGACCGGGTGTCGATGTATGCCCTGGCCGCCCTGCTGCCCCTGTTGCCGGCCAAGCAGCGGATGACCGACGACAACGACTGGATGAGCACCGACGCCGAAATCGCCTGCCCCGACCCCCATTGCGGCGCGCGCTTCCGCGTCACCCGCGAGGGCAAGCGCTGGTTCGGCCACGCGGAAACCACCGGCCTGCCCGACCAGCGCGGCACGCCCTACTGGGACAAGAAGGACCCCCGAACATGACGAACGTGGAAACCATCCGGCTGCGCCCCGGTCACGAAATCTCGCGCGTCATCAAGGGATGCTGGCAACTGGCCGGCGATCACGGCTCTGTCGACCGCTCCGCCGCCATTGCCGACATGGAGGCCTTCCTGGACGCCGGCATCACGACCTTCGACTGTGCCGACATCTACACCGGCGTCGAAGAGATGATCGGCGAATTCATTGCCGACGTGCGCCGCCGCCGGGGGGCCTCGGTGGCCAACCGGGCGCTGGTGCATACGAAACTGGTGCCCGACCTGGGCCTGCTGCCGACGATCACGCCCGAGCAGGTCGAGGCCATCGTCGACCGCTCGCTGAAGCGGCTGCAGATCGACCGGCTGAACCTGGTGCAGTTCTTCTGGTGGGACATGGCCCAGGGCAATGCGGTCGACCAGCTGGACGTGCTGCGGCGGTGCCAGGAGAAGGGCAAGATCGCCAACCTGGGCGTCACCAACTGGGAATACACCAACATTGCCAGGTTCACCGACGCGGGCTTCGACATCGCCTCGGCCCAGGTGCAATATTCGGTGCTGGATCACCGGCCGGAAAACGGGCTGGCCGATTGGGCGGCCGATCACGACATGCAGATCCTGTGCTATGGCACTCTGGCCGGCGGCTTCCTGACGGAAAAGTGGCTGGGCGAGGCAGATCCGGGCTTTGTCTTCGAGAACCGCTCGCTGATCAAGTACCGCCTGATCATCGACGAATTCGGGCCCTGGGAGGTGTTCCAGGCCCTGCTGCGGGCCCTGAAGGCGGTGGGCGACAAGCACGGCGTGTCGCTGTCGTCGGTGGCCACGCGCTGGGTGCTGGACCGCCCGCAGGTCGCCGCGGCCATCGTCGGCGCGCGCTATGCCCGCCACCTGCCGATGACGCTTGAGGTCTTCGACTTTGCGCTCGACGACGAGGACCGGGCCACCATCCGGGCCGTGCTGGACCAGGCCAAGGGGCCGAACGGGCCGGTCTACGGGCTGGAAGGCGACCGCAGCGGGCGGCATGGCCGGATCATGAAATACAACCTGAACACCAAGCCCGACGACACGGTGCTTGGCACGGCCGATGGCTGAGCCGATCCTTGATATCCGGGACCTGACCCGCGCCTTCGGGCCGTTCAAGGCGGTCGACGGCGTGTCGCTGTCGATCGCGCGGGGGACGATCACCGGGCTGATCGGGCCGAACGGGGCGGGCAAGTCGACCCTGTTCAACGTGCTAACCGGAGAGCTGGCGCCCACCGCAGGCACCGTCGCGCTGAACGGGCAGGACGTGACCGGGCTGTCCCCCGACCGGCTGTTCGTGGCGGGGATGGGCCGGACATTCCAGATCCCCCGGCCCTTTGCCCGCATGTCGGTGCTGGAAAACCTGATGCTCGCGCCCCAGGGCCAGGCCGGAGAGACCCTGCCGAGCCTCTTCCTGTCCCCCGGCAAGGTCCGCAAGCAGGAACGCCAGCTGCGCGACAGGGCGCGCGAGGTGCTGGAGTTCGTGACGCTCGGCGCGCTGGCCGATCACCCGGCGGGCAAGATCTCGGGCGGGCAGATGAAGCTGCTGGAATTGGCCCGCGTGCTGATGGGCGATCCCGAGCTGATCCTGCTGGACGAACCGGCGGCGGGGGTGAACCCGACCCTGACGGGCATCCTGATCGAGAAAATCGAAGAGCTGAACCGGCAGGGCAAGACCTTCGTCATCATCGAACACGACATGGATTTCATCATGAGCCATTGCGACCCGGTGATCGCCCTGGCCGAGGGGAAGGTTATCTTCCAGGGCAGCGCCTCGGACGCCCAGGCCAACCCGCTGCTGCTGGACGCCTACCTGGGAGGGCCCGTTCATGGCTGACCCGATCCTGACCGCCCCGATCCTGACAGCCCGTGCCGTCACCGCGGGCTACGTGACCGGCCTGCCGATCCTGCGCGAGGTGTCGATCGACGTGGCCGAGGCCTCGGTCACCGTGATCATCGGGCCGAACGGGGCCGGCAAGTCGACGCTGATCAAGGCGATTGCCGGGCTGGTCCCGGTGTCATCGGGCGCGATCACCCTGGGCGGCACCGACATCACCAATATCGCGCCCCATGCCATGGCCGCGCACGCCATGGCCTATGTGCCCCAGACCGACAACATCTTCCGCAGCCTGACCATCCGCGAGAACCTGGAACTGGCCCTGCGCCGGGCGGGATCGGCCCGCAAGGCCCGGCTCGACAAGCTATACGACATGTTCCCGCCCCTGGCCCAAAAGCGTGACGAAAAGGCCGGGGCGCTGTCGGGCGGCCAGCGCCAGTTCCTGGCCGTGGCCAATGCCCTGGCGGTCAACCCGCGCCTGGTGCTGATGGACGAACCCTCGGCCGGGCTGTCGCCCAAGGCCGCGCAAGAGGTCCTGGGCATGGCCCGCGACCTGACCCGCGACGGGGTGACCATCCTGCTGGTGGAACAGAACGTCACCCAGGCCCTGAAACTGGCCGATCATTGCTACATCCTGGCCGAGGGCCGCAACCAGGTGGACGGCAAGGCGGCCGATCTACTGGGCGACCCGGTCGTGGCCGACATCTACCTGGGCGGCAAACGCGTGAGGGCCACGACATGAAACGCGTGAGGGGCCACGACATGAAACGCGTAGGGGCCACGACATGATCCAAAGCCTTCTCGACGGGATCCTCGTGGGCGCGATCTATTCGCTGGGCGCCATCGGGCTGACCATGGTCATGCACATGCTGCGCTTTGCCAATTTCTCCCACGCAGAGCTGCTGTCCGTCGGCGCCTATTGCGCGCTGGTCTTCGACCGGCTGTTCGAGGGCCTCTTGCCGGTCATCGCCAACAACATCGGCCCGCTGTCGCTGACCTGGGCCCTGCTGCTGGCCATGCTGGTGTCGATGGGCGTGACCGGGCTGACCGCCATGGCCATCGACCGGCTGATCTTTCGCCGGGTGCGCGAGCGTGGCGTGCCCCAGTCGATGGTCTTCGCCTCCTTCGGCGTGGCCCTGGTCATCCGCAACGTGATCGGCCTGATCTTCGGGCTCAGCCCGACGTTTTACAGCAACGACATCGCCTTCGCCATGATCCTGTCCCAGGACCCGCTGATCCTGGTCAAGCCCGACCAGGTCTTCGTGCTGATTGCGGCCCTCATCTGCATGGGCATCCTGCACCTGGTCCTGTCGCGCACCACCTTCGGCTATGCCCTGCGCGCGGTGGCCGAAAACCCATCGCTCGCCCAGGTCAACGGCATCCGGCTGAAGGCCATCATCGCCGCCGTCTGGCTGATCGGAGGCGGGCTGGCCGCCGCCGCCGGCGTCCTTTACGGGCTGACCAACCAGATCACGCCCCTGATGGGCAACGACCTGCTGCTGCCCGTCTTCGCGGCCACCATCGCCGGCGGCATCGGATCGGTCTACGGCGCGGTGGCCGGAGGGTTCCTTGTCGGCATCGCCGCCAACCTGGCCATGCTGGTCGTGCCCTCGGGCTACAGCCCGTCCTTTCCCTTCCTGATCATCCTCGTCGTGCTGATGGTCCGGCCCAACGGTCTTCTGGGCGAGGAGCGCACATGATCGGCGTCCTGTCCTACCTGGTGTTCTTCGCCACCATGGCCTCGATCCTGGCCATCGCCGTGCTGGGGCTGAACCTGCAATGGGGCAACACGGGGCTGTTCAACGGCGGCGTGGCGGCCTTCTTCGGGATGGGCGCCTATGTGACGCTGATCCTTGGCGGCCTGCCCCAGCCCGACCGGCTGGGCGGCTTCGCCCTGCCCTACCTGCTGGCCCTGCTGGGGGGCGGCGCGGGGGCCGGGCTGCTGGCCTGGGTCGTCGGGCGCTGCACCCTGCACCTGCGCCACGATTACCTGGCCATCGCCACCTTCGGCATTGCCATCACCTTTGAAAACGTCGCCCGCAACGCGTCCTGGCTGACCGGAGGCGCCCAGGGCCTGCGCGGGTTCGAAAAGCCCCTGCAGGACACGTTCGGCGCGGGGCTGAGCTATAACGCGGGCTTCCTGGCCTTCGTGCTGTGCGTGCTGGCCCTGGTCTACCTGTTCCTCGAACGGCTGGTCGCCTCGCCCTTCGGACGCCTGCTGCGCGGCATCCGCGAAGACGAAACCGCCGCGCGGTCGCTGGGCAAGGCCCCGGCCCGCATCCGCCTGACCGCCTTTGTCACCGGGGCCGTCATCTTGGGTCTGTCGGGCGGGCTGTTCGCCACCTTCTACGGTTTCGTCAGCCCGCAGGACGTGCTGCCCATCCTGACCTTCCAGATCTGGGCCATGCTGATCGTCGGCGGGTCAGGCAACAACCTGGGCGCCATCATCGGCACGGTCCTGGTCTGGGCCGCCTGGACGCTGAGCGGCTGGGCCCTGTCGCGCTTTGCCCCGCTCGACATGCAGCTTTACACCGGCTCGATCCAGTACATCCTGATCGGGTCCGTCATCGTCGCCATGCTGTTCTGGAGACCTCAGGGTCTGTTCCCGGAACGCCTTCTGATTTCAAGACCAGCAAGATCCCGGGGCACGACCTCCGGGCAAACAGGGAGTACTGACACGTGACAACGACACTCAAGACATTCGGCGCGGGCCTGGCCCTTGGCCTCTCTGCCCTGGCCAGCGGGGCCGCCGCGCAATCCTGCGAGGTCAAGATCGGCGGGATCTTC
The DNA here is from genome assembly GCA_002709405.1 of Paracoccaceae bacterium. Lineage (GTDB taxonomy): Bacteria > Pseudomonadota > Alphaproteobacteria > Rhodobacterales > Rhodobacteraceae > Marinibacterium. Next base: position 42,096 of record PAQV01000037.1, read on the forward strand.
CCGACATCGGTCGACTGGGGCCGGCCGATCGCCGAAACCGCCAAGTTCGCCGTCGACCAGGTGAACGCGGGCGGAGGCATCAACGGCTGCACCGTCGATCTGCTGCTGCGCGATTCCCAAAGCGACCCCAAGGTCGGCGTCGATGCGGCCAAGGCGCTGGTCGACCTTGACGGGGTCAAGGTGCTGCTGGGGGCCGTCGGATCGGGCGTGTCGATGCCCATCCTGACCACCGTCGCCGTGCCCGCGGGCATCCCGGAATTCTCGTGCTGCTCGGCCGCCACGGCCTTTACCGCCCTGGCCGAGGAAGGCAAAAGCAAGGGCCTGTGGTTCCGCACCTATCCCACGACCGACGTGCAGGCCGCCGTCACCGCCAAGATCGTGGCCGACCAGGGCCTGGAAAAGGTGGCCATCTTCTACAAGAACGACGACTGGGGCCAGGATTATGCCAAGCTGCTGGCCGGCTACCTTGACCAGATGGGCGTGACCGTCACCGAAAGCGTCGCCGCCAATGCCGCGCAGCCGTCCTACCGGGCCGAGGTCACGACCGCCCTGGCCACCGCGCCCGACGGCATCGTGGGCCTTTTGTACCCGACCGAGGCCAGCGTGCTGATCCGCGAGTGGATCTCGCTTGGCGGGTCGCAGAAGATGGTGTTTTCCAACAGCCTGCGCTCGGATGAATTCCGCGAGGCGGTGGGCGACAAGTACCTGACCCAGGCCGTGGGCATGGACAATGCCGCGCCCCGCGTGGCCAGCGCAGACGCCTTCGTGGCCAGCTACACCGAAAACTTCGGATCCGGCCCGAACGGCCCCGGCCTGCCCAACAGCTATGACGCGGCGATGATCGCCATGCTGGCCATGCAAGCGGCCGGCCCCGATGCCTCGGGCGCCGATATCGCCGCCGCCGTGGCCAAGGTCACCGACCCGGCCGGCACGCCCGTCACCGCCGATGCGGACGGCTTCGCCAAGGCGGCCGAGGTTCTCTCGGCCGGCGACACGGTGATGTACCAGGGCGCGACGGGCAACGTCGTCTTCGACGCCAACGGCGACGTGGCCGCCCCCGCCGTGATGTGGAAGTTCACCGAAACCGGCACCGAAGAGGTGACCTATTTCACCATGGAAGACGTCCGCTCGATGCTGACCGGCAACTGAGCGGCAAGGATCACGCAATGGCCCTTGTTGTCAGCGTCATCGGCGCGGGCCGCATCGGCCGCCACGTGATCGACCATGTGACCGATGCGCCCTGGCTGCGGCCGGGGCGCGTCCTGACCCGGACCGAGGGGCCCGGCGCGTTCTGGACCACCCCCGCCGACATCATCATTGACGCCGCAGGGCCATCCGCCCTGCGGGCCCATGGGGCGGCCTGCCTGGCGCGCGCGGACCTGTGGACCGTCAGCGCGGCGGCGCTCGTCGACGACGGGTTCCGCCAGGACTTGCTGGATGTGGCACGGAACGCGGGCACCCGGCTTCGCCTCTTCGCGCCCTGGGTCGCGGGCATCGCCGAAATGCCCGCCGGCCACGCCACCCGCCTGGATCTGCGCATCTCGCGCCCCGGCTCTGGGGCGGAGTTCACCGGCCCGCTGCGCGCGGCGGCCCGGGCCTTTCCCGACGAGCTGAACTTTGCGGTCGCCGCCGCCCTTTGCGGCCCGGGGATCGAGGCAACCCGGGTCGAGATGACCGACGCTGCCCCCCACAGGCTGGAGGCCACGCTGCATGCGCCCGAAGGATCCTTCCGGTCCGAAATGACCTTTTCCGGCCAAGGCACGCACCCAACGGCGCTGGCCCTGATGGGCGCGCTGGACAGGGTGCAGCCGGGCCTGGGCTACGGCGCCTGACGGCCGGTCAACACGTCAAAAGCGCCCCAAGAAGGGACGCCGGGACCCGGTTTACCCCCGGGCCGTGCGTTTGCGCGGCGCGTCGGCGGGGATCTCGATGTTGATCTCGATGCTGGAGATATCGGATCCCTTTTCCATGCGGATATCGACATCGTTGTCGGCGACCTGGACGTATTTCCGGATCACCGCGATGACATCGTTCTGCAACTGGGGCAGGAAATCCGCCGTATCGGCACCCCGGCTCCGCTCGTGGGCGAGAAGGATCTGCAGGCGATCCTTCGCGACCTGGGCCGACTGCTTCTGGCGGCGCGGTTTGAGAGAGAAACCGAACAGGCTCATGCCGTGCGCCCGAACAGTTTCTGCAGGAAGCCCGGACCGCGATCGGTTTCGACGCGCATCTCGATCTCTTCGCCGGTGATCCGCGCCACGGCGTCTTCATAGGCCGAGGCCGCCGCGCAGGGATCGCCCAGCACCACCGGCGTGCCGATGTTGGACGCCCGCAGCACAGCCGGGCTTTCCGGCACGATGCCCAGAAGCGGCACGGCCAGGATTTCCAGCACGTCCTCGACGGTCATCATCTCGCCCTTGTCGATCCGCGCCTGGTCATGGCGGGTCAGCAGGACACGGGCCGACACCGGTTCGTCGTCGCCGTTTTCCGCCCGCTTGGTCTTGGAGTTCAGCAGCCCCAGAACCCGGTCACTGTCGCGCACCGAGGACACCTCGGGGTTGGTCACGACGATCGCCTCGTCCGCGAAATACATCGCCATCTGGGCCCCGCGCTCGATCCCGGCCGGGCTGTCGCAGATGATGTAGTCGAACTCTTCCTTCAGCTCGTTCAGCACCGCCTCGACACCCTCCTGGGTCAGGGCGTCCTTGTCGCGGGTCTGCGAGGTCGGCAGGATGAACAGCGTGTCCAGCCGCTTGTCCTTGATCAGCGCCTGTTTCAGCCGGGCGTCGCCCTGGATCACGTTGATGAAGTCGAACACCACCCGGCGTTCGCATCCCATGATCATGTCGAGGTTGCGCAGGCCCACGTCAAAGTCGATGACCACCGTCTTGTGGCCCAGCTTGGCCAGGCCCGCGGAAATCGCCGCGGCCGACGTGGTCTTGCCGACACCGCCCTTGCCCGAGGTGATCACGATGACCTTCCCCAGAGGTGCTTCCTCTTTCATTTGCGACGTCATCAAAGCGCCTCCATGCATAGTTTGTCCTTGTCCAGATAGACCTGGACAGAGCGGTTTCTGAATTTGTCTTCAATGCTTTCGCTGGTGCGGTATAGCCCCGCGATGGCCAGCAGTTCGGCATTCTGGCTGTGGCAGAAGATGCGCGCGGTCTCGTCCCCGTGCACCCCGGCAATGGCCCGGCCCCGCAGCGGTCCGTAGACATGGATGCTGCCCGCCGCGGCCAGTTCGGCCCCCGAGGACACCGGCCCGATCACCGTCAGGTCGCCCCGGTCGGCCACCACCACCTGGCCCGAGCGCACCGGCCGGGTCAGCACCTTGTTGTCCGGCGGCAGCAACCGGTCTGCGCGCGAGGTCTTGCCCCGCGACTTGGGCAGCGGCGCATCCCGGCCCACCTGCACCTCGATCAGGCCCAGCTCGGCCAGCGTCTCCAGCTGGACTTGGGCTGCATGTTCCGCCCCGAAGACCCGCAGCTTGCGCGCGCGCAGGCGGGCGACCAGGTCGCGAATTTCGTCGGCGCCATAGCTGTCCTGGGCCTGGGCGAAATCCAGCATCAGGGGCGCCTCGCCCAACAGGTGCGGAGACTTCTCTATCTGCTCGTCAAGCGCGGTATAGAACGCCTCGTCCAGAGGCCCCCCTTCCATGCGCAGGGCAATGGCGGTCAGGAAACGACCGCGGACCTGGAATGGTTTGACGGATACCGGCGCGACCTCGCGCCGGGCCTGGGTGCGTTCTTTGGGCACGTGACCGCTGTTCTCCTGCTCTGCCATGCGGCCGGTTGTCATGTCCGCGATTCGCGGCCGGCCGTGATTTTTGCCCTTCCTAGACATCTGCGCCCTGAGGTCCAGTCTGGAAAATGCGACCCCGGGCCTGGCCGGCGTCTTCCCGCCTTGGCCGCAGTGGGTGTGGGAACCTTCCCAAGGACGCCTGCGGACCCGGCCCGGGACCCCCGATGACCAGCCCGGCAGACGCATACCCGCCATTCGCCAGGCGAAAGGCCCGGCCGGATTTGGCCGCCTTTTCAATCCACTATCGCCGCATATTAAGAAACTTTCCGGCCCATACCCGCCTTTGCCGCCCGCCGGGGTTGCCACTCTGCCGGCCATCCGATCTACCGCGCCCAGGTGTAACAACACGGAGCTTCCGGGACCCGCGATGCAGAATGAAACCGCGACGGGCGCAGCCATAACCTTCGACAAGGTCGGAAAATCGTTTCCAAAGAAGGGAGGGGGCAGCGTCACGGTGCTGGAAGACATCTCGCTGAGCGTGGAGCCAGGCACCATCACCGGCATCATCGGCCGCTCGGGCGCGGGCAAGTCGACGCTGTTGCGCATGGTCAACGGGCTGGAACAGCCGACCGCGGGCCAGGTGCTGGTGGGCGGCCGCGACGTGGGGGCCGCCAAGGGGGGTGACCTGCGGGCCATCCGGCGCGAAGTCGGCATGATCTTCCAGCATTTCAACCTGCTGTCCTCGCGCACCGTCTATGACAACGTCGCCCTGCCCCTGGAAGTCGCCGGCCTGCCCGCGCGCGACATCAAGCCAAGGGTCGGGGACCTGATCGCCCGGGTCGGGCTGCAGGACCTGGCCAACCGCTACCCGGCCGAACTCTCGGGCGGCCAGAAACAGCGGGTGGGCATTGCCCGGGCGCTGGCCTCGCAACCCAAGGTGCTGCTGACGGACGAGGCGACCTCGGCGCTGGATCCCGAAACCACCCAGACCGTCCTGGAACTGCTGGGCGACATCAACCGCGACCTGGGCCTGACGATCCTGCTGATCACCCATGAAATGGCCGTGGTGCGCGACATCGCCAGCCACGTGGCGGTGATCGACGGGGGCAAAATCGTCGAGGACGGCACCACTTACGACATCTTCACCGCGCCCCGCCATGCCACGACGCAATCCTTCCTGTCGTCGGTCACCGGCGTCACCCTGCCCCGGTTCATCGCCCGCCAGATGACCCCCGACCGCCCCGAAGGCCCGGCCCGCGAGGTCATCCGCATCACCTTCCTGGGCGACAACGCCACCGATCCGCTGCTGGCGCAGATGGGCACGGACCTGGGGGTCCAGGTCAACATCCTGGCCGGCGCGGTCGAGGAAATCGGCCCGCGCCCCTTCGGCAACCTGCTGATCTCGGTCGATGTCGACCGGGCGCTTCAGGCCCGCAGCTACCTTGAACATCACGACCAGCGCACGGAGGTCCTGGGCTATGTCGGCTAACCTGATCAACCTGCTCATGGAGGCCACCTGGCAGACCCTTTACATGGTGGCCCTGTCGACCCTTGTCGGCGCGCTTGGCGGCCTGCCCATCGGCGTTTTCCTGGCCTGTTCCCAGCGCGGAGAACTGCTGTCCGCGCCCATCATCAACAAGGTGCTGGGCATCGTCGTGAACGCCACCCGCTCGGTGCCGTTCATCATCCTTGTCGTGGCCATCATCCCCTTCACCCGGCTGGTCGCGGGCACGTCCATCGGCACCACGGCGGCCATCGTGCCCCTGTCGATCGCGGCCATCCCCTTTATTGCGCGGTTGGTCGAAAACGCCATCCGCGAGGTCGACAGCGGGTTGATCGAGGCCGCCCGGTCGATGGGTGCCACCCCCTTCCAGATCATCCGCAAGGTGCTGATCCCCGAGGCCCTGCCCGGCATCACCCTGGGCCTGACGCTCGCCGTGGTCAGCCTGATCGGTTACTCGGCCATGGTCGGCGCGGTGGGCGGCGAAGGCCTGGGCGACCTGGGCATCCGCTACGGCTACCAGCGCTTCATGCCCGACGTCATGGCCATCGTGGTGATCATCCTCATCGTCCTCGTGCAGCTTGTGCAGACCATCGGAGAATGGATCGCCCGGCGCGTGGACAAGCGGGCGCCGTCGAACCGCGGCGCCTGATCCCAACCTGAACCTTCTGTTTCAAAAGGAGTTTTCTCATGAAGAAACTGATGACACTCGTGTCCGTTCTGGCCCTTGGGGCCGGAGCCGCCCTGGCCCAGGACATCCGCGTCGGCGTCTCGCCCGGCGAACATGCCGAGATCATGGAAGAGGTGGCCAAGATCGCCGAGCCCATGGGCCTGAACATAGACGTGATCGAGTTTTCCGACTACGTCGTGCCCAACCAGGCGCTGGCCGATGGCGACATCCAGGCCAACAGCTTTCAGCACCGGCCCTACCTGGAAAACCAGATGAAGGACCGCGGGTTCGACCTGGTCGAGGTCGGCACCACGATCAACACGCCCATGGGCCTGTATTCCAATGACTACGCCAGCCCGGCCGACATCCCCGACGGGTCGACCATCGGCATTCCGAACGACCCCACCAACGGCGGGCGCGGGCTGCTGGTGCTGCAACAGCTGGGCCTGATCCAGCTGGCCGAGGGCACCGGGCTGGTGCCGACCGTGCTCGACATCACGGAAAACCCCAAGGACATCCGCATCCAGGAGTTGGACGCGGCGCAGCTGCCCCGTTCGCTGGCAGACCTGGACGCGGCGATGATCAACACCAACTATGCCATCGCCTCGGGTCTGAACCCCAAGACCGACAGCATCGCGATGGAGCAGAACAGCCCCTACGTGAACATCATCGTCGTGCGCGCCGGGGACGAGGACCAACCTTGGGTGAAGCCCCTGGTCGAGGCCTATCACTCGGACGAGATCAAGGCCTTCATCGAAACCAAGTACCACGGCACGGTGCTGACCTCCTGGTAATCCGCCAGTTCAGACCACCAAAACGGGCGTCCCCAGAGGCGCCCGTTTGCGTTACCCATCAGCCGCCGATCAGGTCATCCAGCAGGTTCGAACATCTTTGCAATTCCTTGATTGCAATGGATTCGTTGGGCTGGTGGCCGTCCGACATGCTGCCCGGCCCGCAGACCACCGTGGGCAGGCCCAGGCCGGCAAAGAACCCAGCCTCGGTACCGTAGGACACGCGCATCGGCTCCGGATCCTCCAGCAGGTCCGCCAACGCGGCAATCGCGGGGTCGGCCGGATCGGCCGCCAGCCCGGGATACGAAGCCATCGTCTCGATCGTGATCCTCTCGGGCAGACCCGCCGTGACCTCGGCCAGGATGTCATCGGTCCGCTCGGCGGACAGGTGCCGGATCTCGAAATCGACGGTGGCCGTTTCCGGCATCATGTTCAGCGCCACCCCGCCCGACATCCGTCCGGCATGCAGCGTCGAATAGGGGATCGGATCGCCCGGCTCGCGCGCGCCGCTTGTTTCCAGCCGGGCCTGGACCCGGCGCAGGGCCATGATCAGGTCCGCCCCCAGGTGCAGCGCATTGGTGAACCGGGGCGCCATCGCCGAATGGCCCGGCGTGCCGCGGCAGGTCGCCCGGTAGGCCGCCTTGCCCTTGTGGCCGACGCAAAGGCGCATCTCGGTCGGCTCGCCCACGATGACCAGGTCGGGCCGCCCCAGCTCGGGGATCACCCGGTCGATCATCTGGGGAATGCCCTGGCAGCCGATCTCTTCGTCCCAGCTAAGCGCAAGGCTCATCGGCCGCGCATCAGGGCCCAGCCGCGTGGCCTTGGCCAGCACGCAGGCCAGAAAGCCCTTCATGTCTGTGCTGCCCCGCCCGACCAGCCTTTCGCCCACCTTTCGCAAGGTGAACGGATCGGCGTCCCAGTCCTGGCCGGCCACCGGCACCACGTCGCTGTGAGCCGACAGCAGCACGCCGCCCGGCCCCGCCCCCCGCCGGGCCAGAAGTCCGGCCTTGCGCCCGCAGGACGACGGCACCAGCGTCACGTCAAAGCCCGCGTCCTTCAGCAGGTCGCGCACCCAGTAGATCAGCTCGATATTGGTCCGGCCGGTGCTGGTGTCAAAGCCCACCAGCCGCGACAGGATCTCGGTTTCCGAGGTCATTCGTCCCCCGGAACGCCATAGGACGGCGCATCTGTCGGGTTCAGGGCCCGGGTCACATAGGCCTCGGCCTGCGGTTCATAGACCTCCCACGCGGTCGCGATGGCCGCGATCGGGCAGTCTTCGGTCCAGTCGCAGCGCAGCTCGGCATAGGGCCAGGCCTGGGCATCGACGATCAGCAGGCCGGCCGAATGCACCGGCCCGGCCTCGCCCCCGGCCGCAAGGCCCGCCTGCATCGCCGCGATCAGCCGGTCGCCAAGCGCGCCCGAGGCCGTTTCAAACCCCGCGACGATGGCCCCCGGCACCGCCAGGTCGGCCAGCAGGTTCCCGCCCGAGGCGCAATCGACGCCGATGGCCGATGTCCACACGCCCAAGGCCTTGGCCCCCGAATGCACCGCCCGGCCCCCGGCCGCATCCACGGCCAGCACCTGCCGGTACTCGGGAAAGGGCTCCTGCGCGATGGCCCCTGCCACGGCCGCCTCTGCCCCGGCGCCGCCCTGCATCAGGTCCAGCACACGGGGCCCCAGCGCCGGGTTGGTCACGTTCTGGCTGGCCACCGCCCCGACCCCGGCCCGGGCAAAGGCGCAGCGGGCGGCAACCGCCGGAGAAGACGACGAAATCGCCAGGCCGAACTGGCCGGTCTCCGCACAGCGGGCGACGATGGAAAAGGTCATGGGCTTCAGTCCGGGATCACGAAGGTCGCGTCGATCTCGACCAGCCAGTCGGGCCGGGCCAGGGCCGTGACCACCACCCCGGTCGACACCGGATGCACGCCCTTGATGTATTCGCCCATCACCCGGTAGACGGCCTCGCGGTGGCGCACGTCGGTCAGGTAGACCACGACCTTGCACAGGTGCGCCATCTCGCCCCCGGCCTCGCCGATCAGCTGCCGGATGTTCTGCATGACCTTGTGGGCCTGCTCGGTCGGATCGTGGCTGGCGATGTTTTCCGAGGTGTCCAGGTCCTGCGGGCACTGGCCGCGCAGGAACACCATCGCCCCCCGGGCCACCACGGCCTGGCACAGGTCGTTGTCCAGCTTCTGTTCGGGATAGGTGTCGGATGTGTTGAACTTGCGGATGCGGGTATGGGCCATTGGGGCCTCCGATTGTCGAGGGATCAGGCTGGCACCCCGGGATAGGCAAGGTACGCGCGGCGCTTGAGGATGTGATCGGTGATGTAACGGGCATCGTGCCAGACACCATAGATGAAGGACGACGCCCGCCGGGTCTGCCACGGCAGGCCCAGAAAATAGACGCCCGGTTCGTCCGACACGCCGCGCAAATGGGCAGGACGGCCCTGCGCGTCCACGGCATCAAGCTGCAGCCAGCCGTAATCCAACGCGAACCCCGTGGCCCAGAGGATCGTCGAGATCCCGGCCTCTTCCAGGTCCAGCGACAGGAGCGGGTCGGTCACGCAAGCCGGATCGGGGGCGATGTCGCGCGCCCCGGGTTCCTCGGGCAGGTCCAGGCCCATCCGGGCGACATAGGCATCGGCCCGGTCCAGCACGGCCAGGTAGTTGCGGTCGCCCTGGGCGATGTTGCCTGGCAGATCCGGGGCAAAGCGCAGCACGCCGTCGGTGCAGGCCTCGGTCCGCCCGACCAGGGTCACCCCGTCGGCGGCCAGCGCGCGGAAGTCGACCGTGTGGCCGCCCTCGGCACCGCTGACGGCAATGGTGACATGCTCCGCGCCCGGGGTCGCCTCGGCATCCCAGTCGTTCAGCACGCCCAGCCACCAGCAATAATCGCGCCCCCGGTAGGCCCGGGGCGGGCGCCCGTGCGGCCCGACCGACAGGTAGACCTTGCGCCCGGCCCGGTTCAGCTCGGCCGCGATCTGCACGCCGGATGACCCGGCCCCCACCACCAGCACCGCGCCCTCCGCCAGCTGGTCCGGGTTGCGGTAGTCGATCGAATGCATCTGGGTCAGGCCGGGCCGGTCTGGCACCAGCTTGGGCATCAGCGGGTTGTGGTAAGGACCGGTGGCCGCGACGACGTAATCGGCCTCGATCACGCCCGCGCTGGTCTCGGCCCGGAACCCAGGCCGACCCTCCAGCCGGGTGACGCCCGTGACATCCACCCCGCAGCGCACCGGCGCGTCGATCTGGCTGGCGTAGGCCTCCATGTAGCCCGCGACCTCGTCCTTGGTGGCAAAGCCTTCGGGATCGCAGGAAAACTCCAGCCCCGGGAAGCGGTCATGCCAGGCCGGGCCGTTGGCCACCAGCGAATCCCAGCGCCGGGTCCGCCAGCTTTCGGCGATCCGCCCGCGTTCCAGCACGATGTGGTCCACACCGGCCGCGCCCAGGTGTTCGCTCATCGCGATGCCGGCCTGGCCGCCGCCCACGACAAGCACTTCGGTTTTTTCGACCATGATGGATCAGACCTTTCCCTGCACCTCGGTGATGGCCTCGCGCAGGATCGCCTCGGTCCGGTCGATCAGGGCGTCGTCCATCACCAGCGTCGGCGACAGGATCAGGATGTTGCCCAGCGGCCGAGCGATTAACCCGCGCTGCTGGCAGGCCTTGGCCACTTTCAGCCCGATCGCGTCCTCGGGCGCAAAGGGCGTCTTGGCCGCCTTGTCGCGCACGAACTCGATCCCCATCATGAAATGGCTGCCCCGCACCTCGCCCACGATATCCAGGTCGGCCAGCCCGCGCAGGTTGCCCTCGAACCGCTTGCCCGTGGTGCGCACCGTCTCGGGGATCCGGTCGCGTTCCATCAGGGCGATGTTGGCCAGACCCGCCGCCGCTGCCGCCGGGTGGCCCGAATAGGTCATGCCGTGCAGGAACATGCCGCCCTTGTCGGAAATCACCTCGTGGATCTCGTCGGACAGGATCGTGGCCGACAGCGGCTGGTAGCCCGAGGTCAGCCCCTTGGCCGTGGTGATGATGTCGGGCTGCACGTCGAAGACGTCTTTCGACGCAAAGAAATGCCCCAGCCGGCCGAAGGCCGTGACCACCTCGTCCGAGATATACTTGATCTCGTAGTCCCGGCACAGCCGGCCCATCGCCGCGTGATAGCCCTTGGGCGGCACGATGATGCCGCCTGCGCCCATGATCGGCTCGGCGATGAAACAGGCGATGTTCTCGGCCCCGATGGCCTCGATCCGGTCCTTGGCATCGGCGATCAGCGCGTCGAGGAATTCCGCCTCGGACAGGCCCTCGCCCTCGCGCCAGTGATGCGGGCAGCGCAGGTGGTGAACCAGCCCCTCGGCCTTGTCCCAGCCATCCGAATAGGTCGGCGTGGTCATGGCGATCGCCAGGTGGGTCGACCCGTGATAGGCCCCGTGACGGCTAAGCACCTGCTTCTTCTTCGGCTGGCCCAGGCGGTTGTAATAATGGTGCAGGATGCGCACCGCGCTGTCATTGGCCACCGACCCGGAATTGCCGAAATGCACCTTGTTCAGGTGGCCCGGCGCCAGCTCGGCCAGCTTGGTGGCCAGGGCGGCGGCCGAGGGGTGGGTGAAGTTGTAGAAGGTCGAGTAGAAATCCAGCGTGTCCAGCTGTTCGGTGATCGCGTCGATGATCTCGCGCCGGCGGTGGCCGGCATTGACGCACCACAGCCCGCCGATCCCGTCGATCAGGCTGTTGCCCTCGCTGTCGGTGACATGGGCGCCCTCGGCCCCGACGATCACCGTCCGCGCGCCGTCCTGTTTCAGCGCGTTGAGATCGGCGAAGGATTGCACCAGGTGGGTGTCGGCGGTCAGCACGCCGTCGGTGGAGATATCAAGATCGAGGGACATCCCTTAAACCTTTCGAAAGTCTTGCATTTGGGTGGAGCGGAGCCAGTCCGCGGGATCGGGGCCGATCTGGGTGATCAGCAGCGTTTCGGTGCGCCCGGCCGCGGCGATGACCTGCGCGTCCGGCCCTGCGATCAGCGAGCGGCCGCCAAAGGTCAGCCCCTCTTCCGCGCCGCAGAAATTGGCATAGGCGACGGTCAGGTCGCATTCGGCCGCGCGGGCAGGCACGAAGGTGGTCGAGACATGCTCGAACCCGGCCGGGTTGGCCGTGGGCACCAGCAACAGCTTTGCCCCCTTTTCGGCCAGGGCACAGACATGGGCCGCGAATTCGACGTCGTAACAGATCATCAGCCCGGTCGGGATGCCGTCCAGCTCGAAGGTGCAATAGCTGTCCCCGGGCGAGAAGCTGGCAGCCTCCATCGGCCCGAAGAGCTGCATCTTGCGGTAATGGCCCAGCACCGCCCCGTCGCGGTCAAAGGCGGTGGCGGCGTTATAGACCCGGTCCCCGTCCCGTTCGGCCCAGCCCACGGTCAGCCCGCAGCCAGCCGCGCGCGCCATGTCCGACAGGCGCTGGCACCACGCCCCGCCCTGCGGCTGCGCCAGTTGCCCATGCAGGTCGGGCCGGTTGTAGCCCGGCAGGAACAGTTCGGGCGCCACCAGCATGCGCGCCCCGGCCATGGCCGCAGCACTCAACTGGCGGGCCAGCCGTTCCAGCCCGGCCTCGGGGTCGCCCTGCACGGGCGGCCCCTGGTAGATGGCAAGCGTCAGGCTCACTTCTTCAGCTCGGTCCAGATCGCGTCATACATGACCTGCACCTCTTCGGGGCACGCCTGCACGAAGACGCCCTTCACATCCGCCGGCGGGTTCGATTCCGGAGAAGTGGCCACCTCGGGGTCCAGGAATTCACCCACGCCCTTCACGCCCGCCGTGTACTGGGCATAGTTGGTCACCGCCGCCGCGTTTTCCGGCTCCAGCAGGAAGTTCATGAACTTCAACGCGTTTTCCCGGTTCGGCGCGTCCTTCAGCAGCACGACATTGTCCATCCAGACGATCATGCCTTCCTTGGGGAAGACGTATTCCACCGGGGCGCCTTCGCTGCGGGCCTTGGCCGAAAAGCCCGACCAGATCATGCCCGCAGCCGCGTCACCCGACACCAGCACGTCCTTGGCCACGTCCGACCCGAACGAGGCCCAGCTGTCCTTGGCCCCCTGCACCAGCGCGTTCAGCGCCTTCAGCTGGTCGCGGTCCGAGGTGCATTGCGGAATGCCGGCATACATCGAGGCCAGCGTCAGCGTCTCGCCCGAGGTGTCCAGCACGTTGATCTTGCCGGCCAGTTCGGCGGGCGGCTCGAAGATCAGGCCAAGGCTGTCGCGCGGGCCGTCGTACATCTCGGTGTTGACCGAAAACGAGGTCGAGCCCCACTGGTACGGGATCGACGACTTGCGGCCCGGGTCGAAATCGACGTCCATCCACTGGTCCTCGATATTGCCCAGGTTCGGCATTTCCTCGGGCGTGAAGGTGTCCAGCATGCCCTCGTCGCCCAGGATCTTGACCATGTAGTCGCCCGGCACGGCCACGTCGTAGCTGCCCAGCCGGCCGGCCTTCAGCGCGGCCAGAAGGGCCTCGTTGCTGTCGTAGGTGTCCATCGTCACCTCGACGTCGTACTCGGCCGAAAACTTGTCCAGCAGCTCTTGCGGGATGTATTCGAACCAGTGGTAGATGGTCAGCTTGCCCTCGGCGCTGGCGGCTCCGGCCAGGGCCAGGGCCACGGCGGTCGTGGTCAGGAAGGTCTTCATGTGGTGTCTCCGCTGTTGAGTGTTCTTGAGTGTTCAGGTTCTTGATTGCCCGGCCCGGCCGATCAGCCAGGACAGGGTGACGAAGACCACCGAAACGCCAAGCAACAGCGTCGAGATGGCCATGATGTTGGGCTTGATGCCCTGTTTGACCGATCCGAAGATCGCCGTGGGCAGGGTTTCGATCCCCGCGCCCTTGACGAAATTCGTGATCAGGAAGTCATCGAGCGAGATGATGAAGGCCAGCAGGAACCCCGACAGGATGCCGGGGATCATCAGCGGCAGCAGCACCAGGCGGAACGCCTCCCAGGGGGTGGCATACAGGTCCATCGCCGCCTGTTCGTACATGTCCGGCACCGATTGCATCCGGGCCGAAATCGGCAGGTAGGCAAAGGGGATACAGAACACCAGGTGGGCGATGAAGATGGTCAGCAGGCCGGTCGTGAAGCCGATGGTGATGAAGAAGATCAACGAGGCCACGGCGGTCACGATCTCGGGCACCATCAGCGGCAGGTTGATCAGTGCGATGCTCGCCCCCTTGCCCCGGAAGCGCCCGGTGCGGTGCATGGCCACGGCGGCCGCGGTGGCGATGATCGTGGCGCAGGTGGCCGCCCCGATGGCGATGACGAAGGAATTGACCGCCGCCTGGCGGAACTTGGGCGACTCGGGGCCGGTGAAGACATCGACATACCACTTGCCCGAAAACCCGCCCCAGCGCGTGATCGAGGCACTGTCGTTGAAGCTGTAGACCGCCACGATCACCAGCGGCGCATAAAGCAGCACCAGGCACAGGATGGTCAGGCCGCGAAAGCCGGTGAACCGGCGCAGATCCGTATGCCGGGCCATCACGACGCCTCCCGGTTTGCGACAAGGGACGCGCCCGAGCCTGGGTGGGCGCGGTCCACGCTTGACCGCCGCGAGACTGCCGTCGCACGCAAACCATTGGGTCGGCGCGGGACGTCCAGGATGCGCCCTCCCGGGGGGAGGGTCGGGCGCGGCCCGGCGTGCCGCCGGGCAGAACGGCTCGAACGATGCTCCATCACGACGCCTCCTTCGACTGGGCCCGGGCGTGCAGCAGCAGGACGGCCATCACGATGCTCAGAAGGATCATCGCCGCCGCGGCCCCGAACGGCCAGTTGCCCGCCGCTCCCTTGAACTGTTCCTCGATCAGCGACCCGATCATGAAGGTCTTGGCCCCGCCCAGCAGGTCCGGCGCCAGGAACGCCCCCAGCGAGGGCACGAAGACCAGGATGCAGCCCGCCACGATGCCCGGCTTGACCACCGGCAGGATCACCAGGCGCAGGGTCGTCCAGTTGTCGGAGTACAAATCCGCCGCCGCCTCGGACAGGGCAAAGTCATACCGTTCCACCGCCGAGTAGATCGGCAGCACCATGAACGGCAGGTAGGAATAGAACAGCCCCAGCTGCACCGCGAAATTGGTGTTGATCAGCGACAGCGGGTCCGAAATCACCCCCGTCCACAGCAGGAACTCGTTCAGCGGACCATTGTCGCGGATCAGGAATTTCATCGACACGGTGCGGATCAGCAGGTTCACCCAATAGGGGATCGTCACAAGGAACAGCCAGACCGGGCGGGCCGAGGCCTCGCGCGTGGCAATGAACCAGGCGGTGGGAAAGCCGATCAGCAGGCACAGCACCGTCGCCAGCCCGGCCTGCCAGATCGAGCGCCAGAAGATGCCGATATAGGTCCACTCGATCGAGGGCGGTTCGTCCCCGAACAGGCCCCGGTCCAGAAAGAACTGGTCATAGGCCGCCCAGGTGAATTCCCAGATAACACCGCCCCGGAACTCCTTGGTCAGGAAGGAATAAATCGCCATCAGCCCAACCGGCAGCACCAGGAAGATCCCGATGAACACCCAGGTCGGCAGCATCAGTCGGGGCCCGTTGCCCCGGTAGACCTCGGACCGGGAGGCGCCCTGCGGCGCGGCCCCCGCCATCAGTCGGCCAGCAGGCGCGCGGCGCCCGCCTCGATCGTCAGGCCCAGCCGGCTGCCCGCTTCGGGCACGCTGTCCTGGCCGGCATTCTGCATCCGCACCAGGATCGGCGCGCCGTCGTCCAGTTTCGCGTGCAGCTGGATGTCGGTGCCCAGGTAGACGTGATCGGCCACCGTCGCCGGCAGCGTCCCGGCCCCGGGCGCCCCGATGGCAATCCGCTCGGGCCGGACAGAGACATGGCCCGCCCCCTGCACCGCACCCTCTGCCGCCGGACAGCGCAGGGGCAGGCCTCCGGGCAGCTCCAGCTCGGCCATGCCTGCGGACACGGATGTGACCGTCACGTCCAACAGGTTGGTTTCACCGATGAAATCCGCCACGAACCGGTTCTGCGGCGCCTCGTAGATCGCCCGCGGAGACCCGATCTGCTGGACCCGGCCCTCGGACATGACCGCGATGCGGTCGGACATGGTCAGCGCCTCTTCCTGGTCGTGGGTGACGAAGACGAAGGCAATGCCGGTCTCGCGCTGGATCTGTTTCAGTTCAACGCGCACCGCCTGGCGCAGCTTCAGGTCCAGGGCCGACAGCGGTTCGTCCAGCAACAGCACCTCCGGCCCCGGGGCCAGGGCCCGGGCCAGCGCGACCCGCTGCTGCTGACCGCCCGACAATTGCCCGGGCCGGCGCTTGGCGAAATCCGACAGGCGCACCATCTCCAGCACCTCGCGCGACCGGCCCGAGGCGTCGCGGTCGCTCCACCCCCGCCGGCGCAGCCCGAAGGACACGTTTTCCAGCACCGTCATGTGCGGAAACAGGGCGTATTGCTGAAACACCGTGTTGACCGGCCGCTTGTGCGGCGGCAGCGGCGCGATGTCCTCGCCCTTCAGGCGGATCGCCCCTTCGGACACGTCCTCGAACCCGGCAATGCAGCGCAACAACGTGGTCTTGCCGCAGCCCGAAGGGCCCAGAAGCGTAAAGAACTCTCCTTGCCGGATGTCCATCGACACGCCGTGCAGGGCGGTCACGGTGCCATACCGTTTCACCACCCGATCGACATCAACGGCTACGCTGTGCTGGTCCATCCATACCCCTTGCGGCATACCCCTGGTTTCTGATCCATTCAGCTACAGATCACTTGTCCAGGGGGTATATACCCCCAAGGGGGTATGAAGACAGGCCATGGCACAGCAACCCAACCTCGCCGAAGCCCACCTGGGCGCGGCCATCTCGTCGCTGGGCAGCGACGCCTTCGGCCCGGATCTGTACAGCTGGCTGCACCGCTGCTTTGAGATCGACAACACCACCATGCTGGCCTATTTCCAGACCCAGCGGCCGCAGATCCTGTTCACCCAGGCGCGCATCCCGTCCGTCCACGGAAACATAGAAAGCGACTATATATCAGCCGCTTACCTGCTAGACCCCTTCCACGAGCTGCACGTCCAAAAGGTGCCCGCCGGCCTCTACCGGCTGCGCGATTTCGCCCCCGACCAATTCACGCGGAACGAATACTACGCGGCCTATTACCGCTCGACGACATTGATCGACGAAATCGCCTATGTCGCCTACCCGGCCGAGGGCGTTTCGGTGCATGTCTGCCTTGGCCGCGACGCCAGCTCGGGCCGGTTGTTTTCGCCACGTGACATAGAGATTGCCCAGAAATTAAGCCCGATCGCCTGTGCACTGATGGCCCGGAACTGGACCGGGCTGTCCTCCAGCGGCGATTACGACGACGCCGCCCTGGTCCGCCACATGCGCGACCGCCTTGTCGAGCACCACGGAATCAGCCTGTCCCAGCGCCAGGCCGAAGTCGCCCTGCTGATCCTGCGCGGGCACAGCTCGGTCTCGATCAGCCTGCGGCTCGACATCAGCCCCCAGACCGTCAAGGTCTTCCGCAAGCAGCTGTATCGCAAATGCGGGATCTGCTCGCAGGCCGAACTCTTTTCGCTGGTGACCCCCTTGCTGTCGGCCTGAACGGCCCCATCAACCGGGCAGATCCGGACACAAATGGCGAAGTTTTCGGCAAATGCCCTGTCGGGCGGCAGATCCTGCCCCCTTCCCCATGGCCTCTGCCCGCCGCCCGGGATGACATCGGCACACCACGTGACGCAAAGGCCCCAGCCATGCAGGATATCGAGATCGCCCTGGAACCCCTGTCGCCAGAGGCCTTCGCCCCCTACGGAGAGGTCATCTCGACCGCAGGGCCGCCCTCGTTCCAGCGCCCGCTTCTTGACAACTGGCGGCTGCCCTTCGCCACCGATGCCGCCGCGCGCCTGCAGATCATGCGCTATCACCAGCAGCCCATGTGCCTCAGCCGGCTCGAGCGCCACATCTTCGTGACCGAGGCCCGCTTTCCCATCGGGGGCGCCGCCGGCGTGCTGGTCGTGGGCGACGACACCGACCCCAGCCTGCCCGGCGCCAAGCCCGCCCCCGAGACCCTGCGCGCCTTCCTGATCACCGGCGCAGGCGTCATGCTGCATCCCGGCACCTGGCACGGGCTGGACTGCTTTCCGGTGGGCAGCGCCACGGCCGATTTCCTGTTCCTCAGCGACGCCGCGACCGAGGACGAAATCGAAACGCAAGCCGCGCCGATGAACGGCACGCGCACCCACGTAGCCGATTACGATGTCTCGCCCGGGGTGCGCTTCGTGGTCACCGACCCGGCCGGACTGATGAAAAGGCACCCGTCATGACTCGACTTTCCGAATGTGGAAGCCTCCATAACCTGGGCACCCTGCCCGATGATTTTGCCCCCCGCGAGATCCAGATCCTCGACCTGACGCTGGAAGGCGATTGCGAGGAAATGGCCGGTGTCGGCCTGTCTCACGACGCAAGGCTGGCCATCGCCCGCAGCCTCGACGGGCTGGGCGTCGCGCGCATCGCCGTGCTGGGCAATTCGCCCAATCCCACGCCCGGGGAAATCGCCAGCGCCCATGCCGTGGCCGGGCTTGGCCTGCGCGCGAAGCTGTGCAGCTTTACCAAAAGCCTGCCCGAAATCGACACCTCAGCCCGCATCGGGCTGTGGGGCACGGTCATCCTGATCGCCGTCAACCCGGCCTTCTTTCCCACGGGCCGCACCGGGGCCGACATCATCGCCGAGGCCCGCGCCATGGCCGGTCATGCCCGCGACCTGGGCCTGCACGTGACGCTGATGGCCATGGACACCACCCGCGCCGATCCGGCCTACGTGGCCCAGTTCCTGGCCCAGACAGAGGACCTGGTCGACGAGTTCGCCATCTGCGATTCCATCGGCGTGGCCTCCCCCTGGGGGTTCGAGGCGCTGATCCGCGCGGCCAAGGGCTGGACCGACCGGCCCCTGCAGGTGCATTGCCACAATCACACCGGCATGGGCGTGGCCAACACCCTGGCCGCGATCCGCGGGGGAGCTGACGTTATTCACAGCTGCGTCAACGGGTTAGGAGAATTCGCCGGCCAGCCCGCCCTGGAAGAAATCGCCGTGGCCATCGAAATGCACTTGGGCCTGCACACCGGGTTGTCGCTGACCCGGCTGACCGCGCTGTCACGCCTGGTCGAGGACGTCTCGGGCATCGCCATGCCCCCGCACAAGGCCATCACCGGCCGCGCGGCCTTTGCCATTCCCGAAACCGAAGAGATCCAGGAGGCGCTGAACGCGGCCTCGATCGACGGCCGCCTGGACGAGGCCCTGACCTTCCCGCCGGCCTGGGTCGGCAACCGCGCGCAGATGTCCATGGGCCGCAAGTGCAACCGCCACACGGTGGCCTTCGCGCTGGCCGAACGGGGCCTGACCGCCGCGCCCGAGGTCTGCGACCGCATCGCCGCCGCCGTGCGCGCCTCGGTCGCCGGGCGCGCGGGGCACGTGCTGTTGACCCCGCCCGAATTCGACCAGCTGCTGGCCGCCGAAGACTACGCCGTGAAGACGCTTCAGCCGGCCTGAGACGGTCGACATCCCCTTGCAGGGGACCCAGACCATCCCCGCCCGGCCCAGCAAATGCACAAATCCCGGGCGGGTGCGATATTTTCGGGCAAACACGCCGAGGACACCGCCCAGAAGGCCGTGTTCGCATGTCAAACCGGTGAATCTGAAATAGTCACAACTGACAGGACACGCACTCGGTCCGCACGGGTCACACCGTACAGAATTTGCAGGCCCGGCCGCATATCGGTGCCGGGACACCAAAGGAGCAAGACAATGGGATATGTGAAACTCTCGGCCCTGCGCCGGATGGCGGCCGTCGCCGCCCTGGGCGCCACCGCGCTGGCCGCACCGGTTGCTGCGCAGACCACGCTGGAAACCATCAAGAGCACCGGCAAGGTCACCGTCGGCACCGAAGCCGCCTTCCCCCCGTTCGAATTCGTCGAGGACGGCGAAATCGTGGGCTATGGCAAGGACATCCTGACCTACATCATCAACGACCTGGGCGTGGAACTGACCCAGCTTGACCTGCCCTGGCAGGGCATCCTGCCGGGCGTTCTGGCCGGCAAGTTCGACTTTGTCGCCACCACCGTCAGCGTCCGGCCCGAGCGGGTGACCAAGTACGCCTTCACCGTGCCGATCGCCGAGGGCACCACCTGGGCCATGAAGCGCGCAGGCGACGACAGCATCACCTCGGTCGAGGACATGGCCGGCAAGGTCGTGGGCACACAGCTGTCCTCGGGCGGTGAATCGGCGGCCAAGGAATTCGAAGAGAAGCTGAAGGCCGATGGCGACGGCTATGCCGAGATGAAGCTTTATACCTCGTATCCCGAAAGCTACCTGGCCCTGGCCAACGGCGAGATCGACGTGGTCGTCCAGTCGCTGCCCAACCTGGCTGTGGTGGTCAAGGAACAGCCGGGCGTGTTCGAACTGGTCGGCGCCATGGGCGATCTGTCCTACATGGGCTGGGTGACCCGCCCCGAAGACACCGACCTGCGCGACTACCTCAGCTCGCAGATCCTGGAAATGCGCGACAACGGCACGCTTTACGAACTGCAGGACAAGTGGTTCGGCTTCCGCATGGAGATCCCCGATGAAGGCTACCTTCCCGAAGGGGCGCTCTGATCACGCGACCGGGCCTTTCGCCCCATGAAATTCGACATCTCCTATACGTTTGATGCACTGCCGCGCCTGATCGAGGGCGCGGCAGTCACCTTGCAGGTCACCCTCATCGGCTTCCTGCTCAGCGTCACCTTGGCCACCGTTCTGACCGTGGCCCGCACCATCTGGCCCTGGAAACCGTTCCTCGTCGTGCTTGGCATCTATGTCAGCTTCATCCGCGGCACGCCGATGCTGGTCCAGATCTTCCTGATCTTCTACGTCCTGCCCGTCGTGGGCATCGACATCGGCCCGATGACGGCCGGCATCCTCGCCCTGACCCTGAATTCCTGCGCCTTCGTGCTGGAAATCCTGCGCGGAGGCCTGGCCTCGGTGCCCAAGGGCCAGACCGAAGCCGCCGAATCCCTCGGCCTGCCGGTCCTGACCCAGTGGCGCAAGGTGATCCTGCCCCAGGTCTTCATCGTCTCGATCCCGCCCCTGGTGAACGAATTCACCATGGTTCTCAAAAGCACGCCGCTTCTGGCCACCATCACCGTGGTCGAACTGATGCGCGTGTCCCAACAGATCTTTTCGCGCAACTACCACCCGGTCGAAGTGCTTACCGGCGCCTTCGT
The DNA here is from genome assembly GCA_002709405.1 of Paracoccaceae bacterium. Classification (GTDB taxonomy): domain Bacteria; phylum Pseudomonadota; class Alphaproteobacteria; order Rhodobacterales; family Rhodobacteraceae; genus Marinibacterium. Next base: position 63,050 of record PAQV01000037.1, read on the forward strand.
CCTCTACTTCCTGATGTGTTTCGCGGTCAGCCGAGGCTCGGTCCTGTTGGAACGCCGCCTGCACGTGCGGAGGGCCTGAGCCATGGGTCTCGATTTCTCGATCTTCATCGACTACGGGCCACGGCTGTTGCTGGGCTTCTGGCTGACCATCAAGATCGTCGTGCTGGCCCTGCTGCTGGGCCTGCCCCTGGGGGTGATCATGGCCCTCGGCCGGCGGTCACGCCTGCGCACGATCCGCTTTGCCGCCACCGCCTATGTGGAACTGTTCCGCAACACGCCCTTCATGATCCAGGTCTTCCTGATCTACTACGTGCTGCCCTTCTACGGCATCCGCCTGCCCGCCGAGCAGGTGGGCGTGCTGGCCCTGGCGGCCTTTGGCTCGGCCTATTTCGCCGAGGTCATCCGCGCGGGCATCGAGGCGGTGCCCAAGGGCCAGTTCGAAAGCGCCCGGTCCATCGGCATGACCGATGCGCAGGCCATGAAGAACATCATCCTGCCCCAGACCCTGCCGATCATCCTGCCGCCCCTGGGCAACCAGACCCTGTCGCTGGTCAAGGAAAGCGCCATCCTGTCGACGATCACCGTGCAGGAAATGACCATGACGGCCATCCGCGTGCAGGGCGAAACCTTCCGCCCGTTCGAGGCCTTCATCTTCATCGCCCTGCTTTACTGGGCGCTTAACGAAACCATCGCCACCGGCCTGCGCGCCTGGGAACGGCGGCTGGCCCGGCGCGGCAAGCGGCCGGCCAATGCCAGCGCCTCGGTGATGGGCAGGCTGAAGGGCTCGATGGGCCGATGACACGTTCCTTCCTCGAACTCTCGCAGCTGACCACGCGCTTTGGCGACACGCTCGCCCTGGACAACGTCAGCCTGAACGTCACCCAGGGCGAAGTCGTCTGCCTGATCGGCCCCTCGGGCTGTGGCAAGTCCACCCTTCTGCGGTCGGTCAACTGGCTGCAACCGCCCGATGCCGGGTCGGTCTGGCTGGACAACAGGCCGGTGGGCCAGATCCCCGAAACCGGGGGCAAACGGGCCCATTGGCGCAACCCCGATCTGGCCCGGCAGCGGGCCAAGATGGGCATGGTGTTCCAGAACTTCAACGTCTGGCCGCACCTGTCGGTGCTGGAAAACATCGTGCGCGCCCAGATGGTCGTGCTGAAACGCCCCAGGGCAGAGGCCGAAACCCGCGCCCGCGCCCTGCTGGATGAGGTCGGCCTGGGCGACCGGGCCGATTACTGGCCCGACGACCTGTCGGGTGGGCAGAAACAGCGGGTGGCCATCGCCCGGTCCTTGGCCATGGACCCGGTGCTGATGCTGCTGGACGAACCGACCTCGGCGCTGGACCCGGAACTGGTGTCCGACGTGCTGGGCGTGCTGAAAACCTTGGCTCAACGTGGTATGACCATGCTGATCGTGACCCACGAACTGGGCTTTGCCGCCCAGGTGGCCGACCGCATCGTGTTCATGGAATCTGGGCGCATCGTTGAAATGGGCCCCCCTGCCGACTTGCTGGAAGCGCCGACGACCGACCGCCTGCGGCGGTTCCTCGACCAGCTTTCCACACTCAACCCGTTCGCCGACGCGCCCCATGCCCCAAGCGCTGTCGCCACGGGTGCCTGAAAGGACCAAGATATGACGATCGAATGTACCCCCCTTGGAAACCGCATCGGCGCCGTCGTTCGGGGCGTGTCGCTGAAGGACGTGCCCGACGGCGAGACGCTGGACACGCTCGAAACACTGCTGGAAGAATGGGGCGCGCTGGTCTTCCCCGACCAAGAAATCACCCCCGCCGAACAGGTCGCCTTTTCGCGCCCCTTCGGCCCGCTTGAAGAAACCGCCCGCATCGACGCCCGGCTGGAAGGCCAGCCCGAGATCTTCGTGGTCGGCAACACCGGCAAGCGCATCGTGTCCTTCGCGCCCGCCGATGGCTCGGACGACCTGGAATGGCACGCCGATCACATGCATCTCAAGGTGCCCGCCCGGGCCTCGATGCTTTATTGCAAGGAAACGCCCAGCGTGGGCGGCGAAACCGTCTTTGCCTGCATGTACAGTGCCTATGACGCGCTCAGCCCCGAGGAACAGGCCCAGGCCGAAAGCCTGACCGCCCTGCATTCCGTGTCAGGCCTGCAAAAGTACCTCAAGACCAAGGGCGAAAAGGGCGCGGCCGAGGGCGAATATGCCTCGCCCCAGCAGCTGACCGTGCGCTGGCCGCTGGTGCGCACCCATCCCCTGACCGGGCGCAAGGCGCTTTACGTCGGCTCCAAGGTGACCATCGGCATCGAGGGCTGGGACGAGGACCGCGCCCGCGCCTATCTCGACGACCTGCTGGCCCGGGCCACCGTGCCCGAGTTCCGCTATTCCCACCCCTGGAAGCCCGGCGATGCGGTGCTGTGGGACAACCGGCGCGTGCTGCACGCGGGCACGCCCTTTGACGGCAGCCTCTACCGGCGCGAAATGCACCGCACCACGATCCGCGAGGATCAACCGATCCTATGACCGCGACCCGCCGCCGGGTGGGTCTTGGCGCGATTGCACCGGCCTGGGTCACCCGGGCCGGACTTCGGTTTCTGCTGGTGGCCGACGTGCTGATCATCGGCCGTCTCGCCCCGTCCGAACTGGCCGCCGCTGGGATCGCCTATTCGCTGGCCGGCACGCTGCATGCGGTGGCGCTTGGGCTGATGGTCGGCGGGCTGGTCTCGGTCGCCGCTGCCCATGCCCGGGGCGACCGCACAGCCGCCTTCCGGTTGTTCCAGGACGCCGTCCTGTTCGCCCTGCTCGCAGGCGGCGGCGCGCTGCTGATTGCCTTCTCGGGGCCGTCCCTGCTGCGCGCTTTGGGCCAGGCCCCGGACATCAGCGCGACTGGAGGCGCCTTCATGCGCATCCTCGGCCTGGGCGTGCCCCTGCATTACGTCTTCGTCGCCGTGGCCTATGCCTGCGAGGCCCTTGGCGCCCACCGGGCCGCCGCCTGGCTGGCCGGCACCGCCTTTGCGACCAATGCCGGGCTTAGCGCGCTTGCCGGAGCGCTGGTGGGCGATGACGCCACCGCCGCGCTGGTCATCGTCTGGATCGGGGTCGCCACCCGGGCCGTGCTGCTGGTGGCCGGGTTGCACGTGCTGGCCCACCTGTCGGGCTGGCCGGTGCTGTCGCGCGCCGCCTGGCGCAACCTGTCCTGGCGCCGGGGCCGACCGCTGCGCCGGCTGGGCACCGCCACCGGCGTGTCGGTCGCCATCGAGGCGATCAGCTTCTCCTCGCTTTCGGTCTTCGCCGGCTGGCTCGGCACCACGCAGCTGGCCGCCTATGCCCTGCTCAACAACCTGGTGTCGCTGCTCTTTTCGCTGGCCGTGGCCGTCGGCGCGGTGACCGGCGCGCGCATCTCCGAGGCCGTCGGCCGCGACAACCGGACCGAGGCCCGCGCGATCTTTTCCCAAGGTCTCGCCACCGCCCTGACCCTCATGGCCCTGACCGGAGCGGCCGCCTATCTCGGCCGCCACGCCCTGGCCCAGGCCTTCATCGCCGACCCGGCTGTCGCTGCCCTGGCCGTGCCCCTGATCTGGCTGGTGGCCCTCCTGATGCTGGGCGACGGCGGCCAGACCGTGTCGAACACCGGCCTGCGCGCCCTGGGCGATGTCTGGCCGCCGACTCTGATCAACCTGGGCTGCTACATCCTGTTCATGATCGCCGGAGGCTACCTTCTGGCCGTCCGCGCCGACCGGGGCGTCGCAGGCCTGATCGAGGCCACGACGCTGGCCAGCTTCTCCGTCTTCGCCCTGCTCGCCTGGCGGTTCTACCGCCGGGTTTCGGGCCTCACGCCCCGATGATGTCGCAGAACCCCCGGTTGCCCGCGCTCAGCCCCGCATCGACCGGCAGCACCGTGCCCGTGATCCCGCTGGCCATGGGCGAGGCCAGGAACAAAGCGGCCTGCGCCACCTCGGCCGGGCTGACCAGCCGGCCCATCGGGTAAAGCCCCGTGACCCGGTCGAAAATCCCGGGCTGCCGCGCCTCGCGCTCTTCCCAGGCCGGCGTGTGCACCGACCCCGGAGCCACCACGTTCGACCGCACCCCGTGGCGCGCCTCTTCGGTGGCAATCGCCCGGCTCCACGCGACCAGGGCCGCCTTGGCCGCCGAATAGGCCGGGTTGCCGTAATGGGCCAGCGCATTGACCGAGGCCACGAAGACCACCGCCCCGCCCCGTGCCCGCAACGCCGGCAACAGGGCCCGCGTGAACACCGCCGCCCCGGTAAAGTTCAGCCCCATGTCCGCATCTATCGCCGCCGGATCCGTCGCCTCCAGGGTTTCGACCCGCGTGCCCCCCGCGTTCGAGATCACCACGTCCACAGGGCCTTCGGCGATCCGCCCGGCCGCCTGCAGTGTCTGGTCCCGGTCGATGATGTCGAACCCCACGACCTCGTCGGCCTGCACCGCCACGCCGTCCCGGTCGCAGGCCACCACATGCGCCCCGGCCTCACCCAGCACCTGCACCAGCGCCAGGCCGATGCCCCCGCCCGCGCCCGTCACCACCACGCGCTTGCCCGCCAACATCATCGCGCCACCTCCTGCGAGGGCACATCCGCATCCAGCCCCAGCGGATCGGCCACCTTCGGCCAGAAATCCGCCCCCGCCTTCTGGTACTCGGTCAGCGCCGGGTTGGTCGGATAGCTCGACGGGCTGTCCACGTGGATGATCCGCGACGCCACCGGCGCAAAGCCCGCATGGAAATGGTTCGTCGACTTCACCAGCAACAGGTCCTTGGCCGCGTAATCCACCCCGTGGTTGGAAAAGATCGACGGCTCGTAGGTCTGGCTGCGGCTCGAAATCAGCACGATGTCGATCTCGGTCCCCTGGATCCGCACCACCGCCGTCCGCCCCAGCGCCACCCGGCTTTCGCGAAAGCTTTGCCAGCCCGCCAGGTCCAGGTGGCGCACCACCACCTCGGCGTCGATCGGAGGCCCCGCCTCTGCCCCCGCCTTGCCCCCGAAGCGCAGCCGCAGCCCCGCGCCCTCGCCCGCCGCATGGCAGAAGGACACCGCCACCGGATCCCAGATCGCCCCCACGGCCACCCGGTCGATGCCCCGCTCGATCAGCGACAGCAGCACGTAGGTCCCGTCGCCCGCACAGCCTCCGCCCGGGTTGTCCCAGGTATCGGCCAGCACCACCGGCTGGCCCGGCTTTTCGCGCAGGGTTTCAAGGGCCAGGTCGATGCCCCGCGGATAATCGAGGATCGGCATCGCCGTCTGCCCGCGCAGCCGGTACAGCTCGTGACCCAGCTCCCGCGCCAAAGCCGCGCCGCCCGCCGCATCGTCATCCGTCACCACCAGGATCCGCGTGCCCATCTCGGGCACGTCCCCGGCCATGAACCCGTGCACAACCGAGGTCGACAGCACGCGCCCCTGGCCCTCGTGCGCCACCATCCGGTCGACAAAGCCCCGCATGGGCTGCTGGCTGGTCGGGTAGATGCCGATCATCCGGCAATCGAAGGTGGACATCACCGGCCGGATCTCGCCGCGCACCGCGCGCAGGGCCAGGTCGACCACGTGTTCGCCCCGTTCACGGAAATCGGTGTGCGGGAATTCCAGAAAGGTCGCCGCCAGGTCCAGCTGCGCCACGCGCCGGGCGGTCAGGTGGCTGTGCGGGTCGAACTCGGCCGCCACGATGACATCCGGCCCGACAATCGCCCGCACCCGTTCCAGCAGGTCGCCCTCGCAATCGTCATAACCCTGCGCCACCATCGCCCCGTGCAGGCCCAGAACCACCCCGTCGACGGGCAGCGCCGCCCGCAACTGGCCCAGGATCTCGTCACGCAGGTCTTCGAACGTGTCCCGCTTGATCAGCCCCGCCGGTTCCGCCCAGGATGAAGATCCCTCGATCACGGTAAAACCCTCGGCCCGGCCCCGCCGGCGCAGGATCGGCACCGGAGACGAACACAAGGTCGGCGTGTCGGGATGCTGGCCCGGCCCGGCATAGAAACCGGCCTCGAACGCCGCCCGGTCAGTGGGCAGGGGCGAAAAGGTGTTGGTTTCGGTCGCCAGCGATGCGGTGAAAATCCTCACGCGGTCAGTCTCCTGTCATCTGTTTCTGGCACCCCGTGCCCCGGCTCAGGCCCCATCTGCATCCCCCTGCAAGGCCAGCACGGCCGCGCCGATCAGCCCGGGTTCCGTCCGGCAGGCCGCCTGCACGACCAGCGGGTCCTGCGGTTTCGACAGGGTCAAAGGCCGGGTCGCCGCATCCAGGGCGGCCATCAGCCCGGCATCGTTCGACAGGCCTCCGCCCACCGGCACGATGGTCGCGCCGGTCAGGTTGATCACCATGGCCAGCGGGCCCGAGAGGATCTCCAGCCAGGCCCGCACCGTCAGCGCCGCGCCCGCATCGCCCGCGTGCCAGGCCGCCAGGATGTCGATCGAGCTTTTGTCCACACCCGCCAGGTGCCGGTGCAGCTTTTCCAGGCCCCGGGCCGAACAGACGGCGTCCAGGCAGCCGTTCAGGCCGCAGCCGCAGCGGAACGCGGGCAAGGGCGCATCCAGGCACGTCAGCAGCCGGGGCGCCACCGGCCCGTGGCCCCATTCCCCGGCATAGCCTTGCGTGGTCACCAGCCGCCCGCCCGCGACCAGCCCGCCGCCGATGCCCGTGCCCATGATCGCGCCAAAGACCACGTCGTGGCCCCGCCCCGCGCCGACCGTGGCCTCGGCCAGGGCAAAGCAATCGGCATCGTTGGCAATGCGCACGGGCACGCCCAGGGCCTCGGTCAACTCCGCTTCCAGCCGGTGCCCGGCCAGGCAGGGGATATTGGCGACCAGGGCTTCCCCGGTCACGCGGTCGGTGATCCCGGCTATGGAAATGGCCACCTTTTCAGGCGCTTCGCCGAACCCGGCCATGGCCTCGCGCAGAACTTGGACGAAGGCCGCATAGTCGTGCGTGGGCGTTGGATGGCGGAGGATCTCTCCGATCTGATCAGGCGCGCTGGCGGCCGCCGCCTTGATGGCCGAGCCTCCGATATCGAAACAGACGATCATCGCGAGATGCGCCCCTGCCCGCCGATCCACACCGATTGCAGGGCCAGGGCCTCATCCAGCACCAGGTAATCCGCATCCGCCCCCGGGGTCAGCCGCCCCTTGGTGGTCAGCCCGGCCGCCTGGGCCGGATAAAGCGTCGCCCGGCGCAGGGCGTCGCCCAGGTCCAGCCCCAGCAGGTCCACGCAGTTGCGCACCGCGTCCAGCAGGGTGATGTCGGCCCCCGCCAGCGTGCCGTCGGCCAGCGTCAGCCGCCCACCCTGGCGATAGATCGTCCGCCCGTTCAGGGTGATTTCGGTCAGCTCCGACCCCGTCGCCGCCATCGCATCGGACACCAGGAACACCTGCCCCGGCCCGCGCTTGGCCCGCAGCCCGATGCCCATGACCTCGGGGGCCACGTGGAACCCGTCGACGATCAGCCCGGCCGAGACCGAGCCCAGCTCCAGCGCCGCCGCCGCCAGCCCCGGCGCCCGGTGGCTCATCTGGCTCATGGCGTTGAACAGGTGCGTCACCATCGAGGCCCCGGCCTCGACCGCCTGCCGTGCGACCTGTGCGGAACATCCGCTGTGGCCCAGCGACACCTGCACGCCCGCCGCCACAAGCGCCCGGATCTGGTCGAGCGTGACCGCCTCGGGCGCCAGTGTCATCAGCAGGTGCCCGCAGGCCCCCTGCACGGCCTGCAGCCGCGCCAGGTCAGAGGCCTCCATCGGCCGGATCACCTCGGCCGCATGGGTGCCCTTGCGCGCGGGATCCAGGTGCGGGCCCTCCAGGTGCAGCCCGGCCAGACCCTCCTGCCCCGCCGCCCGCGCAGCGATGCAGGCCGCAATCGCCGCCTCGGTCACCGCCGGCGTATCCGAGATCAGCGTGACCAGCGCCGAGGTCGTCCCCCAGGCCCGGTGCGCCGCCAGGATCGCGGCGATCCCATCGGCCGAGGGCGTGTCGTTGAACTGCACCCCGCCCCCGCCATTGACCTGCAGATCGACGAATCCCGGCACGATCAGGTCCGCCTCGGGCGTGGCCCGCACGACATCGACCACCCGGCCCGCGTCGATCCGCAGGGCGGCGTTGTCATGCCAGACCAGCCCATCGAACACCCGCCGCGCCCCCACGGACAGCCCCCCGGGCCCATCCTGCGTCATGCCTGCCGATCCATCCTGTTTCCCGTCCCGCCGAACACCCTTGGTCCCGCCTGCTTTTAGCGCCTTTTCCTCCGGCAGTCTGTGAAAATGAATTTCATGACGTGGCGCAAGCCTAAGATTAATTATTGACTGTCACGAAAACCCGCCACAGTCTACGAAAAAAAATTTCGTATCTTGGGATCAAACACGCGGCCTTCCGGGCCGGTCGAACGCAAGGACAGGGACGCATATGAAAGTCGGCATCGTCGGATTGGGCCAGCGGCTGGGCTACCTCGGCCAGGTCTTTACCCAGATCCATCCGGGCTTTGAAATCGCGGGCTATGTCGACCCGGCCCCGGCCGGCCTGTCGCTGCTGGAAGACAAGGGCATCGCCCCCGGGCGCGCTTATGACAGCGCCCAGGACCTGCTGAACGCGGAACGGCTTGACCTGCTGATGGTCGGATCGCCCAACCACATGCACCTGGATCACATCCGCGTGGGGCTCGATGCGGGCGTCAAGGTGTTCTCCGAAAAGCCCGTCGTCGTGTCGACCGAACAGACCATCGAAATGGCCCGCCTGCTGGCCCGCTACGGCCGCGAGAACCTGCTGATCGGGCTGGTCCTGCGCTATGCGCCGCTCTATCGCGACCTGCGCGCGGCCCAGGCCAAGGGCCAGCTGGGCGACATCGTGTCGATCGAGGCCTCTGAACACATCCCCCCCTATCACGGCGCCTTCTTCATGCGCGACTGGCGGCGCTACGACCGCTACGCCGGCGGCTTCATGCTGGAAAAATGCTGCCACGACATCGACCTTTACAACGGCGTCATCGGCGCCCGCCCCGCTCGCGTCAGCAGCTTTGGCGGACGGCGCACATTTATCCCCGCCAACGACCCCCGCACGCGCGGCATCAACGACATGGAAGTCTATCACCGCAAGCGCGTCGGCTGGAACGGCACCGACAAGGTCTTCGACAGCGACGCGGAAATCATCGACTACCAGGTCGCCATCGTCGAATACCAGAACGGCGCCGCGCTGTCCTTCCACACCAACCTCAACGTCCCCGACGATTTCCGCCGCTTCGCCGTCATCGGCACCCGTGGCATGGCCGAAGGCGACTTCGTGCGCGGGTTCCTCAATGTCACCGACAGCCACACGTCGGACGAGCTGATCCGCAAGACCTACCAGGCCACCGCCCTGTCCCAGCATTACGGCGCCGACG
>PAQV01000038.1 GCA_002709405.1 Paracoccaceae bacterium
AACGCTACACGCACCTGCGCCGCTGGGCGCAGGAGATCCTGCAGCGGCCGGCCGTCCGGCGCGGTCGCATCGTCAACCGCACCTCGGGGCCGCTCGACCAACAACTCCACGAACGCCACGACGCCTCGGATTTCGAGCTGAGGACGCAGGACAAGCTCGCGCCTGCAAGCTGATCATTTCACCCAGCAACGGAGACACCATGCTGAAATTCTTCTACCACCCGACGCCCAACCCGATGAAGGTCGCGCTGTTTCTGGCCGAGACCGGAATGCCGTACGAACTGGTCCCCGTCGACACCGCGAAGGGCGAGCAGCACACGCCCGAGTTCCGGGCGATCAACCCCAACGGCAAGGTTCCGGCGATCCTGGACGGAGAGGTTGCTGTCTTCGACAGCACGGCGATCCTGATGTACCTGTCCGAGAAGACCGGCCAGTTCGGCGTGGTCCCGGAAGAGCGCGGCGCGCTGCTGTCGTGGCTGATGTTCGTGGCCACGGGGTTGGGCCCGTTTTCGGGCCAGTCGGTGCATTTCCACCATGCCGCGCCCGAAGACGTGCCCTATGCCAAGAACCGCTACATGCGCGAGATCGAGCGGCATTACCAGGTTCTGGACACTCACCTGAAGGGCCGCGACTTCGTGGTGGGCGACAGCTATTCGATCGCCGACATGTCGCTCTGGGGCTGGGCGATGCGGGGCGGCCGTGTTCTGGGCGGCGACGGGCTGGCGCGCTTTCCCGAAGTTGCGCGCTGGCTCGACGCGATCAATGCCCGTCCGGCCGTCGAGGTGGCCAACCGGATCGCCGAAGGCAAGAGCTTCAAGACGCCGGGTGACGAGGAATCGATGCGGGCGCTCTATCCCAGCAATTTCGCGGCCGCCTGATCGCCGTGCCCGTGGCGCCGCCGAAGCAATTCGGTGGCGCCTTGATCCGGGCCGCGGATCCCGGGACGTCAGGGGTCCTGCGTGCCCACGAACATGCGGTCCTTCGCGGCGGTGATGTGATGCCGCATCGTGGCCTGGGCGACCTCGGGCTGGCCAAGCCGGATCGCGGTCAGGATGGCGCGATGTTCGGACAGGACAAGCTCCTGCCGGCGCGGGGTGTCGAGCAGCGTGAGCGAACGCGACAGCCTGACCCCGAAGGCGATCTGGTCGCCGAGGGATTCCAGCACCGAGGCGAAGAAGGGGTTCTTGGATCCCCGGGCCACGGCGAGGTGAAGCATCTGGTCGGCTTCGACGCCCAGCTGGTTTTCCTGATACGACTTTTCCAGAACCTGATAGGCCGCTTCCATCGCGGCCAGGTCGTCGTCATCCCGGCGCCGGGCCGCCCAGGCGGCCGCCGCGCCTTCGACATCGATGCGGAATTCATAGCAGCGCTGCACGTCCGAGATCGATTCCAGCGGCGCAAAGCTGATCAGTTCCCGGTCGGGGCGCCGCAGCACATAGCTGCCGGAGCCGCGCCGCGACTGGATGATCCCGTCATCGCGTAACCGCGACAGCGCCGCGCGCACGATGGGCCGGGACACGCCGAATGTCTGACCCAGAACATCTTCGGCCGGTAACCGGCTGTGCACGGGGTATTCCTCCTGCAGGATCTTTTCCAGCAGTTGGTCGTAGACTTGATCCGCCAGCGTAAGGCGCCGGGTCTCTGACAACGGTCTCTCCCCTGTTTCCGACAGGATCGGATCATAACCCGATCCGCCATGCATTGTCCCCACCAAGAACGCGGCTGCCCGTGTCCGCCGTCGCCGCGAGGGCATCTCGGCCCCCGGGCGCGTCGGTGCGGTCACAGGCCCGGTGCGGCCCCGGCCCTGGCGGAGGGTTTGCGGATCACCAGGAAGTAGACGAAGACCAGCGTCAGCAGGACGAAGAACAGGCTGTCGGGATTGGTCAGGAAGGTCATCGGGTTGCCGTTGGACAACGACAGCGAGCGGCGCAGGAATTCCTCGAGGTTGGGGCCGAGGATGTAGCCCAGCAGCATGGTGATCACCGGGAACCCGTTGCGCCGCAGCACGAAGGCCAGAACGCCCATTCCCAGCGCCATGAACATCTGGAACGTCGAATAGGTCGCGACATAGCTGCCGACGACGGCCAGCAGGGCGATCACCGCGTAGAGCACATCCTTGCGGATCGAGACGATGCGGATGAAGTACGGCCCGATGGCGTAAAGCGTCAGCGGGATCAGCACCACGGCGCTGAACAGCAGAGCGGCCAGCATCGGGGCGATCAGCCCGGCCTGGTCGGACATCAGCTGCGGCCCCGGCTGGATGCCGTTGATGACCAGAACACCCAGCATGATGGCGGTGATCGGGTCGCCGGGGATGCCGAAGGTCAGCATCGGCACCATGGCGCCGCCGCAGACCGCGTTGTTGGCGCTTTCGGACGCCGCGATCCCCTGCGGGTTGCCCTTGCCGAAGGTCTCGGGCTCGGGCGAGGTGCGGACGGCCTCGGTATAGGCCAGGAAGGACCCCATGGAGCCGCCGGCGCCGGGCAGGGTGCCGACGAAATAGCCGATCAGGCAGGATTTGAAGTAGCAGCGGAACCCGATGCGGCGGATGTCGGACCAGGGCGGGATGAAATCCCGGCGCCGCAGCTTGTGCTTGCCGGCGGCGGCCGTCGCGGCGGTGGTGTCGCTGGGCGTGCGGGCCTGGACCAGGATCTCGGCGATGGCAAAGGTGCCGATGATGACGGGCATCAGGTCGACCCCGGCGGTCAGGTTGGCATTGCCGAAGGTGAACCGGGTGACCGGCTCCATCGCGTCCAGCCCGACGGTGGCCAGCATCAGCCCGATGCAGGCGGCGAGCCCGGCCTGGGGGATGCGCCCCCGCTGGGCAATGACCACGACGATCAGCGCAAAGGCCAGCAACGAGAACTTGCCCGTGGTCTTCACCAGCAGCGACAGCTCGGCCACGAAGGGCGCGACGGCGATCAGCAGCAGGGCACCGACCGCGCCGCCGAACATCGATCCGATGGCAGCATGGCCCAGGGCCAGCGCGCCCTTGCCTTGCTGTTGCATCGGATAGCCGTCAAGGGCGGTCATCATCGACGAGGGCGCGCCGGGGATGTTGATGGTGGTGGCCGTGATGCTGCCCCCGCACATGCCGGCCATGTAGATGCTGGCGCAGGCCATCAGCGCGGTTTCCACGTTCAGCGTGTAGGTCAGCGGCAGCAACAGGGCCATGGCCAGCGTGGCGGTCAGCCCGGGGATGGCGGCAAAGATCGTGCCGATCACGAAGCCCAGGACGACGTAGGCCAGGTTCAGCGGGTCCAGGAGCAGCCCGAAGCTGTTCATGACGAGAAGAATGAAATCCATGGATCACCCCCAGGGCGTGGGGAGCCGGACCCCGAACAAATGCTGGAACATCACGTAGCCCAGCCCGACGACGACCAGGGCGATCAGGGCCTTCTGCGCGGGTTTCTCGAAGGACGAGAACAGCACGATCAGGGCAAAGACGAAGGCTGTGGACGACACGAGATACCCCAGCGTCCGGAAGGCCAGGATATAGAGGAAAATGGCCAGGACGATCCACAGGTGGGCATGGCCAGGCGCGTCCCGGGGCCGGTCCGGCGCTTCGGGTGCGCGCAGCTGTTGCAGGATCAGCAGGCTGGAAAAGAGGATTGCCGCGGCGCCTACGAGCATGGGGAAGAAAGACGGCGTCAGGCCGCTTTCGGCGATCGGCGTGCCCAGGCTGAGGGCCGAGACAAGGTACCCGACAGAGAGCGCAAGCATCGCGGTCGGAAAGATGAGTTGCCTGTTTGAGAACACGGGTCTTCTCCGGGCAAGAGGGTTGGGATGCGGGGGATGGGCGGCGCATGCATGGCGCCGGCGGGCGCGGTGCCGGGGGGCTGGGCGGGCGTTGCCGCCGACGGTCGGCCAGGGGCCCGGCAGGATAGGGGCCCGGCAGGATAAAGGCCGCCCCGGGCGCATGGCTGGGGGCGGCTGCGACCTTGGGTCTTAGAGGCCCAGTTCGTCCATCAGCGAGAAGGTCCGGGTCTGCAGGTCGTCGATCCAGACGGGCACCTCGTCCGAGCTCAGCCAGTCGGGCGTGACGCCGACCTGGGCCAGCCAGTCCTGGAACTCGGCGCTGTCATAGGCGGTCTTGAAGGCCGCTTCGAGCGTGGCGACGGCGTCGTCGGGGGTGTTGGCCGGGGCGGCCAGCACGATGAAGCTGCCGGTCTGCAGGTCGTGGCCCTTGGAGCTGATCGTCGGCACGTCGGTATAGGTCAGGTTCTGCACCGAGGTCAGTTCGACGACCCCCTTGGCGTCGCCCGACCCGATGAGGCCGCTGAAATCGCCCAGACTGGAGATCGCCGCGTCCAGTTCACCCGACAGCAACGCCTCGGCCTCGGCCGCCGACGAACCGGCATAGGTGATCACGTTGAAATCCACGTCCAGCAGCTTTTCCAGCTGGATCGCCGACAGGTAGGGGCCCGAGCCCTTGGGGGCCACGCCCAGACGGACCTGGCCGGGGTTGGCCTTGGCCGCTTCGACCAGCTCTTCGAAGCTGTTGATGCCCGACTGTTTGGACACGACGATGGCATCGGCCTCGCTGGTGATGCGGGCGATGGGTTTCATGTTGTCCAGCGAATAGCCGGGCACCATCTGGCCGCGGGGCAGGGTGATCACGCTGTCATAGGTCAGCACGCCGACGGTATGCCCGTCGGGCCGGGCGTTGGTCATCTGGATCAGGCCGGTGGCCGTCACCGCGCCGGCGATGTTCTCGACATAGATGGATTTCGGCAGGTCCTGCTCGGCGATGTTGCTGATCTTGCGCGAAATGGCATCCGCGCCGCCGCCGGCGGGCCAGGGCACGATCAGGCGAATGTCGCGCGTCGGGAAATCGGCCGCGGCGGCGGACGCGCTGATGATGCAGGCGCCGAGCGCGAGCGTGACCTTGGTCCTCAGGGTTCTGGTAAACATGGATCTGTTCCTCCTCTACAGATTTGGCCGGCGTGATGGCCGGACATGTCGAAAGATCCGGCTGGCGCGGCGGCGTGAACCGCCGGGCCGGCACGGCATGGGTCTTTCTGGTTCGAGGGGCGGAGCGCCTGGGCGCCGCCCCTTCGAGGTTCGGTGGGTCTAGGTGGCGGCCAGGTCGTCGGCCAGGTCGTCGGGAAGCAGGCCTTCGGGCAGGTTCTGGTAGCAGACGGGTCTCAGGAAACGGCGGATGGACAACGTGCCCACGGATGTCGCGCCGAAATTGGTGCTGGCGGGGTAGGGGCCGCCGTGGACCATCGAATCGCAGACCTCGACCCCGGTGGGAAACCCGTTGGCCAGCACCCGGCCGGCCATGCGTTCGAGCACCGGCAGCAGGCCGCGGGCCAGGTCGAGATCGCCATCGTCCATGTGTAACGTGGCGGTCAGCTGGCCCCGGAAGTGGCGGGCCACGGCCAGCATCTCGTCCGCGTCACGAACCCGGACCACCAGGCCCAGCGGGCCGAAGACCTCTTCGGACAGGTCCGTGTCTGCCATCCAGTCGGCGGCCGACACGTCGAAGAGATAGGGCGTGGCATTGCGGCCCGCGCAGGCGGTGGCCAGCAGGGTTGTCACCCCGGCGCCTTCGGCCACCCGGCGCGCGCCGTCTCGATAGGCATCGGCCATGCCGTCGGTCAGCATTGTCTGGGCGGTCACGTCATGCAGCCCGGCCCTGGCCGATTGCACGAAGGCCTCTGCCTGGGGACCGTCGACGACAATGGCGATGCCGGGGTTGGTGCAGAACTGGCCGACGCCCATGGTCAGGCTGGCGGCCCAGCCGGTGCCGATCTCGGCGCCCCGGGCAGCGGCGGCCTGCGGCAGGACGAACATCGGGTTCACGCTGCCAAGCTCTCCGAAGAAGGGAATCGGCTCGGGGCGTCCGGCGCAGAGATCGAAGAGCGCCCGGCCTCCGCCGAGCGACCCGGTGAAGCCCACGGCCTTGATCCGGGGATCGGTCACAAGGGCCTCGCCCACGGCGCGGTTGCCGCCCTGGACCAGGCTGAAGATGCCCGGATCCAACGCCAGGTTTTCCAGCGCCGCGACGATGGCGTCGGCGACGATCTCGCTGGTGCCGGGGTGGGCGCCATGGCCCTTGACGACGACGGGACAGCCAGCGGCCAAGGCGGCGGCCGTGTCGCCTCCGGCCACCGAAAAGGCCAGCGGAAAGTTGGACGCACCAAAGACGGCAACCGGGCCGACCGGCCGCTGCATCATGCGCAAATCGGCGCGGGGCAGGGGCTGTCGGTCGGGCAGGGCGCCATCGTGGCGGCGGTCGAGATAGGCGCCGTCGCGGATATGCGCGGCAAACAGGCGAAGCTGACCGGTGGTCCGGCCCCTTTCGCCTTCAAGCCGGGCCGGGGGCAGGCCCGTCTCGGCGCTGCCGATTTCGGTGATCTGGTCGCCGCGGGCGTCCATCTCGGCGGCAATGGTTTCCAACAGCTGGGCCCGGAGGTCGCGGCTGGTTGCGGCAAAGCCGGGGAAGGCCGCATCGGCCGCGGCGCAGGCCTGGTCCACCAGTTCGGGCGATCCGGCCGCATAGTCAAACGGGGCTCCGGTCGCCGGAGCCGAGGAGAAGCGGGTGTCCGACCCGGTTGGCCGGCCCGCGATCAGGTGATGTCCGTGGGGCGCAAAGGTCATGTCAGCGGCCCGTCCGTTCACGCCACGCGGTGTATTTCGCGATGTTGTCCTCGTCGGTGCCCGGGTAAAGCCCGATGATTCCCGCGCCGCCCTTGACGGTTTCCAGCACGAAGGCCTCGTAGGATTCCATCTCGGTGCATTCGTCGGCGATCTCGCAGGCCAGGTGGGCGGGGATGATCATCACGCCGTCACCGTCGCCCAGCACGACGTCGCCGGGAAAGACCGGCGCATCTCCGCAGGAAATCGGCACGTTGATGTCGATGGCCTCGTGGTGGGTCAGGTTGGTGGGGGCCGAGGGGCCGGCGAAATAGGCCGGCATGTCCAGCGCACCGATGCCCGCCGCATCGCGCACCCCGCCGTCCGAGACCACGCCCGCCCCGCCGCGTTCCTGCAGGCGCGTGATCAGGATGGATCCGGCCGTGGCCGCGCGGGCATTCTTGCGCGCATCCATCACCAGCACATGGCCTTCGGGGCAGGTTTCGATCGCCACGCGCTGCTTGTGGTCGCGGTTGCGGAAGACGGTGATCGGGTTGCGGTCCTCGCGGGCGGGAATGTAGCGCAGGGTGAAGGCCTGGCCGACCATGACGACCGGCTTGCGCTCGATCGGGGTGACGCCCTGGACGAACTGGTTGCGCAGGCCGCGCTTGTAAAGCGCCGTGGCGACCGACGCAGTGGACACGGCCTTCAGCTTTTCCCGTGTCGCGTCTGGCAAGATGTATTCGGTCATGAAGTCTTCCTGATGTTCGACCCTCTTGGGGGCCGGGACTGGGGGGACCCGCGGCCGGTGGGGCGCGCGGGGCCGGGGTGGGGCCGGGTGGGGCGGTCAGCTGAAGAGCATGCCGCCGTTGATGTCGACATTGGCCCCGGTGATGAAGGCGCTGTCGTCCGAGGCCAGGAAGGCCACGGCATTGGCCACGTCGTCCGACGTGCCCTGGCGGCGGACCGGGGCGTTGGCCTCCAGCGCCCGGCGGGCTTCGTCCTTTGTGAAGATGTTGTGGAAATCGGTGTCGATCATGCCCGGGCACAGGGCATTGACGCGGATCTTCGGCCCCAGTTCCTTGGCCAGCCCGCGCGTCAGGGTCATGATCGCGCCCTTGGAGGCCCCGTAGGCCCCGGCGCCCGGCCCGCCGCCGTCGCGGCCGGCCTGGCTGGCCATGTTCACGATGGTGCCGCTGTCCATGTGTTTGAGGCCTTCGTTGATCACCAGGAAGGTGCTGGTCAGGTTCAGGTCCATGACCGCCTGCCAATGGGCCAGGTCCATCTCGGCAATGGACTTGCGGGCGATCAGCCCGCCGGAATTGTTGACCAGGATGTGCAGCCCGCCGAACCGCTCGACCGTGGCCTCGACCAGCGCGGCCACCTGGGCCCGGTCCGTCATGTCGCCCTGCATGGCGAAGGCCTCGCCGCCGGCGTCCTTGATCCGCGCGACCACCCCTTCGGCCCCCGTGGCGGAGGCAAAATAGTTGATGGCGACATTGGCGCCTTCGGCGGCCAGGCGCATGGCGCAGGCCGCGCCGATATCGCGGCCGCCACCGGTGACGATGGCGGTCTGTCCCTTGAGTTTCATCTGGTGTCCTTTCGTTCAGGTCATGCACCGGCAGGGTGGCGGGCGCAGAGGGAGGAGTGTCCCGCGCCCGCCGGTCATGCCGGCCGGCTCAGCCAAGCCAACGGGCATTCGAAGCTGGTGTGAGGGGAGGGCGCATGGCCCCCAGCGCTGTGCGATGCGGCTTTGCGCGCCGGTCGACGGTCATGTCTGTCCCTCCCCCTGGATGCCGGCAGTGCCGCCGGCGATCGGGGTGAAGGTGGCCGGTTTTGGAGCCTGCGTCAATACTTGTATCCAAGAAGGGATACAAATAGAGTGGACCCCGACATGAGGGGTTTGGGCGCTTCGCTCTGGCCTGGGGAGGGTTTGGTGGGCTATACAGCAGCGGTCGCAGGGGAATGATCATGGGAATGACCGCGGATCTTGGCGAGGCGCGCCGTAGCAGCGTCGATGATATCGTCGACTATCTCTATCGCGAGATCACCACGCTTCGGCTTTTGCCGGGCACCCGCATTTCCGAAACCGACATTGCCGCGCGCTTTGGCGTGTCGCGCCAGCCGGTGCGCGATGCCTTCCGCCGCTTGGAAAGCATGGACCTGATCCTGGTGCGCCCCAAGAAGGCGACCGAGGTCAAGAAGTTCTCGGCCAAGGCCATCGAGAAAAGCCGGTTCGTGCGCGCGGCGGTCGAGGCCGCGGCTTTGCGCAAGGCGGCGGAACACATTGACAGAGCAGGGGGATTCCAGCTGGATGCCTGTATAGCCCTGCAGCACAAGGCATTGGCGGAAAACGACCAGGCCGGTTTCGGGCGGCTGGATTATGAATTCCACAAGGCCATCTGCGACATCGGGCGCGTGCCTTACGCCTTTGACGTGATCCGCACCGAGAAGGAAAAGGTCGACCGGCTGTGCGTGTTGGGCCTGGCCAAGGAGCAGCGCATGCCCGAGCTGATCGCCGATCACGAGGCAATCGCCGCGGCACTGAAGGATGGCGATGCCGAGCGGGCCGTGGCGGCCGGGATGCTGCACCTGACCCGCCTGGACGAGACCATCGCGGCGATCCGCATCAACAGCGCGGCCTATTTCGACGACGAGGACGGCTGACCCCAAAGGCCCTGGCGACCGGTTGTGCCCCGCGCGTTTCGCGCGGGGTTTTCTTTTTGCGGCGTAGCGTGTGAATTTTACTTGTATCCAAGATGGAATACTAGCATGGTGCCGGGTGACCGGAGCGGCCCGGAGGATGTGTCGCCCGGTTTCATGCCAATCAGGGAGGATCTGCATGACCATTTTCACTCGCATCACCCGCACCACCGCTGTCGCGGCCATGGGCCTTGGCCTTGCCTCGGGCGCACAGGCGCTGGACCTGCGCGGCTGGAACATCCATGTCGAGGACTACCCCGTGTCGATCGCGATGGAGAGCTTCATCGACGAGGTCTCCGAGAAGACCGGCGGCGAGGTGACAGGCCAGGTCTATCACAACGGGGTGCTGGGCTCGCAGCCCGATGCCATCGAACAGATGCGCCTGGGCGTGCTGGATTTCGGTGAATTCAGCCTTGGGCCCATGGGCCAGGCCGTGCCCGAGACCAATGTCGTGTCGTTGCCGTTCATCTTTGCCTCGGTGCCCGAGATGTACCGGCTGATGGATGGCGCCGTGGGCGAGGCCATCGGCGAGGGCATGCGGGCCAAGGGTATCCAGCCGCTGGGCTGGTATGCCGCCGGCGCGCGCAGCTTCTACAACTCGGTCCGGCCGATCAACACGCCGGCCGATGTCGACGGGCTGAAGGTGCGGGTCATGTCCAACGACCTGTTCGTCAAGATGATCGAGGCGATGGACGGCAACGCCACGCCGATGGCCTTTGCCGAGGTCTACCAATCGCTGAAAACGGGCGTGGTCGACGGGGCCGAGAACAACCCGCCCTCCTATGAATCGACCAACCATTTCGAGGTGGCCAAGTATTACTCGCTGACCGAGCACCTGATCATCCCGGAATGCCTGTGCATGAGCCTGAAGACCTGGGAGAAGCTGACGCCCGAGCAGCAGGATATCGTCATGACCGCCGGCCGCGCCAGCGCCGAGCTGCAGCGCGAGCTGTGGGCGGACCGCGAAGCGGCCAGCCTGGAAACGGTCAAGGCCGGTGGCACCGAGGTGAACACGGTGGCCGACAAGGCGCCGTTCCAGCAGGCGATGACCCCGGTCTACGAGGCCTTCCTGGCCGATAACCCGGACCTGTCCGACCTGGTCGAGCTGATCCGCACCGCCGAATAACCGGCCTGACCCACAGCGCCGAACATTCGGGCTGATCCAAACCGCCGAGCGTTCGGCTTGTTTCACAGCGCCGAGCATTCGGCGACGGGCAGGGCCCGCCCACCGAGGCCCTGCCCGGACCCAATGACAAGAGCATCCCCATGACGACCGATAGCCCGCCCCTTGTCCGGTGGATCGAGCAGGCGCTCGATCTTGTCCGGTCTTTCTGCCTGCTTGTTGCCTCTCTTGCCTTGGTCCTGCTGATCGCGACCTTCGGCTGGCTGGTCTTCGGGCGGTACGTGCTGAACATCACGCCCACCTGGGTCGAACAGCTGGCCCTGCTGCTGATCTGCTACATCGCCTTCCTGGGGGCGGCGGCCGGAGTGCATGACGACACCCATATCGGCGTGACCCTGTTCCGCGACATGCTGCCCGACGGGGCGCAAAAGGTCGTGCTGATCGTCATCGACATCGTGCTGGCCGCCTTCGGTGCGGTGATGCTGGTTGCGGGGATCACCCTGATGCGCTTTGGCTGGGACACGATGCTGCCCATGCTCAACCTGCCCGAAAGCGCGCGCACGGCCGCGATCACCTCGCTGGGCGGGCTGACCCTGTTGTTTTCCGGCCTGCGCGCCCTGCTGCGCCTGGTCCGGTTCCGGGCCTGGTCGGCCGATCCGGCGGAGGGTCTGTGATGGGTCTTGCAATTCTTCTGGGCGTCTTCGCCCTGGGCGTGATCATCGGTGCCCCGGTGGCCTTTGCCATGGGCATCGCCGCGGCCTGTGCCTTCTGGTTCGAGGGCTTTCCGATGCTGATCACCTTCCAGCGGGCCACCGCCGGGGTGTCGGTCTTTTCGCTGCTGGCCATCCCGTTCTTCATCTTCGCCGGCGAGATCATGCTGCATGGCGGCATCGCCCAACGGCTGGTCCGGCTGGCCTCGGCCCTGGTCGGCCATCTCAAGGGCGGGCTGGCCATGGTCAACATCTTCTCGTCCATGCTGTTCGGGGGCATCTCGGGCTCGGCCGTGGCCGATATCTCGGCGCTTGGGTCGCTGTTGGTGCCGGTGATGAAGGAACGCGGTTATCGCCCGGATTTCGCGGTCAACGTCACGGTCACCTCGTCGATTGCCGGCATCGTCATCCCGCCCAGCCACAACATGATCATCTTCGCCGTGGCCGCGGGCGGCGGCATTTCCGTGTCCAAGCTGTTCCTGGCCGGTGTCCTGCCCGGCATGCTGATGTGCGTCAGCCTGGCCATCGCCGCCTGGGTCCTGTCGATCCGCCACAATTACCCGGCCGAGCCCTTCCCGGGCTGGGCCGTCGTGGGCCGCGCCGCGCTGGATGCCGTGCCGGGCTTCATGACGGCCGTCATCATCGTGGGCGGCACCCTGTCGGGCATTTTCACGGTCACCGAATCCGGGGCCTTCGGTGCGCTCTATGCCCTGCTGCTGACCACCTTCTACTACCGCTCGCTGACCTGGGAGGGCTTTCGCATCGCCGTGGTGGGCGCCGTGCGCACGACGGCCATGGTGATGATCCTGATCGCCTTCGCCAGCTCTTTTGCCTATCTCCTGGCGCTTTACCAGGTGCCGGCGAAACTGTCGGGCCTGCTGGTGTCGATCTCGGAAAACCCGATCGTCATCCTGCTGATGATCAACGTGATCCTGCTGGTCCTGGGTATGATCATGGACATGGCGGCGCTGATCCTGATCTGCACGCCGATCTTCCTGCCTATTGCCACAGGGCTGGGCATGGACCCCACCCAGTTCGGCATCATGATGCTGATCAACCTCGGGATCGGGTTGTGCACCCCGCCGGTCGGCACCTGCCTGTTTGTCGGCTGTGCCGTCGGACGGATCAAGATCGAACAGGCGATGAAGTCGATCTGGCCGTTCTACCTGGCCATCTTCGCCGCCCTGCTGCTGGTGACCTACGTGCCGGGCGTGTCGCTCTGGCTGCCCTCGGTGCTGCTGGACTGATCCGATTGTCCGGGCGGGCCCTCGCCGCCGGCCGTGGCCCCGGGCCATGGCCGGCGGTTTGCGTTTGGCGGCAGGGGGGCCGCCGATACCTGCATCGCCTGGACGATGCAGGTGGATGACGTGATCAGGTGCCGCAATCGTCACGCATAGGCGCCGGCGGAATAGGTCAGCTCGTAGCCGTGGCTGTAAAGCTCGAAGACGATGCCGAACGGGTCTTCGACATAGACCATCCGGTAGGGTTTCGAGCCGGGGAAGTACTCGCGCACCGGCATGCGCTGTCGTCCGCCCGCATCGACGATCCGCTGGGCCAGGCCTTCAACGTCCGGGTCCTGCACCGCGAAGTGGAAGGTGCCATGGCGCTTGTGTTCAAGCCTGTCGTCGGGGGCGTAATTGCCGGGGAACTCGAAGATCTCGATGCCGATGCCGTCCGCGGTCGACAGGTGCGCGATCCGGAGAGATCCCCACCCGGGGCCGAAGACGTCCGTGCACATGACGCCGATGGCGCTGTCGTCCTCGACCGCCTCGGAAGGGGCCATGACGACGTAAAAGCCGAGGACGTCGGAATAGAACTTCACGGCCGCGTCAAGGTCGGGCACGGACAGGCCAATGTGGGAAAAGGTGCGGGGTGTCTGGGTCATTTCATCGCTCCGTTGGGATAGTGCTGGCCTTGATATGGACGAAGCGGGATGTTTCGTGAAATTATCATTCAGCATGTAAATCCAAATGATGTGTTATCATCTGATGCTGAACGCCATCTGGCTAGAGACCTTCACCACGCTTTGCGAGACCGGGCATTTCACCAGGGCCGCGGACCGTCTGAACATGACCCAACCGGGCGTAAGCCAGCATCTGGGGAAGCTTGAACAGCAGGTCGGACAGGCGTTGATCAGCCGGCAGGGCAAGAGCTTTACGCTGACCCCGGCGGGCGACGCCGTCTTTGCGCTTGGCCTGTCGCGCCGGGACGAGGAGACACAGCTGCGGGACGCCATCGCGGCAGACGACCCGAACAGCGGGAGCGTTCACCTGGCATGTTCCGGCAGCTTTGCGATGCTGCTTTACCCGATGCTTCTGCCCTGGATGCGCGCCGCGCCGGACCTGAGCTGTCATCTCACGGCCACGCCGCAGGCCGACATTCTGAAGGGGGTGCTGGAGGGCCGGTTCGACCTGGGTGTTCTGGGGGCGGATCCGGACCACGTCCGACTGGAGGCCTGGCACCTGGGGCGCGAAGAGCTCTGTCTGGTGCTGCCTGCGGGTAGCGCCACGCCGATGTCTTTCGCAGAGCTCGACGCGCGCGGGTTCATCGCGCATCCGGACGGCTATCGCTATGCCGACGACCTTCTGCGGCTGAACTTCCCCGATGCGTACCCCGGCGCCGACCGGCTGCGCCTGCGGGGGGCGGTCAACCAGATCGGCCAGATCCCCGCGCCCGTGGCCGCGGGTGTCGGCTACACGCTGTTGCCCCGGAGTGGCGTAGAAGCGTTCAAGGACAAGGATCGGCTGCGTGTCGGCCACCTTCCAAGGCGCCGCTGGCACGACCTGTGGCTTGTTGCCCGGCGTGGCCGACGGTTGTCAGCCAGGGTGAGCCGCGCCCGCGAGGTGATCGAGGACGCGGCACGCCAGTTGCGCTGAGCGCGGCCTGCCGGTGCTTGGGTCTCAGGCTTTCCGGGTCAGGCTTTTTGGGCGCGCCAGGCGCGGACGATGGGCCACAGGATCAGGGCCAGGGTGGCCAGGGCGAGGGCGGCTGACAGGGGGCGGGTCAGCAGCTCTGTCGGGTCTCCGCGGCTGATCAGCAGGGCGCGGCGGACGCTTTGTTCGGCCATCGGTCCCAGGATCAGGCCCAGCACGATGGGGGCCAGCGGCACGTTGACCTTTTCCAGCACGTAGCCGGCGATCCCGGCGGCGAACATCACCCACAGGTCGATGACGCGCCCGTTGATCACATAGACGCCCACGGCCATCAGCACGAGGATCATCGGCACCAGCATCACGCCGGGCAGGCGCTGGACCTGGGCAAAGACCCGGGTTGCGGCGGCGCCTCCGACGGCGAGGATCAGCAGCGAGGTCAGCAGCATCTGCACCATGAAGCCGCCGACCAGGCCGGGGTTCTGGTGAAAAAGCTGCGGCCCGGGCTGAAGGCCATGGATCAGCAGCGCGCCCAGCACGAGGGCGGCGATGACATTGCCCGGGATGCCGAGCGTCAGGGCGGGGATCATCGACGCGGCATTGTCGGCGTTGTTGCCGCATTCAGCGGCGGCGACGCCCTGGGGATTGCCCTTGCCGAAACTGTCGGGATCCGAGCTGGCGCTTTTGGCGGCGTTATAGCTGAGAAAGGCCGCGATGTTGCCGCCCGCGCCGGGCAGGATGCCCACGCTGATCCCGATCAGGGCCGAGCGCAGCCAGGTGGGCATGAAGGCGCGGATGTCGCTCCAGGGCAGCTTGGCCGCTTCGAGCTTCAGGTCGCTGGCGGACAGGCCCTTGATGTCGGCGGCCTCGGCCAGGGCGATGACCGGGGGCAGGGCGTAGAGGCCGACAAGGATGACGATCAGGTCAAGCCCGCTCAGCAGCCAGATCTCTCCGAAGGTGAAGCGGGGGGTGCCCGACAGCTGGTCCAGCCCGACGGTGCCCAGCAGCAGGCCGAGGGCTGCGGCCATCAGGCCCTTGACCGCGTCGCTGCCGACCATGACGCCGATCGAGGCCATGCCGAACATGGCGATCCAGAAATATTCCGCGGGACCGAACAGCAGCGTGGCGCGGGCCAGGATCGGCCCGATGGTCATCAGCGCGATGGCCGAGGCGACGCCGCCGATGGCCGACGACCAGCAGGCGATCTTGAGCGCTCGGGCGGCCTCGCCCCGCTGGGCCATGGGAAAGCCGTCGTAGGTGGTGGCGATGGCGGCGGGGGTGCCGGGGATGCGCAGCAGGATAGCGGGGATCGCGCCGCCGTACATCGACCCGTTGTAGATGCCCGCGACCATGCCCAGGGCGACCAGCGGCTGCATCGAGTAGGTCAAGGGCAGCAGGAGGGCGATGGCCATGACCGGGTTCAGGCCGGGCAGGGCTCCGATGAAGACGCCCAGGATCGAGGCTCCGATCATGGCCGTGACGGGGCCAACGGCCAGGACAGAGCCCAGGATGTCGAAAATCAGGTCCATGTTCGTCTTTCGTCAGTAGGCCGACCAGAAGGGCGTCGGCAGCGGTTTCTCGAGCACGATGGAGAAGACCAGCCAGACGATGCCCACGAAGACCGCGGCGTTCACCAGCACAAAGACCGGACGGCGGAACCCGAGGGCCGGGGGCAGCAGCACGACCAGCAGGGCCGAGGCCAGGTAGAAGCCCAGGACGGGCACCAGGCCCAGGTAGGCGGCGGCGGTGCCCAGGGTGATCGCGACCCGGGGGCCGTGGTCGATGAGGATGCGGGGTTTGCCGGGCCCGGACAGCACGGCGCGGCCCAGCACCAGAAGCCCGAGGGCGGCGACCACGCAGCCCAGGGCCATCGGATAGACACCCGACGCCCCCGGATAACCGGCGGCGATGACCGCCGCCGAGATACCGATGGCGGCGAAGACGCCTCCGAGGACGATGTCCTGCCGCCGGTCCGTCACTGGTTCAGCCCCAGGGCCTTGGCGACCTTGGACAGGGCGTCGTATTCGCCCTGCAGCCGGTCCGCCAGGGCGTCGCCGGTGACGACGTTGGGGGTTTCGCCCTTGGTGGCCAGGAACTCGACATAGGCCGGGTCGTTGACGGTTTTCTCCAGCGCGGCGGCCAGGGTGTCGACGATGGCCGGGTCCAGGCCCGCCGGGCCCAGCACCATGCGCCACAGCAGCGTTTCCTCGGCGCCCAGACCCAGGCTTTCAAGGCCGGCGGCCTGGGGCAGGGCGTCCACGGGGGCGGCGGAGGTGACGATCAGGCACTTGGCCTCGCCGTTTTCGGTGTAGGGCAGGACCGGAGAGATCGAGCCGCCGTAGATGTCGATGTGGCCGCCCAGGAAGTTCTGCAGCGTTTCGCCCGCGCCGCCGAAGGGGATGGCGATCGCGTCGATCTCGCGGCTTTGGAAGATCCGCTCGGCCGCAAGCTGCATGGTGCCGCCGATGCCGTCATTGCCATAGGTGTACTTGGCGGGGTTGGCGGCGAGCTCGGCCAGGAACTCCTCTCCGGTGTCGGCCGGGAAATCGGGTTTGACGCACAGGGTGTAGGCGGTTTCCGAGGTCGAGGCGATCGGCGTGAAGCTGTCGGGTTGGTAGGCGGTCTGCTGGACCTGGGGCACCGTGGTGATCGGGCTGTTCCAGGTGGCCAGCAGGGAATAGCCGGTGGGCTTTTGCATCATGAACTGGGTGACACCCACGGACCCGCCGCCGCCGGCCACGTTCAGGATAGCGATCGAGGCGCCAAGTTCCTCTTCCAGCAGGGTGGCCAGCTTGCGGGCGCTGGTGTCGGTTCCGCCGCCGGCGGGGGCGGGGATCGTCACCTCGATGGCGCGTTCGGGGTAATCGGCGAAGGCCGGTGTTGCCAGCGCAACGGCAGCAATGGTCAGGGCGAGATGTTTCATTGAGTGTCCTCCCTCAAGTGGATCTGGAAAAGATGTCAGCCGATGCGGCTGCGGTAGCGGAAGCTGTCGGCCCGGCCGCTGGCGATGCGCCATTCGATGGGCTCGCCGGCGACGGTGAAGGCCGTGCGCTCGATGACGGCGATGGGATCGTTGGGGGCGATGCCAAGGCGTTTCGCGGTGGCCGGGTCGGCCGCGCCGAAGCGGACCTCGTCCTCGGCCCGGTTCACGAACACGCCGAACCGGTCGAGGTAAACGGGGTAAAGCAGGGGGCCCACGTCGGTTTCGGGCATGGATTCGAAGCCCGCGAAAGTGGCGTAGGGGATGAAGAGTTCTTCCGACAGGAACGGCTGTTCGGACAGGTAGCGCAGGCGTTCGATGCGGATCACGTCGTCGGTGCCAAGGGCCTTGGCCACGTGGGCGGGGGCGTGGGTGCGGACGCGGGAAATCAGGCGGCTGCTGGGGATCGAGGCGTCGGAATTGGCGTCCCGGGCCTGGAAGAAGCGGAAGAGTGTCGCATCGAAGGCCGGTTTGCGCAGGAAGGTGCCGGTGCCCTGGCGCCGTTCCAGCAGGCCCTCGTCGACCAGCTGTTGAACGGCCTTGCGCACGGTGCCCACGGACAGCCCGTGGTCGCGGGCCAGGGCGTTGTCAGAGGGCAGGGGCTGTTCGGCGGTCCATTCGCTTGCCGCAATGCGGGCGGCCAGTTCGTCGCGCAGGCGCAGGTAGGCCGGAAGCCGATTGTCAAAGCTTTTCAGTTTATTGGCCATGATTCCTCCCCTCCGGTGGACGGAAGATGAAGGATTTGACTGCCATAGTCAACTGGTTCTATATAGAACTGAATAACTGGAGGAATCCCACGGTGTTACGCTTTGACTGCCACGCCCATGTCTATGAAGAGGTGGTCGCCGTGGGGCATGTCCGTTACCTGCCAAAGCGCCCCGCGCCGCTGGCAGAGTGGTTGCGGTTGCAGCAGGATCATGGCGTGTTGGGCGGGGTGATCGTCCAGGTCAGTTTCCTGGGCACCGACAATTCCCAGATGCTGCGCGCGCTGGACGGCCTGCCGCGCGATCGTTTTGCCGGGATCGCCGTCATTGCCACCGACACAAGCGCAGACGAGATCGCCCGGCTGGCGGCCGGTGGTGCGCGGGGCATCCGGTGGAACCTGGTTGCCGGGGCCGAGATCCCGGACCTGGAGTCGGCCGAGGTGCAACGGCTGATGGGGCGGCTGGCGGATCACGGTATGCACCTGGAAATGCAGCTGGAAAGCGCGCGGCTGGCGCCTGTGCTTGAAGGCTTTTCGCGGCTGCCCGTGCCCGTGGTGATCGACCACCAGGGGCTGCCGGAAACCTCGGCTGCGGACGAGCCCTGGCTTGACGCCCTTGAGGCGCTGGAGGACCGCAGCGTGTTCCATGTCAAGCTGTCCGCCCCTTACCGGGGCACGGGTACAACGCTGGCCCATGCCGAGCGGCTGATGACGTTGCTGCCGGCCGACCGGTTCGTCTGGGGCAGCGACTGGCCCCATACGCGCCACGAGGCCCGGGCCGTCTATGACGGGCTGCGCGGCGCGCTGGCTGACCGGGTCGACGATGCGGCGGCGGCCCTTCGGCTTTACGGGCTGAGCGCCGGCTGAGTCGCGCCGGTTTGGCAAGGTTTGGCGGGGTCTGCCCCGCCCGCCGTATCTCGACGGGCGGAGACGGTTAATAGCCCCGGGTCAGGTTCACGCTCTCGGGCAGCTCGCCCGTTTGGCGGAACCGGATGATATTGCCTGCCACGACCTGCGCCCCGGTCTCGGGATCGGTGGGCCCCGAGATATGCGGCAAGACGGTGATGCCGGGGGTGTCCCACAGGGGCGACTCGGCGGGCAGCGGTTCCTGGTCGAAGACATCCAGCACCGCGTGGCCGACCTGCCCGCTGGCCAGCGCCTTGATCAAAGCTTCGGTGTCGACGATGGGCCCCCGGGCAAAGTTGATCAGCCCCGCGCCGGTCTTCATGCGGCCCAGGGTGGTGGCGTTCAGCAATCCGCGCGTCTGGGGTGTGAGAGGCAGCAGACAGATGACGATGTCACTGCGCGACAGAAGATCCTCCAGCCCGTCGTCCCCGGACAGGCAGTCGATGCCGGGCAGGCTCTTGGGGCTGCGACTCCATCCGATGACGTTGAAATCCTGGGCCTGGATGCGCGCGGCCGAGGCGGCGCCCAGCTCTCCGAGACCAAGCAGGCCGACGGTCACCGAGGATGCGCTGCGGTAGGGTTCCTGCACCCATTCGCGGGCGCTTTGGTGGCGGGCATAGGCGGGCATGTCGCGGAACAGGTAATAGGTCCAGGCCAGGGCGGCCTCGGACATGTTGCGCGCCAGCTGCGGATCGACGAGCCGGACGATGGGCGGGGTAAAGCCGGGCAGTTCGGCGACCAGCCGCTCGACGCCGGCCCAGAGGCTGTGGACCCAGACCAGGTTGGGCAGGTCGGACAGGTCCTTGGGGTCGGGGTTCGCGACGATGGCGATATCGACATCCGCGCGGTCGTCCTGGGACATGGCGCGCAGCGACTGGATGGTCTCGGCGGGCAGGGCGGCGCGCAGGAGCGTCAGCCATTCGGCCTCGGCCTCGTCCGAGAGCCGGGTGACAAGCGCGATTTGGTGGGAAGCGGACATGGGTCTTCTTTCGGTTCAGTCGTTCAGGGGGTGTTGGGCGGTGGCGGCCTCGAGGAAGGCGCGGAACAGGGGATGCGGAGCGCCGCGCCGGGTCAGCAGCTCGGGGTGGCCCTGCAGGCCGATGCAGAAGGTCAGGTCGGGCCGTTCGACCGCATCGGCCAGGGGCGCGGTGTCCTGCCAGGCCGAGATGCGCAGCCCGGCCCGTTCCAGCGGAGCATGCAGGGCGGGGTCCAGCACGTAGCGGTGGTTGGCGGGGATCGGGGCGGTGTCGGTGTTGATGCGCAGGATCCGGGCCAGGTGGGATCCGGGAACGGGGCGCATGCTGTGCAGGCCGATGCGGAACGCGCCGGGCGCCTCGTCGGGCCGCAGCCTGCGGAAGACCTTGGTTTCGGCATCCGGGGCGACCTCTGCCATGTTGGCATCGTTGAGCGCGCCGCAGGTCTGGGCGATTGCGGTGGTCAGGGTCTGCATGCCCAGGCAGAGGCCCAGCAGGGGGGTGTCCGTCTGGAAGGCCTGGCGCGCGACGCGGATCTGGCCGGCGACCTGGTCCATGTCGGCCCCGCCCGGCAGGACGATGCCCCGGACCTTGTCGAGCTGGTGGGGCAGGCTGGCGTCCGGGGCTTCGGCCGGGTCCCAGAAGTTCAGATCCAAGCCCAGATCGCAGGTATCTGCGGCATCGCCAAGAGCGGCGAGCACGGCCGGGTAGGTGTGCCGCAGGCGCGTTTCCGACCCGACGATCAGCAGGGGCAGGGTGTCCACGGGGGGCGGGGTCGGTCCCGGGACCGGGCGGCCAAAGGCGTCGGTGGTCCAGTCGGGGGCCAGGCCTGGCGGCACGTCGCCTGTCAGGGTCCAGCCGCCTTCGCGGTCGCGCACGATTATGCGGCGGATGTCGTGGCCTGCTTGGCGGGCCTTGCGGTCAAGGCGTTCGGCCATCTCGACCTGGGCGGGAACGGCCGGGTTGACCGGGACCAGCACGGCCGCGTCAAGACGCCTGGCGATGACGGCCGGGGGCAGGGCCGGGGGGACGGGGTGCCCCGAGGCCCATTCGCTCCAGAACAGCCCATTGGCGGCCAGCGCGCCAGAGGCCAGCACGTGCTGGCAGGCCTCGTAGGCGCCAAGCCCGGCACCGCCGGTGTCGAGACAGAGGAATTCGGCACCCGTCTGGGCGGCGATCACGCCGGCCAGCATGGCGTCACGGGCGGGCGACGTGGTGTCGTGATGGACGAAGGTCAGAGGCATGGCGGCTGTCCGGGCGGGGCGGGGCGCAGGGTCATTTGCCCCCCGATGCCGAGGATGCGGTGCTGGCGCCCCGGGCGCCCTGCAGGTGGCTGGCCATCAGGTCAGAGGCGTTGTCCAACTGGCCGTTCGCGACGGCGTCGATGATCTTGATGTGCTCGCGGCACCAGGCGCGGATCCGGGCGCGGTTCGAATAGGTGGCGAATTCCAGCAGCCGGCGCAGGCGGTTCTGGTGCTGGATGGCCTGAAGCAGGAACGGGTTGCGGGAGAACTCGGCAATGGTTTCGTGGAAGGTCGCGTCCAGCTCGAACAGCTGCTTGCCCATGCTTTCATTCAGGTTCGGGTGGTCGTGGACATAAAGGTGCTGCAGCCGCAGCCGGTCCAGCGCGGCCTTGTCGGCGCGGAAGCTGGGCAGAAGGATGCCCGGAGGTTCCAGCAGCAGGCGGTATTCGTAGCTGGCCTGCTGGGTTTCCATGTCTTCCATCGTCGGCAGGAAGGTCCAGTTGCGCCCCGGCCCCCGGTTGACCAGCCCGTCGCGTTCCAGCTCGGCCAGCACGTTGCGCACCATCGCGCGGTCGGCGTCGTAGACGCGGGCCAGCTCGGTGATCGAGACCTCTTCGCTCAGCGCGCCGGCGATCCGGTCCTGCATGATGCGGGCATAGATGCGCTGCGCCGAGGATGGCGGCGTGGCCACATCCAGCTTGGTCAGCTGGTCGGCGGGCAGGCGCAGGAAGTAGCCCTTGTTGCGGATCGAATCGACCGCGCCCTTTTCGGCCAGCAGGGCCAGGGCGGCCCGGACGGGCGTCCGCGACACGCCCAGCATTTCCGCAAGCTGCTGTTCGCGCAGATGGTGGCCCGGCTCGAACCGGGATTCGATCACCAGATCAAGGATCTGGTTGGCGAGCTGATAGCGGGCCTGCTGCGCGGCGTTCATGAGATCTTGTCCAAGATTGCACGTTGTTCTCACACTTGAACAATAATTTCACCCCAAATGGAAAGCCGATAATGGGCCCGGATGGCCCTGATCCAGCGGAAGTGACCGCTTTGCAGTCGTTATGATCCTACTTTTTCCGTTGCTTCCGGCGTTATTGTCTGTTTTTTGTGCAGATCACCGGGTCTCGAGCCAAAGTGTCGCGGTCCCTGCGGAATACAGCTTGCTTTGTATGTTTGATGATGAGTTGAACAATCTTGTCAAAACAACCAACCGACAGGGATCGCAATGATCATTTCTCGACTGACCCAGACTGTTGTCGCCGGCATGTTCGCCCTTGCCGCCGCAGCCCCCGCAACTGCCGCCGACATGCCCGAAACCGGTCTCGTCGAAACGGGCAAGCTGACCTATGGCGTGGCGGCCACCTTCGCGCCGTTCGAATTCATGCGTGACGGAGACCTGACCGGCTTTGACATCGACATGATCGCGGCGCTGGCGGAAAAGCTGTCGGTCGAACCCGAAGCCAGCAACATGGAATTCAAGGGCCTGATCCCGGCGCTGCAGGGCGGGCGGATCGACATGATCAATTCGGCCATGTACATGAACGAGGCCCGCGCCGAGCAGGTGGATTTCGTCGAATACATGCAGATCGGCAACCGGGTGATCGTGCAGGCGGGCAACCCCAAGGGCGTGACCGGGCGCAATGACACCCTGTGCGGCACGACCATCGCGGTCACGCTGGGCGGCATCCAGGAAAGCCAGGCCCGGGCCGATGACGCGCGCTGCAAGGAAGCGGGCAAGGACGGCATCAACGTGATGACCCTGCCCACCGCCCAGGACAGCGCCCTGACCCTGCGCCAGGGCCGCGCCGACGCGATCTTCGACAGCACCCCGGGTTCGGTCGTCCTGATGGACAAGGTGCCGGGCGTCTACGAGGTCGTGGGCGACGAGTTCGAACAGAACAACCTGGTGGGCATGGCCTTCCGCAAGGGCGACACCGCCATCGCCGAGGCCCTGGCCGCGGCCCTGTCGGAAATCGTCGAGGACGGCACCTATGACGCCCTTCTCGAGAAATGGAACCTGCCCGCGTCGGTTTCCATCTTCAACTGACCCCTAACATGACACCCGGTCCCGTAGCCCCCGCCGGCTACGGGACATTGAAACGACGAAAGGCCCTGTAAGCCCCAATGTCCCTCGACCTTGTCCTGCAATATCTGACGTCCCAGTCCTTTGCGCACGGTGCCTGGATCACGCTGCTGATCACCGTTGTATCGCTTCTGTTCGGAGTGATCGCCGGTTTCATCATCGCTCTGGCCCAGCAGGTCCGTTTCGCGCCGGTCAAGGTGTTGGTGACGGGCTATCTCTGGCTG
Source organism: Paracoccaceae bacterium (assembly GCA_002709405.1). GTDB lineage: Bacteria > Pseudomonadota > Alphaproteobacteria > Rhodobacterales > Rhodobacteraceae > Marinibacterium. The sequence goes on from PAQV01000038.1 coordinate 23,093, forward strand.
TTCCGCGGCACGCCCGTGCTGTTCCAGATCATCTTCATCTACAACGTGCTGCCCAGTTTCGACATCCGGTTCAGCGCCTTCTGGTCCGGCGTCATCGCGTTGTCGCTGAACGAAGCCGCCTACATGGCCGAGATCATCCGTTCGGGCCTGTCCTCGGTCAAGAAGGGCCAGCGGACCGCCGGCCAGGCCCTGGGCATGACGCGGTTGTCGGTGTTGCGCTGGGTGGTTTTGCCCCAGGCCGCGCGGATCGTGCTGCCGCCGATGGGCAACCAGATGATCGGCATGCTGAAGACCTCGGCCCTGGTGTCGGTGATCGCGGTGCAGGATCTTCTGCTGGTCGCGAACCAGACCGCCTCTGCCGATTTCCGCTATTTCGAGGCGCTGACGGCCGCCGGCATCTATTACCTCGGGCTGACCACGATCTTCATGTTCCTGCTGGCCACGATGGAGGCCGCGCTGGACCCCAAGTTGCGCCGGGCCCGGGCCACGGGGGCTGCCGGGTTCGGTGGCCTGGTCCGCCGGATCATTTCCAACACCAAGAAAGCCGGAGCCGACAATGCCCGCTGAAGACACGATCCTCGAACTGGTCCAGGTGTCCAAATCCTTCGACGACCTCCAGGTGCTGACGGATTGCAGCCTTCGGGTCAAAAAGCGCGAAACGCTGGTTCTGATCGGGCCGTCGGGGTCGGGCAAATCGACCCTGCTGCGCTGCATCAACCTGCTGGAGCCGCCCAGCAAGGGGTCGGTGCTGTTCGAAGGGCGCGAGATTTCCGGCGACCTGCGCCATGGCGACAAGGTGCGGCGCGACATCGGCATGGTGTTCCAGAACTTCGAGCTGTTCCAGCACCTGAACGCGGTGGAAAACATCATGCTGGCGCCGATGAAGGTGCTGGGCATGAGCCGCCACGACGCCCATGACCTGGGCCTGGAACTGCTGGGCAAGGTGCATATCCCCGAGCGGGCCGATCACTTCCCCGACGAGCTGTCGGGCGGCCAGCAGCAGCGCGTGGCGATTGCCCGGGCGCTGGCGATGCGGCCCAAGATCATGCTGTACGACGAACCCACGTCGGCGCTTGATCCCGAGATGATCCGCGAGGTGCTGGACGTGATGACCGAGCTGTCCAACGAGGGCATGACCACCGTCTGCGTCACCCATGAAATGGGCTTTGCACGCCGGGCCGCGGACCGGATCGTCTTCATGGAAGACGGCCGCATCCTGGAAGACGCCGCCACCGAGGAATTCTTCGGGGGCAAGGCCAACGAGCGCGCCCAGAAATTCCTGTCGCAGATCCTGCACTGAACCACCGGAAGACCACATGATCGCCCAACCGCAGCCCGACCGCCTTGTCGCGCATCTTGCCGCCCTCGTTGCCATCCCGTCCGAGAACCCTCCGGGGGGCGAGCGGGCGGTGGCCGAGTATGTCCGGGACCAGCTGGACCCGCTGGGCTTCACCGTGCGGCTGGAGGAATACGCGCCCGGTCGGTTCAATGTCGAAGCGGTGCTGGAAAACGGCCCTGGCCCGGTCTTTGCGCTGAACACGCACATGGACACGGTGCCGGCGGGCGAGGGCTGGGCCACCGATCCCTTCGTGCTGACCGAAAAGGACGGCAAGCTTTACGGACGGGGCAGCGTCGATTGCAAGGGCCCTCTGGCGGCGATGATCGAGGCGCTTCAACTGATGTCCGAGGCGCGCGACGGTTGGTCCGGCACGCTGATGGGGGTCTTTACCGGCGACGAGGAAGTCGCCAGCGAAGGGGCCAAGTTCTACTGTGGACGGAACTCGGCGATCGACATGGTGATTGTTGGTGAGCCCACTGCAAACACGACCTTTTCGGCGCACAAGGGGTCCTATCGGCCGCGCGTGCGGGTGCTGGGAAAAGCGGCGCATTCCGGCAGCCCTCACCTGGGCGAAAACGCGATCTTTGCGGCCGGCCAGCTGATGCCACGGATCGCCGCCTTTCATGATGATGTGCTGTCGCAGCGGTCCCATCCCCTTGTCGGCAATCCCAGCCTGACGGTCACGCGGATCGCGGGGGGCCATGCGGACAACGTGATTCCCGACGCCTGCGAGCTGCTGCTCGACCGGCGCCTGATCCCGGGCGAAACCGACGACAGCGCCGAGGCCGAGATCGAGGCGCTGTTGCAGGCGGCCCGCGAAGACCTGGGCCTCTGCTGCGAGATCGTCGGCAAGAATGCGACCACCGGCGGGGCGACGGAAACGGCCGAGGACGCGGCCATCGTGCAGACCTCGCTTGCGGCCTGCGCGGCGGCGGGTGTCGCGGCGCCCGGGCCCTTCGGGTTCCAGGGAGCCTGCGACCTGGTGCATTTCATCGAGGCCGGCGCGACCGGAACGGTCATCGGGGCCGGAGACATCCGCGTGGCCCACAAGCCCGACGAGTTCGTGCCGAAGGACGAGTTCATCGCCTCTGCCGGGATCTATGCCGACATCGCGCAACGCGTGCTGTCAAAGTGACCCTGGCCTATCGGTTCCACCGGGCGTCGCTGCATTACGAGGGGCTGACGCTGCACACCGCCAGTTCGGGCGCGGTGCCCGGGCTTGATGCGCTGTACCTGGCGTTGGGCCCCGAGAGTACGCCCGAGGCCGTGGCCGAGGTGCGCCTGAACTGCGCCTACCTCAACGGCTACGACCCCGAGGATCTGGTCGCCGAGGCGCAGGCCTTTGCGGCGGTGCTGGACTGGACGAAGGCCCCGGCTGCCCTGCGGGCGGTCGTTGCCGACAGCGCGGCGCGGGCTCCGGTCCGGGCGCTTTTCGATTGCGCGCTTTGGGATTTGGAGGCCCGGCGGGCCGGGGTGCCCCTGGCGCATCTGATCGCGGGCAAGCCGGTGCCGCTGGCGCGGGGCAGCAACCAGACGCTGTTTCTGTCCTCGGATGAGGACCTGGTCGCGCGGGCCGATGCCTATGTCGCGCGGGGCTTTCGCGATCTGAAGGTGCGCTTCGGCCCCGAATTCGGCGCGGACCTGCGGCGGCTGACCCTGTTGCGCGATCGCTTCGGGCCGGACCTGACCCTGGCCATCGATGCGAACGGATCCTGGTCCGTCGACGATGCAGCGGGCCGCCTTGCCGCGCTGGGGCCGCTGGCCCTGAAATACGTGGAACAGCCGATCCCGCCGGGCGACTGGCCGGCGCTGATCCGCCTGGCCAAGGCGGCTCCGATGCCCCTGATGCTGGACGAAAGCATGGCCGACGACGACGACGTGACCCGCACCATCGAGGGCTTCGAGGCCGCGGGCCGCAAGCTTTGGGCGCATCTCAAGCTGATCAAGACCGGGGGCATCACCCCCGCGCTTCAGGCCGTAAGGCGGCTGGAGGCGGCCGGTGTTCCTTTCATGATCGGGCAGATGAACGAAGGCGGGCTGGCCACGGCCGCCGCCGCTCACCTGGCGCTGGCCACCACGCCGGTTGCCGCTGAACTCTACGGGGCTGACGGGCTGACCGACGATCCCGCCCCGGGGCTGATCTACGAGGACGGGCGCATCACGGTTCCCGCCGCCCCGGGACTTGGACTGACTTTCGACAAGCGGCGTGCGCCGCGCATGATGGAGAACTGAAATGGACAATGCAGGCGTGGTGCAGGGACAGGAATCCGCCTTTCCCAAGGCCGAGTACGAGGCACGCCAGGCCGGGGCCCGCGCGCGGCTGGCAGCGGCCGGGCTTGACGCGATGGTCATCACCGGTCCGGAGAACATCTATTACCTGACCGGTCAGCAGACCCCGGGCTATTACACGTTCCAGGCGCTGATCCTGCCAGCCGAGGGCGACCCGGTCTTCGTGATCCGCCAGCTGGAATATTACAACTTCATTGCCAATACCTTTATCTCGGACGCCACCGTGTTCCAGGATGCCGAGGATCCCATCGACGTGCTGATGCGCGTGCTGGACCGGATGAAGCTGAAGGGCCGCCGCGTCGCCATCGACAAGAAGGGTTGGTTCCTGCCCATCGCCGTTTACGAACGGATGCAGGAGGCGCTTGGCGCGCTGGAAGATTGCGCCGGCATCGTCGAGGTCGGCCGGGCGGTCAAATCTCCGCTGGAGGTCGAGAAGCTGCGCAAGGCCGCGTCCTACGTCGATGCGGGCATGACCGCCGGGCTGGCCGCCGTGAAAGCCGGCGCAACGGATAACGACCTGGTGGCGGCGATGCTGCAGGCCTCGATCTCGGCCGGGTCGGAATACATGGGGATGGAGCCGCTGGTGTCCACCGCCAGCCGCACCGGCGTGCCGCACGGCACCTGGCGCCGGACGGCCCTGTCGGACAACGATCCGGCCTTCCTGGAAATGGCCTGCGTGCACGACCGTTATCATGCGGCCCTGATGCGCTCGGCCTGGGTCGGGCCTGTTCCGCAGGTGGCCGAGGACATGATGAAGGTCTGCCAGGAGGCGCTGGCCGTCTCGCTGGAAGAAATCAAGCCGGGCGTGCCCTGCGAGGTGCCGCACATGGCCTGCCAGAAGGTCATCGACAAGGCGGGCTACACCGACAATTTCCGCAAGCGGCTGGGCTATTCGACCGGCATTTCCTTTGCGCCGGACTGGGGCGAAGGCGCGATCCTGTCGCTGAACGCGGGCGTCAAGACAGAGCTTCAGCCGGGCATGGCCTTCCACCTGCCGCCGGCGCTGCGGATCTACGGCCAGTTCACCGTGGGCGTGTCCGAGACCATCGTGGTGACCGAAACCGGCTGCGAGCAGCTGGGCACCGTCGCCCGCGACCTGCTGTGCGTCGCCTGATCGCCGCTTGATCCCTGCACTCGAGGGGGCGCAGCGGCGCCCCCAAACCAACGGAAAGACCTTTTCATGACCTATCTCGCTTCGCGCATGTCCAGTGTCGGTGCCTCGCCGACCGCCGCGATTTCCGACACGCTTCGCCGGCTCGCCGCCGAGGGCAAGAGCGTCATCAACCTGGGCGAGGGCGAGCTGGACTTCGCCACGCCGGATCATGTCTGCGAGGCCGGGATCGCCGCCATCCGGGGCGGCCAGACTAAGTACACCGCCGTTTCGGGGACGCCCGCCTTGAAAGAGGCCATTGCCCGCAAGTTCGCGCGTGAAAATGACATGGCTGTGCCGGTGTCGCAGATCATCGCCGGGGCAGGGGCCAAGCAACTGATCTTCAACGCGTTTCTGGCCACGCTCGATGCCGGGGACGAGGTGCTGGTGCCAGCGCCCTACTGGGTCAGCTATCCGGACATGGTCAGCCTGGCCGGGGGGACGCCGATCATCGTGCCGACCGGGGCGGAGACCGGGTGGAAGCTGACGCCGCAAGCCCTGGCCGGGGCCCTGGGGCCGCGCACCAAGTGGGTGATCCTGAATTCGCCCAACAATCCGACCGGTGCCGTCTACACGGCCGCCGAGATCCAGGCCCTGGGCGACGTGCTGGCCGATCACACCGCGCTGATCATGGCCGATGACATTTATGAACACATGGTCCATGAGGTGCCCTTTACCGCGCCCGCCACGGCTTTGCCCGATCTGGCCGAGCGCATCCTGACCGTGAACGGCGTGTCCAAGGGCTATTCGATGACCGGCTGGCGGCTGGGCTACGCGACCGGTCCGGCCTGGCTGATCTCGGCCATGGACATCCTGCAATCGCAAAACACCTCGAACCCGTCGACCGTGTCGCAGGCGGCCGCCATTGCCGCGCTGGACGGGGACATGAGCTTTGTCGACGGCTGGCGGGACAGCCTGCGCGCCCGGCGCGACCGGCTGGTCAAGGCGATCGGGGCGATCCCGGGGCTGGCAACCGACGTGCCGCCGGGGGCGTTCTATGTCTTCGCCGATTGCACCGGCCTGATCGGCACCCGCCGGCCCGACGGCACGCGGATCGCGTCGGACGTGGACGTGGCGGAATACCTGGTGTCCGACGTCCACGTGGGCACCGTGCCCGGCACCGCCTTCGGCACGCCGGGCTACCTGCGCCTGGCCTATGCCATTGACGATGTGTTGCTTTCAGAGGCTATCGACCGCATCACCGCCGCTGTGGCAAAACTGGAGCCAGCCAGCCTCGTGTCGTCCTGACCATCGGTCGGGCCCTCTTCGCGCGGCGCCACTTTCACCTTTCCTGACGGACAAAGGGCAAACCCATGACCTCACTTTTCCATCTCGCCATCCACGTCACCGACCTGGACAAGACCCGGGCCTTCTACGGCGATGTGCTGGGCTGCAAGGAAGGCCGCAGCACCGACACCTGGGTGGATTTCGATTTCTTCGGCCACCAGCTGTCGATGCACCTGGGCGAGCCATTCAAGACAACCCGGACCGGCAAGGTTGGCGACCACATGGTGATGATGCCCCACATGGGTGCGGTGCTGCCGCTGGACGACTGGATGGCCCTGTCCGAGCGCCTGCAAGAGGCCGGGATCGAGTTCGACATCCCGCCCGTCATCCGGTTCGAAGGTGAGCCCGGCGAACAGCGGACCATGTTCTTCTTTGATCCCTCGGGGAATCCCATAGAGATCAAGGGGTTCAAGGACTTCGCCTCGGTCTACGCCAGCTGAGGCCCGGCCGGTGTGCCGGATAACAAGGGAAGGGGCCCGGGTCCGGACCCCTTCGATAAACCTTTTGCCGAGTTTCCCGGACCTGGGTCTTTGACGCCATGATCCATCAGGCGTCGCCGCTTCATCGTAATCGTGTAATCTTGATTATGTTATACAACAGAGATGAAGTTCATTAGGCATGCATTGCTGCTTGATTGAAGCTGCTCTTGCCCTTGCCGTTACCCCTAAGCCAGCCCCCTCTTTCAGTCATCGCGCTTCGCAAATTACACGCCCGTCTCAAACTGAAGTCCGTCTTCGGTTGCGGTGGATTCGATATAATTGACGAGCGACTGCGCCGGATCGATCATCTTACCTGCGGGGAACATCAAGTTGTCTAGCTGATCCCGCGTCGGACCGAGACACCTCTTACAGGCAGGCTTGGAAGTACCGGACTCCGGTCCGAAAACCTGAGGCCAAATCAGGCCCTTTTTGGTGCCCCCACACGGACTCGAACAATTGTCTCTGGGCGTTGCACCACGTCTCACCCTCTCCAAAAACATCCGTCGTGGTATGGATGAACTGTCTCACAGTGTCTCACGGCGTCTCTACACGTCGCAGGGTCTCCTGGGGGACCAATTGGGGGGCCAGACCGGGGAGCGGATGAAAAACAAGCTGACGACGACCGAGATCAAGCACGCCTCGGACAGCAAGATATTCGATGGCGGCGGCTTGATACTGAATAAGAAGGGCAAGCGCGGGAAGTGGGTGTTCCGATATTCTCATCTGGGCAAGCGCCGGGAGATGGGGATCGGCACCTGGCCCGACCTGTCCCTGGCGGGGGCCCGCAAATAGCGCGACCGATGGGCGGCCGATCTGGCTCGAGGCCTGGACCCGATAGAATCGAGACGCCAGGCCCGGGCGGAAGAGATCACAGAGCGCGATCGCTCCAACCCGACCTTCGCCGAAATGGTAGACATCGTGTTCGAGGCAAAGCGCGACGGCCTGCGAGGCAACGGCAAGCGCGGGCGGTGGCGCAGCCCATTGGATGGCCACGTCATCCCGGTCATCGGCCGCATGCGCATGACGGACATCTACCAGGTGGCGGTGCGGGATGCCATCACCCCGATCTGGCGGGCGAAGCACCCCACCGCGATCAAGGCCATCCAGCGCACCCGGATGGTGTTCGAGGAAGCCCGCTTCGCCGGCATCGCGTGCGATCCGTTCACCGTTGATGCCGCCCGCCGGATGCTCGGGGAGGTCCGCCACCAGGTCGAGCACATCGCGGCGACAGCCTGGCAGGACGTCCCGGCGCTTTGGGATCGGCTGGACCCGGACACGATCAGCGGCTTGTGTCTGCGCTGGATGCTCCTGACAGTCGTGCGCTTCGACGGATGCAGCCGGGCAAGGGTCTCCGAGGTTGATGCCAGCGGGATCTGGACCGTGCCGGCGGATCGCGTGAAAGGCCGGGAGGGCCAGGTGCAGGACTTTCGCGTGCCCCTGCCCCCGGCCGCCGTCGAGATGGTTCAGGACCGCGGGGCCGGCCTGCTGTTCCCGGGGAACACCGGGCAACCGATTGGGTCTCGTGCCGTCGAGCTCTACCTTGACCGGATTGGCGAGCCGGGCCGGCCGCACGGGTTCAGGACCGCGTTCAGAACATGGGTCCAGGACACCGACGCCTGTAGCTATGACGTAGCAGAGACGATCCTTGGTCACCGCATCGGGAACAAGATCGAGCGCAGCTATGCCCGATCAGATCTCCTGGAGCGCCGGCGGCCCGTCATGGCCGCGTGGGCCGCTCATGTCACCGGGGCGGACACCGCTGACGTGGTCCCGTAGCGCAGATAGCAACGACACCGTACCGTAGGCCCTGACATCCCAAGGCGTGGATTGGCCTTCGTTGGCCCCCCGGTGTCTCTGAACGGGTATCAGCTCTTACCGAGGCCGTCATGGCATGCCGGTCTCCCATCCTGCCATCATGACGGAATTGAAACGCATCACGGTCCGCCAGGAGGACGCCGCAGCAGCGGCCGGCGGCGGGTGGAGGCTCTGACAAAGGACATGCGGGGGCTCTGGCTGAACGCTGACATGCGGGCCGGATCGAATGGGAGGATCACGATGAAACGTATCGTCATGGCGGCCGCGGGGCTCGCCACCAGCTTTGCTTTGCCCGCGTTGGCCGAAGACATCAAGGTCGGCCTCATGCTGCCCTACTCCGGCACCTATGCCTCGCTCGGGAACGATATTGAGGCGGGCTTTCGCCTGGGCCTCGACACCTACGGCGCGGATACGGGGGTGACCTTTGACATCCTGACGGAAGACACCGAGGCCAAGCCGCCGGTCGCCCTGGGCAAGGCGAAAAAGCTGATCCTGCAGGACCGGGTGGATGTCCTGTCGGGCATCGTCAGTTCCGGCGTGCTGGGTGCGATGCGCGATCTGATCCATGGGTCCGAGGTGCCTTTGATCGTCGCCAATGCCGGCAATGACGAAGCCACGGGCGAGGCCTGTTCGCCCTGGATCACCCGCCTGTCCTTTTCGAACGGGCAGGTGAACCGGCCGATGGGCACCTGGCTGCACGAGCAGGGCGTGGGGAAGGTCTATACGCTGGCCCCTGACTATGCGGCCGGCCGCCAGATGATCGATGCCTTCACCGCCAGCTTCACCGACGCGGGCGGCGAAATCGTCGGGCAGCAGTTTACGCCCTTCGGCAAGACGCAGGATTTCGGCCCCTACCTTGCCAAGGCGCAGGCCAGCGGGGCGGATGCGGTCTACGTGTTTTATGCGGGCGGCGAGGCGATCTCGTTCGTCAAGCAATACGACAGTTTCGGGCTCAAGGCCGATCTGCCGCTTTACGGCGCGGGCTTCCTGACCTCGCCGCTATATGTCAACGCTGAAGGCCCGGCGGCCGAAGGCGTGATCGCGGCGCTGCATTACGTGCCCACGATCGAAAACGACGCCAACGCGGCCTTTACGACAGCCTTCATGGCCGAGACCGGCCGCCTGCCGTCGGAATACTCCGTGCAGGGCTATGACGCGGCCCGCGCGCTGGTCGAAGCGGTGAAATCCGGCGCGACGGACCGGGCGTCGCTGGGGGCCGCCCTGCGCAAGGTCAGCTTCGACGGGCCGCGGGGCAAGCTGTCGATCGATCCGGTGACCAACAACCTGATCCAGCCGATCTATGTCTACGAAACCGTGGCCGGTGACGATGGCCTGACCCAGAAGGTGCTTGCCACGCTTCCGGCCTCTGCCGATCCGGCGAATGGCTGCGAACTGGCGCCGGTTTCGAACTGATCCGTCCTGACTGTGTCGCGCCTGGCGGAGCCACCTCCGGCAGGCGCGCCCAAGGAGACCCCTCATGACATCCGACCTTGGTTTCTGGACCCTGCAGGCGCTCAACGCGCTGCAATTGTCCATGCTGCTTTTCCTGCTGTCCATCGGCCTGACGGTGATTTTCGGCCTGATGCATTTCGTCAACCTCGCCCATGGCTCGCTTTATGCCGTCGGAGCCTATGCCGGGGCGGCCGCGGCTGCGGTCGGCGGCTTCTGGATGGGGCTTTTCGTGGCGCCCGTTGCCGTGGCCGGGATGGGGGTGCTGCTGTATTCCGGGCTGATCAAGCGGATGCGGCGGTCGGGCCCGATGGCCCAGGTGCTGGTGACCTTCGGCCTGATCTTCGTTCTGCTGGACCTGACCCGGATCTTCTGGGGAGACCTGCCGCTGGCCATCGAAAAACCCGGCTTTCTGAGCGGACGCGTGGCGCTGTTGGGCATCGAATACCCTGCCTACCGCCTGTTCGTCATCGCCCTGGGCCTGGCGATATTCACCGGGCTGGCCTGGGTGCTGGGGCAGACACAGGTCGGCGCGATGATCCGCGCGGGCGTCGACAATGACGCCATGGCCGCCTGCCTCGGGATCAACGTGGAACGGCTGTTCTTCACCGTCTTCTGCGTCGGCTGTGCGCTGGCCGGGCTGGCGGGCGTGGTCGCCGCACCTCTGCTGAGCGTGACGCCGGACATGGGCCTGCAGATCCTGATCCCGACGCTGATCGTCATCGTCATCGGGGGCCTCGGGTCGCTGAAAGGCGCGATTGCCGGGTCGCTGATCTACGGCTTCGTCCAGACCTTCGGCGCGGTGCTGGCCCCGCAGCTGGCCTCCGTTCTCATCTATGCCCTTTTGGCCGCGGTGCTCGTGATCCGCCCGATGGGCCTGTTCCCGGCGAAAGGATAAAAGATGTTCCGACACACGCCCCTGCGCTATATCGCGCTGGCCCTGCTGGCCGCCGGAGCCCTGTTCCAGGCCGCCACGGCGGGCTACTTCGGCCTGGAAATCCTGATCGAGATCCTGATCCTCGCCATGCTGGTCCTGGCCCTGGACATGGTCGCGGGCTTCGGGGGCATGGTGTCCCTGTGCCATGGCGCGTTGATGGGGGTCGGCGCCTATGCCTTCGCGACCTTCGGCGGGATCCTCGGACTGACGCCCCTGGTGTCGCTGGTCGGCGCCATCGCCCTGACCGGGGCCACCGCCTGGGTCATCGGCGCGGTCTGTGCGCGCAGCCACGGCATCTATTTCATCATGGCCACGCTGGCCTTCGGGCAGATGGCCTATTCCTACGTGTTCCAGACCCCGTTCTTCGGCGGTGACGACGGCATGGGTGGGATCGAGCGGCTGGACCTCACGGCCCTCGGCATCGACCTGACCGACAGCCGCAGCTTTGCGCTGTTCTGCCTGGGCGTGCTGGGGCTGGTCTACCTGGCCACCGTCGCGGTCCTGCGCTCGGGCCTTGGCCGGTCGCTGACCGGCGTCATGCACAGCGAACAGCGGATGCGTGCGCTGGGGCTGACGGTCTGGCGGGTGAAGGCGGATGTCTTTGGCCTGTCGGGCATGATCGCGGGCCTGGCGGGGGCTCTGTCTGCGATGCACATCATGTATATCTCGCCCGGCCTTCTGGACTGGACCGTGTCGGGCGAGGCGCTGGTGGTGGTGATCCTCGGCGGCCTCGGCACGCTGGTCGGGCCGATGATCGGGGCCGTAGCTCTGGTCGTGCTGAAACATGAACTTAGCGCCATCACGCCCTACTGGCACCTGGTCGTGGGCCTGCTGCTGATCGGTGTCGTCATGAGCCGCGCCAACGGCATCTTCGGCTGGATCGAAGCACAGATCGGGGCGCGGCTGGACAAGCGGCTCAACGACATCACGCGTCCGCAGCCGACGGAGGAGCCTCGCGATGCTTGAGACCCGCAACCTCGACAAATCCTTCGGCGCCGTTCACGTCACGCGCGACGTGTCGTTCCGGCTGGAAAAGGGCGAACGGAGGGTGATCCTGGGCCCGAACGGGGCCGGCAAGACAACGCTCTTCAACCTGCTGGCCGGCGAACTGATCCCCGACAGCGGCGCAATCATGCTGGCCGGAGAGGACGTCACCTCCCTGCCGGTGGCCAGCCGGGCCCGGCGCGGGCTGTCGCGCAGTTATCAGAAGAACACTCTCTTTGACGGCCTGTCGGTCGAGGAAAACCTCGGCCTTGCCGCCAGCATCCATACCGGGTTCGGCACGCGGCTTTGGGGCGACAGCCTGTCCCGCCCCGAGGTGCGCGAGATCGTCGAGGATGTCGCCGCCCAGGTGAACCTGCAGCCTTATTTGCATGCCCGCGTGTCCGAGGTCAGCTATGGCGTCCGGCGCCAGCTGGAGGTCGGTGTCGCCCTGGCCACCCGGCCGCGCGTGTTGTTGATGGACGAACCGACCAGCGGCGTCGGCCCCGAAATGGCGGGGGCGTTCCATGCCCTGCTGGCGGGCCTGCCGCGCGACCTGACGATCCTGATCATCGAACACGACATGGACCTCGCTTTCGAGGTCGCCGACAGCATCACCGTCCTGAATTACGGCGAGGTGGTCTTTGACGGCGCGCCCGAGACAGCGCGGGGATCGGATCTGCTGAAGGAAATCTATCTGGGGAGCTGGGAACATGCTTGAACTGGCAGCGGTGAATTCGGGCTACGGCGAAACGCAGGTTCTGCATGGCATGAGCCTGACCGCCCGGGCGGGCCGGGTCATGGCGATCCTCGGGCGCAATGGCGCGGGCAAATCCACGACGCTGAAGACCATCATGGGCCTGTTGCCCCGCACCGCAGGAGACATCCGGTTCGAAGGTCAGCCCATCGACCGTCACCCCTACGAGATCGCCAAGCGCGGCATCGCCTACGTGCCAGAGACGCGCGATATCTTCCCGTCATTGACGGTGCGCGAGAACCTCGAACTGACGGCCAAGCGCTTCGGCGGCGGCGGTTGGACGATGGACCGGGTGTTGGAGCTGTTTCCCCGGCTGGGCGAACGGATGGCCAATGGCGGCACGCAATTGTCGGGCGGCGAACAGCAGATGCTGGCCATCGCGCGGGCGCTGCTGATGAACCCGCGCCTGCTGATCCTGGATGAACCGACCGAGGGCCTGGCCCCGATCATCGTGCAGCTGATCCACGACAAGCTGCAGGAGCTGAAGGCCGAGGGCCTGTCGATGATCATCGTCGAGCAGAACTTCGGCTTTGCCACGTCGCTTGCCGACGACGTGGTGGTCGTCGGCAAGGGCCAGATCGTCTGGGAGGGCAGCGCGGCCGAGATCCGCGCCGACAGCGATACCCAGCACCGCTGGCTGGGCGTGTGATCAGGCGGCGCTGAGATGGATCGACTGCCTGCGCGCCGTCCGCTGCGCGATCCGCAGCAGGTTCTGCACCGGCGCGCCGCGTTCATCCAGCCGGAAGTTCAGCGCCAGCGTGCTGGTGCCAAGCCCCGGCCGGACTTCGCAGAACCGCACGCCATTGCGCGGCTGGGTGCCGACGGCGGCGGGCACGATGCAGATGCCTTCGCCGATGGCGACAAGGCTCAGCGCGGTATGGGCGTCCATGGTCCAGACCTGGCGGTGCGTGTCCAACCCCTGCACCGCGCAGGCCGCCAGCACCGTGTCGGCATAGCTGGGGCGGGGGAATTCCGGGTAAAGCACATAGGCCGTGTCGGGCAGCGAGGCGAGGTCGAGGATACCGTTCATGCCCACGTCAAACGTGTCAGGGATGGCGGCGATCAGCGGCTCTTCCAGCAGCTTGCGGGTGGCGATCTCGGCATCCTCAAGCGCGGGCCGGGTAAAGGCCGCGTCGAGTTCGCGCGCGACAAGCCCCTGATGCAACTGGGCATTGTTCATCGGGAAGAGGCTGAGATCGACATCGGGAAACTCGGCGCGAAAGCTTTTGACGACCTCCGGAACAATGCCGAAGGTGGCCGATCCGACAAAGCCGATGCGCAGCCGCCCCTGTGCCCCCTGCCCCAGCCGACGCACCTCTGTCTGGGCGTCGTCGAGTTGCTTCAGGATGCGCCTGGCGTGATCCAGCATGCGTTCGCCCGCCGGGGTCAGGCGTGTCGAACTGCGGCTGCGGTCAAACAGCAGCGTGCCGATCTCGTCCTCCAGCGCCTTGATCTGGCGGCTAAGAGGCGGCTGCGCGATGTTCAGGCGATCCGCCGCGCGACCGAAATGCAGTTCTTCGGCGACAGCGATGAAGTACGTCAGGTGCTTGAGGCGCATCGGAATGGCCCTTTCGATGAAAGCTGGGGAACGGTCCGCGTGGGCGGTCCGGAGACAGGCCGCGGATCCTCATCCACGGCCCCTTGGTGGTCTCTGGGTCGTCAGCCCGTGTCGCCGCCGGCGACGACCAGCGTGCTGCCGGTGATGTAGGACGCCTCTTGCGAGGCCAGGAACAGGATCGGCGCGACCTGTTCGTCCAGCGTGCCGTAGCGCCCCATCAGGGTCGACGTGGTCACCTGTTTGACCGCCTGCGCCATCCAGCGCTGCTCGGCCTTGGTGTCGCCCTTGGCATTGCGCGGAATGCGCCGGGGCGGGGCGTCGGTCCCGCCGGGGGCTGCGGCGACCACGCGGATATTGTGCTTGGCCAGTTCCATCGCCAAAGACGCGGTCAGCGCGTTCACGCCCCCCTTTGCCGCCGAATAGGGCACCCGGTGGATGCCGCGCGTGGCGTTGGACGAGACATTGACGATCACCCCGCCGCCCCGTGCCTTCAGCGGCGCGATGGCCGCGCGGCACGACCAGAGGGTCGGCATCAGCGACCGGCGGACCTCGGCTTCGATCTGGTCGGGCGTGAATTCGGCAAAGGGGCGCATGCGGATCGCCCCGCCGACGCCTGTCACGACGATATCGATCCCGCCGAAGGCCTCGGTGGCGGCCGCCATCACGGCCTCCGCCCCTTCGTAGGTTTCCAGATCCGCGATCACCGCACGCGCCCGACCCGGTCCGCTGGCGTCGATCTGGGCGGCCACCTCGGGGGTGAACTCGGCGCGATCGGCCAGCAGGACATCGGCCCCTTCGGCGCAGGCGCGGGCCGCGACGCCAAGGCCTATGCCCTGGGCCGCGCCCGTCACCACCATGACCTGCCCCTTGAAACGATCGGGACAGATCATGCGGCGACCTCTTTGGGCGCCTCGGAGGGCGTGAATTTCTCGTAATGGAAACTCGCCGGGGTCAGCCCCTTGTCCTGGAAGAAGACACGCACCGCCTCGACCATCGGCGGCGGGCCGCAGAGGTAAACGTCGATCTCGCCGTCGTTCAACTGCTCGTCGGTCAGGTGGTGGGTGACATAACCCTTCAGGGGATGCGCGCTGTCCTGATCCGCGACACAGCAGGCAACAGACAGGTTCGGCAGCCGCGCGGCCAGGGCATCGATCCGGTCGACCTCGACCAGGTCGGCGTCGGTCGTGACACCATAGACAAGGTGCACGGGCTGGGTGGTCTGCCCCTTCTCGGCCATGACCTCCAACATCGACAGGATCGGGGCCAGGCCGGTGCCGCCCGCCAGCAGCAACAGCGGGCGCTTGATTTCCCGCAGAAAGAAGCTGCCATAGGGCCCGGTAAACCGCATGGTCTGACCGAGTTCGACGGTGTCCGTCAGATGGCGGCTCATGGCGCCGCCGGGGACATTGCGGATGAGGAAAGTCGCCTCGACCGCCCCGGGGGCGGAGCTGAAGGAATAGGACCGCGACTGGCCATTCGGCAGGGCGAGGTTGACGTATTGCCCCGGCAGGAAATCCAAGGCCGCCGGGTTGGGCAGCGTCAGCCCCAGCCGGATCGTCGTGTCCGACAGACGGTCCAGCGTGGTCATCTCACCCTGGAATTCCGCAGGCGTCAGCTTGCAGGAGGACGACGGCACGGGCACCGAGACGACGCAATCGCCCTCGGGCACCATCTGGCAGGACAGCACGTAGCCCTCCTGCGCTTCACCGTCGGACAGCGCCTCTTCCAGGTAGTCGTCGCCAAGATCAAAGGCCCCCTGTTCGCAACGGCACTTGCAGGTGCCGCAGACGCCGTCGGAGCAATCCACCGGCAGGTTCACCTTCTGCCGGTAGGCCGCGTCCATCACGGTTTCCATCGGGTTGACCTGGATGACGCGCGTGACGCCATCCTCGAAGTTCAATGCTACGCGATAGCTCATGATCCCCCCTCAGACGTGGTACACGTCGATGACCTGGTGGATGTAATCGTCCTTCAGGATCACCTTTTTCGCGGTGATCCGGGGCGCATCTGCAGACAGGTCGATGGTGTAGAAGGAAGTGCCGAAGAAGGTGGACGTCTTCTTGTAGCGGTGGCTGAGCGTGTGCCAGTTGAACCGCAGGTCGATCTCTGTTTCGCGGCGCTCGAGGATCTCGATGTTCGAGATCATGTGGCTGGTGCGCGGTTCGGGCATGGTCGCGCCCGAGCGTTCCGTCTTGATCCGGAACACGCGGTCCTCAAGCCCCGCGCGGTCGGGGTAATAGATCAGCGACACCTGGCTTTGCGGGTCTTCGACCAGCTGGTCGTCATCGTCCCAGGTGGGCATCCAGAAGCTGGCCTCGGGCGCGTAACATTCCAGCCAGGCATCCCATTCGCGGTCATCCAGCAGGCGGGCTTCGCGATAGAGGAAATTGGTGATGGCGGTCAGGTCGGATTGGACGGGCGCGTTCATGCCAGTTCCTCCTCGCGGGTGGTGGCCTCTTCGGCGTCAAGCGCCTTCAGCAGGGTGTCGGCCCAGAATTCGTGCTGGCGGACGAACAGGCCCTCGTCCTCGGCCCGCTCGGCGCTCAGGATCGGGGTCATGCCCATCGCGCGGGCATTGTCGTCCGGCCCATCGACCCAGCGAGAAGCCCCCCGGCTGAGGTCGTTCCAGACACCATCGGCGGCGGCATAAGCTTCCTGGCAGGCGCGGAATTCTTCCAGGTCGTCGGGCGTTCCCATGCCCGAGACGTTGAAGAAATCCTCGTATTGGCGCAGGCGCGTCGCGCGTTCCTCGGCGGGCTCACCAACGGGCGCAAAGCAGTAGATGGTGATCTCGGTCTTGTCGACGGACACCGGGCGCACCACCCGGATCTGGGTCGAGAACTGGTCCATCAGGTAGACATTCGGATAAAGGCCCAGGTTGCGGGTCTGGCCGACGATGAACTGCGTGCGCTCGGCGCCCAGCCGTTCGGTCAGGGCGTCCTTGTGGTTCCAGACCGGGCGCACCTCGGGGTTCAGCGTCTGCGTCCACAGCAGGATGTGGCCCTGTTCGAATCCATAGACACCGCCCACGGATTTCGACCATCCGTTCGCATCAACCGCCTTGGTGCCCTCGTCCTTGCGGTGGCCCATGGTGGCGGCATAATTCCAGTGGACCGAGCTGACGTGATAGCCGTCCGCGCCGTTCTCCATCTGCAATTTCCAATTGCCATCAAAGGTATAGCTGGAATTCCCCCGCAGCACCTCCAGCCCGTTCGGCGCCTGGTCAACGATCTGGTCGATGATGACCCGGGTTTCGCCAAGGTAGTCTTCAAGCTCCAGGACATCCGGGTTCAGCGAGCCGAAGAGGAACCCCTTGTAACTGCCGAACTTTGCAACCGTCTTCAGGTTGTGCGACCCGTCCTTGTTGAAGCCCTCGGGGTAAGCGCCGGTCTTGCCGTCCTTCACTTTCAGCAGCTTGCCGGTGTTGTTGAAGGTCCAGCCGTGGAACTGGCAGGTAAAGCTTGCCTTGTTGCCATGCTTGCGCCGGCACAGCGTCGCCCCGCGATGGGCGCAGGCATTGACCACGGCGTGCAGCTCGCCCTCCTTGTCGCGGGTGATGATGATCGGCACGCGCCCGATCCAGGTGGTGAAATAGTCGTTATTGTTCGGGATCTGGCTTTCGTGGGCCAGGTAGACCCAGTTGCCCTCGAAGATGTGCTTCATCTCCAGCTCGAACATCTCGGCATCGGTAAAGATATCGCGGCGGCAGCGGTGGATCCCGGTCTGCGGGTCCTCGATGACGGCATTCTGGATGCGCGCTCTCAGGTCGTTGGTCATGGTCTTTCCTCCGGTCTGGCGGATCCCGGTGTGACGGGATCTTGGCTGGCAAGCTGGCCGGGCAGCCATGGCGTGGACGACAGGGTGCAAGACATCGTGTCCCGGAACAGTCCCGGGAACAGGCGGCACGGACGGCCGCCTTGATGCAATTTGGGTATCGCCTGATACCTCCCTGCCGGCAGCATCCTCCTCTACCCGGCTCAACCAAGCTTGGGGTAAGGTGACAAAAAGAAGTCGTTTTGACCAAGATCAAGTTGATCTGTTTCCATACGGGAGGGGTATAGTATGGAGATGAAGCAGCTCCGCTACTTCGTGGCGGTCGCGCGGGAACGGAATTTCTCGCGGGCCGCGGAATCGCTGAACATGGCCCAGCCGCCGCTCAGCCGGCAGATCCAGGTGCTGGAGGCCGAGATGGGCACCGAGCTGATCGACCGGTCGGTGCGCCCGCTCAGGTTGACGACATCCGGGCGCCTGTTCCTGAAACAGGCCGAACAGATCCTCGACCATGCCGAGGCGACCAAGACGATGATCCACCGCACGGTCACCGGGTCCAAGCGCAGCGTGGTGTTCGGCTTCGTGGCCTCGACCATGTACGGGCGGTTCCCGGCCCTGATCCGCAGCTTTCGCAAGCTGGCCCAGGATGTCGACCTGCACTTGCTGGAGATGAGCAGCCTTGAACAGATCAATGCGCTGAAGGAAGGCCGCATCGACGCGGGTTTCGGGACGCAGCGGTTCGACGACCCGGCCATCCGGCGGGTGCTGCTGCGCGAGGAGCAGATGATCGTGGCCATGCCGATCACCCATCCGCTGGCCGGATCGGACGACCCGCTGCCCCTGTCGCGGATCGCCGAGGAACCGCAGATCCTTTACCCCAGCAAGCCGCGCCCCAGCTATGCCGACCAGGTGCTGACCGTCTTCCACGACCATGGCCTGACCCCGGCCATCGCCCACGAGGCGCGCGAATTGCACATCGCCATGGGCCTGGTCGCGGCCGCGGAAGGGATCGCCGTCGTGCCGGAATCGCTGGAACGGCTGCGCATGGAAGGCATCTGTTATCGCCCCATCGAGGAACACGCGACCTCACCGATCTTCATGAGCATCCGCCAGGGCGACACGTCTCGCCCGATCTGCCAGATGAAGGACGTCATCTGCGACATGTATCCCGGATGGGGCTACGCGGTGCCCGAGGGTCTGCGCGATCCCATGGGGGGATGACCCGGCCCCCCGTGCGGTCCAGGGGCCGGCCCGTCACATCGGCTTTTGCCCCATGGCGTAGCGATTGGCGAGATCGGTCAGGCCCCGGAACTTCTTGCGATAGGCCGCCGGGGACAGGCCCACGCGTTTCTTGAACACGCGCCGGAACGAGGACCCGTCCTCGTAGCCGACCGATGCCGCGATATCGTCAATCGAGCGCTGCTCGCGTTCCAGGACCTGCTTGGCCTCTTCGATCCGAAGCGCCTGCACGTAGTCGATCGGCGTATAGCCCGTGGCCGCCCGGAACCTCCGCGCAAAGGTCCGCGCCCCCAGCCCGGATTTCTCGACCATGCGCTCGACCGGCTTGGGGCTGTCGTAATGCTCGGCGATCCAGGCCTGGCATTCCGACATCAGCGCGTCCTTGACCTCCATCGGGCGTGTCATGACGGCGTAGGGCGACTGGCCTTCCACGTGGTCCGACATCAGGAAGACCTTCGCCGTGTCGACCGCGTGGCGATAGCCGCAGTAGCGGGCGATCAGGTAGAAGGCCAGGTCGTGCCACGCGCTGACCGCACCGGCGGTCACGATGCCCTCGTCCTGGGCGTTCAGGCACAGCGCCGCGCTTTCCAGGAAGGACACCTTGGGATAAAACCGGTGGAACATGTCGCGATAGGCCCAATGGGCGGTTGCCTTGCGCCCATCAAGAAGTCCGGCCTCTGCCAGAACCAGCGCCCCGGAACAGACCGACGAAATCAACACCCCCGCCGCGTGCAGGTCGCGGATCCAGGCGCATTCGCGCGGATAGCGCCCCGTCGGAACGCCCGTCACCGCGACGTACATGTCGCAGACGATCACCGCGTCGGGGCGGGCCCCGGGCGCCCGCAGATCGTCCAGGCCGGCATGGGGACGGACAGGGATATCGCCCGCGCAATTGAACGGACGGCCGTCGGCACAGACGATCCGCACGTCCAGCAGCTCTCGTTCAGGAAAGCCCTTGACCATCTCGGGGTAAATGCCGCCGACCGTGGTCAGCACGTCGTACAAACCATACAGCACCATGGCCGAGGTATCAGGCGAGGCCAGAAGCGCGATCACGGGCCGCCGACGCGCAGGCTGCATCGTCTCTGTCACTTTCGGTCCGGTCCTGTCACATGCGCCCAGTCACGGTGTCCAGTTTCGCACGTTTCCAGCCTATTTGCCACTGTCACCGAAAGGTCTTGGCCCGGATAACCGGCGCATCGCAATTGGATGGAGGTTCCAATGGACACGCAAACGACCACGATCGACGAATTGAAATCCGGCTTCTCGGGCGACGTGCTGGTCCCCGGCGATCCGGCCTATGACGAGGCGCGCCAGGTCTGGAACGCGATGATCGACCGCCGGCCGACGCTCATCGCCCGCTGCGAAAGTACCGAGGACGTGATGGCGGCCGTCCGCTTCGCGTCTGACAAGGGCTTGCCCGTGTCCATCCGGGGCGGCGGTCACAACGTGGCGGGTCACGCGGTGTGCGACACCGGCGTGATGGTCGACCTGTCGAAAATGCGCTCGGTGCGTGTCGATCCGGACAAGCGGATCGCCTACGCGGACGGCGGGGCCACCTGGGCCGACATGGACGCCGCCACCCAGGTCTTCGGGCTGGCCACGCCCGGCGGGCTGATCTCGGAAACCGGGGTGGCGGGCCTGACCCTGTCGGGCGGCTTTGGATACCTGCGCGGCCAGCACGGGCTGAGCATCGACAACCTTCTGGCGGCCGATGTCGTGACCGCAGACGGCCGGCTGACCCGCGCCAGTGCGACCGAGAACCCCGATCTCCTCTGGGCGCTCAAGGGCGGCGGCGGGAATTTCGGCATTGTCGTCCGTTTCGAATTCGCCCTGCACCCGGTCGGGCCAGAGGTGTTCTTCGTCGCCCCGATCTACGCGATGGAGGACGGCCCCGGCCCCATCCGGGCATGGCGGGACTATATTTCCCAGCACGACGAGGCCCTTGCGATGATCTGCGAGTTCTCGACCGTCCCCGAGGATGACGAGTTTCCGCAGCAATACTGGGGCAAGAAGGTCTTTGCGCTGGTGGCCGTCGTCACCGGAGACCTCGACGCCGCCGAAGAGCTCGCCCGCCCCCTGCGCGAACTGGGCCCGCTGGTGACGGATTTCTCTGGCCGGATGCCCTATGCGGAGGTCCAGCGCCTGTTCGATGCCCAGACGCCCTTCGCCACGATGCGCTGCTATTGGAAGGCGCTCTACCTGGCGGATCTGCCCGACGAGATGATCGACCTCGCCATGGCCAATGCAAAGGCCGCGCCGTCGCCGAACACGATCTCGTCCCTGTGGAACATGGGCCACGGCGTGCGGGCGGTGGCCGCCGAGGCGACAGCCTTTGGCGACCGGTCCATGGGCTGGATGTACTCGGCCGACGGGGTCTGGGCAGACGCGGCGGACGATGCGGCCAACATCGCCTGGGCACGGGCCAGCTGGCTAAAGGCGGAACCCTTCGGGCACGAGGGCCGGGCCTACCTGAATTTCCCCGGCCATGGCGAGGACGACACGCTCACCCGCGCCGCCTTCGGGGACGGCTATGACCGGCTTGCCCGCATCAAGGCGCAATACGACCCGCACAACATGTTCCGGTTCAACCAGAACATCACGCCGGCGGGCTGATGGTCCAGACCGTGACCAGGCGCATCCCAAGGTTTGACGCCTTGGGGTGCCGCCGCCTACCCTGTCCCTCGACCGGGGGGCATTGGAGGCGGCACATCCCATGACGTTTCAATTGGCAGGCAACGGCCCGAGGATCTACGAAGAGGTCATGGTTCCGCTCTGGTTCGGGCGATGGGCAGAGACGCTTGTTGACCGGGTCGACCTGCGCCCCGCGCAGCGGGTGTTGGACGTTGCCTGCGGAACCGGGGTGACGACACGGCTGGCCCGGGCCAAGGTCGGGCCGACCGGCACGGTGGACGGGCTCGACATCAATGCGCCGATGATCGCCAAGGCCAGGGAGCTGGCCGGCGATCTCGATATCGGCTGGATCGAAAGCGACGTCTGCGACAGCGGCCTGCCGTCCGGCTCCGTCGACGTCATCCTGTCGCAACACGGCTATCATTACTTCCCGGACAAGGCGCGCGCCCTTGCCGAGTTTTCCCGGCTGCTCGTTCCCGGCGGGCGCCTGGCGTTCTCGATCTGGGACGGGCACAGCCGCTATACCAAAGCCCTCTGTGCGGCGGTCGAGCATCACATCTCGCCCGAGGTTGCCTGCAAACAACGCGCGCAACGGGAAACGCCAAGCGCGGCGGATCTTGCGGAACAGGTCTATGCACAAGGGTTTTCCGACGTGGTCGTCCATCGTCAGGAATTGATGATCGACGTGCCCTCCGCGCCCGAGTTCGTGCCCCTGCACCTGGCCTCGATGCCGATCGCGGGCGCCTTCCTGGCGCTTCCCGACGACCGCAAACAGGCCCTGATCGACGAGGTCGGGGCGTCCCTCGCCGACTACGCCCATAACGACCGGCTGATCTATCCCGACGCCGTCCATGTCGTGATCGCCCACAGGTAGCGGCGCGGGTGGCCGGATGGCCCATGTGGACGGCGCGCAGATTGACATGCGCCGGGGGGCGGCCTCTAACATCGCGCCATGACCGGTCGCCGCGAGGATATCAGCTCCTGGATCGCAGGAGAGATAGACCGCCTGTCGCCCGGCGACCGGCTGCCCACGGTGCGCGAGATGATGCGCCGGTTCGGGACCGCGCAACGGGTCATCGAGGCCGCCCTCGCCCCCCACCTGCAGGCCGGCCGCCTTGTGTCCCGGAGGGGCCTGGGCATCGTGGTCACCGAACCGCCTGAACCGGTCGATCCATGGGAGGCCGACGTGCTGGTGCTCTATCGGTTGTCGGCCAGCCGCCTGGCCCGCAACCTCTTGATGGAGCTTGAACATCGCATCAAGGCGCGCGGCCATCGCATCCTGATCCTGGGCTTCTCGGACGAGGACCAGGCCCTGTCGATCCTGTCCCGCCTTGGCCGCTTCCGGGTCTGCCTTGTGCAGGTCCATTTCGAACTCATCACCCTGCCCTTCCTGGCCGAACTGTCCGAACATGCGGCACAGGTGGTGGTCGACGGGATCTCGACCACCGGGGTCGGGGTGGACGCCATCGGCACCAACTGGCGCGAGGCCCTGGCCGTTGCCATGCGCCACCTGCGCGAGGCCGGCCACGAGCGCATCGCCTTCCTGACCTCGGGCCACGCGGCCCGGCCCATCGCCATGGCCCGGCAGGAATACCTGCGCCAGGCCGAACGGATGGAGGGCGGCGGCTGGCTGATCGCGCTCGACGCCCTGCCCGGAGATTACACCGCCCGGGACATGACCGCCGCGATCGCCGCCCACCAGGACACCCGGGGCACCCTGCCCTTCACCGCCCTGATCACCTGGGGCGTGGTCGACGGCCACCTGGTCGGCCGGGCCTTCGACGCGCTGCGCCTGGTGCCCGGCCCCGACCTGTCGCTGGTGATCCTGGGCAGCGTCGATTTCCGCTCGGAACACCTCGACCGGTTCGACGTGGTCGGCAATTCCAACGCCGAGAAGATCGACACGTTCGAACGGGTTGTCCTGTCGCGGCTGGACCCCGACGGCCCGGCCCCCGCGACCCATTACCTGCCCATCCGCCACCTGGAACAGGGTAGCGTCACGGCACCCGACACCTGAGTATAACTCCCGTTCTCAGGTTAATTATACTCACATACGATGGCTCCGAATCGTGTTTTCAGGAGCCTCCATGCCCGCACCCACG
Organism: Paracoccaceae bacterium; assembly: GCA_002709405.1. Classification (GTDB taxonomy): domain Bacteria; phylum Pseudomonadota; class Alphaproteobacteria; order Rhodobacterales; family Rhodobacteraceae; genus Marinibacterium. Next base: position 46,880 of record PAQV01000038.1, read on the forward strand.
TCCGATCCCGTGTCCCGCCCGGCACAGGTGTCCCCCGGCCAGGTGACGTCCGACACCATCGGCGTCGCCATCATCGGCGCCGGCGAACGCGGGGTCTATTACGTCGGCAGCCGCATGGCCGAACTGGCCGCGGAAACCGGATTTCGCATCGTCAGCGTCTTCGACCGCCTGCCCGCCCGCGGCCAGCTGGCCGCCGCCCACCTGAACGCGCTTTACGCCGGACAGGGGCTCGATCACTCGGTCCGCGTGGCCCGGGACCTGGACGCCGCCGTCTCCGACCCCGCCGTGCAGATGGTGCTGGTCACGACCCACACCAACGCCCACCTGGACCCGGTGCGCGCCGCCGTGAAGGCCGGCAAGCGGGTCTACCTGGACAAGCCGATCTCGGTCAGCCTGGCCGATGCCGAGGCCATCGTCGACGCCGAAACCGCGTCCGGCCAGCCGATCATGATGGGCTTCACCCGCCGCTACGAACGCCCCTGGATCGAGGCCATCGGCCTGTCGCGCAGCGGGGCCACCGGTGATCCGCGGATGGTGCTGTTGCGCTCGGTCATTCCCTACACGCGCTACCTGCAGCTGTGGCACCGCACCAACGCGGCCTCCGGCGGGGCGATCAACGACAAGGGCTCGCATCATTTCGACGTGCTGAACTGGGTCGCCGGGTCCGAAGCCGCCACCGTCACCGCCATCGGCGGGCGCTCGTCGATCTTCGCCCCCGACCCCACCGCGCCGGCGCGCTGTTCCGAATGCACCCGCGACTGCCCCTACCGCCGCCACGAGACGCTGATCGACGTGGCCGAGGGCGTGGGCCGGGTGCCGAACGACAGCTGGCTGCAGGCCGACAACCCCGCCGACCGCAACGACAATTGCGTCTACCTGCCCGGCTCGGACATCGACGACCACGCCGTGGTCACCGTGCGCTATGAAAACGGCCTGGTGGCCTGCCTCTTCTTTACCATCTTCGGACCCTATGCCGAGGACCAGGAAACGCTGGAAATCATCGGCGACACCGGCCGGCTGCGGATGGAGCGCCACTCGGGCCAGATCGACCTGGTCACGGACCACGGCGCCACCCGCGAGGTGATCGAGGCCGGGGCCGACAACCGCGATTCCTCTCACTTCGGGGCCGATCTTGAACTGGTGCGCACCATGCGCCGCTTCGTCGGCGGCGAAATCCCCCCCGCCGGGGTGCGCGACGGGCTGGCCTCGTTGCGCCTGGTCGAGGCCGCGCGCAAGTCGATGGCCGCGCAGGGCCGCCCGGTGAACCCGCGCACGCAGGAGTACCTATGACCGCGCAACTGCCTCTCCACATGACGCCGCTGGCCACCCGGCTGGGCCTGCGCCCCTGTTACGGCGACATCCACAACCATTGCGACCTGTCCTATGGCCACGGCCGCTTTGCCGATGCGCTGGCCCGGGCGGCGCTGCAACTGGATTTCCTGTCGATCACCGGCCACGCCCATTGGCCCGACATGCCCGTCGACGTGCCCGAGGTCGCCCATATCGTCGATTTCCACGTCAAGGGCTTTGCCAGGCTGCGCGACGGCTGGAGCGCCCATTACGATGCGCTGGCCGCAGCCGATGGGCCGGGTTTCACGGTGTTCCCGGGCTATGAAATCCATTCCTGCGAACATGGCGATTACACCATCGTCTACCGCGACATCGACGGCGCGCCGCTGCACCTGGCCGACAGCCCGGCCGAACTGAAAGCGGTCCTGCAGGCCACGATGCCGGGCCGGGCCCTGGCCTTCCCGCATCACATCGGCTACCGGCAGGGCGCGCGGGGCATCAACTGGGACACCTTCGATCCCGGCCTGTCGCCCTTCGTCGAGATGAACTCGATGCACGGCACCGCCGAAACCTCGGAAAGCGCGCGCGGCTACCTGCATTCCATGGGGCCGGTGGACGGCCGGTCGACCATGGCCCACGGGCTGGCCGAGGGCCATGTCTTCGGCATCGTCGGCAACACCGATCACCACTCGGCCTTCCCCGGTTCCTACGGCCACGGGCGGATGTGCGTCTACGCGGCCTCTGCCGCGCGCGGCCCGCTCTGGGACGCCATGATGGCCCGCCGGACCAACGCCCTGACCGGGGCCAACATCCACCTGCTGACCGCCATCGGTGACCGGATCCAGGGCGCGATCGTGCCCCCAGCCGATGATGCGGCCCTCGACATCGAGGCGATTGCCGGCGGGGCCATCGACAGCATCGACGTGATCCGCAACGGCCGGCTGGTCAGCCGTATCTCTCCGGCGCTGACGCCTGCGCCCATAAGCGATGCGGGCGACACCATCCTGTTCCTGGAAATGGGCTGGGGCGCGCGCGGATCGGCCCATGACTGGACCGGCGAGATCTCGGTCGAGGGCGGCGAGGTCACCGCGCTGGAACCCCGCTTCCGCGGCACCGAGGTCGTGTCCCCCCTGGAAGGGGCCGACACCGGCTTTGCCCTGCCCTCGGCGACGCTGTCGGACTGCACCGCCCGGTTCCGCGTCATGGCCCAGGCCAACCCGAACAATTCCACCACCGCCACCCAGGGCATCGCCCTGCGGCTGACCCTGGGCGACGACGCGGTCATCCGGGCCACCCTGTGCGGCCAGGACATCACCCTGCCGGCGGCCCGCCTGCGCGCGGGATCGGTGTCGGGCAACCTCGGGCCGATCGACAGCCCGGCCTGGCTGTTCCACCCCCTGCCCGACCCCGCCGACTGGCAATGGCAGGGGCGCCTCCCGCTGGGGGCGCTGACGGCCGGTGAAACCATTTACGTCCGCCTGCGCCAGGCGGACGGGCAGATGGCCTGGGCCTCGCCCATCTACTGCCGCGATGGCGTGCAATGAACGAAACAAGGACAGGGAGTCCGACATGAACACCAACAAAGCCCTGGCTGCGGGTGTCGCAGCCCTCGCGCTCTCGGCTGCGTCCCTTGGCGCCGAAGAGCTGAACATCGTGCACGGGGCGGTCGGAAAGGACCAGGAAGTCCTGCGCGCCGCCCTCGACCGGTTCGAGGAAGAAACCGGCCACACGGTCAACATCGTGTCGATGCCCGAACGCACCACCGACCAGTTCGCCCAGTTCAAGCTGTGGCTCAGCGCCGGGTCTGAAGACATCGACGTCTACCGGCTTGACGTGATCTGGGCCCCGCAACTGGCCGATCACTTCATCGACCTGACCGAGCCGACCGCCGACATCATCGACCAGTTCGTGCCCGCCGCCGTGCAAAGCCAGACCGTCGACGGCAAGCTGGTCGGCCTGCCGATGTTCCTGGGCGCACCGGCGCTGTACTACCGCGCCGACCTGCTGGAGAAATACGGCAAGGAGGTGCCCTCCACCTGGGCCGAGATGACCGCCACCGCGCAAGAGATCATGGAGGCCGAACGCGCGGCCGGAAATGACGAGATGTGGGGCTATGTCTTCCAGGGCGCGGCCTACGAGGGACTGACCTGCAACGCCATGGAATGGATCGCCTCGAACGGCGGCGGCCATATCGTCGAACCCGACGGCGAGATTTCCGTCATGAACGACAAGGCCATCGCCGCGCTGGAACTGGCGGCCTCGTGGCCGGGCAACATCTCGCCTCCGGGCGTGCTGAACTACGCCGAGGAAGACGCCCGCGGCGTGTTCCAGTCGGGCGACGCCGTGTTCATGCGCAACTGGAACTATGCCTATGCCCTGGTCAACGGCGACGACAGCCCGATCAAGGACGTGGTCGAGGTCACCACCCTGCCCGCCGGCGACAGCGGCGCGGGCGCCTCGATCCTGGGGGGCTCGCACCTGGGCGTGGCGCGCTATTCGCAGCACCAGGACGAGGCGATCGAGCTGATCCGTTTCCTCAACAACGAGGAAAGCCAGCGCGCCCGGGCCATCGAAAGCTCGCGCCCGCCGACCCTGTCCGCCCTGTATGAAGACCCCGAGATCGGCGAGAAGCAGCCCTTCATCCCGCTCTGGAAACCGGTGATCGACAACGCCATCGTGCGGCCCGCGGCCCCCACCAAGACCGATTACAACGAGGTCTCCTCCGAGGTCTGGACCGCCGCCCATGACGTTCTGGCCGGCGAGATGGACGCCGAGGCCGCGATCGGCCGGCTGAACGCCATGTTGAACCGCCTGCGCGGCAACAACTGGTAAGACGACCCCATGCCGCGCCCCTGACCGGGGGCGCGGCCCAAGCCATCCCAACCGGACCCGACCATGACTCAGAAGACCGGCCTGACAGCACAACGCACCCGCGCCGCATGGGCCTTTATCGCGCCCATGCTGGTGGTGCTTGCCGCCGTGGCCCTTTACCCGCTGGCGCGGACGATCTGGTTCGGCTTCACCGATGCCTCGCTGAACAACATCGACGATGCCCAATGGGTGGGGATCCGCAACTACCTGGAATGGCTGGATTATGGCAACGGCCAGGGCGAATGGTTGGGCCTGCTGGCCGATGACCGCTGGTGGCGCGCGGTCTGGAACACGCTGAAATTCGCCTTTGTCTCGGTGTTCTTCGAAACCCTCTTCGGGCTGATCATCGCCCTGGTGCTGAACGCCCAGTTCCCCGGCCGGGCCATCGTGCGCACCGCCGTCCTGGTGCCCTGGGCGATCCCCACGGTCGTTTCGGCCAAGCTGTGGGGCTGGATGCTGCATGACCAGTTCGGGATCATCAACGACATGCTGATGAAGCTTGGGATCATCGCCGCCCCCGTCGCCTGGACCGCCACGCCCGACACCGCCATGGCCGCCGTCATGATGGTCGACATCTGGAAGACCACACCCTTCATGGCCCTGCTGATCCTGGCCGGCCTGCAGATGATCCCCAACGACATCTACGAGGCGGCCAAGCTCGACGGCATCGGCCCGGTCCGCGTCTTCCGCCGGGTGACCCTGCCCCTGGTCATGCCCGCCCTGCTGGTCGGCGTCGTGTTCCGCGCGCTCGATGCGCTGCGCGTCTTCGACATTGTCTACGTGCTGACGCCCAATACCGACACCACCCGCACCATGTCGCTTTATGCCCGGGAAAACCTCTTTGATTACGACAAGTTCGCCTATGGCTCGGCCGCGTCCACGCTGCTGTTCCTGATCGTCGCCCTGATCACCATCACCTTCATCTATGCCACCCGCATGGATCTCGAAGGCAAGGAGGACAGCTGACATGGCCATCCTGAAACGCATCGGCTTCTGGGCGCTGGTCACCGTGATCGTGGCCCAGGCCGTGTTCCCGTTCTACTACGCCATCCTGACCTCCTTCGAGAGCGGCCAGGCGATCTTTGACGTCAATTACCTGCCCAAGGTCATCGACTTCGTGAATTACCGCAAGGCCTTCGACAGTGGCGTCTTTGGCCGCCAGATCCTCAATTCGGTCCTTGTCGCCGCCGTGGTCGTGGCCCTGTCGCTGTTCCTGGC
>PAQV01000039.1 GCA_002709405.1 Paracoccaceae bacterium
CCGGACACCGATGATGATGGAATCGAGGACGGCGCTGAGATCATCGCGGGAACCGATCCCCTCGATGTGATTTCCTTTCTAAGGATCGTTACGATCAATCGCCTTGCCGAGGCTGGTGTGGTCACGGTTCGGTGGTCCAGCGTGGCTGGCAAGACCTACCGCCTCGAAGCCAGCGACACCCTTGAAAATGCGGACTGGCAAACCGTCCCCGGGGCCGAAGCGCTTATCGCGGCAGGTGACAATGCGGGCTTTACTGACGCAGGTGCCGTCGGGGTGATCGAGCGCTACTACCGGGTAGTAGTCGAACCCTGAGGTAGTTCTCGGGGCCACTGTCTCGCCCCACCGCTTTTTACTCTAACTTCTCTCTTGCACCGACCCGACCCGGCACCTATGGTCCGGCCCCGCCCGAAAAGGCGGTCTGATCACGCAAAACCGCGGGGTGGAGCAGCCAGGTAGCTCGTCAGGCTCATAACCTGAAGGTCAGAGGTTCAAATCCTCTCCCCGCAACCAAAAACTTCCCCAACTTTATTGCGACAAGATACACAACCAGTGTGAAGCAAGGCATTGCTTCCTTCGTCAATAGTCTGTGTAACACATTAGCGACGTTTTCAGTGCCTACGCTCGACATCCATTCTAACGTCTGCTCTGCCCCCTGAAAACTGGACCGTTTGAAGCTGGAGTTTTCGGCTAATCTTTCCTGGCTGGGAGAGGAGCGGAAACGCATGAAGGCATCGAAGTTCACAGAGGCGCAGAAGGCGTTCATCCTGAAGCAGGGCGAACAGGGAACGCCGGTCGCGGAGATCTGCCGCAAGGCGGGGATCAGCCAGGCGACCTACTTCAATTGGAAGAAGAAGTATGGCGGGTTGCTGCCGGACGAGATGCGTCGACTGAAGGCGCTCGAGGACGAGAACACGCGGCTGAAGAAGATCGTGGCGGACCTGACGCTTGACCGGGAGATGTTGCAGGACGTGATCCGGCGAAAGCTCTGAAGCCTGGGCGTCTGCGAGAGATCGTGACCGGGTTGTGCGTCGACTGGGGCGTGTCGATCCGGAAGGCTTGTGGGGCCATCTGCTTCGACACGTCCAGCTACCACTACAAGTCCCGGCGGACGCACCAGGCTGCCGTCGAAAGGCGGATCAAGGAGATCTGCGAGACACGGGTGCGGTATGGCTACCGGCGTGTGCATGTCCTGCTGCGACGAGAAGGATGGGTAATCAACATGAAGAAGACCCGCAGGATTTACAATGAGTTGGGCCTTCAGCTGCGGAACAAGCACCCAAAGCGTCGCGTGAAGGCGAAGCTACGAGAGGACCGCCAGGAAGCGGTTGGGCCGAACGATGTCTGGGCGATGGACTTCGTTCAAGACCAGCTCGCCATGGGCAAGAAGCTCCGCATTCTGACGGTGGTCGACACCCATTCCCTGCTCTGCCCGGCGGCCGATCCCCGCTTCGCCTACCGCGGTGAGGACGTCGTGCAGACGCTGGAGAAAGTCTGCGCCAAGATCGGCTACCCAAAGACGATCAGGGTCGACAACGGCAGCGAGTTCATATCCCGTGACCTCGACCTCTGGGCCTATGCCAACGACGTCACGCTGGACTTCTCACGGCCTGGAAAGCCGACCGACAACGGGTTCATCGAAGCGTTCAACAGCAAGCTCCGCTCCGAGTGCCTGAACGCCCACTGGTTCATGAGCCTTGCCGACGCCAGCGAAAAGCTGGAAGATTGGCGTAGACACTACAACGAAGACCGACCCCATAGCGCGATCGGGTATAACGTCCCGATTGCCGTGCATTATCCCGATGGCGAGACCAGCCCGTCATCGTGCAACAGCCGGAAAAATCCAGCTTCCGGCGGTCCAACGTTGGGGAGCAGTGCACGTGAATCACGCCGACAAGGTGGTCGCAAGCCGATTAATGGGTCCAGACCCTAACTTGGTCATAAGAAGCATGTCTATTAAGAACTTAGAACTCCGGGGAGATTCAAGCCTTGGGTTCGGGCACAGTCTATTGCAATGTTATAGCCAGCATCGGCGTGGCGCATCACGCCCGTAGCAGGGTCGTTCCACAGGACGCGTTCGATCCGGCGGTCGGCGTCGTTGCTGCCATCGCAGCAAATTACCATTCCCGAGTGTTGTGAATAGCCCATGCCTACTCCGCCGCCATGATGCAGCGATACCCAGGTTGCTCCACTGGCCGTGTTTAAGAGAGCGTTCAGTAGCGGCCAGTCCGACACGGCGTCGGAGCCATCCTTCATTGCCTCGGTTTCCCGGTTTGGCGAAGCGACAGAACCGCTGTCTAGGTGATCTCTTCCGATGACGATCGGCGCTTTCAACTCTCCTGAACGGACCATTTCGTTGAAGGCCAAGCCAAGGCGGTGGCGGTCTCCGAGACCAACCCAACAGATGCGGGCGGGCAGGCCTTGGAAGGCAATCCGATCGCGAGCTAGATCCAGCCAATTGTGCAAATGCGTATCGTCAGGCATGAGCTCTTTGACCTTGGCATCGGTCTTGTAGATGTCCTCGGGGTCGCCAGACAACGCCACCCAGCGGAACGGACCGACGCCCCGACAAAACAGCGGCCTGATATAGGCCGGTACGAACCCGGGGAAAGAGAAGGCAGTCTCCAACCCCTCGTCCAGCGCCACCTGTCGGATGTTGTTTCCATAATCCAGCGTCGGCACGCTTGCGTTCCAGAAATCGACCATCGCCGCAACGTGGGTCTTCATTGAAGCTCGCGCTGCCTGTTCCACCGCCTTTGGGTCGCTTTCCTGCCGGGAGCGCCATTCCTCGACACCCCACCCTATCGGCAGATATCCGTGGATCGGGTCATGGGCCGAGGTCTGGTCGGTGACGATGTCGGGCCGCACCCCGCGGCGCACAAGTTCCGGGAAGACCTCGGCTGCATTTCCGATCAGGCCAACAGACTTGGCCTCTCCGGCCTTGGTCCAGGTGTCGATCATCTCCAGCGCTTCATCGAGCGTGTGTGCCTTGGCGTCGACATAGCGCGTGCGCAGACGGAAATCGACGCGGGTTTCATCGCATTCCACGGCCAAGCAACAGGCGCCAGCCATCACTGCGGCCAGAGGCTGAGCACCTCCCATGCCGCCAAGGCCGCCTGTCAGGATCCACTTTCCGGTAAGATCCCCGCCATAATGCTGGCGCCCGGCTTCTGCGAAGGTTTCATAGGTGCCTTGCACGATGCCCTGGGTCCCGATGTAGATCCAGGATCCGGCCGTCATCTGGCCGTACATGGCCAGGCCCTTCTTGTCCAACTCGTTGAAATGATCCCAGTTTGCCCAGTTCGGCACCAGGTTGGAATTGGCGATCAGCACCCGGGGAGCGTCCTTGTGAGTGCGGAACACGCCCACCGGTTTGCCCGATTGCACCAACAGGGTTTCATCGTCCTCAAGCGTCCGAAGGCTGTCCACGATGCGGTCGAAATCCTCCCAGGTGCGCGCCGCCCGGCCGATGCCGCCATAGACTACAAGCTCGTGCGGACGTTCGGCTACGTCCGGGTCGAGGTTGTTCATCAGCATGCGCAGGGGCGCTTCGGTCAGCCAGCTCTTGGCGGTCAGGTCGGTGCCGCGGGCGGCCCGGACTTCGCGGATGTTGTGGCGCGGATCGATCATGAGTGATCTCCGTTTCCGGAGTGGGAAAGGGCCCAGGTCTCGAGGCGGTTCAGGATCTGGCCAAGAGGCACACGCAGACGCTCGGCCTTGGCCGGATCATAGTCGAAGGGCAGCGTTTCCGAGGCCAGGTGCGTGGCCTGGGCCAGCTCCATCTGGATGACGTGCACGTTCTGGTCGGGCCGGCCATAGTGCCGGGTGGTCCAGCCGCCGGTGAAGCGGCCGTTCAGCACATGGGTGTAGCCCGCGGCTTCGGCGGCAATGGAGGTCACGGCGGCCTCGACTTCGGGCGCGCAGGTGGTGCCGCCGTTGGTGCCGATATTCAGATCCGGCAGGCGGCCTTCAAACAGGAAGGGGATCAGCGACCGGATCGAGTGGCAGTCGTACAGGACCGCGATCCCATGAAGCGCCTTGACCCGATCGATCTGGGCCTGAAGGGCGGCATGGTAGGGCGCGTGGAAGGTGTCCCGCCGATCGGCGATTTCGTCCGGTCCGGGCGCCATGCCGTCACGCCAGATGGGTCGGCCGTCGAAATCGGTGTCGGGCACCAGCCCGGTGGTGTTCTGGCCGGGATACAGGCTGACACCCGCCGGATCGCGGTTGGCGTCGATGACGTAGCGGTGGAAGGTCGCGCGCACGGTCGTCGCATCGGCCAGCAACCCGGCGTAGAGGGTGTGAATGTGCCAATCCGTATCGGCCAGAACCTGGCCCGTGTCGTTCAGCCGGGCAAAGATGTCGGGCGGCACATCGGTGCCCGTATGGGGCAGGCCCAGGATGACGGGCGAGCTGCCCTCGTGAATGTCGACAACGCTCATGCTTGGGTCTCCAGTCCGGGCAATATCTGGGTCGGAACAACGCCGGTCAGGCCTGCCGAGGCGACAAGGGTCGCGGCACGTTCAAGATCGGGGGCCAGGTAGCGGTCTTCTTCGAGAGTCGGCACCTGCGCCCGGATCGCTTCCATGGCCTTTTGCAGGACCGGACTGGTGGTCAGCGGCGCCCGCAATTCGACCCCCTGCGCGGCGGTCAAAGCCTCGATCCCGATGATGTTGAACAGGTTGTCGGTCATCTGCAAAAGTCGCCGCGCTCCATGGCAGGCCATCGACACGTGATCTTCCTGGTTGGCCGAGGTTGGCGTGGAATCTACCGAGGCCGGATGGGCCAATTGCTTGTTTTCACTCATCAACGCGGCCGATGTCACTTCGGCGATCATCAGCCCCGAATTCAGGCCCGGAGCCCTGGACAGGAAGGCGGGCAGCCCATGCGACAGGGCCGGATCCACCAGCAGCGCGATACGCCGTTGGGCGATGGCGCCGATCTCGCAGACGGCCAGGGCGATCTGATCGGCGGCGAAGGCGACCGGCTCGGCATGGAAATTGCCGCAGGATACGACCGTGTCATCGGAGAGCACCAGCGGGTTGTCGGTGACGGCGTTGGCCTCGATTTCCAGCGTGCGCGCGGCCTGGCGCAGCAGGTCCAGGCACGCGCCCGTCACCTGCGGCTGGCAGCGGATGCAATAGGGATCCTGCACGCGTTCGTCGCCGTCCAGGTGGCTTTGGCGGATCTGCGAGCCGTCCAGCAACTCGCGCAGCGCCGCACCGGCTTCGAACTGGCCGCGATGGCCGCGAAGGGCGTGGATTTCGGGATGGAACGGGGCCGACGACCCCATCGCCGCATCGGTCGACAGGGCGCCCGTTACCAGCGCGCTTTGCGCGGCAAGCTGTGCGCGGAACAGGCCGGCCAGGGCCAGCGCGGTCGACGTCTGGGTTCCGTTGATCAGCGCCAGACCTTCCTTTGCCGTCAGCGTCACCGGTTTCAGCCCGGCCGCCGCCAGGGCCTTGGCCCCGGACATGCGGACGCCATCGTGAACCGCCTCGCCCTCGCCCATCATGACGGCGGCCATGTGGGCCAGAGGCGCCAGGTCGCCCGATGCCCCGACCGACCCCTGCCCCGGGATCACCGGCAGCACGCCGCGCGCCAGCATGTTTTCCAGCAGCACGACCAGTTCCATCCGCACGCCAGAGGCCCCCCGGCCCAGCGACACCAGCTTCAGCGCCAGGATCAGGCGGACGATATCCGCGCCCAGAGGTGTGCCCACGCCGCAGCAATGTGACAGGATCAGGTTGCGCTGCAACCGGGCGGTATCGGCCGCGTCGACCCGGATCGAGGCCAGCTTGCCGAAGCCAGTGTTCACCCCGTAGACGGGGGCGTCTGAGGCCGCGATCCGGGCGATCCGCTCGGCGGCGCGGGTGATGCCCGCATGGCTGGACGGGTCCAGCGTGACCGGCGTGCCATTGCGGTAGATGTCTTCCAGTTCGGCCAGCGTCACCGCGCCGGGCATCAATGTGTGCGTCATGCCAAACCACTCTGCTTGTTCAGTAATTCCCCCGCGAAGACCCGGGAATGTAGCGGGTTGAAGCCGATCCGGTAGACCAGCTCGGCCGGGCTTTCGATGTCCCAGATGGCGAAATCGGCGGCTTTGCCCGGCTCCAGCGTGCCGGTTTCCTCCAGCAGCCCCAGCGCCCTTGCGGCCTCGCGGGTGGTGCCCGCCAGGCATTCCTCGACCGTCAATCCGAAGAAGGTCGCGGCCATGTTCATGGACAGCAACAACGACGTCAGCGGCGAGGTGCCCGGGTTGCAATCTGTCGCCACGGCCATCCGCGTGCCGGCCTTGCGCAACAGGTCGACCGGCGGTTTGCGGGTCTCGCGCAGGGCATAGAACGCGCCGGGGAGCAGCACGGCCACGCTGCCCGCCCGGGCCATCGCTTCGGCCCCGTTGGCATCCAGGTATTCCAGGTGGTCGGCCGACAAGGCCCCGCGCCCGGCAGCCATCGCCGCGCCGCCAAGGTTCGACAATTGCTCGGCATGCAGCTTGATCGGCAGACCCAGCTCCGCCGCCAAGTCAAAGACCCGGGCCACCTGGTCGGGCTGAAAGGCGATGCCCTCGCAAAAGGCGTCGACGGCGTCGACCAAACCCTCGGCATGAGCGGCGCGCAGACCCGGTAGAACGACATCGTTAATATAATCATCGCCCCGCCCGGCATACTCTGCCGGCACCGCATGGGCGGCCAGATAAGAGGTCACGATCCGCACCGGGCGTTGGTCGGCCAGGGCGCGGGCAGCGCGCAACATGCGCAGCTCGGCATCGATGTTCAGCCCGTAACCCGACTTGATTTCGACCGTGCCGACGCCTTCGGCCAGCAAGGTGTCCAGCCGGGGCAGCGCCTGCGCGACCAGGTCGTCGACGGACAGCGCGTTGGTCGCCCGGACCGACGACACGATCCCGCCCCCTGACCGCGCAATGTCTTCGTAAGTGGCTCCATCCAGGCGCATTTCGAATTCCCGCGCCCGGTTGCCCCCGAAGACCAGGTGCGTGTGGCAGTCGATCGGTGCGGGCGTGATCCAGCGGTTGCCGCAGTCGGTTGTCATGACGGGGCCCTCAAGCGGCGGCAGGTTGGCCTCGGGCCCGGCAAAGCTGATTCGGCCGTTCTCTACCTGCAGGGCGGCGTCTTCGACCACGCCCAGCCCCTCGCGGGCCGGATCCAGCGTGGCCAGCCGCGCCCCGCGCCAAAGCCGTGTTCCTGTCGTGTCCTTGTCCGTCATGATGTGGCCTTTCACCTTGCCAAAAATGTATAGACATAATAAACGGGTTGGCAAGAGCATTTACCTGCGCCATCCCTGCCGGGGCCCAGCGGAGAGACCCTCATGACGACCTTGCACGCGCGCCGCGCGCTTTTGCCCGACGGCTGGCGCGACAATGTCCGGCTGACCCACGATGCCGGCCGCATCATCAGCGTTGCGCCCGACACGCCCGCCGAGCCGGGCGACGACTGCCACGACACCCTTGTGCCGGGCATGGCCAACCTGCATTCCCACGCGTTCCAGCGGGCGATGGCCGGGCTGGCCGAAACCCGTGGGCCGACCAGCGACAGTTTCTGGAGCTGGCGCGAGGCGATGTACCGCACGGCCCTGTCGATGACCCCGGACCAGGTCGAAGCCGTGGCCGCCCAGCTGTACGTCGAGATGCTTGAGGCAGGCTTCACCCGTGTGGGCGAATTCCACTACCTGCACCACGACCGCGACGGCCGGCCCTATGACACCCTGGCCGAGATGGCCGCCCGCATCGCCGGGGCCAGCGCCCGGGCCGGCATCGGCCTGACCCTGCTGCCGGTGTTCTATGCCCGCTCGGGTTTTGGCGGAGCGGCGACGACCGACGGCCAGCGCCGCTTTGCCAATGACGTCGACCGTTTCGCCCGGCTGCATGCGGATTGCCGCGACCTGCTGGCCGATCTGCCCGGGGCCACCCTTGGCCTGGCCCCCCATTCGCTGCGCGCCGCCACGCCCGAGGACCTGGCCCGCGTCCTGCCGCTCACCGATGGGCCGATCCACATCCACGTGGCCGAACAGCTGCGCGAGGTCGAAGATTGTATCGCCTGGTCCGGCGCGCGCCCGGTCGACTGGCTGCTGGACGCCATGCCCGTCGATGACCGCTGGTGCCTGATCCATGCGACCCACATGACCGAAACGGAAACCCGGCTGATGGCCGCGCGGGGCGCCACGGCCGGGCTGTGCCCGATCACCGAGGCCAACCTGGGCGACGGCATCTTCAACGGGCCGGAGTTCCTGGAAGCGGGCGGGCATTTCGGCGTCGGCTCGGATTCCAACATCCGCATCTCTCTGCCCGAGGAATTGCGCCAGTTCGAATATTCCCAGCGGTTGGCCCACCGCGCCCGCAACGTGATCGCCGAGCCCTGCGGATCCACCGGCTGGCGGCTCTTTGCCGGTGCGGTGACCGGCGGCGCGCGGGCGCTTGGGGTGCCCGGCGGGCTGACCGAAGGCGCCTGGGCCGACATGGTGACGCTCGACACCCGGGCCGCGGCGCATGTGGCGACCGACCAGCTGCTGGACCACTGGATCTTTGCGCAGGGTATCTTTGTTGATTGCGTGTGGTCTCGCGGGGTCCGGCAGGTGTCGGAAGGGCGTCATCATGACCGGGAGGCCATTGCCGGCCGCTTCCATGCGGCCCTGGCCGAGCTGGCCGATGGCTGACACCGGCCCCGCTTTGGGGTGGCACGCATGACGACTCGCCGGCCCCCGGACAACACCCTGCACCAGCGCATCCTGAAGGACCTGGAAGGCAAGATCGTCTCGGGTGCCTGGCCCGCAGGCCACCGCCTGCCTTTCGAGGTCGACCTGGCCCGCAGCTATGGTTGCTCGCGCATGACGGTGAACAAGGTGATGACCGAACTGGTCCGGGCCGGGCTGATCGAGCGGCGCAAGCGGTCGGGCAGTTTCGTTCTGGAGCCCAAGGTCGCCTCGGCGGTGCTGGAAATCCCCGACATCCAGCAAGAGGTCGAAACCCGGGGCCTGTGCTATGCCTTCACCCTGGATCGCCGCACCCGGCGCATCGCCCGGGCGGCCGACCAGCGGCATCTGGACCTGGCCGATGCCGGTCCTGTCCTGGCCCTGACCTGTACCCATTTCGCCAGCGGCCGGCCGTTTTGCATCGAAGACCGGCTGATCAACCTGGCCACTGTCCCGGATGCCGACAGCGCCGATTTCACGGTGATCCCGCCCGGGCAATGGCTGTTGCAACAGGTGCCCTGGACGGCGGCCGAACACCGGATCCAGGCGGTGAATGCCGCGGGCCCCGTGGCCGACCAGCTGCGGCTTGATCCCGGTGCGGCCTGCCTGGTGATGGAGCGCCGGACCTGGGGCGGCGATGGCCCCGTCACCCATGTGCGTCTGACCTATCCCGGCGACCGGCACAGCCTGGTGGCCCGGTTCGAACCCTCCGCTCCCTGAACCGCACCCGTGATCCTTCCCGGGGACGAGTGCCGCAAATGCGGGCGATTGCCCTTGGCGGATCGCCATCGGAAGCGCAAGATCGCAGGGCAACCCTAGGCATCTGCCCGCAGGTTGTGCAGATCGGGACGGGTGTGACCCGCCCCTTGGGCCCCGCGCCCTGAACCGACCCTGTCAGCCCGGGAGACGAACCATGCCGTCCTATTCCGCCACTGCCGGCCAACAGACCTTCCGCTTTGACACGCTGGCCGCCGTGCTGGCCGCCGCGACACCGGCCCGCTCGGGCGACGAGCTGGCCGGTCTTGCCGCCGAAACCGAGGCGCACCGCGTGGCTGCCCGTTTCGTGCTGGCCGACCTGCCCTTGTCGGAATTCCTCAACGAAGCTCTGGTGCCCTATGAAAGCGACGAGGTCACCCGCCTGATCATCGACACCCACGATGCGGCCGCCTTCGCCCCGCTGGCCGCGATGACCGTGGGTGACCTGCGCGACTGGCTGTTGTCGGATGCCGCCGATGCGCGGACCTTGACGGCCGTTGCCCCGGGCCTGACCCCCGAAATGGTCGCCGCCGTCAGCAAGCTGATGCGCAACCAGGACCTGATCGCCGTGGCGCGGAAATGCCAGGTCATCACGCGCTTCCGCAACACCATCGGCGAACCGGGCCGCCTGTCGACCCGCCTGCAGCCCAACCACCCGGCCGACGATCTGAAGGGCATCGCCGTGGCGATCCTGGACGGGTTGTTGCAGGGCTCCGGAGACGCGGTCATCGGGATCAACCCGGCCTCGGACAGCATCGCCAATTGCACCGACATCCTGAAGGCACTGGACCAGCTGCGGCTGGATTTCGACATGCCCGTGCAAAGCTGCGTGCTGACCCATGTGACCTCGACCATCCAGATCATCGAGGCCGGCGGCCCGGTCGACCTGCCCTTCCAGTCCATCGCCGGCACCCAGGCGGCCAACACTGGCTTTGGGGTCGACCTGGCTGTCCTGCGCGAGGCCAACGAGGCCGCCCGCTCGTTGAAGCGGGGGACCGTGGGCGACAACGTCATGTATTTCGAAACCGGCCAGGGCGCGCCCCTGTCGGCGGGGGCGCATCACGGGATCGACCAGCAGACGCTGGAGGTCCGGGCCTACGGGGTCGCCCGGGCGTTCGACCCGCTGCTGGTCAACACGGTCGTGGGCTTCATCGGGCCGGAATACCTGTATGACGGCAAGCAGGTCATCCGGGCCGGGCTCGAGGACCATTTTTGCGGCAAGCTGCTGGGCCTGCCGATGGGTGTCGATGTCTGCTACACCAACCATGTCGAGGCCGACCAGGACGATATGGATACGCTGATGACCCTGCTGGCGGCGGCGGGCGTCAACTTTGTCATCTGCGTGCCGGGATCGGATGACGTGATGCTCAGCTATCAAAGCCTGGCCTTCGAGGACGCCGCCTACCTGCGCCGCACCTTCGGCATGGCCCCGGCCCCGGAATTCGAGGCCTGGCTGGCCCGGATGAACCTGGCCCAAGAGGGCGGGCCCAGGGCCTTGCCGGACCTGTCGGGCATGATGCAACGGATGGGGCTGTCGGCATGACCGATCATCAACGCCCCATCACCCCCGGTGCCGATCCCTTTTCGCGCTTGCGGGCCATGACGCCCTCGCGCGTGCGGCTGGATGCGACGGGCAACGCGGCCCCCCTGCAGGCGGTGCTGGATTTCCAGCTGAGCCACGCCCGCGCCCGCGACGCCATCCACCAGCCCGCCGACTGGGCGCAGATCACCGCCGACCTGGAGTCCCTGGGCGGGCTGGACCTGCTGCACCTGAAAAGCCGGGCCGAGGACCGCATGGTCTATATCCGCCGCCCCGATCTGGGCCGCCAACTCGACGACGGCAGCCTGACCGAGGTCCGGGCCGCCGCCCCTGCTACGCCCCCCGATCTGGCCATCGTCATTGCCGACGGGTTGTCCGCCTCGGCCGTGACGACGCATGCCGCGCGCATGGTCGGGCATCTGAAAGACGCCTTGCCCGAGTTGACGCTGGGCCCGATTGCCCTGGTGCGCGAAGGCCGTGTTGCCGTGGGCGATGCGGTCGCCATGGCCCTGGGCGCGCCGCTCTGTCTGGTGCTGATCGGTGAACGGCCGGGCCTGTCGGTCTCTGACAGCCTGGGGGCCTACCTGACCTGGAACCCGCAGGCCGAAACCCCCGACAGCAGCCGCAATTGCGTGTCCAACATCCATGGCAACGGCGGGCTGAGCTATGCCGATGCCACCGATCTGCTGGCCTACCTGGTGCGCGGCGCGCGCAACCTGCAGGCCACGGGGGTCGCTCTCAAGGACGACCGGCCAAAGGGCAAGCTGATCGGCGAGGGCTGACCGTCACGGCCCCTTGGCTCCAAAGCCGTCGATGATGGCCTGGACCTGCGCATCGAAGGCCTGGAACTCGGCGCCCAGGTGGTCCTCGATCCGGCGCTGGAAAGCCTCTGCCAGGGGCAGCAGGTCGCGCATCAGGGCAATGCCTTCGGCCGTCAGGGTCAGGTGCACCAGGCGGCGATCCTCGGGGTTGCCCTGCTTGCTCAGCAGGCCCCGCGCTTCCAGCCGCGAGGCCGCCCGGCTGACCTTGGATTTCTCCATCGCCACCCGGCTTTCGATGTCCCGGACAGAGGCCCCGTCCACCGTGGCCAGGTGCGCCAGCACCCGCCATTCGGGAATCGACAGGCCAAAGCGGTCCCGGTAGGCGCGCGACAGGGTTTCGGACAGGATCTGGGCGGCCAGGGTCATCCGGTAGGGCAGGAACTGGCCGATGTCGAAGTCGGGCAAGCCTGTGTCGCGGCCCGTGCGCTTGATTTCACTCATCTTTCTGACACCTCCGCGCAGGGCCCGGTCCCGGCCGTCCCGGGGCCTGACGCGAAGGCTGTGCGATATTCGTTGCACATGCAACGTTTTTCTGCGAAAAGCGGCTCATCGCACCATGAGGCAAGGAGGATGCCCCCATGAACACGATGACCCCGCCCCAGGGCCTGAGGACCGCCTCCGACAATGTGGGCACCACCCCCGGCTACATGCCCGGCTTCGGCAACGATTTCGAAACAGAGGCCCTGCCCGGTGCCCTGCCCCAGGGCATGAATTCTCCGCAGCGCTGCGCCTACGGGCTGTACGCCGAGCAGCTGTCGGGCACCGCCTTCACCGCCCCCAGCCACCAGAACGAGCGCACCTGGTGCTACCGCATCCGGCCGTCGGTCAAGCACACCGGGCGCTTTGCGCCGATCGAGGTGCCCTACTGGAAATCCGCCCCCAACATCGACACCTCGGGCGTGTCGCTGGGCCAATACCGATGGGACCCGGTCCCCCATACAGAGGACGCCCTGACCTGGATCACCGGCATGCGCACCATGACCACGGCCGGTGACGTCTATACCCAGGTCGGCATGGCCGCGCATATCTACCTGGTCACCGCCTCGATGCAGGACGAGTATTTCTATTCCGCCGACAGCGAGCTGCTGGTCGTGCCCCAGGAAGGCCGCCTGCGCTTTTGCACCGAACTGGGCGTGATCGACATAGAACCGAAGGAAATCGCCATCCTGCCGCGTGGCCTGGTCTACCGGGTCGAGGTGCTGGAAGGCCCCTGCCGCGGGTTCGTCTGCGAGAACTACGGGCAGAAGTTCGACCTGCCCGGCCGCGGGCCCATCGGGGCCAATTGCCTGGCCAACCGCCGCGATTTCAAGACGCCGGTCGCCGCCTTCGAGGACCGCGACGCCGACAGCCGCGTGGTCATCAAGTGGCAGGGCCAATTTCACGAAACCTTCATCGGCCATTCGCCCCTGGATATTGTCGCCTGGCACGGCAATTACGCGCCCGTCAAATATGACCTGCGCGCCTATTGCCCGGTGGGCTCGATCCTGTTCGACCATCCCGACCCGTCGATCTTTACCGTCCTGACCGCCCCGTCGGGGGTGGAGGGCACGGCCAACATCGACTTCGTGCTGTTCCGCGAACGCTGGATGGTGGCCGAAAACACCTTTCGCCCGCCCTGGTATCACAAGAACATCATGTCCGAGCTGATGGGCAATATCTATGGCCAGTATGACGCCAAGCCTCAAGGTTTTGTGCCTGGAGGCGCCAGTCTCCACAACATGATGCTGCCCCACGGCCCCGACAATGACGCCTTCGAAAAGGCCAGCTTTGCCAATCTTGGCCCCGACAAGCTGGACAACACCATGTCCTTCATGTTCGAAACCCGCTTCCCCCAGCACCTGACGGACTTCGCCGCCAACGAAGCGCCGATGCAGGACAATTACATCGATTGTTGGGACAGCCTGAAGAAACGGTTCGACGGCACGCCCGAGGGCAACTGGGACTGATCCCTCCCGAGTAACACGCAACATCCCCCGGGTCGTCCTGCGCCAAGGGCTGCGCCCGGGGCCAAGCCCGGTACCAATAAGGAGCCAAGTGATGGCAAAGGCATTCGCATCCGCCGGCGATCTGGAAGAAAAGACCGTCAGCTTCACCCAGGTCGGGGAAGGGCTTTATGCCTTCACCGCCGAGGGCGACCCCAACACCGGCGTCATCATCGGCGATGACAGCGTGATGATCGTCGAGGCCCAGGCCACGCCGCGCCTGGCACGGCTGGTCATCGAAAAGGTGCGCGAGGTCACCGACAAGCCGATCTCGCACGTGGTCATGACCCATTACCATGCCGTGCGCGTGCTGGGGGCCTCGGCCTACGGGGCGCGTGAAATCATCATGTCGGAAAAGGCCCGGGCCATGGTGGCCGAGCGTGGGCAAGAGGACTGGGACAGCGAGTTCGCCCGCTTCCCCCGCCTGTTCCAGGGCCACGAGGAAATCCCCGGCCTGACGTGGCCCACCACCACCTTCAACGGCCGCATGTCGGTCTACCTGGGCAAGCGGCGCATCGACATCATGCAGCTGGGCCGGGCGCACACGGCCGGAGACGCGGTGATCTACGTGCCCGACCAGAACGTCATGTTCACCGGCGACATCGTTGAATACAAGTCGGCCTGCTATTGCGGCGACGGCCATTTCCACGACTGGCCCAAGACGATCGAAGCGATCCGCGCCTGGGACCTGGACGCCATTGCCCCGGGCCGGGGCGACGCGCTGCTGGGCCGGGACATGGTCAACGCCGCGCTCGATTCCACCACCGATTTCGTCAAGTCGACCTATGCGCCGGCGGCCAAGGTCGCCCTGCGGGGCGGCACCCTGAAAGAGGCCTGGGACGCGGTGCGCGCCGCCTGCGATCCGAAGTTCTCCGATTACGCGATCTACGAACATTGCCTACCGTTCAACGTCGCCCGGGCCTATGACGAGGCGCTGGATATCGACACGCCGCGCATCTGGACTGCCGAACGCGACCAGCAGATGTGGGACGCCCTGCAGGGCTGACCCGGCAGACAGGCTCGCGCCCCCGGCAGGAGGAGCCCGGGCGCGCGCGGTATTTCTCGGGAGGAGACACCGGTGTTTCAGGACCGTTACGATCTGGCCTTCAGGCTGTATCCCTATGCCCGCGCGGCCGATCAGGATGCCCCCACCCCGGTGCGTCACCCGGTGGTCGTGGTCGGTGGCGGGCCGATCGGGCTGGCCATGGCGCTGGACCTCGGCCGCCAGGGCGTGCCGGTGGTGGTGCTGGACGACCACGAGGGCATCGGCCAGGGCAGCCGGGCCATCTGCTTCGCCAAACGCACCCTGGAAATCGCCGACCGCTACGGCTGTGGCGGGCCGATGCGCGACAAGGGGGTGGTGTGGAACCTGGGCAAGGTCTTTCGCGACGACCGAAAGGTCTATGAATTCAACCTGTTGCCCGAGGATGGCCACCGCAACCCGGCCTTCATCAACTTGCAGCAGCCCTATTTCGAGAAGTTCCTGTTCGAACAGATCCAGGCCGAACAGGCGGCCGGCGCGCCCATCCAGGTGCGCGGCCGCAACCGGGTCGAGGCGATCACCCCGGCCGAGGATCACGTCACCCTTGATATCGAAACGCCCGACGGCCCCTATCGCCTGCAGGCCGACTGGCTGATCGCCTGCGACGGGGCCTCGTCCCCCCTGCGGTCCATGATGGGCCTGGATTTCGAGGGCCGGGTCTTCAAGGACAGTTTCCTCATCGCCGACATCCGCATGACGGACAGCACCTTCCCGACCGAACGCTGGTTCTGGTTCGAGCCATGGTTCAAGTCGGGGGCCTCGACCCTGCTGCACAAGCAGCCCGATGACATCTGGCGGGTCGATTTCCAGATCGGCTGGGACGTGGACCGGGCCGAAGAGCTGAAAGAGACCAATATCCGCGCCCGGCTGGATGCGATGCTGGGGCCGGAGGTGGATTATGAACTGGTCTGGTCCTCGATCTACACGTTCCAGTGCCGCCGGATGCGCAATTTCCGCCACGGCCGGGTGATCTTTGCGGGGGACAGTGCGCACCAGGTGTCGCCCTTCGGTGCGCGCGGAGCCAATTCCGGGATGCAGGACGTGGACAACCTTGGCTGGAAACTGGGGCTGGTGCTGAGCGGGCAGGCCCCCGACCGCCTGCTGGACAGCTACAACGAAGAGCGCACCCACGGTGCGGACGAGAACATCCGCCATTCGACCCGCTCGACGGATTTCATCACGCCCAAGACCCGGGTCAGCCAGATCTTCCGCGATGCGGTGCTGGACCTGGCCGAAGAGTACGAATTCGCCCGGCCCATCGTGAATTCCGGCCGCCTGTCAGTGCCCTGCACCTATGACGGACTGTCGCTGAACGGGCCTGATGCGCTGCCCGGCGGCCCTTCCCGCAGCCGCCCCGGCAGTGCCTGCCCCGATGCGCCCCTGGGCGGGGGATACCTGCTGGACCGGCTGGGCGGCGGCTTCACCCTGATGACGCTCGACGCCGAGGCCCCCGAGGCCGTGACCGAAGACGGCGTGACCGCATCTCGCCTGGCCCTGTCGGCCGCCGACGATCCAACCGGCGCGCTGGCCGCGCGGTACCTCGGCACGGCGGCCTCTGGCGTTTACCTCGTCCGCCCCGATCAGCATGTGGCCGCCCGTTGGGACCGCTACGACGAAACCGCCGTGCGCGCCGCCCTGCGCACGGCCTGCGCAAAGGACTAGCCCATGGCCCGGCTTGACACCTCTTCCCATTTCGAGGCCCCCGATGAATTCTACGCGGGCCTGATCGCCGCCCAGGACGGCCTGTCGGACGAGGCCTGCCTGGCCTTCTGCGCGCGGCTGATCCTGTTGCTGGCCAACCACGTCGGCGACCGAGAGGTTCTGGACGAGGCGCTGGCCATCGCCCGCGCGGGCGCTGATCAAAACTGACCCCGGCCCCGGATCAGCATGGCCGAAACGGACGCCCGGCATTGAAACTGTGGGATCGCGCTGGCTAAACTGCCCCAGGTCATCGGCAAAGCCGCCCAACGAAAGCGGCTGGCGGTGACAGGGGGGGCGTGCATGAACCAATCGGAAGAGAATTCACAGGGCCGCGACGTGCGGCTGGTTTCAACTCAGAAATCACTGCCCATGGCCCTGCTCAAGGCGCGCGAGGCGGTGATGGAGCGCCTGCGCCCGGTTCTGAGCGCCCATGGCGTGACCGAACAGCAATGGCGGGTCCTGCGCGTGCTGGAGGAACGGGGCGTGCTGGATTCCTCGACGCTGGCCGGGGCGTCGAACCTGCTGCCCCCGTCGCTGACGCGGATCATGAAGCTGATGGAAGGCCGGGGGCTGATCAGCATGTCCCGCGATCCCCAGGACGGGCGGCGCGCGCAGGTGCGCATCACGCCGCAGGGATCCGCCCTGATCCAGCAGGCGGCGCCCGAAGCGATCGCGGTTGCCGACGAGATCGAGGCGGCCGTCGGGGCCGAGCGGCTGGATGCGCTGCTGGTTGAACTCGATGCGGTCAGCCGGGCCCTTGGGCGGCGCGAGCGGGGGTAATCTCGGCCGCCCGGTCAACCCACGAACCCGTCAACCCATGTAGACGTTGGGCGACAGGGCATTGCCCAGGTGGAACAGGTTGTCGCGCAATGCCTCGCGCGTGACCGAGCCTCCAAGGCAGACCCGCAGCTTTTCGCCTGGCTCTCCGGCCACGGTGAAGGCATCGGACGGCATCAGCCCCAACCGCCGCCCGGCCATCCGCGCGACGATATCGGCCCGGGTGAGGCCCGGCGGCAGGGACAGCCAGATGTTGAAGGCATTGTCGGCGGCGCGGAAATCGCTGCCATCCAGCGCATCTCGGGCGATGGCCTGGCGGGCCGCGCTTTCGGCCCGGATGAACCGCCGGATGCTGTCGGCGGTGCCGTCCTCGATCCAGTGGGTGGTCAGGGCCATCGACAGCGGGGACGGCATCACCGCCAGCGCCCGGATCGCCTGCCCCAGTCGCAACGCGCAGCGCGACGAGGGCGCGATGGTGTAGGCCAGGCGCAGCCCGGCCCCGATGCACTTGGCCAGCCCGCCGATGTGCCAGGTCAGGTCCGGCGCCGACAGGGCGATGGGTGCCGGCGCCTTGGCCGGGATGAACCCATAGGCATCGTCCTCGATCAGGGTCAGCCGGGTCTGGCGCAGCACGGCGGCCAGGTCCAGGCGGCGGGGTTCGGGAATGGTCAGCGTGGTCGGGTTCTGCAGCGTCGGGTTCAGGTACAGCGCCTTGGGCTGGTGCCGGGCGATGGCCTCGGCCAGGGCATCGGGCGTCACGCCCTGGTCATCCATGTCGACCCCCACCAGCGTGACCCCGAAGCGCCCCGCGATGTTGCGCAGCCCCGGGTAGGTCACCCGCTCGCACAGTACCGTGTCGCCGGGTTTCGCGATGATCGACAGGATGGCCGACATCGTCGCATGGGCCCCCGGGGTCACGGCCACCCGGTCCAGCGCGGGCACCATGCCCCGCATGCTGAGCCAGGACGACGCCGCCACGCGGTCGCGCTCGGTGCCTACGGGCGCCTGGTAGCGCAGCAGGTCCACCAGGTTGGCCGAGACATAATCCAGCCCGCCCCGCATGCGTCCGATCAGCTCGGGGTCGGTGGGTTCGGGGGGCATGTTCATCGACAGGTCCTCGGCCCCGCGGCGTTCGGGGTCCGGTTCGGCCGAGGCCGCGCGTTCGGCGACAAAGGTGCCTCGGCCCACGTGGCTGTCCACCAGCCCGCGCGACTGCGCCTCGGCATAGGCCCGGGACACGGTGGTGAAGTCGATGCCCAGGCTGGCGGCCAGCCGGCGTTGCGGCGGCAGGCGGTCACCGCCCGACAGCCGGCCCCCGTCGATGTCGCGCGCGATGGCGTCGGCAATGGCCAGGTAGCGCGGCTTGCCGCTGTCTATCAGCTCTGGGGCCCAGTCGGTCATCTTGATCGGTCTTCTTCTTCGGTCTTCTGCGGTCAAGTGGCCGCAGCCCTAGCGGATTGATTCCATGAATTGAAGGGACATTGTATGAATCTGTACGATATGCCGCGCACCGCCACCTGATTGGTCAGACAATATCCGGTCACCGTATCGGCAGGTGCCATGTGTTTTGCCCATTAATCACGCGATTTCTGGCATCAATGCCACTTTTATTGTATGCATATTGCACTGCTTATTGAATGAATCAATCACGAATCGCCATCCTGCCCTCACCAACAGAGAAGGAGGGCGAGATGCCTACGGTCACTCAGGAAGCACACAAGGACGGCGATTTCTTCGTCAATTACGAGGAAAAGGTCTTTGAAGACGTCAAGGCCGACGAGGGCGAGAAGGCCCTTGTCACCTTCCATACAGTTGCCTTCGAAGGCTCCATCGGTCTGGTCAACATTCTCAATGCAATCCGGCTCAATCGGAAGGGCTACGAGACCTCCATCCTGCTGTACGGTCCCGGCGTGACCCTGGGCATCCAGCGCGGCTTTCCGACCTTGGGCGACGAGGCCTTCCCCGGCCACCAGAACTTTGCCGTCAATCTCAAGAAATTCATGGGCGAAGGCGGCAAGGTCTTTGCTTGCCGCTTTGCCTTGCAGGCGCTGTACGGCCATGGCGAACCGTCCCTGCTGCCCGGCATCACGCCGATCGCCCCGCAGGACGTGCTGGACTGCATCCTGATCCACAAGAAAGCGAACGCGGTGATCCTGGATACCTGGACGGTCTGAGACCGCCCTGTCCCCCATCACCGCTGGCCGGACCGGTAGCAGCCCGGTCCGGCCCTCATCTTGCCAGAGGCAGACCATGAGAACAGACACGATCCGTGCCGCCGCCATCCAGATCGCGCCAGATCTGTCGGGGCGTGCGGGCACCATCGAGCGCGTGCTGAACGCCATCGCCGAGGCGGCCGACAAGGGTGCGCAGTTCATCGTCTTTCCCGAAACCTTCGTGCCCTATTACCCCTATTTCAGCTTTGTGCTGCCCCCGGTGCAGCAGGGCGCGCCGCACATGGACCTGATGGCCGAGGCGGTCGTCGTGCCCTCGCCCGAAACCCAGGCCGTGGCCGATGCCGCCCGCAAGCGCGACGCGGTGGTGGTGCTGGGCGTGAACGAACGCGACAACGGGTCGCTTTACAACACCCAGCTGATCTTCGATGCCGATGGCACGCTGGCCCTGAAACGGCGCAAGATCACGCCGACCTATCACGAGCGCATGGTCTGGGGTCAGGGCGACGGGGCCGGGCTGAAGGTGGTCGACACCGCCGTCGGCCGCGTGGGCGCCCTCGCCTGCTGGGAACATTATAATCCGCTGGCCCGCTACGCCCTGATGACCCAGCACGAGGAAATCCATGCGGGCCATTACCCCGGTAGCCTGGTCGGCGACATCTTCCGCGACCAGATCGAGGTGACCATGCGCCATCACGCGCTGGAATCGGGCTGTTTCGTGGTCAATTCCACCGGCTGGCTGACCGAAGAGCAGATCGCTCAGATCCACCCCGACCCGGCACTGCAGAAGGCCATGCGCAGCGGCTGCATGACCTGCATCATCAGCCCCGAGGGCCGTCACCTGGCCGATCCGATCACGTCGGGTGAGGGCATCCTGATCGCCGATCTGGACATGCGCCTGATCGCCAAGCGCAAGCGCATGATGGACAGCGTCGGCCATTATGCCCGGCCCGAGATGCTGTCTCTGCTGCACGACACGCGCCCCGCCGTGACTCGCCATACCGAGGCCCCGCAACCCCAGGAGGATACGCAGGATGTTGGACCAGAGCTTTGACCAGGCCCGGCTGATCAACGAATTGCAAACCCACGGCATGCGCCTTGTCGACCCGCGCGCGGGCCAGGAAAGCCGGCGCGGCGGCGCGGGCCCGTCCGATCACAAGGCCATCACCATCGGCGACCGCACGGTGATGATCCCGGTCCATACCGCGCCCAGCTTCGACAGCCCCTACCTGGTCGAGGCCCCTGACGACACCGGGGCTGCCCGGGTGATGCGGGACGGGACCGAAGTGGCCGAGGTGCGCTTTCCGACCAAGGCGAAATTCTACCAGCTGAAGACGGCCGACGGCATTCCCTACAGCCACATCGCCGCGCTGCATTCGCGGGATGTGCTGGCGACGACCGTCCTGCAGACCTGCATCCGCTACGAAAGCCGCAAGAAGACCTGCCAGTTCTGCTCGATCGGCCAAAGCCTGGCCGCCGGGCGCACCATCGCGCACAAGACGCCTGCCCAACTGGCCGAGGTCGCGAAGGCCGCCGTGGAACTGGACGGGGTGACCCACATGGTGCTGACCACCGGCACGCCTGCCGGCAAGGACCGGGGCGCGAAGGTTTTGTGCGACAGCGCCGAGGCCATCAAGGCCGCCGTCGATCTGCCCCTTCAGGGCCAGTGCGAACCGCCCGAGGACGACGCCTGGCACCAGCGCATGTACGACGCCGGGATCGACACGCTGGGCATGCACCTGGAAGCGGTCACGCCAGAGGTGCGCCAGCGGATCATGCCGGGCAAGGCCTCGGTCCCGCTGGAGAAATATTTCTCCAGTTTTGAGGCGGCGGTGAAGGTGTTCGGGCGCGGACAGGTGTCGACCTACATCCTTGCCGGGCTTGGCGACACGACCGAGGCGATCCTCGAGATGGGCGAAAAGCTGTGCGCCATGGGGGTTTACCCCTTCGTCGTGCCCTTCGTGCCGATCTCTGGCACGCCCTTGGAAAGCCATCCCGCACCCTCGACAGAGTTCATGCGGTCGATCCTTGAACCCCTGGGCCAGATGATCGCCCGCGCGGGTATCCTGTCGTCGGACATGAAGGCGGGCTGCGGCAAGTGCGGGGCGTGCTCGGCCCTGTCGACCTACGAAAAGCTGAAGGTGCCCGCATGATCGAGCTTGAGCCCCGCCAGTTTCACTGCCCCGGCTACTACATCCGGGCGGCCTCGAAGCGGTTCGAGGCCGAGGGCGCCTCGCGCCTGCGCCACCGGGTGTTCGTGACCGAACAGGGGATCTTCGACACCCACGACCGCGACGACATCGACCTGATCGCCACCCACCTGGTGGCCCTGTCGACCTATGCCCACGAGGCCGACCAGGTGGTGGGCACGGTGCGCATCCATGAAGAGGCGCCGGGCCTGTGGTGGGGCTCGCGGCTGGCCGTGGCCAGCGATTTCCGGGCGGTGTCCCGGCTGGGAACGGAACTGATCCGCCTGGCCGTGCGCACCGCCAATGCGCGGGGCTGCACCCGGTTCCTGGCCCACGTGCAGATGCAGAACGTGGCCCTGTTCGAGCGCCTGCACTGGCAGTCGCTGGAAGAGGTCACCTTTCACGGCGCGCCCCACATGAAGATGCAGGCCGACCTGGCCGCCTATCCGCCCTGCGACGATCCGGTCGCGGGCTGGTATCACCGGGCAGCCGCATGCGCACCGCAAGGCGGGGCCCGGGTATGACACCGCCGGTCGCCGAGCTGGCGGACCGCCTGGCCGCCCATCCCTCGATCCGGTCGAAGCTGGGCATCGCCCGGTCCACCCGGGCGCTGGGGCTGACGGCGGATCACGCGGGCCGGCCCGGCGACGATGCGGCGGCGCTGCCCTGCGAGGGGGGCTATGACCTGCTGGCGGGCGAAGGCTTCATCCCGGCTTTTGTCGAGGCCGACCCCTGGTTTGCCGGCTGGTGCGCGGTCATGGTCAACCTCAGCGACATCGCGGCCATGGGCGGCCGGTCGACGGCCATCGTCAACCAGGTCTGGGCCCCGGATGCGGAAAAAGCCGCGCCCCTTCTGGCCGGTCTGCGCGATGCGGCCGCGGCCTATGACGTGCCCCTGGTCGGGGGCCACACCAACCTGGCGGCCCCCTCGCTGGGCCTGGCCGCGTCGGTCATGGGCAAGGCAACCCGCCTGATCACCAGCTTCGATGCCGCCCCCGACGACCTGCTGATCGCGGCCATCGACCACCGGGGCCGCTACCACAACTTCGACAATTTCTGCGCCGCGCTCGACGCCCCGCCCGCCCGCCTGCGCAAGGACCTGGACCTGCTGGCCGACCTGGCCGACGACGACCTGGCCCGCGCGGGCAAGGACATCAGCCAGGGCGGCATCGTCGGCACGGCCCTGATGCTGGCCGAATGTTCCAGCGTGGGCATGGACATCGACCTGTCCGCCCTGCGCCCACCCCCGGGGATCGCGCTTGAACGCTGGCTGCGCACCTTCCCCAGCTTCGGCTTCCTGCTGTCGGTGCCCCGCCCCCAGGCCAACCCGGTCTGCGCCCGCTTCAGCGCCCGGGGCATCGACGCGCAGGTCATCGGCCGCGTCGCGCACGGCAGCCGCATCACCCTGACCGACGGCCCCGACAGCGCCCTGTTCTGGGACCATGCCGACACCCCTTACCTCGACCTTGGAACGCACAATGCCTGAAACCTTCTGGACCGTCCGCTGGCCCGATGGGGCCGAGGAACGGCTGTATTCGCCCTCGTCCATCGTGGCCGAGATCTTTGAACCGGGCCAAAGCTATCCCGTCCCCGATTTCCTGTCCCGCGCCCGCGACGCCCTGCAACAGGCCTCGGACCGGGTCGAGCGCAAGTACGGCTTTGCCTGCAGTTCCGCCATGGACCAGCTTGGCCGGATCGAGGCGCGGGTCGCGACTCTGGACCAGGCCGGACAGGTGGATTGCCTGGACATATCGCAATGAGGACCTCTTCGATGAAAGACACCGCAACGCCGCATATCCCCGTGGTCATCGTCGGCGGCGGCCAGGCCGGGATGTCCACTGCCTGGTGCCTGCAACAACAGGGCATTGACTGCATCATCTTTGAACGGCACGCAAAATTCCATTCCTGGCGGGTCAACCGCTGGGACAGCTTCTGCCTGGTGACGCCCAACTGGCAATGCCGCCTGCCGGACTTCCACTATGACCGCGACTATGGCGGGACCGATCCCGACGGCTTCATGCTGAAGGACGAGATCACCGACTACCTGGATGCCTTCGCCGCCAAGGTGCAGCCTGACATCCGCGAAGGGGTCGAGGTCACGCGCGTCACGCCCGAAGATGGCGGCTTTGCCGTCCAGACCTCGATCGGGCGCTGGACCTGCGACCAGGTGGTCATTGCCACCGGCGGGTACGACACGCCCATCGAGCCGGGATATGCCAAGGATCTCGACCCGTCGATCTTCCAGATGCACTCGGTTGATTATCGCAACGTGGACCAGTTTCCCGAGGGCGGCGTGCTGATCGTGGGCACCGGGCAATCGGGCGTGCAGCTGATGGAGGATTTCACCCGCGCAGGCCGCGACGTGCACCTGGCCGTGGGCCCTGCCCCGCGCAGCCCGCGCAAGTACCGGGGCCGCGATGCGACCGACTGGCTGCACGATGCGGGCCATTATGCCATCACCATCGACACCCATCCCGACCCGGTGAAGGCCCTGACCCAGACCAACCACTACATGTCCGGTCGCGATGGCGGCAAGGAGATCGACCTGCGCCGGTTCCATGTCGACCACGGGGTCGAACTCTATGGCTCGTTGGCGGGTATGGCGGGCACGCGGGTCGACTTCCTGCCCGACCTGACCAAGAACCTGGACGATGCCGACCGGTCCTACGTGGGCATCCGCACCCAGATCGACGCCCATATCGCCCGCCAGGGGATCGACGCTCCCGAGGAACCGCCCTTCAAAAAGGTCTGGACGCCCGAGGCCGAGCGGACCTCGCTGGACCTGGCCGAGGCGGGGATCGGGTCCGTGCTTTGGGCCATCGGGTTCCGGCCGGATTATTCCTGGATCGAGGCCGACGTGTTCGACGACCGGGGCAAGCCCGTGCACCATCGGGGCGAAACCCCTTTTAGGGGGCTGCATTTCATCGGGCTGGGCTGGCTGAACACCTGGGGGTCGGGCCGGTTCCTGGGGATCGAGGAAGACAGCCGCCACCTGGCCGGGCGCATTGCCGCCCAGCTGGCCGGGCGGCGTGAACTGGTGGGGGGCTAAGCGCCCCCTGCCGGTCAGCCCGCCGGGACCGGGGGCGCGCCGAACCCGTGCATGCCCTTGGCCCATTGAAAGGCGATGATCGCGCCCTTCACGACCGGTAACAGGGCCAGGCACAGCACGATCACGATGGGGCACAGGATCGCCACCATCAGCATCGGGTTGTCACCGACCCACATGTAAAGCGGGTGCAGGGCGACGCCCACCAGGTGCCCGACCAGCAGCACCACGATATAGGCCGGCCCGTCGTCGGCCCGCTGGTGCGTGAAATCCAGCCCGCAGGCCGAGCAGGACGGCGCGACCTTGAGGTATCGCGTGTAAAGCCGCCCCTCGCCGCATTGGGGGCACCGGCACATGGCACCGCGCTTCAGCGCCGGTTTCATCTCGCGTTCTGGCTGGGTCACTTGGCCTGCTCCGCTGGTTGAGTGTCAGGCGGGCTTATTGATCGGAATATTGATTGCAGTCAATGTTCGCGCTTTGCGTCACATTGTCATGCGCCCGTCTTCATGTCCCCATCACCGGTTGGACGTTTCAACCCGTCCACGAAGATGTCCAGCAGATGCAGGACCTGCCCGCGCCACTCTGGCCCCGGTTGCAGCGTGTAGCACAGCGCGTACATGGCCTGCATTAGGTCGTCGGCGGACACGCCTTCGCGGATCTGGCCGGCTTCGGCCGCCTGGCGCAAGAGCTGATCCACAGCCGTGGTTACCCGAAGCCTCATGTCGGCATAGGTCTGCTTGGAATCCTCGCTCAGCCCGATCGACAGGGCGCCCAGCATCCCCCGCTTGGTTTCGACCAGCGCCACGTTGTCGTGCAGCCAGGCCCGGATCGCCGCGATCGCATCATTGGTGCCCGCCAGGCCCTCGGCCTGTTCGGCCAGCTGCTCCATCTCGCGGCTGAACACCGCGTGAAACAGGGATTCGCGATTCGGGAAATGTCGGTAGAGCGTCCCGACCCCCACGCCCGCCTGCCGCGCCACCGCCTCCAGGCTGGCGTTCGGCCCGCCCTGGCCAAGCACCTCTTTCGCCGCCGCAATCAGCTTTTCGCGGTTCTTTGCAGCGTCGGCGCGCGGTTTGCGTTTGCGCGGTTCCACCCGAACTTTTCCCTTCCCCTTGAAAAACGGAGGCAGCCTCCGTATAACTATCACAAGACGGCGCGACACCGAACCGTCTTCCCAGCTTACGATCTTGTCCGACCGGGCGCAAAAGCCCGGCACCCAGCACCTACATCTGCAAGGAGGGACGCATGTCTTTCTCCCTTACCCTGACCCTGAACGGGGCGCAGCGCGACATCGTGCTCGATGATCCGCGCGTGACCCTTCTTGACCTCTTGCGCGACCGCATCGGGCTGCCCGGCACCAAGAAAGGCTGCGACCGGGGCCAATGCGGGGCCTGCACGGTCCTTCTGAACGGCAAGCGCGTGAATGCCTGCCTGGCCCTGGCCGTCACCCTGGACGGGGCCGAGATCACCACCATCGAGGGCCTGGCCGACGGCGACACGCTGCACCCGGTTCAGGACGCCTTCATCGAGGCCGACGGCTTTCAGTGCGGCTATTGCACCCCCGGCCAGATCATGAGCGCCGTCGGCCTGATCGCCGAAGGCCGGGCCGGAGACGACCCCGAGCGCATCCGCGAGGGCATGAGCGGCAACATCTGCCGTTGCGCGGCCTACCACGGCATCACCAAGGCCGTGCAAGAGGCCACCCGGCGCATGGACGCCGCCACCAAGGGGGACGCCGCATGATCCCCTTTGCCTTCCTGCAACCCACGTCGGTCGACGACGCGCTGGCCGCCTGGACACCGGGCGCCGCCTGGCTGGGCGGGGGCACCAACCTGGTCGACCTGATGAAGACCGGCGGGGGGCAGCCTTCGCTCTTGATCGACCTATCGCGCTTGCCGGGGCTGAGGGACATCGAGATGTCCGACGATGGCGGCGCGCGTGTCGGGGCCCTGGTGAGCAACGCGGACCTGGCCGATCACCCCGCCTTTGCCGCCCGCTTCCCGATGGTGGCCGAAGCGCTGCTGGCCGGGGCCTCGGGGCAGATCCGCAATGCCGCGACCGTGGCAGGGAATATCCTGCAATATCCGCGGGATGCCTTCTTCAAGCACCTGGGCGAAGACCCGCTGGACGGGGACACGACCAGCCTGTCGATCCTGGGGGCAAACGGGCCGGTGGCCGTGCATCCATCGGATTTCTGCGTGCCCCTGGCCGCGCTGGACGCGGTGGTCGAGGTCCAGGGGCCGAACGGTCCCCGCGACATCGCCCTGGCCGATCTGCTGGCCCCCACGGCCGACACCCGCACCGCCCTGGCCCCGGGAGAGCTGGTCCTGGCCCTGCGCCTGCCCGCTGAGGGGGCCACTTTCGCCGGTCATGCCCGCTATCTGAAGGTGCGCGACCGGACGTCCTTTGCCTTTGCCCTGACATCGGCCGCCGCCGCCCTGCGGTTCGACGGTCCGCGCATCGCCGAGGCCCGGCTGGCCCTGGGCGCGGTCGCCCCAACCCCCTGGCGCGTGGCCGAGGCCGAGGCCCTGATGGCCGGCCAGGCGCCCGACGCCGATCTCTTTGAACGCGCGGCCCAGACCGCCCTGTCCGGAGCGGTGGCCATTGGCGACACCGGCTGGAAGATCGAGCTCGCCCGCCGCACCGCCATCCGCGCCCTGACCCTGGCCGCGGCCCATACGCCGGCCCGGCTGCCGGCCCTGCCCGGCTCGCCATTTGCCGCCCAAGCCAAGGATCATGCCCATGCCTGATACCGTTCAGCCCATCCGTTTCGGGTCCAACTCGGGCCAGCCTGTCAGCCGCCGCGACGGCATCGCCAAGGTCACCGGAGCCGCGACCTTTTCGGCCGACAACAGCCCGGCGAACCTGCTGCACGCGGTCTACCTGCCGGCCACGATCGCGCGCGGCCGGGTGACCCACTTCGACACCGCCGCGGCCCAGGCGCATCCCGGCGTGACCCATGTGATCACACCGGCCAACCGCCCAGACGTGCAGGGGGACCCAGAGGCCAAGCCGACGCTCTTTTCCTTCCGGGTCGAGATCCTGCAGGACGACAGCGTGCGCTATGCCGGCCAGCCCATCGCCCTTGTGCTGGGCGAAACGCTGGAGGCCGCGACCGAAGGCGCCCGCCTTCTTGCCCCGCAATACGCCGCCGAACCGGTGGCCACCGACCTGGACGACGGCGCGCCCTTTGACATCGAGCCAGGCGGGTTTGGCCGGCCCCAGGGAATGGTCCACGGCGATATCGACGCGGGTCACGCGGCGGCCCGGCAGGCCATCGACGTCACCTATGAAACCCCGGCGCAATACCACAACGCCATGGAAACCCATGCAATCGTGGCGGAATGGGACGGCGACCGGTTGACGCTGGACGTGCCAAGCCAGGCCCTGAACATGTCCTGCGCGGCCTATGCCTATTTCTTCGGGATCCCGGCGGAAAATGTCACCGTGCGCAGCCCCTACCTGGGCGGCGGGTTCGGCTCCAAGGCCATTCCCATCGGACCGAACATTCTGGCCATCCTGGCCGCGCGCATGACGGGGCGGCCGGTCAAGCTGATGCTGACGCGCCAGCAGATGTTCGGCCCCACCGGCCACCGCCCGGCCACGCGCCAGCGGTTGCGCATGGGAATCGACGCAACCGGGGCGTTGACCGCGCTGGACCACGAGAGCCTGTCCGCCTCGTCCCGCTTCGACGACTTCTTTGAACCGGCCTCGAACGCGTCGCAGGGGCTATACGCGGCGGGCGCCCTGCGCTCGGTCCACAAGGGCGTGCGGCTGGATATCGGGACGCCCGGTCCGATGCGCGCGCCGGGCGAGGCCTCGGGCGCGGCGGCGCTGGAATGCGCGATGGACGAGATGGCCCATGCCGCCGGGATGGATCCGTTGGAATTCCGGCTGCGCAACTATGCCGAAACCGAACCGGGCACGGGCAAGCCGTTTTCGTCAAAGGCCCTGCGCGACTGCTACCTTCAGGGCGCAGAGCGGTTCGGATGGGACGGCCGCCCGCTGGATCCGGGCCAGATGCGCGACGAGGCCGGCCTGCTGGTCGGCTGGGGCATGGGCACGGCGCTGTTCCCCTGCCCGATGTTCGCCGCCGAGGCCCGCGCCACCTTGCGCCCCGATGGCACGGCGCTGGTCGAAACCTCGGCCGCCGACATGGGCCAGGGGGCCTGGACCTCGCTGGCGCAGATCGCGGCCGACAGCCTGGGCCTGCCGCTGGACAAGGTGGCGTTCAACGCGGGCCATTCCAGCCTGCCCGATGGCGGGGTGGCCGGCGGGTCGGGCCATACGGCCACGGCCGGCACCGCCCTGCACGAGGCCGGCTGTGACGTGATCCGCCAGCTGGGCGAGATCGCGGCGACCGATCCGGCCTCACCCCTGCACGGGGCGGGCAATGCCCGGTTCGTGGCCCGCGACGGACACCTGTTCATCGAGGGCGACGACAGCCGCAGCGAACCCTTCACCGACATCCTCGCCCGCGCGGGCGGCGCGGCTTTGACGGGAAGCGGCAAGGGGGTGCGGCCGCCAGAGGTGGGACAGGAATTCGCCATGAGCTCTCATGGTGCGGTCTTCGCCGAGGTGCGCATCGACCCGGAGCTTTGCCAGATGCGGGTCACCCGGCTGGTCGGGGCCTTTGCCGCCGGACGGATCATCAACCCCAAGCTGGCCGAAAGCCAGTTGATGGGCGGCATGATCTGGGGGACGTCCTTTGCCCTGCACGAGAAGGTGACACATGACCGGACAACGGGCCGGATCGTGAATGCGGACCTGGCGGGTTACCACGTGCCGGTCAATGCCGATGTGCTGGGGCTGGAGGTCATCACCGTGCACGAGGACGACCTGCATGTGAACGTGCTGGGCGTCAAGGGCGTGGGCGAAATCGGCATCGTCGGCACCGTGGGCGCGATCGGCAACGCGATCTGGCACGCGACGGGCAAGCGCATCCGCCGCTTCCCGATCCGGATCGAGGACCTCTTGACCGCCTGATGTCCCTTCCGACCCGGCGCCACCTTGCGGGGCCGGGTCGAAGGCTTGGGCCCAAGGTCAGGGCGTGTCGTCATCCTCGATCGCGTCCAGGTCCAGGATGTCCGAGTCGTCGTCGTCTTCGCCGGGCATCGTGGCCACCGGATCCGGCACCGGCGGAGACGGCTCGGGCGGAGGTGTCAGCTCCAGCGGAAGATAGGTCACGTCTCCGACACGGCCCAGCGTGACCTTGGTCCGGTAGGGCAGACCGTTGAACAGCGCGCGCGCGAAATAGACCAGCGTTCCGTCCTCGATCTTGGGCGGGGCGATTTCCGTGAAATCCGGAATGCCGAAATCGCGCAGGCGCATCATGCCCTCCCGCCAGGGCTCGTTCGGGTCCTCGCCGGCCAGCCTGGTGCGGAAGGCCTCTTCGAAGGCGGCGGGATCGGTGATGACCTGGAACCCGGCCGGTCCGAATTCGGTCAGCGCCTGGGCCAGGACCGGGGCGGGCACGTCGGGCGCACGGGTCAACAACCCTTCGAGGTCGCTGATTTCCTCGGTGCCGTTGACCACCGCGACCAGGCCGTCCTGGGTGAAGGCAAAAGTGAGTTCGTCCATCATGTGCCTCTCATTCCAGTGTCATCCACGAGGCTTTCAGCCACTTGGGATCCGCCGCTTCCAGGGTACCGGGCGGATCGATCCGTTTCCACAGTTTCGGATGCCCGCTGACCGGGTCCGGAGCCACCACGAAGAAAACGTGCATTTCGTCGTCGCCCCAGTTGGGATCGGCGATAACCACCTGGGGTTCCGCATAGGCGCTGGCCAGCTGATTGCCCAGACGCTCCGCAATGGCGTTGGCCCGGATGCAGCGGCTGGCGTTTGCGGTTTGCGTGACCAGCGCCTGCAACCCGCCCGGCGTGCAAGGCGCCGTCGGGCGGTACTGGTCCATCGCCTGTCTCAGCCGGTTCGCCGCTCTGGCATTACGCGCGCGCTGCTGCTCTGGCAGGGCCATGTTCCGGGCCTCCTGTTCCAGCTGGGTCAGCGGCCCCTCGAACAGCTTGTCGAACTGGGCGACGGCCTCGGCCGTGTCCAGCTGCGCTGCCGCCAGGTCCAGGCCCGGCTGCACAAGCTTGTCCTGCAGCTTTTGCGCCGCCGTCCCGGGGCCCTGCATCAGGTCCAGCACCGAGGGGTGGTTGGGCAGGGCATTGAAGCCGTGGATCCCCTCGGCACGTACCAGCAGCATGTCATCGGCCGCGGTGCCGAAGGCCCCCATCAGGTTTTCCATCAGCTCGACCGTGCGCTGGCCGATGGCCACATCGCCGGCCGGGACTGCGGGCAGCTCGGCGACCATCGGGGTGCGGACCATGGCGCCAAAGACAGTTTCGACCGCCTCTTCGGTCAAGCCGCCGTCCGTCATGTACCACGGTATATCGACGCCTTGGGCTTGAAGACCGTCCAACTCTGCCATCAACCCTTGCTGCACGGCTTGGACGATCGCCTGACCTTCGGGCGAGGTCGCCGCGTAACCGGTGGCCGCAAGCGCAACTTGTTCGACCCGGGCCTGGTAATCGGCGCGGGTATCGATACGGGCGCCCGTCTGGTCGTACATCACGTAGCGCCCCCGGTCGGACCGCCCATCGCCGGCCACCTGCGCATTGAGGATGGTCGGGTCGTAGACCGGGGTGAACTCGGCCCGGACCGCCGTCTTGATCCGAAGGGCGATGTTGTTAGCGTCCAGCCCGGCCACGGGGTTGGCGATCAGGTGTTGTTGCACGCCATACGCCCCCCGGTTGTCGATGGCGGACAACAGCCGCTGGGTGTCCATTGCCGCATCCTGCCCCATCGCCGTGGCGATCGTGTATTCCATGCTGCGGATCAACGGGTTTTCGCCGGGCGGAATATTGATGACGGCCGGCGTGGGCGGCGGCCCCTTGGCCGAGGTGAAGCGGCCGTTCACCGCCAGTTCGCGGAAGGTCTGCATCGCGGTAAGGGGCGTGACGTCGCGCAGCTTGCGGGCTGGCGCCGTGGCAAAGCAGGATCCGACCGGGCCCTGGTCCACCGATTGCAGCATGGCGGCCAGGATGGCCTGCCTGGTCTCGAAATTCGACGGGTTGCCGTGGCCGCCCGTGGCCGCATTGACCAAGGCCACGGCGGCTGGCGTGTTCGCCGCCGGGGTGTTGTTGATCACATGCGCGGCCTGGGCCCGAAGCGGCTGCGTGTCCAGTTCGCGCAGGGCCTTCAGCATGTGCTTGTTCATGGCCGGCGTCGGATCAGCCATTGTCGCGGGGTGGAACAGCATCTTGCCCACGGCCTTCTTGGCATCGGCCCGGTTCAGATCCAGGTTCCCGTTCATGTCCATCAGCTCTCCGGCGACGGCCATACAGCGCCGCGTCCCGCGCGAGTCGCGGTTGGTCGGGTCATCGGGCAGCGGCTGGAGGTCCATCAGCCCGTCATTGCTGATGTAGTCATTCAGCCGGGCAAAGTAATCCGCCCCGCAGGTGCCCCCCATCTTCAGCAGGTCCAACGCATAGGCATGGGCGTCGAACCCATAGGGCACCGCCCCGGTGGCCGAGACGAACCCTGCATCAAGCTGGGCGCCGACCGTGGCAATCCCTTGAACCACGGCCTCGGGATCCATCGCGTCCTGGGCAATATCCACCGTATCCGCGGCAAGGCGCGGGTGTGTCGTGAACGCGTCGATCAGATCGCTGGCCACCGCATCGGGCAGCTTGCGCCCGGCACCCTTCATCGACAGCGGGCCGGTGTCCAGCGCCTCGGCCAGCAGTTTCGTGCCCAGCAGCGCCCGTGCCAGGCCCTTGGCTTCCTGGTCGGCCTGGCGCGCCTCGTCCCGCAGGCGGGTGGCGTCGCGGACGGCATTGGCCCGGGTGATGATGTCGCGATCCGTGATGATCGGAATGTTGCCCGCATCAAGCAGGTCCTGTTCCGCCTGGGCCAGCGCCTGGCCCGAGGCGGTGGCCGCGGCGTCGGCATCGGCGATGCGCTGGTCCGTGACCTCTCCGCCCCCGGTGATCGCCCGCATCTGGTCAAACGCCGCATGGGCTGCACCGGCCACGGTGGCGTTGCGCCCGGCCAGGTCGCTGAGCTCGCCGACACGCGCATACAGCCGCAGGGCCTTGACCTGCTCGACCCGGGCGAAGGCAAAGTCGTCGGGCGTGGGATAGTCGTTCAGCAGTGCCATCCGCCCGGTTTGCACGGCAAGTTCAAAGAAGTCCTGTTCTTCCTGCGTGGCCCCGGCGGGCAGTCCGTTCTGCAGGTACTCGTCGAATTGACGCAGGTATGCCGCCCGGCGCTCGCGCAGCATCTGGGCGGCCTGGAGAATGGTATCCCGGGCGCGCTGCATAGAGGCCAGCGCCTTCTTGAAATCACCGGCTTGCAGTTGCCGCTGGGCTTCCGTGTACATGCCCACGGCGAACTCTCGCCCCATGGTGTCTTCGGGCACGTTGGCCAGTGCCTGGTCATAGGCGCCTTTGGCGTCCAGGTAGGCCTCGTAATTGGCGCGCTTCCTGGCGTCGGACTTTCTGGTGAAAAATGTATTCCCAAGATGCGTTTCTAAAAAAACTCGCTGGGCGTCATTTAATGGCACAAACCCGGCCTCCCAAACAAATACGCGCGAACTATGCACCCGCCCGCGCGTTTGTCAAAGACTGCGGTGACCGTAGCATCTGTTCTTTTACGCCCACCCGCCCGGATTGTCCCTTGCGGAACAATCATCACGACTGTCAGTGCAAAAGGGCGGCGCCGGTGTCGTCCGAGAACAGGTGCACATTGGCCGGGTCGATGGACAATGTGACCTCGGCCCGGCCATCGGGGAACCGCGCGGGGGTGCTGATCATCAGCTCGGGATCGGTCGCCGTCAGCACGTAGGACGTGCTGCCCGTGCGTTCGACAAAGCCCACCGGCAGGGTCAGCGGGCCGTCGCCCAGCTCCAGGTGTTCGGGCCGCAGGCCGACGGTGACGGGCTCTCCGGCGGGGCGATGGCCGTTGAAACGCAGCACCGGACGGCCGGGCAGATCCAGCGCGACGGTGCCCCCGTCCTGCACAATGCCCGGCACGAAATTCATCGCCGGAGACCCGATGAAGCCCGCCACAAAGCGGTTGGCCGGCCGGTCATACAGGTCCAGGGGCGCGCCGACCTGTTCGATCACGCCGGTGCGCATGACGACAACCTTGTCGGCCATGGTCATCGCCTCGATCTGGTCGTGGGTGACATAGACGCTGGTGGCGCCCAGGCGGTTGTGCAATTGCCGGACTTCCGACCGCATGTGGACGCGCAGGGCCGCGTCGAGGTTCGACAGCGGTTCATCGAAGAGAAACGCCTTGGGCTCGCGGATGATCGCCCGGCCCATGGCCACCCGCTGGCGCTGACCGCCGGACAATTCGCGCGGGTAACGGTCCAAAAGGCCCTCCAGCCCGGTGATGCGGGCGATTTCCTCGACCGCCTTCGCCTGTTCCGCCCTGGACCGCCGTTGCAGGCGCAGCGAATAGGTCAGGTTCCGGCGCACGGTCATGTGCGGGTAAAGGGCATAGGACTGGAACACCATGGCCAGGTCCCGTTCACGCGGGGCGCGGTCGTTGACCCGTTCACCGGCAATGTGCAGATCGCCCGAGGAGATGCCTTCGAGCCCCGCGATCGTGCGCAAAAGCGTGGACTTGCCGCATCCGGACGGGCCGACAAGGGCCACGAATTCGCCCTCGTCGATATCCAGCGAAATGGAGCGCAGGGCATGGTAGGCGCCGTAATATTTCTGAACGTTGCTCAGTTCGATCTGCCGGGTCATTTCAGGGCTCCCGAGGTCAGCCCGCTGACGATCTGGCGTTGCAGCAGGACGAAGATGATAAGGATGGGGGTCACGTAGATGGCCGAATAGGTCATCACGCCGGACCAGTCCGAGGTGTTTGGCCCCATGAAGCTTTGCAGGCCCACGGTAGCTGGTTGCAGCGGGCGCTGGCTGATCAGCGACCGGGCATAGACGTATTCGCCAAAGCTTTGCAGGAAGATCAGCACGCCGGTCACAAGGATCCCGTTGCGGGCCAGCGGCGCGATGATGGTCAGGAAGGCTCCGACGCGCGAGTTGCCGTCGACAAGGGCCGCTTCCTCCAGCTCTCCGGGCACTTGCAGGAAGGTGGCGCGGACCAGCACGATATATAGCGGCAGAACCTTTGCGGCCTGGGCCAGCACCACCGACAGGCGCGGATATTCCATCAGGCCGACCTGGTTGAAGGCCACGAAGATCGGCGTGATCATCAGCGAACTGGGCAGCACCTGCATCATCAGCACCAGGAACAGCACCACGTCCAT
The DNA here is from genome assembly GCA_002709405.1 of Paracoccaceae bacterium. Taxonomy (GTDB): domain Bacteria; phylum Pseudomonadota; class Alphaproteobacteria; order Rhodobacterales; family Rhodobacteraceae; genus Marinibacterium. Next base: position 35,014 of record PAQV01000039.1, read on the forward strand.
CCAGCGGTTGCGCACCCGGGCCAGCACGTAGGCGCAACCCGTCCCGCACAGGCAGACGATCACCGTCACCCCCGCCGCGATGATCAGCGAGTTCTTCAGGTAGGTGTCCATCTGCAACCGGGTCCAGATCTCTCCGACCTGCCAGTGCAGGTCGCGGGGCCAGAAGGTGGGCGGATTGGCAAAGATCTCGGTCCCGGATTTCATCGCCGTGACGTACATCCAGTAAAGCGGGAAGAGGTAGATCGCGACAAACAGGATGGCCAGCGCGCAGAGGCCGTAGCGGGTGTATCTGCGGGTCATGCGACGTGCTCCGCGCGTGTGGATCGGACATAGATCGCGGCCACCAGGATCACGAAGAGGATCATCAGCACCGAAATGACGGATCCGACGCCGATTTCGTAATATTGGAACGACAGCTGCCAGCTCCAGTATTGAAAGACGTTGGAGGCATTCGACGGCCCGCCCTGGGTCAGGGCGGCGAACAGGTCGAATTGCTGCAGCGTGAAGATGGTGCCCAGCGAGATCACCGCCCCCAGTTGCGCGCGCATCATCGGCAGTGTGATCGTGAAGAACCGCTGCACCCGGGTGGCGCCGTCCATTTCGGCGGCCTCGTAGATGTCCTCGGGGATGCCGGCCAGGCCCACCGACAGCAGGATCATGTTGAACGGCACGCCCAGCCAGATGTTGGCGATGATGACCGAATAAAGGGCCATGTCCGGATCAGAGAGCCAGAAGATACGCTCGCTGGTCAGACCTAGGCTGAGAAGCGCGTGGTTCAGCACGCCGAAATCGCCGGCCAGGATCCAGCTCCAGACCGCGCCGACGACCAGGGCGGGCATGATCCAGCCCGCCAGGAACAACCCGCGCAGCCAGGAATTGCCTGGGAAATCCAGCTGGAAGAACATCGCCAGGCCAAAGCCGATGGTCAGCTGGGCGGCGACGGAAATGCCCACGAATTTCACGGTGTTCAGAAAGATCGTCCAGGCCTCGGGCCGGCCCAGAACATCGCGGTAATTGTCCAGCCCCACGAAGGGCCGGTCGAAAGAGGCCAGCGAGAACAGGTCGACCTCCTGGAAGGACATGATGATGTTGTAGACCAGCGGATAGGCGGAAAAGACCACCAGGTATCCAAGCGCCAGCATCACCAGCACGGTGTCGAAGCCGACCCCGTCCGTGAAGGTATTCCTGAAGCGAAGCACGGTGCGGCTCCTTGTCGTGACAGGTGGCAGGGCGTCCGAAGACGCCCCGCCGAGGGAGGGTGTTTGCGCAGGGCGGCCCTGACCGTGGCGGCCCCGCGCGGCGCCTTCAGAGGCAGAGGTCAGAGCCATGGCGCACCGGTCAGTCCAGGACCTTGTCGATCTGCGACTGCGCCCGGTCCAGCGCATCGGCCGGGGCGGCCTGCCCGGTCAGGCTGGACTGGATCGCGCCCTGGATGGCCTGGCTGATCTTGGGCCATTCCGGGTGCGGCCCCCGGTTGCGGGCATATTTCATCGATTCCTCGAAGACCGCGTAGATTTCGGGGTAATCCGGGTCCGAGACCTCGACATTGGCCGCCGGCAGGTAGCCGAATTCGTTCCAGACCCGGTCCATGTTGGCATAAAGGAACTCGACGAAGGCAAAAGCTTCGTCCGGGTTGTCGGTATTGGCCAGGATCACGTTGTCGCCCTCGCCCAGGGCCGAGGCCCGCTCGGCGTCGGCCGTGGGGATCGGCAGCATTGCCGCGCGAAAGTCGAACCCGGCTTCCTTGCTCATGCGCGGCAATTCCCAGGGGCCGGAAATCGACATGGCCGCAGCGCCGGCGTTGAAGGTGCCGGTGCTGTCCCACTGGCTGCGGATCAACGTGTCCGGAGAGGCCAGGCCGTCGTCGATGAAGGACTTCCACAAGGCCAGCGCCTCGACCGCGCCTTCGGTCTGCAAGTTGTCGAAATCGCCGCCGGTCATCTGCAGCCAAGGCAGGAACTGGAAGGTGCCCTCTTCGGTCGCCACCGCGCTAAAGGCCAGCCCGTAGGTGTCGTCGGTCGTCAGGGCCTTGGCCGTTTCATACAGCTCTGCCCAGGTTTGCGGCGGGTTGTCTGGGTCCAGCCCGGCCTCGCGGAACTTGTCGGCGTTGTAATAAAGCGCAATCGTGTTGGCCCCGCGCGGCAGACCATAGATCCCGCCCTCGTAGGTGACCGAGGACAGCGGGCCCGGGAAGATGTCTTCCTTGTTCACGATGTCCGAGGCCTCGATGTAAGGCGTCAGGTCCAGCAGCAGCCCGCGCGAGGCAAAAAGCGCGACCTCGGGGTTGTCGATATAGGTGATGTCGGGCGATTCACCGGTGGCCATGCCGCGGGCCAGGTCGTTGACCATGTCGCGGAACTGCACGGTGCGGACGTTGATCTTCACGTCCGGGTTGGCCTGCATGTATTCCTCGGCCAGGACGTAGTGATATTCGCCCGGATCGTCGATCGTCCACAGGTCCAGTTCCACCGATTGTGCCGTGGCCGCAGTGGCCAGCGTCACCAGGGCCGAGCAGCCCAAAGCAAGTCGTTTCATGCCAATGTTCCTCCCTATGGCAATCTTCACAGCAGCGACGGGTCGCCGCCTTCGTATTTTCCTTCGCCGGGAATAAAGGCCCCGCCCCGGCAGGTTTTCAGGTAAGTCAGCCCGTGGACCTGGCCGGTCATCTCCAGGTCGTCACGGTAGACCGGATCGTGCCAGCCCTCGATGTCGATGGCCCCCTGGTAACCCGCCAGGCGCAGCTCGCTGATGATGTCGGTCCAGTTGCTGTCGCCGAAGCCGGGGGTGCGCATGAAGACGAAGGGGTGCTTGCCGAAGATCCCGTGTTCGCGGATCACGTCGTGGCGGATCGTGGCGTCCTTGCCGTGGACGTGGAAGATCTTGTCGGCCCATTTGCGGATCTGCGGCAGAGGGTCGATCAGGTAGACCATCTGATGGCAGGGTTCCCATTCGATCCCGAGGTTGTCATCTGGAGTTTCGTTGAACATCAGCTCCCAGGCGTCGGGGTTGTGGGCGATGTTCCAGTCACCGGTCTGCCAGTTGCCGTCCATGGCGCAGTTTTCAAAGGCGATCTTCACGCCCTTGTCGGCCGCGCGTTTCGCCAGTTCACTCCAGACTTCCTTGTACTTCGGCAGGCTGTCTTCCAATGGCTGGCCGCGCAGGCGCCCGGTGAAGCCCGCCACGCAGGTGGCCCCGAAATGGTGCGCATTGTCGATGCAATCCTTCCAGCCCTGCAGGGTGTCGCGGTCAAGCGGCTCGTCGCACAGCGGGTTGCCGAACATGCCCAGCGTCGACATGGTGATGTCGCGATCGCCGATGGCCTCGACGCAGCGCTTGCCCAGCTCGGCCAGGTCCTGGCCATTGGTCGTCTGCCAGAAGAACGGCTCGAAGCTTTCGAAACCCATGTCGGCGATTTCACCAATCCGCGTGGCGGCCTCGCCGCCCGAGCCGGCGATCATCGTGCCGATGCGGATGGCCTTTGCGGGGTCACTCATCTGTGGTCCTTTCGATGGTCACGAACCCGCCCTCTTCGGCGCTGCGAATGGCGGCGAAGGTCATGGCGAGGCTCTGGATGTTGTCGGTCGTGTCGGTCAGGGGCGTCGTGCCGTTGGCCCGCGCAGCGAGGAAATCGGCGATCACCCCGGCGTGGCCTTCCAGCAGGGGCGCGGACAGGGCGGGCACCTCGAGCGGTACCATGTCGGCCAGAAGGCCGTCGCGCGGCCCCGGCACCTCGGCCCGGAAGGCCGTGTTGCCGTCCCAGATCAGGGTGCCCTTGTGGCCGACGATGCGCCAGCTGGCTTCCCAGGCGGTCGGCGCGCCCTCGGCGCACCACGATCCGCGATAGCTCATGGTCACGCCGTCGGCGCAGTCGAACAGGGCCATGGCGCTGGCCCCGTGGGCGTACCAGGAGTGCGGCGGATTGCTTTCCAGGCAGACGACCCGTTCGGGCCGCACGCCCGCCACGAAGCGCGCCGCGTCAAAGGTGTGGATCGCCATGTCGAGCAGCAGGACATGGTCCATCTCGTCGCGGAACCCGCCGAAATGCGGGGCGATGAAGAAGTCGCAATGGACCTCGGCCACCGGACCGATCGCGCCACTGTCCAGGAAGGCCTTCGCCCGGCGGATGCCCTCCAGGTGACGGCGGTTCTGGATGACCGCGTGCAGCCGGCCACGGGCCTTGCGCGCGGCCAGCAGCGCCCGGGCGTCGTCCAGCGTGTTGCCCATGGGCTTTTCCGACAGCACGTCGCAGCCATGGTCAAAGGCCGTTTCCACCACGCCGCGTCTGGCGGGAGGGATCACGATGTCGAAGACCATGTCCGGCTTCAGACGACCCAGCATGTCGGCCAGGTCGGTGCCCACGGCAGCCCCCGGAAAGGCGCTGCCGTCGCGCCGGGCGCGGGCGGTTTCGGCGTTCAGATCGACGAACCCCGTGATCTCGACCCGCGGGTCCTGCGCGTTGACGGCCTCGATGGCACGTAGCCAGCCTTCGGCCATGGCTCCGCACCCTACCATGACGGCAGTTTGCATGATCCCTCCCTTCGCCCCGGCACGTCCTCCACGTGGGTTCCGGGGCAGATACCTTGGCCGTAATCGTTTTCATTTGCCCTACAAGAGGGCCGTAAACGTTTACGGTGTGACAAACTTGCCGGATCTGCTGGCCATGAGTCAAGATCTTTCGTAAACGTTTTCGGAAGCTTCTTCGGAGGTAGTTTCGGAGTCGTTTTCCGAAACGAGTGTGCGCGTGATTTCAACAGCCGTTCCGACCGAGACCAGGGAGCCCGCCGCGTGAACATCAAGACCCTTGCCCACCATCTTGACCTGTCGATCGGAACCGTGTCCCGGGCGCTGAACGGCAAGCCCGATGTCAGCGCGGCCACCCGCAAGCGGGTCCTGGAAGCAGCGGTCGAGCTGGGCTATTCGGCCAATGCCTCGGGCCGGTCGCTGCGCCGGGGCACCACCCAGACGATCGCCTTCATGCTAGAAACCGGGCAAAGCGACCTGCGGTCGGGCGACAATTTCTTCATGCGGGTGATCGACGCGATGCAGGCGACGCTGGCCGGCCAAGGCTATGACCTGGTGATCCTGCCCTGTCATTCCTCGTCGGACCCGACCGAGTACCTGCAACGGGTGATCGCCCGGGGCATGGCCGATGCGATCATCGTGACGGCCACCCGGCGGGACGACCCGCGCATTGCCCTGCTGTCGAAATCCCGACTGCCGTTCCTGACCCTGGGCCGCACCGCGCAGGCCGACACCCACCCCTGGATCGACCTGGATTTCGAGGGCATCCTGGACCGCACGCTGCAGGAACTGGCCTCACTTGGCCACAAGCGGATCGCGGTGACCGTGCCCGAAGGTGGATCGAACATCGCGTCGCTTCTGCGCGAGGCCTATGCCGCCAGCCACGCCCGGATCGGCCTGCCCTGCGACACCGGCCTGGTGATCCCGACCGAGGTGTCGGAATACGGGGGCAATGCCGTGACGCGCCACATCCTTGGCATGCCCGACCGGCCGACCGCCCTGATCCTGAACTATGAATTGATGGCCTTCGGGGTTTACACGGCCCTGACCGAAGCCGGTCTGGCCGCCGGCCGGGACCTGTCGGTCGCGGCCTTCCGGCGCAGCCGCCAGCTGCGGTTCCTGCACCCGACCATCACCGCCTGCGACATGGATATCGAGGCGCTCGGCACCACGCTGGCCCAGGAGACACTGGCCCTGTTGCAGGACCCGGACCGGCGGATCGGCCAGCTTTGGCCCTTTGACTTCGTGCGTACCGACAGCCTTGGGCCCGCGCCCTGACCCCCTACCCCAGATCGGAAACGATCAGCCCCGCCAAAGCGCCCGAGAACCCCGCATTGTAGTCCGTGGCCACCTCGTTCTGCACGTAATCCGCCCGGTCGTCGGTGTAGTTTCCCTGAACGTCCGGCCCGCCCACCAGGGCACCGGTCAGCGTGTAAAGGTTGTCGGCACTGTCATGCACGTCCTCTACCCCCGAGGCCGCCCGGTGATGCGGGTTCAGCGGATAGCTGTCACCGAAGCCCACCACGTAGCTTTGACCGTCGGGATTGTCGCCCAGCATGTAGTCGATCTGATCCGACGCGAAATCCCGCAATGTGTCGGCCCAGGCGCTGTCACCCATCTGGTCGGCCAGAGTGGCCCGTTCGACGGCAAGGAAGGCCATGTTCGCGGCGTAGCGGTTCGAGCCCCATTGATCCAGCCAGGCCAGCCCGGCATTGGTGTCGGTCCCCGGTGTGCGCGCAAGGGCATCCATCATCTGGGTCAGATGCGCGTCGATATCGGCCAGGTAGCGCGCGTCTCCGGTCGCCTCGGCCAGCATCATCGCCACCCCGTTCGACTTGTCGTCCCACCCCAGCGCCCAGGAGGTCGAACCGCCTGGATAATACCCCTCGGCCTTGGCCAGGTAGGCGGCGTCCCCGGTCGCCTCGTAAAGCCAGGCCGCGCCCCACGATAGTTCGTCCTGGTAGCCGCTGAAACTGTTGTAGAAACTGCGGACCTCGGGGATCGCATCGGCATAGCTGCCCTGGTAGGTCTCGGCGAAATCGTAAAGCTGCATCGCCGTTGACAGCAGCTGGTCGGCATAGGCGGTCTGGCCCGCCTCGCGGAACACGATCGAGGCCGAGGCCAGCGCCGCCGCGGTTTCGGCCGTGACCTCGGTGCCCGGAGCCTCGGCGGTGACGAAATAGGTGGGCCGGTCCATCGTCATGTCCTCTGGCGCGCCCCAGTAGGCATGGTCGATATGGCCGTCGCCGACCTGGGCGTAGAAGATGTCGTCGGACAGGTCCTCTGTTCCCCGGTCGTCATAGGCGCGCAGGAAATAATCGGTCACCCAGGCCAGATGCGTCAGGATGTCTGAATAGGCCCCGGCGGCCTCGTAGCCTTCGGTGTAATCGGCCGCGCCCCAGCCCAGAAGCGTGGCGGAAAAGGCCATGGGCAGGCCGAACTTGACGTGGTCGCCGGCATCGTACCAGCCGCCGGTCAGGTCCACGCCCACGTCCGCCCCGTCGTTCAGCGCGCTGTCGCCGCGCCAGTCCAGGGGGAATTCGTCGGGCAGGTCTCCGGAATACTGGGCATAGTAGAACTGCATCGACATGTGCAGGGCCGCGCCATAATCGCCACCATCAAAGGGCGATCCGGTCGCGTCCACCGTGTCGCCAATGGGATCGTCGGGTGTATCGGGCGTGTCCGGTGTGTCGCCCGGATCGTTTGGGTCGCCGGGATCGACCGGCGCGCTGTCTCCATTGGCCGAGACGATCATGTCGGGGGTGCCATCCGGCACGATCCCGTCAGCGGTAAAGCCGAAGGTCTGCGCCTCACCCGGGTCAAGATCCAGCGTCCAGTCACTGGCGGTAAACACCACGTCTCCGTCTGCCTCGGTCACCGCCCCGGCCCCCCAGGCCACCCGGACGGTAAAGCCCGCGTCCTCGATCAGCAGGCTCCAGCTGTCGATGGTCTGGCCGGTCTGGTTGGTCAGCGTGATGTCGGCGTTGAACCCGCTGCCCCAGTACGACGTGATGGCGAAGGCGATGGTCGGCAGTAGCGACGTGTCCCCGCTGTCGTCATCTTGGGGATCGTCCCCGGGGGTGTCGTCGACCGGGGTATCCGGCGTGTCGCCCCCAGTGTCGTCGGGCGTGTCGTCAGGCGTGTCGTCGGGCGTGTCATCCGGATCATCACCCGGATCGCCCACCGGGTCGTCAACCGGATCGGGCGGGGTGTCGTCCCCGATGATATGGGTGACCCCGTCGATCACGGCCGCAAAGGTCACCGCACCGATGTCCGGCGCGGCCCCTGCCCCGTTGAAGCCCATCGACACCGACCGGCCCGGCGCAAGGTCCAGCGTCCAGCCCGCGCCGGTGATCAGGATGTCGCCGTTCTCCAGGGTCTCGGCCGTGCCGCCCCAGATGTTGGACACCGCGAACCCGGGATTGCTGATTAGGATCGAGAAATCCTCGATCACGTGGCCGGTGTCGTTGACGATGTCCACATGGGCGGTGAACCCGGTGCCCCAGTCATTGCCCATCCGCCAGGTGAAGACCGGCAGTTCAGCGGGCGCCTCAGAAGGGACCGCCGGGGCCTCGGTCGGGCGCGGGACGATCCAGGGGGCCCGGCCGTCGGCATCTGCCTGGCCTGCCGGGGCAAGGGGCATGCGGGCCGCTGGTTCGCGCAAGGAAAACGCGCGCCCGTCCTGGCCAAGGGCCTGGCCCGTCCAGGGGCCGTCCTGCTGGCTGCGGGCGAGAGAGGTGAATATCAGGGTATCGGTCAAGGGGCTGTCCTCGGCGCAAGTGCCCTTGGGGCGTGATCAGGTGGGCGCGGGCCCCCGCGTTCAGGGCCCCGCAAACATCGGCTTGGGATCGGTCCGCACCCGCCACCAGGCCGGCCTATCCCGTGGCGCCGGACCCTAGGCAGCCCCCTGCCCGCCAACAATATATGGATCCATAGGCCACGCGGGACGGCCCGCACGCCGCCCTTGTCCATCGCCCGCAAATCGCCCGAACCGGCCCGTCCGCCCGCCTGTCGGTCGATTTCCTGCAAGCAAGTGCCGCCTGCGACCTAGCACGGGGCGGATGGATCGCTAATTTGCCGCCCAAGACACCCCGGATTGAATGGATCGCACCATGTCCTCGTTTCCTGAACGCGCCAAAGTCGTCATCGTCGGCCTTGGCGGCATCGTCGGCGCCTCGGTCGCGCATCACCTGATCGAGCGCGGCTGGGACGACATCGTCGGCATCGACAAGTCGGCCGTCCCGACCGACATCGGCTCGACCGGCCATGCCTCGGACTTCTGCTACGTCACCAGCCACGACCAGCTGAGCACCTGGACATCGATGTATTCCGTCGATTTCTACGAGAAGCTGGGCCATTACAGCCGGATCGGCGGGTTGGAAGTGGCCCGGGTCGGCGATGACGAGCGGATGGACGAGCTGAAGCGGCGCTGCGATTCCGGCCGTGCCTTCGGCACCAACGTGCGCATGATCTCGGCCGCCGAGGCCAAGGAGAAGTTCCCGCTTCTGGAAGAGGACCAGATCCAGGGCGCCATGTGGGACCCGGATGCGGGCCTTGTGGTGCCCCGCTCGCAGACTGTTGCGGGCAAGCTGGTGGATGCGGGCGAGAAATCCGGCAAGCTGCGGTCCTTCCCCAACACCCCGGCGCTGGAACTGATCCAGGAGAACGGCCGCGTGGTCGGCGTCAAGACCCATCGCGGCACCATCATGGCCGACCACGTCGTGGTCTGCGCCGGTCTCTGGGGCCGCCTGATCGCCGACATGGTGGGCGAAGACCTGCCCGTCATGCCCGTCGACCACCCGCTGACCTTCTTCGGGCCTTACGACGAATTCGCCGGCACCGGGCTGGAGATCGGCCGTCCTCTGCTGCGCGACCAGGGTAACTCGGCCTACATGCGCGACACCGGCGACCCGGCGACGACCGAAGGTGGCCAGATGGAATGGGGCTATTACTACGAGAAAGAGCCGCGCATGGTGCACCCGCGCGACATTCTCGAAAAGGGCCAGGCGCGGCTTGGGCCCTCGATGCGGGACCTGTCGCTGGAAGACGTGATCGAGCCGCTGGAACGGGCGATGGAACTGACCCCGATCCTGGCCGAGCTGGGCTTCAACGAAAGCCATTCGTTCAACGGGCTGCTGCAGACCACCACCGATGGCGGCCCGTCCATGGGCGAAAGCCGCAAGGTGCGCGGGCTGTGGTATGCCGTGGCGATCTGGGTGAAGGACGCGCCGGGCATGGCCAAGCTGATCGCCGACTGGATGACCGACGGGCGCACCCATATCGACCACCACCAGATCGATTACGCGCGCTTCCAGGATTTCCAGCTGACCGAAGACTTCATCTGGGGCCGCTGCGAGGAAACCGCCAAGAAGATCTACAACCCGCCGGTCCACCCGCGCGAACCCTTCGGCAACGCCCGGGGCATCCGCCGGTCTCCGTTCTACGAGCGCGAGGTCGAGCTGGGCGGGTATTTCATGGAGCTGGGCGGCTGGGAACGGGCCCATGGCTATGCCGCGAACGAACACCTGCTGGAGAAATACGCGGACCAGGTGCCGGTGCGCGAAAACGAGTGGGACAGCCGCCATTTCTGGCGCGTGTCGAATGCCGAACAGCTGGAAATGAGTGCCGATTGCGGCATCATCAACCTGTCGCACTTCCACATGACCGACATCTCGGGGCCGGATCACGTGGCCCTGCTGGAATGGCTCTGTGCCGCGCGGATCGGGGGCGACGCCAACATCGGCAAGGGCATCTATACCCACATGCTTGACGACGAGGGCATGGTACGCGCCGACTTCACCGTCTTCCGGATCGAGGACAAGTGCCGGCTGGTGAACGGAGCCGACGCCGGCCCGCGCGACCTGACCTACATGCGGCGCGTCGCGGCCGACAAGGGCTTTGACGTGACCATCACTGACGTGACCGAAGATAACGTCACAATCGGCATCTGGGGGCCGAACGCGCGCGAGACGCTGAAGAAGGTTGTGGCCGACCCGGCAGGACTGGAACCCGAGGCTTTCCCCTTCGCCGCCATCCGCCCGATCGAGATCGCCGGCAAGACGGTGTCGGCCTTCCGGATCTCCTACGTGGGGGAACAGGGCTGGGAACTGCACATGCCCTATGGCGATGCCCTGGCCGTCTGGGATGCCCTGCGCGAGACCGGGGTCATGGCGGTGGGTGTCGAAACCTATGCGAATTCGCGGCGCCTGGAGAAATCCCTGCGCCTGCAGAACGCCGACCTGCACACCCAGTACAACCTGTACGAGGCAGACCTGGCCCGACCCAAGGTCAAGGAGGCCGACTTCCGGGGCAAGGCGAAGCACCTGGAATACCGCGCCCGGGACAACCAGCCGGCGATGCTGTGCACGCTGGTGATGACCGACAGCACCGACAGCGCGGGCGTGGTGCGCTACCCGGTCAACACGATGCCGGTGATGGATCCCGAGACGGGCAAGGTCCTGGTCGATGCGCTGGGGCGGCGGTCCTACACGACGTCGGTGGCCTTTGGTCCGACGGTGGGCAAGACCATCGCCCTGGCCTACCTGCCCTGGGACTATGCCCAGGTCGGGCGCAAGCTGTCGGTCACCTATTTCGACGAAACCTACCCCGTCGAGGTGGCCGGTGTCGGGTACCAGCCGCTCTACGATCCGGAAAACGCCAAGCCGCGCAGCTAGGCGGGGTCACGTAGGATGGGTGATATCACCCATCTTACGCCTCCGTTTGCGCAGCTGTCGGGGGTCGCGCCTCTGACAGCCAGTCGGCGAATAGCCGGGCGTTGGCAGACGCCCGCGGGTGGATCCGCAAGTAAAATGGATGTGGCGAGGTCATCGCCGCATCCGACAATGGCACCAGCCGCCCGCTGTCCAGCGAATGGCCCAGCAGGCCTTCCCATCCCAGCACCGCCCCGATGTGATCCTCGGCCGCCTGCAACGAAATCAAGTAGTTGTTCAGGAAGAACCCCGGCCCGTCCGGCGCCGGGTGCCCGAACACCGCCAGCCAATCCGCCCAGTCGGTCCACCCGTTGGCCCCCGATTGCGTATGGATCAGCGGTGCCGCGCCCAGGTCATCCAGCCCGCGCACCCCGTGGCTTTCGACGAACCGCGGCGAGCCCAGGGCCAGGATGCGGTCGTGAAACAGCACCCGGGTTTCGTCGGTCTCCTGGGCCGGATCCCCGTAATGGATGCTCAGGTCCACGCCCTGGGCCGAGCCATTGTCCTGGATGACCTGGGAAATCGCCACGCCCGGATGCGCCTTCCAGAACGCCGCCAGCCGGGGCGTCAGCCACAGCCCGCTCATCGCCGTCGTCGCCCCGATCGACACGCCGCTGCGGTCCTGGCGGGTGCGGATGCGGGCCACGCTGTCGGAAATCGTCTCGAACCCGCGCTGCAGGGACACGAAGAGCAGCGCCCCGGCCTCGGTCAGTTCGACCCCCCGGTAATGGCGCGTGAACAGGGGCTGGCCCAGCTCGGACTCCAGCGCCTTGATTCGGTGGCTGACGGCCGCCGGCGTCACGTTCAACTCACCCGAGGCCAGCTTGAAGCTTAAATTTCGGGCGGCGGCCTCGAAACAGGCCAGGTCGCCAAGAGACGGCAAATCATAGGGGTTCGGCATCAGGACGTCGCTTTCCGGCCTCGGATGTCGCTTGTGGATCACCCGGCCCATGAGTTTAGCCAAACTAACCCCAGTTGAGTTTTTTGCCAATTGCGAAAACGCCCGCAGGGTGGCTTGTGGAGCGAAACTCAGCTTTCTCCCACGGGACTTCGCCATGAAGCACCAGACCGCCGCCCCGCTTAGTGAACTGCTTCTGCAACACCGCCCGGGCTATGCGCTTTCCCAGCCGTTCTACACCGCGCCCGAAATCTACGACGCCGACCTGCAGGCGATCTTCTACCGCGAGTGGCTCTTTGCCTTCCCGGCCTGCCTGCTGGACAAGCAGGGCAGCTATCAGCGCCTGAAGATCGGGGCCTACGACGTCATCGTCCTGCGCGACGGTCAGGGCGGCATCCGGGCGTTCCACAATTCCTGCCGGCACCGCGGGTCGATCATCTGTTCTGCCGCCCAGGGCCGCGTGGCCAAGCTGACCTGCCCCTATCACCAGTGGACCTACGACCTTGATGGCCGGCTGCTGTGGGCCCGCGACATGGGCCCCGATTTCGACCCCGCCAAGCACGGGCTGAAACCGGTGCACTGCCGCACCGTGGCAGGCCTGGTCTACATTTGCCTGGCCGATGACGCGCCCGATTTCGACGCCTTTGCCGAGACGGTGCGCCCCTATCTTGACGTGCACGACCTGTCCAACGCCAAGGTCGCCCACCAGTCGACCATCGTGGAAGAGGGCAACTGGAAGCTGGTCTGGGAAAACAACCGCGAGTGCTATCACTGCGCGGGCAACCACCCCGACCTGTGCCGCACCTACCCCGAGGACCCGACCATCACCGGGGTCAGTGCCGACGGCACCTTCCCCGACAAGGTCGAAACCCATTTCAACCGGCTGGAAGGCCTGGGCGCGCCCTCGCGCTTCCGCATGGACGAGGCCGGCCAGTTCCGCGTGGCCCGCATGCCCCTGCTGGACGGCGCGCAAAGCTACACGATCAGCGGCAAGATCGCGGTGAAGAAACGGCTGGGCCAGGTGCCCGTGCTGGATGCGGGCACCCTGCTGCTGTTCAACTATCCCACGACCTGGAACCACTTCCTGACCGACCATTCGATCACCTTCCGCGTCACGCCGATCGGCCCACAACAGACCGAGGTGCAGACCACCTGGCTGGTGCACAAGGACGCGGTCGAGGGCGTGGATTACGATCTCAAGGACCTAACCGTCGTGTGGGAACACACCAACGACGAAGACCGCCGCGTTGTCGAACACAACCAGCAGGGCATCAACTCGCCGGCTTACGAACCGGGCCCCTATTCCGCCCTTCACGAAGACGGCGTGATCCAGTTCGTCGACTGGTACCTGGGCCGCATGCGCGCGGCGCATCTGCCCGGCACGCTGGCGGCGGAGTAACCCCATGGCGCTGGACAAGACCTTTGCCCAGGGGGCCTGGAGCGATGACGAGCCGCTGGAATGCGTCTCGATCCTGCCGGAATCGCCGGATGTGATGACCGTCTGCTTCCAGGCGCCGTCGGGCCGGCCCTTCGCCTTCGAGGCCGGCCAGTTCATAACCCTGGAACTGCCGGTGCCGGGCGGGCCGCTGTATCGGACGTACACGATCTCGTCCTCGCCCTCGCGGCCCCTGTCGCTGACGATAACCATCAAGGCCCAGGCCGACTCCATCGGCACGCGCTGGATCATGGAGAACCTGGTGCCCGGCGTGACCTTGAAGGCCACCGGGCCCGCAGGCCGGTTCACCTCGGCCGCGCATCCGGCGAAGAAACACCTGTTCATCTCGGCCGGGTCGGGCATCACGCCGATGATGTCGATGACCACCGAGATTTATGATGCGGGCCGGCCCTGCGACATCATCTTCGTCAATTGCGCCCGCCGTCCGTCGGACATCATCTTCCGCCGCCGGCTGGAACACATGGCCACGCGTATCGAGGGCCTGGACCTGAAATGGGTGGTCGAGGAATCCGACAAGTACCAGCCCTGGACCGGATACCAAGGCCGCTTCAACCAGCTGATGCTGGGTCTGATGGCGCCCGACTACCTGGACCGCGAGGTCTTTTGCTGCGGGCCCGAGCCCTTCATGACCGCCGTGCGCGAGGCCCTGGCGGGGCTTGGCTATGACATGGACCATTACCACCAGGAAAGCTTCCAGGCCCCGCAGATGCCTGCCGCCGACCTGATCCGGTCTCCGGAACCGGATGACGACCTGCCCGAAGAAGACGTCATGGCGGAAATCGCCTTCGATATTTCGGGCGTGACGGCGTCTTGCCCGGAAACCGACACCGTCCTGGCGGCGGCGCGCGGGGCGGGCGTGGCGATCCCCTCGGGCTGCACCTTCGGGGTCTGCGGCACCTGCAAGGTCAAGAAGACCGGGGGCGAGGTGCACATGGTCCACAACGGCGGCATCACCGACGACGAGATCGAGGAAGGCTATATCCTGGCCTGCTGCTCGAACCCGCGCGGCAAGGTCACGCTGGACATCTGACCCGCTTGGCCAGGGCCGGTATGCGGGGCTGGGATGATACCCCGCTGCGGCCACGGTCGCCGAGGAGCCGGGACACCCGCCCGGCCCCGGCATTCGGGGTGATTTGCCCTCAGCCTCCGACCAGGGCGACAAGGATGGCGAAGACAGGCACGGTGACGGCCATGCAGAGCGCGCCGTACAGCAGGTTCCAGCCCCAGGTCAGCATCTTCGGCGCATAGCCCCCCACCCGGTCGATCATCAGCACGACTGTAGCAAAGGGCGACAGGAACATGCTGAGCGACCAGCCCATGGAAATCGACAGGGCGATCAGCGTGGGGTTGGCGGGCAGGATCTGAAGGCTGCCGAAGAAACTGCCGAAGAACACCGCCGTCATGATCGGGCTGAGACCGAAGAGGCTCATGGCCGCAATCGCTGGGGGCACCAGTGACAACAGCAGGAAATCGGGGATGACGTCGAGCCCCAGCCGGTCTGCCACGGCCTGCGCCGGGACCAGGGCCGACCCGGCCCGCCCGATGAAGCCCGAACAGGCCAGCGTCACCGCAACCCGAGCGGATCCGGGAAGGCCGACGAAGCCGATTTCGCGCAGTCGGGCACCGACGACGGGCCAGTCAACACGCCCCTGGCCATGGTTCTGCACGGTGATCCAGCCGACCAGCATCACCGGGCAGACGGCCATCAGCCCGAAGATGATCGTGTCGTCCAGCAGCTGGCTGACCAGGATCGCCAGGACGAAGAGCCAGGCACAGGCCACCGCGAACATCAGCGCCGCATGGGCCGGAAAGACCGGCTTCACCTGCTTGGCCCGGGGGCGATAGGCGCGGAACCGGATGCGGTCCTCGGTCGCGCCCAGGATCATGAAGAGGAGGAACAGCACCGCGCCCAGCAGGATCCACAGCTTGCGGTCGACCCCTGGGATCAGTTCCATCAGGGCCAGGGGCGCGACGGCCGTCGGCGACCAGATCACGCACCAGGCAAAGCCGCGCAACAGGGCCGAGACCTGGCGGCGTTCGCGGATCGGGTTCAGCGGGTCGTCGGGCGCCGAGGTGCGGATGCCCCGCTGGATCAGGGGCACGAGGAAACTGACCACGCCGATATTGAACAGCACGGCCATGATGCCGGTGCCCCCGAACAGGGCATAGAACCTGCGCCCGGCGGGCTGGCGGGACAGGTAGCGGCCAAGCGCCTCGATCGAGGGGGAGGTCGCGGCGGCCTCATGCAGAAGGCCCAGCAGCAGCACGAAGGCCATCAGGAAACTGGCCTGGGTCAGGGCGGCGCCAAGATCGGCCCCCGGGGTGGGGCTGGTCCACATGACGGCCAGGCTCAGCACGCCACACAGCGACAGCAGGTAGACCTCGCGCACGCCGATCCGGGTCAGGGCGCCCGCCAGCACGGCGGCCAGGGCCAGCCAGGCCACCACCTGGACCTCCGCGCTTTCGGTCATGCGGGCCAGGACCTCGATGGCCATGACCCCCATCAGCAAAAGGCCCAGCACGCGGTCGCGCGCGGGAATGCCGCGCCAGGAGGAAGGCGCTGCCCCGGTCATGGGCGGCCGCCGATCCGGCCCCGAAATGTGGTCATCTTGCAAAGTCCTGTTGGTCGTACCGGCCCGGATTACCCGGTCGAGGGGGCCGGGCGCAATTGCCCGGAGCGGCATCCCCGCCATGCACGGTCGCGCTTTGCCGCCCCGGGTCGCGGTCCTGCCTTGAAATTGATCCGCTCGCCGCACAGCATGGGCCGGACATCCTATGCGAAAAGCGACTGATCATGGCCCAGCCCGAATTCTCCGTAATGACCGAAGCCCAGCTTGATGCCGTGCTGGACTGGGCCGCCGCCGAGGGCTGGAACCCCGGCCTGGGCGATGCCGCCGCCTTCCATGCCGCCGATCCGCAGGGGTTCTTCCTGGCCAGCGTCGACGGCCAGCCCGCTGCCGCCATTTCCGTGGTCAATCAGGGGCCGGAGGATGCCTTCCTGGGGCTGTATATCTGCCGGCCCGAATTCCGCGGCCAGGGGATCGGGTTCGCCCTGTGGTCCCATGCGCTGACCCATGTGGGGACCAGATCGGTCGGTCTGGACGGCGTGCCGGAACAAGAGGCCAATTACGAAAGCTCGGGCTTTGTCCGGGTCGGCGCAAGCCTGCGCCACGTGGGCCATCTGCCGGGCGTGGCAGGGGCCGGGCTGCGGGACATGACGGAACAGGATCTGCCCGACCTGATCGCCCTGGATGCGGCCGCGGGCGGGCTGACCCGTGCGGCCTTCCTGGCCAGCTGGCTGGGCGCATCGCCGCAGAGGGCCACGCGCGTGCTATGCAAGGACGACCAGATCGCCGGCTTCGCCACCTGGCGGACCTGCCGTGAGGGTACCAAGATCGGCCCGATCATTGCCCCGGATGCCGACGCCGCCCTGACCCTGATCGCCGACATCGCGGCCGTGGCCCCGGCCCCGCTGATCATCGACATCCCCGAGGCCAATTTCCCCCTGCGTACAGCCCTGACCGCCGCGGGGTTCGAGATGACCTTTTCCACCGCCCGCATGTACCGCGGGCGGCCGCCGGTGACGACGTCATCGCTGCAGGCCATCGCCTCGATGGAGCTGGGCTGACCGTCCGCGCCGCCAGCCCCGTCGCCAGCCCAAATGTCAGGCTGTCAGCCCTTCGGGTTCCGGCAGGCCATTGGCCCGGCAACAGGCGGTCAGCGTGTTGGCCAGCAGGCAGGCGATGGTCATCGGGCCAACGCCCCCGGGCACCGGCGTCACCGCTCCGGCCACCCTGGACACGCTGTCGAAATCGACGTCGCCGACCAGGCGGGTCTTGCCGTTGGGGCCTTCGATCCGGTTAATGCCCACGTCGATCACCGTGGCGCCCGGGCCGATCCAGTCGCCGGGGATCATCTGTGGCCGGCCGACGGCGGCAATGACGATATCGGCCCGGCGCACGACCTCGGGCAGGTTCTTGGTGCGCGAATGGGCGATGGTCACGGTGCAACTGTCGCCCAGCAACAGCTGGGCCATGGGCTTGCCGACGATGTTGGACCGGCCCACCACCACGGCATTCATCCCCGACAGCGACCCATGCAGGTCGCGCAGCAGCATCAGGCACCCCAGGGGCGTGCAGGGCACCATGGATTTCTGGCCCGTGCCCAGAAGGCCCACGTTCGAAATGTGGAACCCGTCGACATCCTTTGCCGGGTCGATCGCATTGATCACCAGGTCGCTGTCCAGGTGGTCGGGCAAAGGCAGTTGCACGAGGATGCCATGGATCTTCGGGTCGGCGTTCAGCTGGTCGATGATGGCCAGCAGGTCGGCCTCGGAGGTGGTGGCCTCCAGCCGGTGCTCGACCGAGTACATCCCGGCCTCTTTCGTCTGCTTGCCCTTGTTGCGGACATAGACCTGGCTGGCGGGATCCTCGCCCACCAGCACGACGGCCAGTCCCGGGGTCAGCCCGTGATCGGCCTGAAGGCGGGCGACATGGGTGGCGACTCGGGTGCGGACGTCCGCGGCAAAGGCCTTGCCGTCGATGATCCGCGCGGTGTCGATGATGGCTTCAGTCACGATTTCCTCCGGTTTTCACTGGTGTCCCACAGGCCAGAATACCAAAAACTGGTATGTGAAACACAGATGGTTAATCACTAACTCATTGTTTTATATTGATATTATTTCCACATTAACCAGCCTTGATTAACCGTCATAGCGGTTATGCTCTGGTACTGTTGCTCGTTATGCCGCAATGCGGCATATACCAACGCAACACGAGATCACGACATCAAGAAAGGTGCCCGACATGGCCTTCGCTTCGACCACCACGCCCCGCCACGGCCTTGGCCACACCCTGCTTTCGCCGGTCCGTCATCTGGTCCAGACCATTGAATGGATCCGCGAGTGCAACCGCATCGGCAACGAATACGAGCAGATGTCGCACATGAGCGACAGCCGCCTGTCGATGGCCGGGCTCAAGCGCGAAGACATCCCGACCGACATCATCCGCCGCTCGGACCTGTTCTGAGATCAGCGAATCCGGCGTCCCGGATCCGCCGTCACCCCCCGCCCCGCTCGCGGCTGCGCCAGCCTTGACGCCGCCGGACCGGGGCCCCTCAGGTGACCACATTGCTCGGTTCGCCGCGCGCGAAATTGTCGAGGTGATCGCGGACCTGGTTCCACAGGGTCTGCATCGCCTCTTCGCTGGCCCAGGCCACGTGCGGCGTGACGATCACATTCGGCCGGTCCAGCACGGTCAGCAGCGGGTTGTCCGGCTCAGGCGGCTCTGACGTCAGCACGTCGAAGCCCAGGCCCGAAATCCAGCCCTCGTCCAGCGCCTTGACCAGGTCGCCTTCATGCACCAGACCGCCGCGTGAACAATTCACCAGCAAAGGCTTCTGCTTCATGCGCCGGAATTCCGGCTCGGCGATCATGTTCTTGGTGGCCGGCATCAGGGGGCTGTGCAGGGTGATGATGTCCGCGGTCTCGATGACCTCGTCCCAGGGCGTGTAGAGCGGGCCAAGCCCGTCGACCCCCTTGTGGGCGGCGAACATGACCTTCATGCCAAAGGCCCGGGCCAGGTCGGCCACCCCCTGCCCCAGCACGCCTTCCCCGATGATGCCCAGCTTGGACCCCGACAGGTCCTTGATCGGATGGGTGAAGAAACAGAACTGGCCCGATTTCTGCCATTCGCCGTCGATCACGTCCTGGCGATAGCCCACGATGGACCGGCGCAGGGCAAGGATCAGCGCAAAGGTATGTTCGGGCACCGTGTTGACCGCATAGCCGCGCACGTTCGACACGATGATCCCGCGTTCGCGGCAGGCCTCCAGATCGAAGGCATCGTAACCGGTGGCCGGGATGGCGATCATCTTCAGCTTGGGGCACTTCTCGATGCTGTCGCGCCGGATCGGCACCTTGTTGGAAATGGCGATATCAGCGTCCGCCAGCCGCTCGGCCACCTGTTCCGGGGCGGTCTGGTCGTAGACCACCCAGTCGTGATCGAACGAGGGACGATGAAGTTCGACACTGGGCCCGATGGACCCCCGGTCGAGAAAGACGATGCGCATGACTTCCGCTTTCGTATTCGGTCATTGGAACGGCGCGCGAGGCCCTTGGACACGTCGCGCGCCGCGAAACTGGCTGGTCCCGGCTTACTCGGCGGCCAGCGCCGTGGTCTGCTCGGTTGCGGCGTAGTATTCCACGGCCGCGCCCACACCGGACCCGGATTCGAACGGAATGCCCACATCGCGCATGGCCAATTCGGCCCCTGCCAGCGATTGCATCACCATCAGCTCGTTCATGTAGCCCAGGTGGCCGATGCGGAACACCTTGCCCGCCACTTTCGACAGGCCCGCGCCCAGCGACAGGTCGTACTTCTTGTAGGCGGTCTGGATGACGTCGTTGGCGTTGTAGCCCTCGGGCACGACAATGGCGCTGACGGTGTCCGAGTTCCACTTGGCCTCTTTCGCGCAGACGGTCAGGCCCCAGGCCTCGACCGCGCGGCGGCAGCCTTCGGCCAGGCGATAGTGACGGGCCCAGACGTTTTCCAGCCCCTCGTCAAAAATCATGTCCAGCGACGCCCGCAACCCGCGCAGCAGGGTCGTGGCCGGCGTATAGGGGAAATAGCCGTCCTTGTTCGTCTTGATCATGTCGTCGAAGTCGAAGAAGCACTTGGGGAAGCCGGTCTTGGGCCGGCTGTCCAGCGCCTTCTGGCTGACGCCCACGATGCCCAGGCCGGTGGGCAGCATGAACCCCTTCTGCGAGCCCGACACGGCAACATCGACACCCCACTCCTCCTGGCGGAACTCGATCGAACAGATGGAGCTGACGCCATCGACGAACAGCAGCGCCGGGTGGCCAAGGCTGTCGAGCACCTCGCGCACGGCCTTCACATCCGAGGTCACGCCGGTCGCGGTTTCGTTCTGGGTGACCAGGACGGCCTTGATCTTGTGCTCCTTGTCGGCGGCGAGCTTCTGTTCATAGAGCTCCACCGGAGCGCCGGTGCCCCATTCGCATTCGATCGCATCCACGTCCAGGCCGAAGCGCTGGCACATGTCGACCCACAGGTACGAGAACTGGCCGAAGATCGAGGCCAGCACCTTGTCGCCGGGCGACAGCAGGTTGGACACGGCCGATTCCCAGCCACCGGTGCCCGAGCTGGGGAAGACAAAGACCTGCCCCTGCTCCAGCATGAACGCCTTCTTGAGGTCGGCGAACAGGGGCAGCGTGAATTCCGGGAAATCCGGCGCCCGGTGGTCTTCAAGGGCCACATCCATTGCCTGGCGGACCTCGAAGGGCATGTTGGTGGGGCCGGGAACGCTTAGTCCTTTGAATCCAGACATTTTATATCCTCCGCTGTCCTGGTTCACATGTCACTGTAGATGGGGAAGGCCTTGCAGAGCGCGAGCGCCTCGGCCTTGACGGCCTCCTCCACGGCGCTGTTGCCCTCGGGGCCATTTGCCGCCAACCCGCTCAGCACCGTGTCGATCATGGTGCCGATCCTGGCGAATTCCGCCGCACCGAAGCCCCGGGTCGTGCCCGCGGGCGTGCCAAGGCGGATGCCGCTGGTCACGGTGGGCTTTTCGGGATCGTTCGGAACGCCGTTCTTGTTGCAGGTGATATGGGCCCGGCCCAGGGCCTTTTCGGCCTCGTTGCCCTTGACGCCCTTGGGCCGCAGGTCGACCAGCATCAGGTGCGTGTCGGTGCCCCCGCTGGTGATCGCAAACCCGGCATCGACCAGCGTCTTGGCCAGCACCTGCGCGTTTTCGATGACCTGGGCCGCGTAGATCTTGAACCCCGGCTCCAGGGCTTCGCCGAATGCCACGGCCTTGCCCGCGATGGCATGCATCAGCGGCCCGCCCTGCAGGCCGGGGAAGATGGCCGAGTTGATCTTTTTCGCGATCGCCTCGTCATCGGTCAGGATCATGCCGCCACGCGGTCCCCGCAGGGTCTTGTGCGTGGTGGTCGTGGCCACGTGGGCATGGGGGAACGGCGAGGGATGCAGGCCGGCGGCCACGAGCCCCGCGAAATGGGCCATGTCGACCATCAGGTAGGCGCCCACCTTGTCGGCCACCGCCCGGAAGCGGGCAAAGTCGATCTGGCGCGGATAGGCCGAGCCGCCGGCAATGATGATCGCGGGCTTGTGCTCGGTGGCCAGGGCTTCCAGCTGATCATAGTCGATCAGGTGGGTTTCGGGATCGACGCCATAGGCCACGGCATTGAACCACTTGCCCGACATGTTGGGCCGCGCGCCGTGGGTCAGGTGCCCGCCCGCGTCCAGCGAAAGACCCAGGATCGTGTCCCCCGGGCGCGCCAGCGCGAGGAACACGCCCTGGTTCGCCTGGCTGCCCGAATTGGGCTGCACATTGGCGAATCCACAACCGAACAGCTGCGTCGCCCGCTCGATGGCGAGGGTTTCGACCTCGTCCACGAACTGGCATCCGCCATAGTAACGGCGGCCCGGATAGCCTTCGGCATACTTGTTGGTCAGGACGGACCCCGCCGCATCCAGCACCGCCTGCGAGACGATGTTCTCCGACGCGATCAGCTCGATCTCGTCGCGCTG
This sequence comes from Paracoccaceae bacterium, assembly GCA_002709405.1. Classification (GTDB taxonomy): domain Bacteria; phylum Pseudomonadota; class Alphaproteobacteria; order Rhodobacterales; family Rhodobacteraceae; genus Marinibacterium. The sequence goes on from PAQV01000039.1 coordinate 57,166, forward strand.
ACGGCCCAGTTCGCGGCCGATCATGCCCGCGAGCGCGGGGTCGGTTTCGGTCAGATGCGTGCGGAAAAAGCGATCGGTCGCATCCGCGGCAAGGGGTGTCTCTGCGAAATCTTCCATGGTCCCTCCGGTTGTCTGTCGTCCGCCTGCGGCCCTCCTCAGGCCGCGGCGCGTTGGTTCTTGGAGATGCGGTCGGTGACGGTTGCCGCGATCTCGTCCAGCTCGGGCGATGGCACTCCGACCTGGTCGGCGATCAGCTTGACCAGCAGGTCGACCCGTTCGATCGCATCGGCCCCGCCATCGATGGCCCGCGCCGCCGAGGACGGTTTCAGCAGGCCCTCGGCCGCCTTGGCGTATTTCTCAAACGGCACCAGGTCGGACGGATCGGCGCCGAGGCGGGTGACGATGGTGTCGACCTTGTCATAGATCGACCGGGACAGGCCCAGGTCGCCCTGCACCGCATCGCGGATCGGCCGCACGCCGTCGTGCTGCACGCAGCGGTAATTGCCCGTCAGCAGCATCGACCACTTGGCAAAGGGCACGAAGAGCGACGGGAAGACGCGCAGCTTGACCGGCACCTCCCTGCCATCGACGCGGATGGCCGCAATCGCATCGGCCATTTCGGTCAGCATCGCGGTGTCGGCCTCGGCCTCGAACGGTGCCGCCTTGAAATTGGTGGGCAGGCCCACGTGCAGCACGTTGCCATCGGTTTCGGGCGGCCGGAAGGCCTGCGGATCCGGGCTGCACAGGGTCACCTTGCCCGGGGTGAACGCGTTCCAGGCCTCGGGGCAGGCAAAGCTGGCCTCCAGCGGGCCGGTGTCCAGCCCCTTGATCCGGCGCAGGTAGGGCAGCGGCGGCATGTTCATGATCGACAGGCAGGGCAGCCCCGCCCCGGCGATCCGGCGCAACAGGTCCAGGATCGCGTCCGAGCAATATTGCGGCTCGGACATCGCCAGGGCGCCCATGTCGTAGTCGCCTACCTGGACCTCTTCGGGGGTCTTGGCATCCAGCTTGCCCGGCAGGTCGCCGGACAGGAACGACCGGTGGTCGTCCTCGCCCTTCAGCTTGATGCGCACATCGGTGCCTTGCGCATTGATCAGGTCAGCCGTCTTGCGCCGGCACACCAGCGTGACGTCATAGCCCGCCATCAAAAGCTTGGTGCCCAGGAGCGAGCCATAGGACGCACCGAGGATTAGGATCTTGTAAGTCATGGTAGAAAGCCTCCCGCACGCTGCCGTAACTCGCCGTCTGTCGAGTAATATAATTTCACAGCCGATTCCCTCTACGAAAAGAGGGTTAATGTGTGTATAGTAAACCTTACATACGCTTCATTCAGTAAGGTTGTAACTTCGACCTATGTCCAAGACCCTCATCGGCCCCCGCCTGCGCCAGCTTCGGCGTGAACGGAAACAGACCCAGGCGCAAATGGCCAAGACGCTCGGGATCAGCGCGTCTTACGTCAACCTTTTGGAAAACAACCAAAGATCCCTGTCTGTCCAGCTGCTGATGTCGATCGCGGACAATTACGACATCGATTGGCGCGACCTGACGCAGGACGACAGCAGCCGGCGGATCGTCGCCGTGCGGGGGGCCGCGCAGGATCCCATCTTTACCGGCGACAAGCCCGATCTGCAGGAAATCCGCGGAGCCATCGACCATGCGCCCCGCTTGGTCGAGCAATTCCTGCAACTGCACCGCGCCCATCGGTCCGCCCTGGAAAAAGTGATGCAGATGGGCGGCAACGAAACGGCCAGCGAATTGCTGCGCTCCTCGCCCGAGACGATGATTCACGACTTCTTCAGGGATCACCGCAACTTCTTCCCCGAATTGGAAAGCGCGGCCGAAGAGGTCTGGAACGGCCGGTTCACGACCCCGGAAAACCGCTATGCCGAGCTGCGCGACAAGCTGGAGGCCGAGCACGGCATCACCGTGGCCGTCCGCCGGATCGACGACATGGGCGACGCGCTGCGCTATTACGATGAAACCGACAAGGTGATCTACCTGTCGCAAGCGCTGAACGGGGCAAACCGGGTGTTCCAGCTGGCTCATGTGCTGTGCGCCGTGCAATTCCCCGACCTGCTGGCCGAGATTGCGAAGGAAAGCGGGTTTTCCTCGCCCCAGGCCCTGTCCCGCCTGCGGGTCGAGCTGGCCAACTACTTTGCCGCCGCCTTCCTGATGCCCTATGACGCCTTCTTCGCCGAGGTCGAAACGACCGGTTACGACCTGGACCGGGTGGCCGCGGCCTTTGGCGCCTCGTTCGAGCAGGTCTGCCAGCGAGTCACGGCGATGAACCGAGAAGGCTCGCGCGGGGTGCCGTTCTTCTTCCTGCGGATCGACCGGGCGGGCAACGTGACCAAGCGGTTCAACTCGACCATGTTCCACCTGGCCGAACACGGCGGATCCTGCCCGGTCTGGAACATCCACACGGCGTTCTACACGCCCGGGGTGATCATGCCCCAATTCGTCGAACTGCCTGACGGGGATCGCTATTTCACCATTTCGCGCACGGTGCACCGGCCGGTCTTTTCCGAGGAAACCCAGGACCGCCGCCTGACCCTGGCTCTGGGATGCGAGGCCGGTTACGCCCACCGGATCCGCTATGCGTCGAGCTACAATTTCGATGATCCCAAGCTTTACGCGCCGATTGGCATCAACTGCCACCTGTGCCCGCGCCAGGCCTGTTCTCAGCGTGCGCATCAGCCCCTGTTCACCGAGCTGCCCATCGACGAGAACCGGCGGGGCAACACTCGCTACGAAAGCTGAACGGAAAAGGGGGCCTCGCGGCCCCCTTCCCCATGGATCCCGATTGGGACGAGATCACTCGGCAGCTTCCATTTCGGCCCGGCGCCGTTTCATGAAGCCTGAGATGGCGGGGTAGCTGACCAGACCCACGGCGATCAGGATGCAGATCAGCGAGATCGGCCGCTCGATGAAGGTCATCGGATCGCCCTGGCTGGAGATCAGCGACTGGCGCAGCGACCGTTCGGTCAGCGGGCCCAGCACGATGGCCAGAACGGCGGGGGCGACCGGGTAGTTCAGCTTGCGCATCAGGTAGCCCATGCAGCCCAGCAACAGCATCAGCCAGGTGTCGAACATCCGGTCCGTGGTGGCGAAGACGCCGACGACGCAGAGGATGAAGATGATCGGCGCCAGCACGGTGAAGGGCATCGCCAGGACCCGGATGAAGATCGGGATCAGCGCGATGTTCAGGACCACCGTCACGAAGTTGGCGACATACATCGAGCCGATCAGGCCCCAGACGAAATCCGGGCTTTCCGAGAACAGCAGCGGCCCCGGACGCAGACCCCAGATGATCATGCCGCCCAGCAGGATCGCCGTGGTGGGCGAGCCGGGAATGCCCAGCGTCAGCATCGGCAGCATGGACCCGGTCGAGGCCGCGTTGTTGGCCGATTCCGGGGCGGCCACGCCAGCCACGTTGCCCTTGCCGAAGCTGTCCCCGTCCTTCGAGAACGACTTGGCCAGACCATAGGACATCAGGGCCGCGGGGGTGGCTCCGGCCGCCGGCAGGGTGCCCACGAAGAAGCCCAGGAAGGACCCCAGGAAGGTCGACCCGATATAGTCCTTCACCTGGCGCAAGTTGCTCTTCACCTTGTCGAAGCCAAAGTCGACCTTGTGCATCTGCACGGCGCCCTTGGTGTGCTCCAGCGTCCAGATCATCTCGCCGATGCCGTAGATGCCAATGGCCAGGACCAGGAACTCGATGCCGCGCTGGAATTCGACCATGCCGAAGAAGATCAGGCGCGGTTTGCCCGAGATGATGTCGAAGCCGACGGCGGCCAGCACCAGCCCGATCAGGATCGAGAAGATGGTCTTGGGTATGTCATCCCCGCCCAGGCCGATGAAGGTGGCAAAGGCCAGCAACATCAGGGCGAATTCCTCTTGTGGACCGAACTTCAGGGCAAAGGCGGCCAGCGGCGGGGCGAAACCGGTGAACAGGATGACCGAGATCGTGCCGCCGACGAAGGACGCGATGGCCGCGGCCATCAGGGCCTGGTCGGCCCGGCCCGACTGGGCCATGGGTCGCCCGTCGAACACGGTGGCCACGGCGGTCGAGGCCCCCGGGATGCCCAGGGTGATCGACGACACCGCCCCCCCGTACATGGCCCCGTAGTACAGCGCGGCCAGGAAGATGATGGCCGAGGTCGGCGGCACCAGGAAGGTGACGGGCAGAAGGATGGCCACACCGTTGACCGACCCCAGGCCCGGCATGGCGCCGATGAACAGCCCGGCCAGACAGCCCAGGAAGATCATGGCAAGATTGAGCGGTTCGAAGGACTGTAGAAGCCCCGCAACCAGCAAGTTAAATATAGAGTCCATTGGGTGCGTCCCCTGTTGGAAGACTGTTTCGTTGGAGGGGCGACCTCAGTACATGAGCGAGTAGCGGAAGTCGTCGATATGCAGGAAGATGCTCTCGAAGAACGGCAGGCCCCTTGGCAGGTACTTGTTCAGCGCCACTTCGAAGAGCATGTAGGTCGCGACGGGCATGCCCAGCATGACCGAGGCGGTCAGTGGCCACGAGTGCTTGCCGATGAACTTCACGTAGAACAGCAGGAAGAGCATCATCGAGAAATACAGGCCGATGATGTTGGTCAGCAGCAGCAGGAAGAAGATGGCCGCGACCGTGACACCCACCAGGAAGACCGTTTCAGGGTCGATGTAGGGGTCGTCACTGCGCGATTCAGGGGTGACACCATTGTACCAACGTACCAGTGTCCAAACCGACGCGCCCGCCATACCAAAGGACAGCCAGAACGGCCACATCCCCGACCCGGGCCCGCGACCGGCAACCCAGCCAATGGCGAGGTCGTCCGCGTAAACGGTCCACATCAGCCCCAGGGATGCCAGGAACATGGCGATCGCCATGAACAATTCAGCCGTACGAACAGACATTTAATTCCTCCACTCCCGCGCGGCCGACGTCTTTCGCGTCCTGTCCACGTCCTTAGGTGCGCGCTGGAATGCACGCGGATCGGATCGGTTGCTGCGGGTTGTTGTTCGGTGGTCGCCGGGCCGACCAAAACGGCCCGGCGGGGTTGGGGTGTTTACTTCGACGTGATGCTGTCGGCGCCGACGGCTTCGATCAGCTCGACGTGGCGCTTCAGCTGGGCATCGTGGAAGGCGGCAAGTTCGTCACCGGTGATCCACTTGTCGCAGGTCAGGCCGTCGGACTTGCAATAATCCTGCCATTCCTCGCTGTTGAACAGCTCTTCGAACAGGTTCTGGTACCAGGCAACCGCTTCCGGATCCATGCCGGCCGGGCCCGAGATCGAGCGCTGCATGTAGTACTCGATGTCGACGCCAAGCTCCTTGGCGGTGGGCACGTCCATGAACGGCTCGGTCCGCTCGCCGTTGAACTGCACCAGCGGCTTGGTGTTCTTGGCGCGCCAGAACTCCATCTGCTCGGAGGGGTTGTTCACGGTCGAGTCGATCTGGTTGCCGACCAGGTTCTTGGCCACGGTGCCGCCACCCGGGAACGGGATGTAGGTCACCTTGTAGCCCAGTTCCTTTTCCATCATCGCGGTCAGGATGGAATCTTCCTGGCCGGATCCGGTGCCACCCACTTTCCAGGTGGTGTCGGCGGCCTTGACAGCGGCGACATAGCTTTCCAGGTCGGTGATCTCGTCCTGTTCCGAGTTGACCCACAGCAGGAAGGTGTCCATTGCCATCCGACCGATCGGGGCAAAGGTCGTCACGTCGATTTCCAGCTCTTCCTGGATGATCGGCGTGGTGTAGAAGCTGTTCAGGGCCACCAGCAGGGTGTGGTTGTCGCCTTCCTTGCCCTTGATGTAGGACAGGGCTTCGGCGCCGGACCCACCGGGCTTGTTGATCGGAATGAACGGACGCGGGCTAAGTCCCTTGGACTGGATCAGGCCCTGCAACAGGCGAGCGATCTGGTCAGCACCCCCACCGGTGCCAGCCATGATGATGAACTCGACGGGCTTGCGCGGCTGCCATTCGGCCATAGCTGCGGGTGCCATCATGGCCAGAGCGGCCGCACTCATCGTCAGTGTCTTGAGAAATTTCATGTAGTCCTCCCTAAGTTTCTTCTCTTTCGGGCTGGCAATCAAAGTTGCCCGCACGCCATCCAGGTATTCGCTTATTGGTTGATTTGGCGGCCCGAAACGTCGTCTTCGAAAGTTTGCTTTCTTCCTCCTTTACCGTTTGAAACTGTGTACTTCAGTGTACCATGACCACGGGGATCTTGGCTTCTTCTACGACTACCGCAGAATTTCCTCCAAGCAAGGATTCCCGTTCATAACTTTCATGATACGCACCCATCACCAGCAAATCCGCGCCGATGGCTTCGGACTTTTCCAGGAGCTGCCGGCCCGCGTTGCCCTGCACCTCGAAGGCGGCCACCTCGGCGGTGACACCCCGCGCGGCCAGGTAGTCGCGGAATTCCTCGGGCGAGGCCGAGTGGTTCGACCGCCCGCCCGTCAGGATCGTCACCTTGTCTGCGCTTTCGATCAGCGGCATGGCCAGCGCGGCGGCACGGGCGGCCTCCAACGACCCGTTCCACCCGATGGCGACATTGCGGCCGATCTCCAGGCCCGCGTCTTCGCTGGCGGTGCAGATCATCACCGGGCGACCCGACGTGAACAGCGCCTCTTTCAGCGTGTTGAAGCCCAGGTTTTCCGACGGGCTTGGCTTGGCGACGCAGATCAGGTCCGACAGGCGGCCATAGTGGCGCACGGCCTCGACCTGGCGACCGGTGTATTCATAGAATTTCGCGGTTGCCTTGCCGAGCTCGGGGGCCTGTTCACTGATGCCGTGCTTGACGGCATCAGCGGCGAATTTCCCATGCAGGAAATCCTCTTCGCTGTGGGCGCTCGTTTCCGAGGCCTCTTCGATCTGCTTGCGCAGAAAGCTGGGAATGACCACGCCCTTGGGCATCAGGTCTTCCGTGGCGGGATGGCAATGCACGACCTTGACATGCGCCCCGAAGCGCTTGGCCAGCGCCGCGGCGTGGGCAAAGAGCATGGGCCCCCTGCCATCGCCGCGGACCGGCATCATGATCGTATGCAGCGTGCTGCTGGTCATGAGATCAGAACAGCCCGTCGATCAGGCCATCGTCGTTGATGCAGATATTCTCTGCCGACGGCACCTTGGGCAGACCGGGCATGGTCATGATCTCGCCGCAGATGACCACGATGAACCCGGCACCGGCCGACAGCCGCACTTCGCGGACCGGCAGGGAATGCCCGGTCGGCGCGCCGCGCTTGTTCGGGTCGGTGGTGAAGGAATACTGGGTCTTGGCCATGCAGACCGGCAGGTTGCCATAGCCCTGGTCTTCCCATTCCTTCAACTGAGCGCGGATCTTGCTGTCGGCGATCACCTCTTCGGCGCGGTAGATCTCCTTGGCGATGGTCTCGATCTTCTGGAACAGCGGCATTTCATCCGGGTAGAGCGGCGCATAGTTGGCGGCCCCGCTTTCCACCAGCTCGACCACCTTCTTGGCCAGGGCCTCGGTGCCGGCAGAGCCATCGGCCCAGTGCTTGCAGAGGATCGCCTCGGTGCCTTGGGTCGCGACGAAGTCCTTGACGGCCTGCACCTCGGCATCGGTGTCGGTGACGAAGTGGTTGATGGCGACCACCGCCGGAACACCGAACTTCTTCACGTTCTCGATGTGACGGCCCAGGTTGGCGCAGCCCGCTTTCACGGCATCCACGTTTTCCGTGCCCAGGTCGGCCTTGGCAACACCGCCGTTCATCTTCATCGCGCGGACCGTGGCCACGATCACCACCGCTTCCGGCTTCAGACCAGCCTTGCGGCACTTGATGTCCATGAACTTCTCGGCGCCCAGGTCGGCCCCAAAGCCGGCCTCGGTGACCACGTAATCGGCCAGTTTCAGCGCGGTGGTGGTTGCGACGACCGAGTTACAGCCGTGCGCGATATTGGCGAACGGGCCGCCGTGCACGAAGGCCGGGTTGTTTTCGAGCGTCTGCACCAGGTTCGGCTGCATGGCCTGCTGCAGCAGCACGGTCATGGCACCATCGGCCTTGATGTCGCGGCAGTAGACCGGGGTCTTGTCGCGGCGGTAGGCCACGATGATGTCGCCCAGGCGCTTTTCAAGGTCGGCCAGGTCGGTCGCCAGGCACAGGATCGCCATGACTTCCGAGGCCACGGTGATGTCGAAGCCGGCTTCGCGCGGGAAGCCGTTGGCCACGCCGCCCAGGTTGCAGACGATCTGGCGCAGGGCCCGGTCGTTCATGTCCATCACCCGGCGATAGGCGATGCGGCGGATGTCCACCTGCTGCTCGTTGCCCCAGTAGATGTGGTTGTCGAGCATTGCCGCCAGCAAGTTGTGGGCGCTGGTGATCGCGTGGAAGTCGCCGGTGAAGTGAAGGTTCATGTCCTCCATCGGCACCACCTGGGCGTAACCGCCACCGGCCGCGCCACCCTTCATGCCGAAGCAGGGGCCAAGCGAGGCTTCGCGGATACACACGGCGGTCTTCTTGCCGATGGCGTTCAGACCGTCGCCCAGGCCCACGGTGGTCGTGGTCTTGCCCTCGCCCGCGGGCGTCGGGTTGATGGCCGTCACCAGGACCAGGTGGCCATCCTTCTGGTCGGCCAGCGACTTGATAAAGGTCTCGGACACCTTGGCCTTGTCATGGCCGAAGGGCAGAAGGTGTTCGGTGGGGATGTCCAGCTTGGCCCCGATCTCCTGGATCGGCTTCTTGACGGCCGCGCGGGCGATTTCGATGTCCGAGCCCGGCTTCTTCGGGGTACCTGCGGATTTCGCGGCGGTGATCGTGTCGATGTCGTTCATGATACTCTTCCCGGTGTTTGCGTTTGCTTCACTTGCCGAATGTGTCGCCGGCCTTCAGACCGACTGACGCGGCCCACTCGCTGGCAGGCATCTTGGCGCCGCCCGCAGGCTTCACGCGCTTGACCAGAACACGCCCGCCCACAGCCTGGACGGAAACGCCTTCGTCGGTGATCTCGCGGACCCGCCCGGAAATCCCGTCTCCGGGGACGCGGGTTGAATCGAAGATCCCAAGCTCATCGCCGTTGAACGTCGTCCAGGCCCCCGGCGCCGGGTTGGTGCCCCGGATCAGGTTGTAGACGTGGGCGACGGGCTTGTGCCAATCGACGCGCGCGTGGTTCTTGTTGCAGCGCCGCTCGTAGGTCGCCTCGCTTTCGTCGGGGACGATGCGCGGAGGATTGCCCTTGCGATAAAGGTCCACCACGGTCAGCACGCTGTCGACCGCATGGGGGTAGATCTTCTTGAAATAGAGGTCGATCACCGTGTCATCGGGGCCGATCTCGCATTCCCACTGCAGCAGGCTGTCGCCCTCGTCCAACCCGTCGGACGGGTAGAACCAGGAATAGCCCGACTTGGTCGACCCGAGGATGATCGGCCAGTTCACCGCCGACGGGCCACGGTGAAGCGGCAGCAACGACGGGTGGAAGCAGATCGACCCATGGGTCGGCGTGTCGCGGGCGGCTTCCGGAACGAAGACGTTCACGAAGGCCATGACCATCAGGTCGGCGTTGAAGCTGGCCAGCTTGTCCAGCGTGGCCTGGTCGTCGAAATTCGCGGGCTGCTCGACCGGCAGGCCCTTTTCGACGGCAAATTCCTTGATCGGGTCGACCGGGCTGCCCTCCTTGTCGGGCTCGCAGTAGACGGCCACGATCTCGTCAGTGCCGGTATCCAGTAACTTGGCCAGGACGTCCTTGCCGAACGCCTGCTGACCCATCACGATCAGTCGCATTAATGTCCTCCCTGGACGGGGGTGTCCGCTCTCCGGCGGATCACCCATATTTTTTCAGTTATTCTGCGGCTTTCTTGTCGACATTGCCGACGGCGCCGGACTCGACGACCCGAGCCAGGGCTTCGCCATCGTAGCCCAAAACATCTTGCAGGATTTCTACCGTGTGCTCGCCCAGCAAAGGCGAGCGCACCACTTCGACGGGACTGTCGGACAGCTTGATCGGGCACCCGACGCTAACGTACCGCCCGCGCTCGGGGTGATCGACATCGACAATGGTCCCGGTCTTGCGCAGACCGTCGTCTTCCATGATTTCCTTGGTCGACAGGATCGGCCCGACCGGAATGTCCAGCGGGTTGCAGATGTCCATCACCTCGAACTTGGTCTTGGTCATGGTCCATTCCTCGATCCGCGCAAAGATCGCGTCCAGCTTATCCAGCCGCTCTGGCGGCGTTGCGTAGCCCTCGGCGGTCTTCCAGTCGGGCTCGCCGATCACGTCGCAGACCTTTTCCCAGACGGCGGCCTGGGTGATGAAGTAGGTGTAGGCGTTGGGATCGGTTTCCCAGCCCTTGCACTTCAGGATCCGGCCCGGCTGACCGCCGCCCGAGTCATTGCCCGCGCGCGGCGTGGCCTCGCCGAATTCGATGCCCGCGCCGTATTGCGAGTATTCCTTCAGCGGACCGGCGGCCAGGCGCTGCTGGTCGCGCAGCTTGACGCGGCAGAGGTTGATCACCCCGTCCTGCATCGGCGCCAGGACCTTCTGGCCGCGCCCGGTCTTCGACGTCTGGTACAGCGCCGTCACGATGCCGAGCGCCAGGTGCAGACCCGTGCCCGAGTCCCCGATCTGCGCGCCGGTCACCAGCGGCGGACCATCCAGGAACCCGGTGGTCGAGGCCGCGCCGCCCGCACATTGGGCCACGTTTTCATAGACCTTGCAGTCCTCGTACTTGCCGGGGCCGAAACCCTTGACCGAGGCCAGGATCATGCGCGGGTTGATCTCCTGGATGCGTTCCCAGGAAAAGCCCATGCGGTCCAGCGCGCCGGGGGCGAAGTTTTCCACCATGACGTCGCAGGTCTCGATCAGGCGGGTCAGGACTTCCTTGCCCGTCTCGTTCTTCGAGTTCAGCTCGATCGACCGCTTGTTGTGGTTGAGCATGGTGAAGTACAGCGAGTCCGCCCCGGGCACATCCACCAGCTGCTTGCGGGTCGCATCGCCCACGCCCGGCCGTTCGACCTTGATCACGTCGGCGCCGAACCAGGCCAGAAGCTGGGTGCAGGTCGGTCCCGACTGCACATGGGTGAAATCGAGGATCTTGACTCCTTCAAGGGCCTTCATTTGCGTGCCTCCCCGGTCACTTGCATGTTCACTGTTGGTCTCACTTGATTTTCCGGGCCTGCGGATAGCGCTGCTGCGCCACGACCGAGGACGGGTTGAGGTTTCCGATATTGCCGCTTTCCTTGCCCGCGCCTTCGGCGATCACGGCGTTGATGAGGGTCGGCTTGCGGCTGGCGAAGGCCTCCTTGATGGCCTGGCGCAGGGCATCGGGGTTGTCGACGGTCACGCCGACGCCACCGAAGGCCTCGATCATCAGGTCATAGCGCGAGCCCTTGACGAAGACGGTGGTCGACGGGTCCTCGCCGCCCGACCAGTTTTCACCGTCGCCGCGATAGATGCCGTTGTTGTTCATGATGACCGTGCAGACCGGCAGGTTGTAGCGGCAGACCGTCTCGATCTCCATGCCGCAGAACCCGAAGGCGCTGTCGCCCTCGACCGCCAGCACCTGGTTGCCGGTTTCGACCGCGGCCGCGATGGCCGAGCCCATGCCGATGCCCATGATGCCCCAGGTGCCCACGTCCAGACGCTTGCGCGGCTTGTGGATGTCGACGATCGAGCGGCACTGGTCCAGCGCGTTGGCGCCCTCGTTGACCAGGACGGTGTCGGGGTTCTCGGCGATGATCTCTTTGATCACGCCCAGCGAGCCCTGGTAATCCATCGGCGAGTTATTGTTCTTCAGCCGCGGCGCCATCTTGGCGACGTTGCCTTCGACCTTCGACCGGACCGCGCCGGTCCACTCTTCCGAGGGCTTTTCCCAGGTGCCGCCGATTTCCTTCAGCAGGGCGCTGGCGACGCTGCCGATGTCCCCGATCAGCGGGGCGGTGATCTTCTGGTTGCTGTCCATTTCCGACGGTTCGATGTCGATCTGGACGAAGGTCTTGGACCCCTTCTCACCCCAGGCCTTGCCCTGGCCATGGCTCAGCAGCCAGTTCAGTCGGGCCCCGATCAAGAAGACGCAATCGCTTTCCTTCAGCACCAGCGACCGCGCGGCCGAGGAACATTGCGGATGGGTGTCGGGCAGCAGGCCCTTTGCCATCGACATCGGCAGGTAGGGGAAGCCGAGGGTCTCGACCAGCTCGCGCACCGTGTCGTCGGCCTGCGCGTAGGCCGCGCCCTTGCCGATGATGATCAGCGGCTTCTTGGCCGCCTTCAGGGTATCAAGCGCGCGGGTGATGGCCTCGGGTGCGGGCACGCTGGCGGGGCTGGGATCAACCACCTCGATTAGCGACTTGGCCCCTTCTGCCGCGTCCATCACCTGGCCCAGAAGCTGGCCTGGCACATCCAGGTAGACCCCGCCGGGACGCCCCGTCAGCGCGGCGCGCACGGCACGGGCGACACCCAGGCCGATGTCCTCGGCGTGCAGGATGCGGTAGGCGGCCTTGGCATGGGGGCGGGCGATGGCCAGCTGGTCCATCTCTTCATAATCACCGCGCTGCAGGTCGACGATTTCACGCTCGGACGAGCCGGAAATCAGGATCATCGGCCAGCAGTTCGTCGTGGCATGGGCCAGGGCGGTCAGCCCGTTCAGGAAGCCCGGCGCCGACACCGTCATGCAGACACCCGGCTTCTTGGTCAGAAAGCCCGCCGCCGCCGCGGCATAGCCCGCGTGCTGTTCATGACGGAAGGACAGCACCCGAAGCCCCTGCGCCTGGGCATAGCGGCCCAGGTCGGTGATCGGGATGCCCGGCACGTTATAGATGGTCTCGACACCGTTCAGCTTGAGCGCATCGATCAGCAGGTGGAACCCGTCGGTCAATGTCTCCGGCCCAGGCTCCATGCTGGTGCTGATGTCTTCTTTCGCGGTGGCAACGGCCATGTTCAGTCTCCCCTTTAAGCCCGGCCGGACTGCGCCGGCTCGGGTCCGCCCCATTCAGGCGGTATCCATCTTGTCCTTGAGGTTGAATTCCAGACGAACCCAAGTCCGCCGGACGTGCTCGTGCAGACGCATCGTGTGTTCCCGCACCCGCAGGGACGCCAGTTCGGGATCGCGCGATTCCAGTGCCTCGATGATCTCGGCATGGTCGACAAGAGACCGGCGCATCCGGTCCCCCTCGCCCATGGCCCGCAGCCGCACCGCATGCATGTGCAGGAACAGCCCGTCGGCCATGGTCTTCAGCAGGGCGCACTTGGAAATCTCCAGGATGCGCTGGTGAAACTTGATGTTGTCGTCGGAATATTCCGAGATTTCGGCGCTTCCCGGCTCCCCGGAATATTTCGACGCGATCTTGCGCAGCGAGGTGATTTCACTGTCCGTCGCCCGCTCGGCCGCCAGCCGGGCCGCCATGCTTTCCAGCGCGGCCCAGGCGATGATCATCTCCAGCACTTCTTCCAGGCTCTTGCGGCGCACGAAGATGCCCTTGCGCGGCACCACCGACACCAGCCCGTCGCCTTCCAGCCGGGCGATGGCATCGCGCAGCGGCGTCCGCGAGATCCCCAGCTGCTCGGCCAGCGACCGTTCATCAAGGCGAAGATCCGCATCGCGATCGTAGATGTCCATTTCGGTGATCGCCTCGCGAAGCCGGTCGTAGACATGGTCCTTCAGAGTGAAATTCGTCGCGATCGGTCGAAGCTTCATGCCTCTCCTCCAGTTGTGAATTCGATCTGCGACGATGCTCTGGTCATGTGGCATACCATAGACCAGACACCTAGGGCGCGCAATTCCCTTTCGTCGCCAATCTTCGCTGCAGTTGCACAGTTTGTTTTTGGTATCCCACTTTAACACCGCGCGATTCCAAAGTCTTTCATTCGTAAGTCATAGGTCACATGCGCATGCTGCATTGCAGAAACAATACACCATCAAGCATTTGTTATAATTTGATCTTTTTTGGACCCCCATGTCCAATTCGTTACCCCCTGCAGACGGGCCCGCAACCGGGAATGTTGCAGTGCAGCGAAGATTTTTCGCCGGGAGCACCCGATTTGCACGCTCCGGGAATCGACCGGGGAATAGATCGAAATCCGCACCACTTGATGTGGAAACCGCATCGTGGTATCTGGCATACCAATGCCGCGCATTAACGCTTTTCCAGGCGTGTTGCCGGCTGGGCCATCCCGGGCCCGTCCTCGGGATGATACACCGGACGACCAGCAAGGGGACAAAGACCGCCATGCTTATACGTGCACAGGATTCCGTCCTCGTCGTGATCGACATGCAAGAGCGCCTGGTCCCGGCCATGCAGGCCCCCGCCAGAACGATTCGCAACACCAAGACCCTGCTGGCCGCCGCCGACCAGGTCGAGGTGCCCGTCATCATGACCGAACAATACCCCGCCGGCCTGGGCAAGACCGTGCCCGAACTGGCCTCTGCCAATGCGGTGGTCCTGCCCAAGATGCATTTCTCCTGCATGGAAGACACTGACTTTGCCGCCGAATTTCGCCGGCTCAATCGTCCCCAGGCCGTTATCGCCGGGATGGAGGCGCATATCTGCGTCGTCCAGACCGCCGCCAGCCTGATCGAGGAAGGCTTCGAGGTGTTCGTCGTCTCGGATGCCACCGCCTCGCGCACGCTGGAAAGCGAACAGGCCTGCATCGCCCGGCTCAATGCCAGCGGCGTGGGGATCGTGACGACGGAAATGGTCGTCTTCGAATGGCTGGGCAAGGCGGGCACGCCGGCGTTCAAAACGCTGCTGCCGCTGATCAAGTAAGCCCCCGCCACATCGCCAATCACTACCAAGAGCGGCCCCCGGCCGCCGACATCAAGGGAGGAACCCAAGGCGTGAATATCCATGAGTACCAGGCGAAGGCCCTGCTTCGCGATTACGGGGCGCCGGTCAGCGACGGCCGGGCCGTTCTGAAGGCCGAGGAAGCTAAGACCGCGGCCAGCGCACTCGACGGCCCGCTGTGGGTCGTCAAGGCCCAGATCCACGCCGGCGGCCGCGGCAAGGGCAAGTTCAAGGAATCGAGCGCCGGCGAAAAGGGGGGCGTGCGCGTCACCAAGTCCGTCGAAGAGGCCGCCCACGAAGCCCAAAGCATGCTGGGCCGCACCCTGGTCACGCACCAGACCGGCCCCGCCGGCAAGCAGGTCAACCGCATCTATATCGAGGACGGCTCGGGCATTTCGCGCGAATTGTACCTGGCCCTGCTGGTCGACCGCGTCACCAGCCGCGTGGCCTTCGTCTGCTCGACCGAGGGCGGCATGGACATCGAGGAGGTCGCAGCCAGCACCCCCGAAAAGATCCTGTCCTTCTCGGTCGACCCGGCCACCGGCTTCCAGCCGTTCCACGGCCGCCGCATCGCCTTTGCCCTGGGCCTTGAAGGCCAGCAGGTCAAGCAATGCGTCAAGCTGATGGGCATTCTCTACAAGCTGTTCACCGACAAGGACATGGACATGCTTGAGATCAACCCGCTGATCGTCAGCGACACCGGCGAGCTGAAGTGCCTGGACGCGAAGATGGGCTTCGACGGCAACGCCATCTATCGCCACCCCGACATCGCCGCCCTGCGCGACGAGACCGAGGAAGACGCCAAGGAACTCGAAGCCTCGAAATACGACCTGAACTACATCGCGCTGGACGGTGAGATCGGCTGCATGGTGAACGGCGCGGGCCTGGCCATGGCGACGATGGACATCATCAAGCTCTATGGCTCGGAACCGGCCAACTTCCTGGACGTGGGCGGTGGCGCGACCACCGAAAAGGTGACCGAGGCCTTCAAGATCATCACCTCCGATCCCAACGTGAAGGGCATCCTGGTGAACATCTTCGGGGGCATCATGCGCTGCGACGTCATCGCCGAGGGCGTGGTGACGGCCGTCAAGGAAGTGGGCCTGAACGTGCCCCTGGTGGTGCGCCTGGAAGGCACCAACGTCGAAAAGGGCAAGGAGATCATCAACACCTCCGGGCTCAACGTGATCGCCGCCGACGACCTGAAGGACGGCGCGGAAAAGATCGTGGCTGCGGTGAACGGCACCGTGCAGGTTCTGGCAGCGGCAAAGGGATAAGACGAATGGCTGTACTGATCGACGAATCGACCAAGGTGATCTGCCAGGGCCTGACCGGCTCGCAAGGGACCTTCCACTCCGAACAGGCCATCGCCTACGGCACCCAGATGGTCGGCGGCGTGACCCCGGGCAAGGGCGGCCAGACGCACCTGGGCCTGCCGGTTTTCGACTCGGTCCACGAGGCGAAGGCCGTGACCGGGGCGAATGCCACCGTGATCTACGTGCCGCCCCCCTTCGCGGCCGATTCGATCCTGGAAGCGATCGACGCCGAGATGGAGGTCATCGTGGCCATCACCGAGGGCATCCCCGTCCAGGACATGATGCGCGTCAAGCGGGCCCTGATCGACAGCGACTGCCGGCTGGTCGGGCCGAACTGCCCCGGGGTGATCACGCCGGGTGCCTGCAAGATCGGCATCATGCCCGGCCACATCCACAAACGGGGCTCTGTCGGGGTGGTCAGCCGGTCCGGCACCTTGACTTACGAGGCCGTGAAACAGACCACGGATGTAGGGCTGGGCCAATCAACCTGCGTAGGTATCGGCGGCGACCCGATCAAGGGGACCGAGCACCTGGACGTGCTGGAATGGTTCCTGGCCGATGACGAGACCGAGGCGATCATCATGATCGGTGAAATCGGCGGGTCGGCCGAGGAGGATGCCGCGCAATTCCTGGCCGATGAAAAGAAGAAGGGCCGCTGGAAACCGACGGCTGGATTCATCGCCGGGCGGACCGCGCCTCCGGGCCGGCGGATGGGCCATGCCGGTGCCATCGTGGCCGGCGGCAAGGGCGGCGCCGAGGACAAGATCGAGGCGATGAAATCGGCCGGTATCATCGTCGCGGAAAGCCCCGCGGGCCTGGGCGAAGCCGTGCTCGAGGCCATCGGATAAGACGAAAGGATCGGGTGTCCCACGCGTGGGACACCCGGCCCACCCAGGAAGATCAATGACTTGCAAGGGCGGATTTACCCCTTGTTTACACATCAAGGTCCGGCCCCGACGAAAGACCAATAGTGACAACATGGTCCCGAATGAGACATTGTTGGCGCTAACAGACAAAGTCCAGGGAGCCAGATCAGATGACCATTTCCCAAGTCCCGCAGACCGAAACGGCCCGCCCGGCCGACGACGGCATCCGCTTCCTCGGCAAGATTTTGGGCCGCGTCGTCCACGTGCAGGAAGGCGGCATGGCCTATGACACGGTGGAACGCATCCGGGTGGCCTCGGTCGAGTATCACCGGGGCGGCGCCGCCACCGCCTATGACCGGCTGCAACGCACGATCGACGGGCTGACCGAGGTCGAGACCCTGCATGTCGTGCGCGCCTTCACCTACTTCCTGCACCTGCTGAACATCGCCCAGGACCAGGAGATGCTGGCCTCGGGGCGCTACCGGACCTCGCAGCTGAACGACCTGCTGGACGCCGTGCGCGCCACCGGCCTGACCGACGAGCAGATCCAGATGTTCTTCCGCGAGGCGCTGGTGTCGCCGGTGCTGACCGCCCACCCCACCGAGATCCGCCGCCAAAGCATCATGCGCTCGGAATTCGAAATCGTCGAACTGCTGGACGAACGCGCCCGCGCCCAGGCGGTGGGCCTTGGCTATGACGACATCGACGCGGCCATCGAACGCGAAATCGCGACCCTGTGGCAGACCCACATGCTGCGCCGGTCCAAGCTGACGGTGAACGACGAAATCCGCAACGGGCTGGCCTATTTCGACCACACGTTCTTCCAGGCCGTGCCCAAGATCATGATGGCCGCCCATGGCGCGATGAACCTGGAAAAGACCGCCGAGGTGCCCCCCTTTCTGCGGGTCGGCACCTGGATCGGCGGCGACCGCGACGGCAACCCCTTCGTGACCGAGGCCGTGCTGCGCGACTGTTTCCGCATGCAATCGGGCCACGCCCTGCGCCATTACCTGGACGAAGTCGACAAGCTGGGCGCGGAATTGTCCATGTCGACCCGCGTGGTGCCGGTGTCGGACGCGCTGGCCCAGATGGCCGAGGCCTCGCCCGACACGTCGAACCACCGGCTGGACGAACCCTACCGCAAGGTGCTGGTCGGGGTGTTTTCACGCCTGGCCGCCACGCTGAAGGAACTGGACCCGGACGCGCCTCCGCCGCGCAAGACATTGCCCGCGGCCCCCTATGGGCAGCCGTCGGAATTCCTGGCCGACCTGAACGTCATCGACGATTCGCTGCGCGCGAATCATGGCGAAATCATCGCCAGCGGCCGCCTGCGGGATCTGCGCCAGAAGGTGCGCAGCTTCGGCTTTCACCTGGCGACGGTCGACCTGCGGCAGAACTCGGCCGTGCACGAGGCGACGGTGGCCGAATTGTTCGAGGCGGTCCTGCCCGGCACCAACTATTCCGACCTGACCGAAGACGAGCGCATCGCCCTGCTGCGCGAGGAACTGGTGTCGCCCCGGTCGCTGCTGCGCCCGTTCTGGGCCTATTCCGAGGCGACCGAGAAGGAATTGCGCATCTTCAACGCCGCGCGAGAAATCCTTGACCGGTTCGGTCCCCAGGCGATCACCACGGCGATCATTTCCAATGCGCAATCGGTGTCGGACGTGCTGGAGCTGATGGTGCTGCTGAAACAGGCGGGCATCCTGGACACCGGTGGCCGCTGCACGGTGGCGGTGGTGCCCCTGTTCGAAACCATCGCCGACCTTCAGGAAGGCCCGGCGATCATGAACCGCCTGCTGGACCTGCCCGAATACGCGCGGGTGCTGGATTTCCAGGGCGGCCGGCAGGAAATCATGCTGGGCTATTCCGACAGCAACAAGGACGGGGGCTTCGTGACCTCGGGCTGGGAGCTGCACAAGGCCGAGCGCGAGCTGGTCAAGCTGTTCAAGGCGCGCAGCCTGAAGCTGCGGCTGTTCCATGGCCGGGGTGGATCCGTCGGGCGCGGCGGTGGCCCGGCCCGCGAGGCGATCATCGCGCAGCCGCCGGGGGCGGTCGATGGCCAGATCCGGCTGACCGAACAGGGCGAGGTGATTTCCTCGCGCTATTCCCACGCGGAAATCGGCTATGACCATTTGCAGACGCTGGTGGCCGCGACGATCGAGGCGTCCCTGCTGCCGGGCGACGACCTGGTCGATGCCGAGGCCGAGGCGATCCTGGAAAGCCTGTCGGCCCATGCCTTCAAGGCGTATCGGTCGCTGGTGTTCGAAACCGACGGGTTCGAGGATTTCTTCTGGTCCTCGACGATCATCAACGAGGTGGCTGAACTGAACATCGGCTCGCGCCCCGCGTCGCGGTCGAAATCGCGCGAGATCACGTCGCTGCGGGCGATCCCGTGGGTGTTTTCCTGGGCGCAATGCCGGATCATGCTGCCGGGCTGGTACGGGTTCGGCACGGCGGTGGCGAAGTGGCGGGCAGAGAACCCGGAGTCGGACGCGCTGTCGCGGCTTTACGAGGACCTGCCGTTCTTCCATGCGATGGTGTCGAAGGTGGTGTCGATGATCCAGAAAAGCGACCTGTCGATTGCCGCCCATTATGCCGACCTGTGCGAGGACACCGCCCTGCGCGACCGGATCTTCTCTCGGATCACCGAGGAATGGGAGGCCACGGTCGCGGCGGTCGAGCTGATCACCGGGTCGACGCTGGCCACCGGTCCGTCCGACCGCAGCCCCTACCTGGACCCGCTGAACCATATCCAGGTGGCGCTGATGAAACGGGCGCGGTCTGAAGAGGACGTGTCCGAGCGGCTGCACCGCGGGCTTTTGCTGTCGATCAACGGGGTGGCGTCGGGGCTGCGCAATACCGGCTGATGTCCGGGGCTTGCGAAAAGGTTGACCCCCGCCCGGTGTGCATCGGGCGGGGGTCTTTTCGCTCTAGGGAAATCAACTCGTCACTTACTCGGCTGCAAGCAGCTCGTCCTTTTCGACACGCACGGCCGAGAACTTGAATTCCGGGATCTTGCCATAGGGATCCAGGGCCGCGTTGGTCAGGATGTTCGCGGCGGCCTCGACATAGGCGAAGGGGAGGAAAACGTTGTTTTCCGCCACCGCCCGGTCGGCCCGGGCCATCACGGTGATGGATCCGCGCCGGGTGGACAGCTTGATGTACTCGCCCGGGGCAACGCCAAGTTCGCGCAGGGTCTTGGGATGCAACGAGCAATTGGCCTCCGGTTCGACCGCGTCCAGCACGGTGGCCCGGCGGGTCATCGAGCCGGTGTGCCAATGTTCCAGCTGGCGACCGGTGATCAGCACGAAGGGGTATTCCGCATCCGGGTGTTCGGCCGGCGGGATCACGGTCGCCGGGGCGAACCGGGCGCGGCCTTCAGAGCGGGGGAAGCCGTCGCCGAAGACGATGGGCTGGCCCGGATCCTCGGGGCTGAGCGAGGGATAGGTGACGGCGGTCTTTTCCAGCCGGTCCCAGGTGATGTTGTCGAGCGACTTCATGTTCAGCTTCATCTCGGCAAAGACTTCGCTGGGATGGGTGTAGGTCCAGTTCAGACCCAGCCGCTTGGCCAGCTCGACCTCGATCCACCAGTCTTCCTTGGCCTCGCCCGGGCTTGGCACCGCGGGGCGGCCCATCTGGACCTGGCGGTTGGTGTTGGTCACCGTGCCGGTCTTTTCGTACCAGGCCGAGGAGGGCAGGATCACGTCGGCATAATTGGCCGTTTCGGTCAGGAAGATGTCCTGCACGACAAGGTGGTCCAGCATCGCCAGGGCGTCGCGGGCATGGTCGACATCGGGGTCGGACATGGCCGGGTTTTCGCCCAGGATGTACATGCCCTTGATGTCGCCTTCGTGGATGGCGTCCATGATCTCCACCACGGTCAACCCGCGTTCGTTCGAGAAATCGCCCGAGGCCCAGACATCGGTAAAGGCCGAGCGCACGCCATCGTCGGTCACCGACTGGTAGTCGGGCAGGAACATCGGGATCAGACCGGCATCCGAGGCGCCCTGCACGTTGTTCTGGCCGCGCAGCGGGTGCAGACCCGATCCGGGGCGGCCGACCTGGCCGCACATCAGCGCCAGGGCGATCAGGCAGCGCGAATTGTCGGTGCCATGGATGTGCTGGCTGACGCCCATACCCCAGAAGATCATGCCCGCCTTGGCCCCGGCAAAGGTCCGGGCCACGTCGCGGAGCGTCTCTGCGGGGATGCCGCAGATCTTCTCCATCTCTTCGGGCGGGAAATTCTTGAGGTGCTCTTTCATCGCGGGCCAGTTCTCGGTGAAGGCCTCGATGTACTGGCGGTCGTAGAGCTCTTCCTCGACGATGACGTTCATGATGCCGTTCAGCATCGACACGTCCGCCCCGGCCTTGAACTGCAGCATGTGCGTGGCGAAGCGCTTCATGCCCTGGCCGCGCGGATCCATGACGATCAGCTTGCCGCCGCGCTTGGTGAACTGCTTGAAGTAGGTCGCGGCGACGGGATGGTTTTCGATCGGGTTGCAGCCGATGACAATCGCCACGTCCGCATTTTCGATTTCGTTGAACGTCGCCGTCACAGCGCCCGATCCGACGTTTTCCATCAGCGCCGCCACCGAGGACGCATGGCACAGGCGGGTGCAATGGTCGACGTTGTTGTGGCCAAAGCCCTGGCGGATCATCTTCTGGAACAGGTACGCCTCTTCGTTGGAACACTTGGCCGAGCCGAACCCGGCGATCTCGCGCCCGCGGCCCTTCAGGCCCTTGGCGGCAAAGTCCAGCGCCTCGTCCCAGGTTGCCTCGCGGAAATGGGTCGACAGGTCGCTGGGATCGACGTTCAGACCCTTGGCCGGAGCATCCTCGCGCCGGATCAGGGGCTTGGTCAGCCGGTGCGGGTGGTGGATGTAGTCAAAGCCGAAGCGGCCCTTGACGCACAGCCGGTTTTCATTGGCCGGCCCGTCGATACCCTCGGCATAGAGGATCTTGTCATCCTTGATCTTCAGCGAGATCTGGCAGCCGACACCGCAATAGGGGCAGACCGTGTCGACCTCGCGGTCGTAGGCCTTGCTGTCGCCGGCCTGGGCATCGTCCAGCACCGAGGCGGGCATCAGCGCGCCGGTCGGGCAGGCCTGGACGCATTCGCCGCAGGCCACGCAGGAAGACGCGCCCATCGGGTCGTCCTGGTCAAAGACGATCTTGGCGTCGTGGCCTCGGCCCGCCATGCCGATCACGTCGTTGACCTGCACTTCGCGGCAGGCCCGGACGCACAGGTTGCAATGGATGCAGGCGTCAAGGTTGACGTTCATCGCCACATGGCTGCTGTCGAGCAGGGGCACGCGGGTTTCTTCCATCGCCGGGAAGCGGCTTTCGGTGACGCCGTTCAGCTCGGCCATGTCCCAGAAATGCGATGACTGGTCATGGGCGACCTCGGGCTGGTCAGCGGCCAGCAGTTCGACGACCATCTCGCGGGACTTGCGGGCGCGGTCACTGTCGGTCTTGACCACCATGCCATCCGACACCGGCCGGATGCACGAGGCGACGAGCGTGCGCTCGCCTTCGACCTCGACCATGCAGGCCCGGCAATTGCCGTCGGACCGGTAGCCCGGTTCGGGCTTGTGGCAAAGGTGGGGGATGACCAGGCCGCGGCCATGGGCGGCTTCCCAGATCGAAAACCCCTCGGGGACGGTGATGTCCTCGCCGTTGAGGTTGAAGGTCACTGTGGCTGTCTGTGCTCCGTCGGGCATGTCAGACCTCGTCGCTGAAGTGTTTCATGGTGAGGCGGATGGCATTGGGCGCCGCCTGGCCAAGCCCGCAGATCGAGGCATCGACCATCAGACCGCAAAGGTCTTCCAGCAATTCCTGATCCCAGGTGTTCTCTTGCATGAGCTTGACGGCCTTTTCGCAGCCGACCCGGCAGGGGGTGCATTGTCCGCAGCTTTCGTCTTCGAAGAAGCGCAGGATGTTCAGCGCCGCGTCACGGCATTTGTCCTTGTCGGACAGGATCACCACCGCGGCCGAGCCGATGAAGCTGCCGTGCGGCTGCAGGGTGTCGAAGTCGAGCGGCACATCATCGAGCGATGCGGGAAGGAGTCCGGATGACGGGCCGCCCGGCTGGTAGGCCTTGAAGTCATGGCCGTCCAGCATTCCACCCGCTGCCTCGATGATGTCGAGAATCGTGGACCCGGCGGGCAGCAGGTGAACGCCCGGGTTCTTGACGCGGCCGGACACGGAATAGTTCCGTAGCCCCTTGCGCCCGTTCTTCTCGACCGAACTGAAGACCTCGGGGCCTTCGCGGTTCAGCTTGGCCACCCAGTACAGCGTTTCGACATTATGCACGAGGGTCGGGCGGTCGAAGATGCCCACCTGCGCGACAAAGGGCGGACGATGGCGGGGCAACCCGCGCTTGCCCTCGATCGATTCGATCATCGAGCTTTCCTCGCCGCAGATATAGGCCCCTGCCCCGCGGCGCAGGTCGATGTAGCCCTTGGGCGCGATGCCGGCCTCTTCCAGCGCGGCGATCTCGGTCTTCAGGATGTGCAGGACCGAAGGGTATTCGTCGCGCATGTAGATGAAGCATTTTTCGGCCTCGACCGCCCAGGCGGCGATCAGCATGCCTTCGAGGAACATGTGCGGTTCGCGTTCCAGGAGATAACGATCCTTGAACGTGCCGGGTTCGCCTTCGTCGCCGTTGACGGCCAGGTAACGGGGGCCCGGGTTCATGCGGACAAAGCCCCATTTCTTGCCCGAGGGGAAGCCCGCGCCGCCCAGGCCACGCAGCCCGGCGCTGAGGATCTTGTCCTGGACCGCTTCCCAGTCGCCGGTCTTGCGCAGGTCGATCAGCGTTTCATAGCCGCCGTCGGCCGCGTAATCGGCCAGCGGCTGATAGGGCGGGATGTCGGGATGGGTGTGCTTGGCCTGAACGGCGGCCATCACGGATTCGGGCGTGGCATTGTCGACATGGTAATGGCCCAGCTCGATCACCGGGGCGGTGTCGCAGCGGCCCATGCAGGGGGCGCGGACCACGCGGACCTCGGCCGGGTCGAGCCCGTCTTCGAGCGCCGTTTTCAGTTGCTGGGCCCCGGCCATTTCGCACGAGAGCGAATCGCAGACGCGGATGGTCAGGGCGGGCGGCGGGGTGTCGCCGTCGCGCACCACGTCGAAATGGGCGTAGAAGGTGGCGACCTCGTAGACCTCGGACTGGGCCATCCGCATTTCATGCGCGAGGGCACTGATATGGTTGGCCGACAGGTGCCCGTAACGGTCCTGAATCAGATGAAGAAACTCGATCAGCAGGTCGCTGCGACGGGGCGTGTTGCCCAGCAGCGCCTGAACCTCTTCCAGGGCCAGATCATCGACCTGGCGCCCTTTCGGGGTCTTCCTGCTTTTACCGGTGCCTTTTTTCTTCCAGACGCCTTTTTGGTCATCCAAAGGTGCCATCGTTCCCTCCCTTGATCTTCAAACGGTGGCACCCGGCCTCCGTTTTGTAAAATTCTCACTCGTTAAGCCGCCATAACAGCGGCTTATCGAGAATTGGTTACAACCGACCTAAGCGCCTCCAACGTCGGAAGGCCGGTATCGCGATGACCCGAGATCAGGCAGACCGATTTCTCGATGACCGGTTCGACCAGATGCAGGGTTGTGGTGCCCTCGACGCGGCCCAGGGACTGGGCCAGGACGCCGGGGAGAATGGTGGCCGACAGGCCCTGGACGGCCAGGACAATGGCCGAGGTGAACCCGCTGGTTTCCGAAATTATGTTTGGATCTGCACCGACTTGCGCGAACACCTGGTCGACGATGCGCCGATTCTGCATGCCCGGGTCCAGCAGGGTCAGCGGGATGTCGGCGGCTTCGGACCAGGTGATGTCGCCGTCGGCGCGGGGCGCCATGATCTCGGGGACAAGCAGCACGTAGCCCTCGTCGTAAAGTGGTTCAATTTGAAGAAGATCCTGCGGCGTGCCGTCGACGTAGGTGATGCCCGCGTCGAACCGGCCGTCTTCCAGCCCCTGCTGGATGGCCAGGGACGAGGCGGTTTCGATTCGCCCGACGATGTTGGGATAGTCGCGGTGCAGGGCGGCCAGCAGGGTCGCGGCATAGCCGGTTGCGGTGGGAATCACCCCCAGCTTCAGCGCGCCCGACACATCGCCCTTGGAACAGCGGAATTCCTGCTCGAACAATTCGACGTCGTCCATGATCGACCGGGCGTGGCGCACGATCATCATGCCGTCTTCGGTCAACCCCTGGAACCGGTTGCCGCGCTTCACGATCGACGTCTGAAGCCGTTCCTCGATGCGCCGGATGCGCATGGAAAAGGCCGGCTGCGAGATCCCGCATTCATGGGCGGCCCGGGCAAAGTGCTTGTGACGAGCCAGCGCGCTGAGACACCGCAAGTCCTTGAGGTCTATCAAGTTTCCTCCAGTCACGCCCGGCAGACGCGATTCGGTTTGGCGGGCCGAATGGCCCTTTGGTCTCTCCTCGATACGTGCCGGTTGCGTTGACATGTGACGATTTGTGGCATACCAAGTACCACATAGCAAGCATTCGGGGAGGAGTGCTGAAATGTTTTTATCCGAACATCAATCAAAGGAGCTGCTCGCGCAATACGACGTCCCGGTACCTTCGGGCCGCTTGGCGCGCAGTTCCGAGGAAGCCGAGGCCCGCTGCGCCGAGATTTCGGCTCGAAAATACGTGGTCAAGGCGCAGATCACCGCAGGCGGGCGCGGGCTGGCGGGCGGCGTGAAATTCGCCGCCACCCCGTCGGCCGTGGCCGAGGAAGCGCGCAAGATGCTGGGATCCAACCTGGTGACGGCGCAGACCAGCCGCTCGGGCGAGCAGGTCGACGCGGTGTCGGTCGAAGAGGCGCTGGAGCTGGAGGACAACGTCTTTATCGCCTTCGTGCTGGACCCCTCGTCGGGCCAGGTCATGCTGCTGGGCTCGGCCGAGGGCGGCGTGGAGTTCGAACAGCGCTCGCGGATGGACCCCTCGACGGTGAAATCCCTGCTGCTGGGGCCCGACAGCCCCGAGACCCGGGCCGAGCTGACCACCTTCCTGTCCAGCATCGGCATCCTGCGCGACGGGCCTTTGGACATCCTGTTCGCGGCCCGGCAGGCCTTTGTCGACAATGACATGGTGCTGTTGGAGATGAACCCCTTCGCGCGGACCTCTGCCGGCAATTGGGTGGCCGTGGACGCCAAGATCACGCTGGATGGCAGTGCAATGTTCCGCCACCCCGAGTTCGAGTCCCTGGCCGACAAGCAGGGCCTGTCGGCGACCGAGATGGAGGCCCAGAAGAACGACATCAACCTGGTGCGGATGGAGGGCAACATCGGCGTGGTGGTCAACGGCGCGGGTCTGGGCCTGGCGACCAACGACATGGTTTACGATGCCGGCGGCACCCCCGCCAATTTCATGGACATCCGCACCACGGCGACCAGTTTCGACATTGCCAAGGGCGTGTCGCTGCTGCTGGACCAGCCCAAGGCGCGGGTCATCCTGCTGAACGTGCACGGGGGCGGCATGACCGCCTGCGATACCGTGGCCGAGGGCATTTCGTTTGCCTACTCGCGGTCGGACCGCAAGCTGCCGGTGGTGGCGCGGCTGGCCGGGCAGAATGCCGAATGGGGCATCCGCATCCTCCGGGACCGCAAGATCCCGGTCGAGGTCTTTGACACCATGTCCGGCGCGGTCAGCCGCGCGGTCGAACTGGCCAGCTGAGGGAGGCTACCGATGTCGATTTTCGTCAATTCCGACACCAAGGTGATCGTCCAGGGCATGACCGGGCGGGCAGGCACCTTCTATACCGACCAGGGCATGCGCTACGGGGGCAATTACGTGGGGGGCGTGCGCCCGGGCAAGGGCGGCCGCCGTCATCTGGACCTGCCACTGTTCGACACGGTGCAGGACGCGATGGCCCGCACCGGGGCCGACGCCAGCCTGGTCATCGTGCCCGCGCCCTTCGCGGGCGAGGCCATGGTCGAGGCCATCCAGGCCGGGATCGGCACGCTGGTCTGCGTGACCGAACGCGTGCCCCAGCACGACATGGCCCGGGTCAAGGCGGCCCTGCGCCAGTCCAACACCATGCTGATCGGGCCCAATTCCCAGGGCATCCTGTCGCCGGGCCAGTGCAAGATAGGGGTGATGCCGACGGTCGATGCCCGGCCGGGCAACATCGGGATCGCCTCGCGGTCGGCCTCGCTGACGTCGGAAATCCTGGCGCAATGTTCGCGGGCCGGGCTGGGCCAGTCGACAACGGTGGGCGTCGGCGGAGACACCCTGCACGGGGTCGGCTTTGTCGAGTGCCTGAAGCGGTTCAAGGACGATCCCGACACCGAAGCCGTTGTGCTGATTGGTGAAATCGGCGGGACCGAGGAAGAGGAGGCCGCGGCCTACATCCTGGACAGCGGGTTTTCCAAGCCGGTCGTGGCCCTCGTCGTGGGCCGTCATGCGCCGCAGGGGCGGCGGATGGGCCACGCAGGGACGGTGTCGGCGCTGGGTCTGGGCTCGGCCGCCGAAAAGATCGACCTGCTGCGCCGGGCCGGGGTGGCCATTGCCGATACCGCGGACGACGTGGTGCAGGCCCTGGCCGGTTTCCAGAAAGCGGCCTGAGGGAGGGCTGGATGAAAGATCTTCCCGACATGATGCAGGTCATCGAGATGGATGGGGCGGGATCGCCGGACGTGTTGGTGTCCCGTTCCCGGCCGACGGTGGCGCCCGACCCGGGGCACGTTCTGATCCGGGTCGTTGCCGCCGGGGTCAACGGGCCGGACATGGTCCAGCGGCGGGGGCATTCCCCGCCGCCGAAGGGGGCCTCGGACCTGCTGGGGCTTGAAGTGTCCGGCCAGGTGGTATCGGTGGGCGCGGACGTAACGGGCTGGCAGCCGGGCGACACGATCTGCGCGCTGACCAATGGCGGGGGCTATGCGGAATATGTCTCGGTCCGGGCCGATCATTGCCTGCCGATCCCCCAGGGCGTCAGCGTGATCGACGCGGCCGGCCTGCCAGAGACCTTCTTCACCGTCTGGAGCAACGTGTTCCTGGACCACGCCCTGCCGGAAAACGGGCGGTTCCTGGTGCATGGCGGATCGGGGGGGATCGGGTCGACAGCGGTGCAACTGGGCACGGCCATGGGGCTGGAGGTCTACACGACGGTCGAGGCCGGGGATCCGGCGGATTTCGCGGCCTCGCTGGGGGCGGTGCGGTGCATCGACTTCCGGACCGAGGATTTCGTGGCGATCTGCCGCGAGGCCGGGGGCATGGACATCGTGCTGGACATCATCGGGGGCGATTACGTGGCGCGCAACATCAAGGCGGCGCGCCATGATGCGCGGATCATCCAGCTGGCGTTCAATGCCGGATCGAAGGTCGAGATCGACCTGATGCCGGTGATGCTGAAGCGGATTTCCTATACCGGGTCGACCCTGCGGTCGCGCTCGGACGCCTTCAAGGCGCGGGTGGCGGCGGCGTTGCGCGACGAGGTCTGGCCCTTGTTTGCCAGCGGGGCGTTGCGGCCGGTGACCCATGCGGTGCTGCCCCTGGCGCAGGCGGCCAAGGCGCACCGGATGATGGAACGGGCCGGGCACCTGGGAAAGATCCTGCTGACGCCATGAGTGTCCCCTGCCCGAAACTGGCCCGGGGCCCGATCCCGGCCGCCCCAGCCATAACACCAGCCATTCCCATGCCCCGACCGGAGAGCGCCGCATGAACACCAAACCCGATTTCCGAAGCGACCGGCCCCTGCGCGCGGGGGCCAACCGGTTGCTGCTGGGCAATTACGTCAGGCAGGCCGAGATCGGTGCCTTCGGCGAGGAACGCGGGACCGAGCAGACCCTGCGCTTTAACCTGACCGTCGAGACCCGCCCGCCCGAGGGGCCGGTGGGGGCCGATGACGACGTAGATGGCATCCTCAGCTACGACACGCTGGTGCAGACCATCGACGCGGTGCTGCACGAGGAACGGCTGGACCTGCTGGAAACCCTGGCCGAGCGGGTGTCGGACCGGTTGCTGGCCCTGCCGATGGTGACCCATGTGACCCTGCGGATCGAAAAGCTGGACCGGGGGCCTTTTGCCCTGGGGATCGAGATCGAGCGGGCCCGGCCGGCCGGGCTGGACCTGCCCGACGGTCTGGGCGCGGCGCATCGCGCGCCGGTGGTGGCGGTGGTCTCGGCCGCGGCGGCGCGGGATGGGCGCTTTGGCCAGTGGCTGAGCGGGCTGATGGAGCTGGGCAAGCCGGTGATCCTGACGGCCTGCGACGCGCCCGGACCGGATGCCGCGCTGGACGACGGGGCCAACCGGCAGATCGCCCTTCTGGCGATGGAACAGGCGGCCTGGGCCATTGCCGGGCGGGATGACCGCTGCCGGGTGGTCGAAAGCCGGACCGAGCTGAAACACGCGATCGACACCGGCACCCCGGCGGTCTGGGCTCCGGCCCGGCTGGTGCGCCGGTCGAACGACCCGCGTGTCCGCCACGAGCTGATCGGGGATGCGCTGGTCCACTGGTTTGCCCTGGGCCTTGGGGCCGAATGCGTCGTTGCCCTGGACGCGCAGCCCCTTGCCCCCGCGGCAGATACGTCCGCGGCCTGACCCGCGCGGCGTGGCATTTCCACCGGGCCCGTCCTGCGCAGGCGGCCCGGTGGAAATGACCTTGCCCCCCTTTGCCCCCCTGCCGTCGACCACACCATGAAACAGGTGCTTTACCAGCAAATGAGGCGGCCTGATTTGGGCCGCAGCCCCCCCTGCCCGCCCCGCTTTGATAGCTCAAACCCCGGGCGGCACAGAAAAAACCCATCTTAACGAAACTTAATTGTGTTGCTTGTTCTTGGTATACCTAGTACCATGCACAAGCAGGGGTCATCCCATAGGGCCCCTGCGGAACCGAGACCGAAACGAGGCCGCGGGTGCTGTCAGACATGTATGTTCCGAGTGGCATCAACACGGGTAAGACGGGTGCGCATTCCGCGTTCATCCGATCTCCATTTCCTCCCACCCGGGGGATCGGAGCGCAGCGTGCCCACCCTGCCCGGCCGCGCCTGCGAGGTTTCGACAAGGTGGGGCGGCGCGAACCGGACCGGCTTGATCCTTCGCGTCGCCCAACTCTCCCACACCGTTCCAAGACACGCTCCAAGACACCAGGGAAGTCCGTCCATGAACACCCGTCCCCTTGACCTGCATGGCACGCGCCCCGACGCGGCCGGCGACGCCGAGCTGCCCTCTGTCGCCGGGCCTGCCCCGACCCCCGACGACGCCGCCGCCGCCCTGCGCCTGCTGCGCGACTACCTGGGCCGCACGGGTGGCGATGCCGGACCCGATCTGAACGGCGAAATCGCCCGCCTGGCCCGTCAGCCGCACCTGCCCCTGTCGCGTCAATATCCGGGCGAATTCACCGTCGACACCGATTACATCGACGGGCTGCCCGACCTGCAGAACGGCCCCGAAAGCCTGATTTCGGGCGCGCGCGACCAGATTGCCCACGTGGGCATCTCTGGCTTTCGCCTGCCGATCCGCTACCGCCTGCGCGATGGCGGCGACACGCGGCTGGAAACCTCGGTGACGGGCACCGTCAGCCTGGCCGACGACCGCAAGGGCATCAACATGTCGCGCATCATGCGGTCCTTCTACCGAGCCGCCGAAGAGGCGTTCAGCTTTGACGTGATCGAGGACGTGCTGCGCGATTACCTGGACGACCACGACAGCTCGGACGCGCGGATCGCGCTGAACACGCGGTTTCCGGCCCGGGTGCAGTCGTTGCGATCGGGGCTGGCGGGCTATCAATATTACAATGTCACGCTCGAGGTCTCGGCCAGCGGCCGCTCGCGCCGGCAGGTGCTGCACCTGGATTACGTCTATTCCTCGACCTGCCCCTGTTCGCTGGAACTGTCCGAACATGCCCGGGCCACGCGCGGCCAGCTGGCCACGCCGCATTCGCAGCGCTCGGTCGCCCGGCTGTCGATGGTGCTGCAGCCCGGGGCCGGGCCTTTGTGGTTCGAAGACGTGGTGGAACTCTGCCGGGGGGCGGTGCCGACCGAAACCCAGGTGATGGTGAAACGCGAGGATGAACAGGCCTTTGCGGAACTGAACGCGGCCAACCCGATCTTTGTCGAGGACGCCGTGCGGCTGTTCGCCGGGGCGCTGTCGGACGACCCGAGGATCGGCGATTTCCGGGTACTGGCGAGCCACCAGGAAAGCCTGCACAGCCATGATGCGGTGGCCCTGATGACGCGCGGGCCCAGCTTTGACCACAGGGCGGTCGATCCGCACCTGTTCCAGGACCTGCGGGTCCTGAGATGATCCGACAGCCTTCCCGAGATCCGCTTGACCAAGGGCCTGTGGCCTGCGGGGCGGGTATGGCCTCGGCCGCCGTGGCGCGCGCGGCCGAGGTCCGTTTCGGGGGGGCGAAAACGGGTCGATGGGCCGGGTTGGCACGGGTCAATGCTCCGGACATTACGATTTCCGGGCAATTTTTGTCGGGTAAGGATATGGTGGCGGGAACAGACGCATTTCATCGCCCCGCGCCTGTTCCGGACCGGCGTGCGAGGCGCGCAGGGGGCCCGGGCGGCCGGGGCAGACTGGAGCCCCCATGTTGCCCGATGGACACCCCCTGATGCTGATCCCGAACGAAACCACGGGTATTGCGCGCATAGCGCCCGGCGCGGGCGTCGGGGCGGCCGTGTATGGCGAGCGGGCGGCGGATCTGCAGCACCTTGTCGACATGGGCCTGCCCTGCCCGCTGACCATTGCCCTGTCCTGCGACCGGCTGCACGACATCGCCGAGGGCCTGCGGTTCAACACCGCCGGGCTGGTCAACGATCTTGGGCCAGACCCTTTGATCGCCGTGCGCCCGTCGGCCGGGCAGCGGGCCTGGGGCGGGCCCCGGGCCTTTTACGACGTGGGGGTGAACGCCGACACCCATGCCCACATGGTGCGCACCCTGGGCCGGGCGCGGGCCAACACGCGCTGGGTCGAGTTCATCATCCGCTTTGCCACCGACGTGGATTGCCTGGATTCGGAATCCTTCGATCCGGTGGCCGGCAGCCCTGACCCGGTGGCGCTGGCCCTGCAGATCTACGAGGACGAGGCCGGCGCGGCCTTTCCACAGGATCCGGGCGACCAGCTTTCCCGGGTGATCTCGTCGATGGCCACGGCCTGGGAGGGCGTGACCGCCCGGCTTTTGCGCCATGCCAAGGGCGCGCCCCTGGATGCGGGGCTGGGGCTGTTGGTGCAGGACAACCGCTGGGCGGTCTGCCGGGGCGACATCGGCCTGGCCGAGGCGCGCATGTTCGATCCGGTCACCGGTCAGCAGCGGATCAACGGGGTGGTGCGCATCCGCTCGGCCGAAGGGCCGCGCGAGGAGGTGCTGGAAGACGCCTTTCGCGCCCGGGCGCCCGACGATTTCTACGAGGTCGCGGGCATCCTGGAAACCGGGCGCACCGGGTTTGGCGAGGACCGCGAGTTCGACATCATCCTGACCGAAACCGGCACCCGCGTGCTGGATGCGCGGCCGGTGTCCTGCACCCCGCGCGCCGCCCTGAACAACGCGATCTCGCTGGTCAAGGCCGGCATCATCGGGCGCGAGGACGCGCTGTTGCGCGTCGCGCCGAACGCGCTGGCGGGGTTCCTGCACCCGCAGGTGCCCGCCGGGGTGGACCGCAGCCCGATCTTTTCGGGCGTGGCGGCGTCTCCGGGCGGGGCCACGGGGCGGATCGTGTTCACTCCGGACGCGGCCGCCGCCTGCGCGGCCCGGGAAGAGCCCTGCATCCTGGTGCGGCGCGAAACCAACCCCGAGGACATCCGGGGCATGCACCTGGCCCAGGCCATCGTGACCGAACG
Organism: Paracoccaceae bacterium; assembly: GCA_002709405.1. GTDB lineage: Bacteria > Pseudomonadota > Alphaproteobacteria > Rhodobacterales > Rhodobacteraceae > Marinibacterium. Next base: position 89,872 of record PAQV01000039.1, read on the forward strand.
GGGGGGCATGACCAGCCATGCCGCCGTGATCGCCCGGGGCATCGGGGTGCCCTGCATCACCGGGGCCTCCAGCCTGACCATTTCGGCCGACAAGGGCCTGATGACCCTGCGCGACGGGCGGGTGCTCAAGGAAGGCGACCAGATCACCATCGACGGCACCAACGGCGAGGCCTACGAGGGCGAAATCCGCATGACCCCGCCCGACAGCGATGCCTCGTTCCTGGAGTTCATGTCCTGGGCGGACGACGCGCGCGACATGGGCATCCGGGCCAATGCCGACACGCCCGAGGATGCGGCCCTGGCCCGGACATTCAAGGCCGAGGGCATCGGGCTGTGCCGGACCGAGCACATGTTCTTTGAACCCTCGCGGATGATCGTCATGCGCGAGATGATCTTTGCCGGGTCCGAACAGGACCGGCGGGCGGCTCTGGACCAGCTGCTGCCGATGCAGCGGGCCGATTTCAAGGCGCTGTTCGAAACCATGGCCGGGCTGCCCGTGTGCATCCGCCTGTTCGACCCGCCCCTGCACGAATTCCTGCCGATGGACCGCGAGGGCCGGACGACCCTGGCCCGCTCGCTTGACCTGTCGCTGAACGAGGTCAACAGCCGCATCGAGGCGATTTCCGAGTTCAACCCGATGCTGGGCATGCGCGGGGTGCGGCTGGGGCTGATGCATCCCGAGATCTACGAAATGCAGGTGCGCGCGATCATCGAGGCCGCGGCCCTGGCCGCCGAGGCCACCGGCGCGCCGGTCGAGCCGGAAATCATGATCCCCCTGGTCGCCGGCCGGTCCGAGGTCAAGCTGGTCAAGACCCGCATCGACAGTGTCGCGGCCGAGGTCAGCGTGGCCATGGGCAGCTCTGTCGCCTACCGGCTGGGGGTGCTGGTCGAAACGCCGCGCGCGGCGCTGTGCGCGGGCGAGATCGCCGAATATGCCGACCTGCTGAGCTTTGGCACCAACGACCTGACCCAGATGACCTATGGCCTGTCGCGCGACGATGCCAGCCGGTTCCTGAAGGCCTATGTGCAGCAGGGGGCGCTGACGATCGATCCGTTCGAAACGCTGGATTTCAAGGGCGTCGGAGAGCTGATCCGCATCGGGGCCGACCGGGGCCGGGCCTCGAACCCGGCCATCGACCTGTCGATCTGCGGCGAACATGGCGGCGACATCGACACCATCGATTTCTGCCGCCGGGCCGGGTTCAGCTACGTGTCGTGCTCGCCCTACCGGGTGCCGATCGCGCGCCTGTCTGCCGCCCAGCTGGCCATTCGCGCCCGCAGGCAGGCCACCCCTCCGGACACCGCCAGCTGATCGCCGCCCGCATGATTGTCCATCCGCATGTCGTCACGCCCGCGCCGGGTTCGATAGGGAAAACCGATCATGCTCGACAAGCTTGAAATGTTCATCGCCGTCGCGCGGGAGGAACACTTTGGCCGCGCTGCCGTGGGGCTGGGGATCACCCAGCCGACGCTCTCGGCCGGGATCAAGCAGTTGGAGGACCAGCTGGGCGTGCAGCTGATCTTTCGCGGCTCGCGCTATGGCGGGCTGACGCCCGAGGGCCAGAACGCGCTGGAATGGGCCCGGCGCATCGTCGGCGACGCCCGCCAGCTGAAGGAAGAGATGCGCTTCAAGCGCCACGGGCTGGCCGGCCAGCTCCGCATCGCGGTGATCCCGACGGCCCTGACCTGGGCGGCGAAACTGTCGGCCCAATTCAGCCGCAAGCACCCCCGGGTGCGCATGACGCTGTTGTCCCATGCCTCGTCCGAGATCCTGTCGATGATCGAGGATTTCTCTGTCGATGCAGGCATTTCCTACCTGGACAACGAGCCAGTGGGCAAGTTCAGCACCGCGCCGCTTTATCGCGAACATTACATGCTTGTCTGCCGCAGCGACGCGCCCATGGCCGCACGCGACCGGGTCGGATGGCACGACCTGGACGGCGAGAAACTGTGCCTGCTGACCCCCGACATGCAGAACAGGCGGATCATCAACCAACATTTCCTGGCCGCCGGGGTGACGCCCCGGGCGGGGATCGAATCGAACTCGACCGTGGTGCTGATCGCCAATGTCGAGGACGGCGACTGGATGACCGTTCTGCCCGCCGACATGGCCCGGTTCCTGTGCGCCGGAAAGCCCCTGTGCATGATTCCCGTGGGCGATGCCGAGGCCCACAAGACCGTGGGCCTGGTCGCCCCCTGGCGCGAGCCGCACACGCCGGTTCTCAAGGCGCTTCTGACCGAAGCGGGGCGGGTCTCCGACCTAAGTCGATAGGGATTCTCTATCGGATGACGGTTTTGCATTATTGATTCTGGTATCCCACAGATGCGATGAGGGGGCAGCACAGCCGATGGCCCATTTGCCCTCTCCCGCCCCCTGAAACGGGCCGGGCGGCGGCGGGTCCAAGGCGCCTCACGTCACCTGGAAGGGATAGCCCTCATGTCGGTCCACAAGATCACCCCTGCCCGTATCGTTCCGCTTGCGGGCCTGCCCCAGATCGGCCCCTCGGTCCTGCACCGCCTGCGCGCGGCCCTGCAGACCTGGCGGCCCTTCCTGGCCCATGACGAGGCCGGCGGCGCAGGGCTGGAGCGGCTGTTGCAGGCCGCGCGGGCCGACATGCGCGGCTGACAGGCATTCAAGTCCGGGAGGTCTCCCCTTTTTTCCCGGCCGGGGGTGCGGCGGGCGGTTTAGCCTCCCGGCCCGTCTAGCCGCACCACCGTTTTTCTACATGACGCGCCAGGGCATCGACGGCCCGGTGCAGGCCGACGGTCATCAGGGCGACAACGATGACGGCGGCGAACATCAGGTCGATCTTGGCCCGGCCGTTGGCCAGCAACATCAGGTAGCCCAGCCCCCGCGACGCGCCGACCCATTCGCCGATGATCGCCCCGATGGGCGCATAGACGGCGGCCAGGCGCAGGCCCGACAGCAGGCCCGGCAGGGCGGCGGGCATGCGGATGCACCACAGGATGCGGGCGGGCGAGGCGCCCATCACCCGGGCCTGGTCCAGGTAGGCCCGGGGGGTGTTGGACAGGGCGTCGAAAAAGGCCGAGGTCACGGGGAAGTAGATGATCAGCAGGGCCATGGCGATCTTGGAGCCCAGCCCGTAACCGAACCACAGGGTGAAGATCGGAGCCAGCGCAAAGACCGGAACGGCCTGGCTGAAGACCAAAAACGGGCGCATCACCCGGGCGGCGGCGGGCGACCAGGCAAGGCCGAGGGCCGTCGCCCAGCCAAGCGCCGCCCCAAGGCCCAGGCCCAGCAGAATTTCGGCCAGCGTGACAAGGGCATGGTCGGCCAGCAGGGCACGGCTGTGCCAGAGCGTTTCGCCCACGCGCACGGGCCCCGGCAGGATGAACGCGGGCATGTCGAGCCCCGTCACAATTCCCTGCCACAGGGCCAGCCCGGCGATCAGGGGCACCAGCACCGATGGGCGGAGCGCGGTCATGCGGCCTCCAGCAGGTGGCGGGTCAATTGGCCGGTGATCGCAAGCGTGTCCGGGGCGTCGGGCGCGCGGGGGATCGGGTCACGCGCGCCAGTGACGGTGTGGATGCCCCGGGCGGTCATGACCAGTATGTGGTCGCCCAGCCGGGCGGCCTCGGCCGGGTCGTGGGTGACGTGCAGGACGGTGCGGCCGGCCAGTTCGGCGGCGGCCAGGTCCTGCATCTTCGCCCGCGTGGCCACGTCGAGCGCTGAGAAGGGTTCGTCCAGAAGCACCACCGGGCTGTCTTCGTACAGCGTGCGGGCCAGTGCCGCGCGCTGGCGCTGACCGCCCGACAGGGCGCCCGGCCGGCGCCGCAGAAGATCGCCCAGCCCGACGCGGGCCAGAAGCGCTTCGGCCCGTTCAGGATCGGGGCGGCGATGGCGCAGGCGGTCGCCCAGGGTGACATTGGCCACGAGGCTCAGCCAGGGCAGCAGCCCGTCGGACTGGGCCATCAGGGCCACCCGCCCGCCCGGACCCTGCACCTGGCCTTCGATGTCCAGCCCGTCGGTCAGGCCGGCGAAACACTGCAGCAGGGTCGACTTGCCCACCCCCGACGGTCCCAGCAGGCAGGTCCAGCGCCCGGCGGGGGCCTCAAGCGTGACGGGACCGGCCAGCACGGCTTGACCCGCGCGCACCCGGCCGTCGAACCGCAGGGCCGGAGCGTTTGTGATCACGGATCCAGCCCCATGTCCCAGAACCCGACCTCCAGCCGGGTGGCGGTGGTGAAGGTGCGGCACAGGTCCGGCCAGCGCGGGCTGGACTGGGGATCGGGGCCAAGGCGACGAGCCGCGACGCGGTCGATCAGCGCCCCGATGTCCGCGCATCCAGCCTGGTAATCGGCCCCGGCATAGGTGTCGATCCAGCCGGAATAGGGCGTGGCCCCGGCACTTGCCTTCAGCCGGAGGCCGATTTCGCCATAGCCCAACGCGCACGGCGCAAGCGCCGCCAACAGATCCAGCATGTCCCCGCCCTGCCCCGCATCCAGCACGAAGCGCGTGTAGGCAAGGTTGCCGACACGTTCCTCGGCGGCGAAAAGTGTATTTTCGTCAATGCCTTCTTCTGCACAGTCCCCGACGTGCAGGCGCATTTCCTCGTCGATCAGGGCGCGGGTTATGGCCGCGCAGATGCGCATGTCCTCGATCGTGTCGGCCTTGGTCACGGCCAGCGCCCAGGCCCGGGCGAATTGCACCAGGAACAGGTAGTCCTGGACCAGGTAATGCAGGAAGGCCGCGCGGGACAGCGAGCCGTCGCGCAGGCCCTCGACAAAGGCGTGGCGGGTGTAGGCGGACCAGTGATCGCCCGCCGCCGCCCGCCACAGCGGGAAGGTCCGCCCATAGCTCACCCGTCGGCTCCGGGCACCAGGGCCAGGTCGGACACCGGGCGGGTCTGGTCGATCAGCCCGGACTCTTTCAGAAAGGTTTCGAACCGGGCGTAGCGGGCAAAGTCCAGCGCCGCGGGGCGCAGGGCAAAGCGGGGCACGGTATCGGTCCAGGCCCTTGCATTCAGGGCGTCGTCCAGTTCCGCCGAGGTTGACCGGAAGATCTCCCAGCTGTCTTCGGGATGGTTGACGATGTATTGCACGGCCAGTTCGGTGGCGGTCAGGAAGCGTGTGATCACATCCGTGTCCATGGTGTCGGGATTGGCCACGTAGATCAGTTCATCATAGGCCGGAAGGCCGTGTTCCTCGGGGTAGAAGCACCGGCCCGCGACGCCTTCGATGTCCATCTGGTTCAGCTCGAAATTGCGGAAGGCCCCGATGACCGCGTCAACCTGCCCGGCCATCAGCGCGGGCGACAAAGACCAATTGACGTTGACCAGCTTGATATCGTCCATGCCCAGGCCGGCGGGGGCGAGCATGGCGCCCAGGATGGCCTCTTCGACGCCGGCGACGGAAAAGCCGATCTTGCGGTCCTTCAGGTCGGCCAGCGTGCCGATGGGGCCGTCGTCCAGCACCAGCAGGCAATTGAGCGGCGTGGCCACCAGCGTGCCGACCCGGATCAGGGGCAGACCCTCGGCCACCTGCAGGTGCAATTGCGGCTGGTAGGAAATCGCCAGGTCGGCCTTGCCCGCGGCGGCCATCTTGGGCGGATCGGCGGGATCGGCGGGGGCGATGATGTCAACCTCCAGGCCCGCATTGGCGAAATAGCCCAGTTCCTCGGCCAGGATGATCGGCCCGTGATCGGGGTTCACGAACCAATCCAGCATCACCGTCATCCTGTCGGTCGCCAGGGCGGGGCTGGCCAGCAGGCACAGGGCAAGCGTGAGGTGTTTCATCGGGGTCTCCTCCGGGGTTGGCCGCAAAGGGCGGTCAGGATGGGCCGTCGCCAAGCGCGACGAGAGCGATGTCACCGTCCCAGACGGCGGCGAGGCCTTCGGCCGCGCGCCAGGCGCGCTGGCCGGATCGACAGCAGAAAACGGCGCGCTGTCCGCTGGCGGGGCGCGGGCCATGGGGGCCGAAACGGTCGCAGGACAGGCGGCGGGCACCGGGCACCGGCGGGCCCTCGGAGGCCGCGCGCAGGTCGACCAGGAAATCCCCCGGGGCGATCTGGCTGGGGGCAATGAAGGCCGGGCGGCGATCCGGTTCCGGCGCGCCGGTAAAGTCGAAGCCGCCGAAGCGCTGGGTCAGCCCGTCGTAACTGGCGATGCGCCCCAACGGAGAGTGCAGCCCCGCCAGGATCGCCAGGGCCATCTGGGCCTGAAGGCTGCCGATCACGCCGACGACGGGGCCCAGAACCCCGTCTTCGGCGCAGGATCCCAGGCGGTCTGGCAGGTCGGGAAAGACCGCGCGCAAGGATGGAGCCCCGGCGCAGAACGCGCCCGCATAGCCATCGGTGCCGGTGACCGAGGCGCTGACAAGGGGCAGGCCCCGGGCCTGGCAAAGATCGGAGAGGATGTAGCTGACGGCGAAACTGTCGGCGCAATCCAGCACCAGGCCGACATCCTTCGCCAGGTCGTAAGCGTTGGACGGGTCGAGCGCGGCCATGACCGGATCGACCGTGCACTCGTGGTTCAGGGCGTGGACGGCCCGGGCGGCGGCCTGCACCTTCGGCTGCCCGATGTCGGACATGGCGAAAAGGGTCTGGCGGTGCAGGTTGGACACCTCGACCCGGTCGGGATCGACCAGCCGGATCCGCCCCACCCCGGCCCCGGCGAGGTATTGCAGCACGGGGCTGGCCAGGCCTCCGGCCCCAACCACCAGCACATGGGCTTCGGACAGCCTGGGTTGGGCGGTCTTCATGCCCGGGACGGCGCGCTGGCGGGCATAGCGGGTCATCGGGTGGCCTCGATCCATTCGGCGATGCGCGCGTCGGGATCGGCGTTCAGGGTGATGTCGGTGACGACCGAGACGATGTCCGCGCCGGCCCCAAGGGCCTGGGCCGCGCGGGGCACCGACAGCCCGCCGATGGCCACCAGGGGCAGATCGCCGATCCGTGTCTTCCAGTCGCGCACCCGGTCAAGCCCCTGTTCGTGCCATTTCATCTTCTTCAGGATCGTCGGCCAGACCGGCCCCAGGGCCACGTAATCGGGATCGCAGGACAGGGCGCGGTCCAGCTCGGCCTCGTCATGGGTCGAAATCCCCAGCCGCAGGTCGGCACGTTTGATCGCCCCAAGGTCGGCCTCGTCCAGGTCTTCCTGGCCCAGGTGCACCCAGTCGCAGCCCAGCTCGATCGCCAGCCGCCAATGGTCATTGACCACCAGCACGGCCCCGGCGTCGCGGCACAGGTCCCGGCCCCGGGCCAGCAGGGCGCGCAACTCGGGGTCGGGCCGGTCCTTGATGCGCAGTTGCACCAGTTTCACGCCCAGGGGCAGTGCACGGACCAGCCAGTCGGGGTGGTCGAAGATCGGGTAAAAACGGTCGAGCGTCATTGCAGCACCGCCAGTCCCAGAACCGGGGTCGAGGGCACGGCCATGTCGCGCGGCTCCATCGGGTCGGCGGCCCGGGCCAGGCGGCCGGCGGTCAGGGCATGGGCAAAGGCCTCGGCCATGGCGGGCGGATCCCCGGCCCGGGCAACGGCGGTGTTCAGCAGCACGGCGTCAAAGCCCATTTCCATCGCCTGGGAGGCCTGGCTGGGTAGGCCGAGCCCCGCGTCGATGACCATGGGCACATCCGGGAACTGGCCGCGCAGGGTGCGCAGGCCGTAGGGGTTGTTCAGCCCCAGCCCGGTGCCGATCGGCGCGCCCCAGGGCATCAGCACCTCGCAGCCCGCGTCCAGCAGGCGCCCGGCCAGGATGCCGTCCTCGGTGGTGTAGGGGAACACCTGGAAGCCGTCGTCCGTCAGGATCCGGGCGGCGTCGACCAGGCCGAAGGGGTCGGGCTGCAGGGTGTCGGGATGGCCGATGACCTCCAGCTTGATCCAGCGGGTGTCGAACAGGTCGCGGGCCATGTGGGCCGTGGTCACCGCCTCGCGCGCCGAATGGCAGCCGGCGGTATTGGGCAACAGCGGAATGTCCAGCCCGCGCACGATGTCCCAGAAGCCGCTGCCGTCGCCGCCTGCCGCCTCGCGCCGCAGGGACACCGTGGCCACGCCCGCGCCCGACCGTTGGAACGCGCGCGACAGATCGGCCGGCGAGGGATATTGCGCGGTGCCCAGCATCAGCGGCGAGGCGATTTCGGTGCCATAGAAAACCGGCATCTCAGCCCCCCTGTTTCGGTGCGAGCACTTCCAGGCGGTCGCCTTCGGCCAGAGCATGACCGGCCCGGGCAGAGGACGGCACGAAGGCCTCGTTGACGGCCGTGGCGACCCGGTCGGTGCCATAGCCAAGTTCGTCCAGGGCGGCGGCAAGGGTGGGCGCGGCAATGTCCCTTGGGGTTCCGTTCACGGTGATCTTCATCAGGCAAGCTCCGGTAAGGCGCCGGTCGTCAGCAGGTCCGCCGTCATCCGCGCCAGGGCGGGAGCAAGCAGAAAACCGTGGCGAAACAGGCCGTTGACATGGGTGCGCCCGTCGCGCTCCAGCACGCGGGGCAGGTTGTCGGGAAAGGCGGGGCGGGCGTCTGCCCCGATTTCCAGGACCTCTGCCTCGGCCCAGGCGGGGTGCAGCGCATAGGCCGCGCCCAGCAGTTCCATGACCGACCGCAGGGTCGCCGGGCCGCGCCCGTCGCTTTCGATCTGGGTCGCGCCCAGCATGTAGACCCCGTCTCCGCGTGGCACGATATAAAGCGGATGGCGCGGATGCAGCAGGCGCACGGGACGCGACAGGCGAATGCCCGGCGCGCGCAGAATGGCCATTTCGCCGCGTACGCCACGCAGTTCGGGCAGCCGGTCGCGGGCGGCCAGGCCGCGGCAGTCGATCAGCCGGCCGGTCACCCTGCCCTGCCCGGCGATCCGCACGCCCCGCACGGTCAGCGACTGGTGCAGGTGGTCCAGCGCGGCCCGGGGCGCAAGATGCGCTTCGTCCGGGACATAGAGGGCCTGCGAGACGCGATCCGCCAGGTCCGGTTCCAGCGCGGCCAACGCAGTCGCATCGAGTGTCCGGTGACCATCGGTGCGCCGGGCAAAGCGGGCCAGCTCTGCCCGGTCGCGATCAAGCGCAACAACCAGCGTGCCCGCCCGGGTCACGCAGGCACCCGCCGCCTGCCACCAATCGGCCGCTCCAAGGCCCAGGCGCGAGACCGGGTCCGGCGCCGTTTCGCCCTCGCAGAAGGGCGCGAGCATGCCGCCCGCCCACCACGAACAGGCCTTGGGCCCGGGGGGGCCTGCGGGGTCGATGACCTGCACCGACAGCCCCCGGCTGACCAATTCGTGTGCCACGGTCAGGCCGGCCACTCCGGCGCCAAGGATGGTCGCGTCGGTCATGTCCAGATCTCGTGGAAATGGTGCACTGGCCCCTGCCCTGCCCCGACCCCCAGCGCGTCGGCCCGGGCGATGGCCTTTTGCAACCACAGGTGCGCCCGACCCACAGCCGCGTCCAGGCTGTGCCCCTTGGCCAGTTCCGAGGCGATGGCCGCCGAATACGAGCATCCGGTGCCATGGGTATTGCGGGTTTCCTGGCGGTTTGCTTCGTAAATCGCAGTTTGTTGAGGTTCGACGAGCAGGTCGCGGCAGAGAGGTCCCTGCCCATGCCCGCCTTTCAGCAGCACCGCCCTGGCCCCCAGGTCCAGAAGCTGGCGCGCCTGGGTTTGCGCCTGCTCGGACGTCTGGGCGGGGGAAGTGGCCAACAGGGCTGCCGCCTCGGGCAGGTTCGGGGTCAGCAGGTCGGCCCGGGGCAGCAGGTGGCGGATCAGCGCGGCGATGGCATCGTCGGCCAGCAGGGTGTCGCCGGACTTGGCCACCATTACCGGGTCGAGCACCACCGGCCCGTCGTAACCGGACAAGGCCTGCGCCACGGCCGTGATGATGGCAGCATTGCCCAGCATGCCGATCTTGACGGCGTCCACGGGGATGTCCGAGATAACCGACTGAATTTGCTCGTGAACAAGGGGCGGATCCAGCAGCTGGACGGCCTGCACCCCAACCGTGTTCTGCGCCGTCACGGCCGTCAGGGCCGTTGCCCCGTAGACCCCGAAAGCCGAGGCGGTCTTGAGGTCAGCCTGGATCCCCGCGCCTCCGCCGCTGTCGGAACCGGCAATGATCAACAGTTTCGAAACCCTGTCGGAGACGGTGTTCAGCGTGTCCACGTTGCCCTCGTTTCTTGCGGACAACACTGGACGGGGGACAGGCCTGGACGGACACGGGGCGTCCGTTATCAAGGTTCCGTTCCCTACGCCGGTATTGTCCGGATCAGGTTCGATGGGTTAGCGCAAAGCCTCTCAGCCCCAGGTGGGGCACCCCAACGGATTCGAGTTAACGATAGCCGCAGAATTAACCTGGTGCAACCCTGCCGTGTTCAGGCCTCAAATACGGGGGGACTGGCCGCCCTTCGGCTGGTCGCGGTCACAGCCCGTACAGGCGAAAACTGGAGCGGCCGGAGAACTCCCGGATCGCATCCAATGACACCAGCCGGTCACACAGCCGGCGCGCGGCGCGGTCGCTCATCAAATCGGTCAGCGCGATCGAGGGCGACAGGGCATCGCGGGCCAGGAACCGGTCGACCGCGCGCCCCGCCCCCCTGGCCCGCAGTTTCGGCGCGACACGGCGCAGGCGGGCGGCTCGGCTGGCCAAATCCGCGGCAAGGCCGGCCGCCTGGATGCTCGCCCCGGTCAGGGCGCGGTGACAGGCGGCGCTCAGCTCGGGGCCGGTTTGCGAGAGGTCGCTTGGGGTCAGACCGGCGGCCAACAAGGGCACCACGTGGGGCCAACCCAACTGGCGGGCCAGGGTGGCATCGGCCAGGATCAGGGCGGCGGTTTCTTGGCGGGGAAAGGCGGACAGGGCCGCGTGCAGCACCTGCGTGGCACAGTCGATGGGCGCGCCCGTGGCCTCGGCCTGCCAGTCAGAGGCGCGGTCGGCCATGTCGGAAGGCAGGCAATCGCTCGGCAGATGGGTCGAAACCGGAGCGTCGATGGCCCGCAGCCATTGGGTGAACACGATGCCAGCCGGACCAGGGCGGTCTCCGGCGCGCAAGAGGTGTACGGCGTCGCGCAGATCATTCGGCCCATCATGACGCCCGAGGATCTGCACGCAGGCACAGGCGGCCGACAGGGCCAGCCGCGCACGCAGCAGAGCCGCCGGCACGTCGTCATGGGCCAGGACCTGGTCCAGTACGGCCAAAGCCGCGCCCGCGCGGAACCTCTCGTCACCTTCGGGCCGGGCCGAGGTGATCCAGTCCGGCATCCGGGGAACGGTATCGACCCAGGGGGCCGGAAGGGAAACTCGGCGCGGCATGGCGCAAAGTTAACCAAAATCGCGGCGCTTGTCGTCTGGTATTTGCACAACAACCGCCGCCGCTGCAGGCTCGGCCCCCCCTGCCCCACGGTCTTAAAGGTGTGTTTTGAACCAGTCGATGGTGCGCTGCCAGGCAAGTTCGGCCATGGGTTCGTCGTAGCGCGGAGTGGAATCGTTGTGGAAACCGTGGTTGGCGTTTTCGTAGATATATGCCTCGTAGACCTTGCCGTTGGCGTCCAGCGCCGCCTTGTAATCGGGCCAGCCGGCATTCACCCGTTCGTCCAACGCGCCATAGTGCAGCAGCAGGGGGGCCTGGATTTTCGGCACGTCCTCGGCGGCGGCCTGGCGGCCGTAGAAGGGCACGGCCGCGCCCAGTTCCGGGTAGGCCACGGCGGCCGCGTTCGACACGCCGCCGCCATAGCAAAAGCCGGTGATGCCGACCTTGCCCGAGACCGCCTCGTGGGCCATCAGGAATTCGATCGCGGCGAAGAAATCGTTCATCAGCTTGGTGCCGTCGACCTGGCGCTGCAGCTCGCGGCCCTCTTCATCGTTGCCCGGATAGCCGCCCATGGGCGTCAGCCCGTCGGGCGCCAGCGCAATGAACCCGGCCTTGGCCACGCGGCGCGCAACGTCCTGGATATAGGGGTTCAGGCCGCGATTTTCGTGCACGACAACAACGCCCGGGGCCGTTTCAACGCCGGTCGGGCGCACGAGATAGCCGCGCACCTCGCCGTGGCCATTGGGCGAGGGATAGGTGATCCACTCGGCCTTGATGTCGGGGTCGTTGAAGCTGACCTGCTCGGCCATGGCATAGTTGGGGGACATCATCCCGAGGATGGCCGCGGCGGTCAGGCCCCCGATGGCGAACTTGCCGGCCTTGTCGAGGAATTCCCGCTTGGTGATCATGCCATGGGCGTAGAAATCGTAAAGCTCCAGCAGTTCCGGGCTGAAGTCCTGCGCGGTCATGCGGTCCTGGATGGGGGATTGGTCGGTCATGTGTCGTCCTCCTGCGAAACGGGTGCCGGGATGCGGGGTGTCATTCGGCCGGGGTGGGTGCGGTGTCAGACTCGGTGTCAGGTGCCGGCCGGGCGCGGATGCTTTCGATCAGGTAGTAGATCACGGGCGTGACCAGCAGGGTCAGGACAAAGGCAAGGCTGAGCCCACCGGTGATGACCAGCCCGATGGCGATGCGGCTTTCGGCCCCTGCCCCGTCGGCCATGGCCAGCGGCACGGCCCCCAGGACGGTGGCGATCGTGGTCATCGTGACCGGGCGCAACCGGGTGACGGCGCCTTCGATGGCCGCCTCGCGCAGGGCCATGCCCTCTTCGCGCAGCTGGTTGGCGAATTCCACGACCAGGATCCCGTTCTTGGCCATCAGCCCGACCAGCAGCACCAGCCCGACCTGGCTGAAGATGTTCACGGTCTGCCCGGCGAGCCAGAGCGTCAGCACCGCCCCGCTCAGCCCCAGGGGCACCGTCAGCATGATGACCAGCGGCGTGCGGAAGCTTTCGAACTGCGCGGCCAGCACCAGGAAAACGATGGCCAGGGCCATGCCGAAGACCATGGTCATCCCGCCCGAGGTGCGCAGGAAATCGGCCGCCTGCCCCTTCCAGGCGATGGTTGCCCCGGCGGGCAGGTCGGACACGGCAGCCTCGACCCGGGACATGACCTGGGCCAGGTCGGCGGTGGCCACAAGATCGGCCTCCATCTCGACGGAATGGACGCGGTTGTAGCGCTTGATGCCCGGCACCGTGGCCTCTGTTTCGACGCTGGCGAAGGCGGACAGGGGCACCAGGTCGCCGCGGTCGTTGCGCAGCAGGATCGACATCAGGTCCTCGGGGCTGTCGCGGTCTTCGGGCGCGGCCTGCAGGATCACCGGGTATTGCCGCCCGTTCGAGGAATATTCGCCCACCGTGCGCGAGGCGATCAGCGTGCGCAGGGTCGAGGACACGTTCTCCGCGTCCAGCCCCAGGTCCTGCGCGCGCAGCCGGTCGACGGACAGGGTGGCACCGGGCTGGTTGGCGGCGTGGCCGACCTCGACCCCGCTCAGGTCCGGGTCCGCTTCGAGCACGACGGCCAGTTCCTCGGCCCATTCGGCGGCCCGGTCGATATCGGGCCCGCCCAGCATGAATTGCAGCCCCCCGCGCCCGCCCCCGATGCGCAACCCGCTGGAGGGGCGCACCCAGGTGGCGACCTCGGATATGCCGGCCAGGGGGCCGCGCAGGTCGGCAATGACATCGCGAACCGACTGGTCGCGCTCTTGCCAGGGCACCAGGTTGACGAACAGCATCGCCCGGCGCAGCTCGCCCCACATGCCGACGATGGTGGTCACGTTGGTGACGACGCCCTGTTCGCGCAGGGGTTCGATCAGGGCTTCGACCTTGCGCACGGCGGCGTCGGTGTAATCGAGGTTCACCCCCTGCGGCGCGGTCACATAGATGCGGAACTGGCCGCGGTCTTCCTCGGGCGTGACCTCTTGCGGCAGCGCCTGGTACAGCGCGACGGATCCGGCCACGGCAAAGGCGGTCAGGGCCAGCAGCAATTCCGGGGCCTTCATCACCCCGCGCAGACCCTTGCGGTAGCCCCGTTCGATCCAGCCGATCACGGCATTGACGCCCCGGGTCAGCAGGTTGGGCCGGCCATCGCGGGGCATCAGCCGGGCGGCCAGCGCGGGCGACAGGGTCAGGGCGACGAAGCCCGACACCGACACGGCGACGGCCAGCACGATGCCGAATTCGGCGAAGATCTGGCCGATCTGGCCTTCCATGAAACTGACTGGCAGGAAGACGGCGATGAGCACGGCGGTGGTGGCGATGACGGCAAAGTTGACCTGGTTGGCCCCCAGCCGGGCGGCCTCGGCCCGCGAGGCCCCCATCGCCCGGTGACGCTGGATGTTTTCCAGCACGACGATGGCATCATCGACCACCAGCCCGATCGCCAGGATCATCGCGAAAAGCGTCATGATGTTGATCGTAAAGCCCAAAAGCAGCATGGCCAGCGCCGCGCCCAGGATCGACACGGGGATCGTCACCACCGGCACCAGAGACAGCCGGGCCGAGCCCAGGAACAGGAAGATGACCGCCGTCACCAGGCCCACGGCCTCGGCGAAGACATGGGCGACCTCGTTCAAGGTGGTCTCGATGAACAGCGCCTCGTCGGTGGTGATTTCCAGCGTCATGTCCGCCGGCAGGGTCGGCCGCATCAGGGCCAGTTCGGCCTTGACCGCCTGCGAGATCGCCACGGTGTTTGCCTGGGCCTGCGCCTGGATCCCCAGGCCAAGCCCGGTGCTGCCATCCGACCGGAACATGCTTTCCGAGGCCGAGGGCCCGCTTTCGATGCGCGCGACATCCCCCAGCCGCAGGGGCCGCACACCGTCGTCGCGAATGACCAGCCCGGCAAAATCCTCGGCCGAGCCGAACCGGGTGCGGGCCAGCAGCTGCAATTGCCGTGCGCCGGTGTCGATTTCCCCGGCGGGCAGTTCGATGTTGTTGGCCTGCAGGGCCGAGGTGATGTCTCCGGTCGTGACCCCGTGGGCGGCCATCAGGTCGGCATCCAGCCAGATCCGCATGGCTGGCGAGCGCTGCCCGAAGATCGCCGCGTTGGCCACGCCGGGCAGCCGGGCCAGCCGGTCGGTGATGTAGCGGTCGGCGTAGTCGGACAGCTCCAGCGGAGACATGCTGGCCGAAGACAGCGACAGGCGCACGACCGGATCGCTCTGGCTGTCGTTCTTCCAGACGATGGGCGCGTCGGCCCCGTCGGGCAGGTTGCGCGCGGCCCGGTCCATGGCGGTGCGCACGTCATTGGCCGCGCTGTCGATATCGCGAGAGCTTTCAAAGATCAGAACGGTGCGCGACCGGCCCCGTTCGCTTTCGGTTTCAATGCTTTCCAGGCCGGAAATCCCCGCCAGGGCCCCCTCGACGACGCTGGCCACCTGGCTGTCCACCACGTCCGGAGACGCCCCGGTATAGTTCACCACGATCGACAGGCGCGCGCTGTCCACCTGGGGCAGTTCGCGCACCGGCAGCCGGGTCAGGGCCACCGCCCCGATCAGCACGATCAGCAGGTTCAGCACCGTCGCCAGCACCGGCCGGCGGATGGACATGTCGGGAAGGCTCATTGAGTGACCTCCACCGTTTCCGGGCCGGTGCCGACCACCTCGATGTCGCTGCCGTCGCCCACCCGGTGCAGGTTGGTGACGATGACGGGCGTGCCGTCCAGCAGGTTGTCCGAGATCTCGATCATCGTGGCCTGCTGCGCCCCGGTGGAAATCTCGACCCGCTTGGCCACGCCATTTTCGGCAACGTAGACAAAGGTTTGCGCCCCGGCCACGGTCAGCGCCCGTTCCGGCACCGCCGGGGACACCCGTTCGCCCAGCACCAGCGAGACCCGCATGAACATGCCCGCCGTCAGCCGCCCGTCGCCGTTGGGCACGGCGGCCCGCAGGGCAATGGAGCGGGTGGTCTGGTCGACGCGCGTGTCGATGACCCGGATGGTGGCCTGGAAGGTGTCTTCGGGGTAGGCGGGCGATTGCAGGGTCACGGTCTGGCCACGGGCCAGCCGGGCGATGAAGCGTTCGGGGACGGAAAAGGCGACCTCAATCACGGACAGATCGTCGAGCGTCGTCAACTCGGTGCTGGAATCGATCAGCTGGCCCGGAGCGATATCGGTCAGCCCGACCACCCCGGCGAACGGCGCGCGCAGCACCCGGTCGTCCAGCGTGTTGATGGCCATGTCCCGTTCTGCCTCGGCCCGCAGCATGGCGGCGCGGGCGGCCTGCAGGGTGGCTTCGGCGGCGCTGCCCCGCTGTTCCAGCTGCAACTGGCGTTCATAGGCCGCTTCGGCCTCGGCCACCGTCGCCTCGGCCGAGGCCAGCCCGGCCCGGGCCGCGGCATCGTCCAGCCGCAGCAGAACCTGGCCCTCGGTCACCATATCGCCGGCGGAAAATGCGATCTCTTGCACCCGGCCCGAGGCCGAGGGGCGCAGCGTGACCGACTGGCGGGCCAGCGTCGTGCCCACGGCCTCGACCGTTTCGGCGAAGACCAGGGTTTCCACGGGCCGGGTTTCAACCACCAGGGGCCCCCCTCCCCTGCCGCCGCCACCGCTGCTGGGCGGAGTTGCGGCCAGCATGTCCTGGGTAAACACGAATCCACCGACCGCCGCGCCGCCCAAAAGCAGGAGACCCAGTAGAATGCGGAGTGTTTTCATTGCGATGTCTCCGGTCGACAGCCATCGGAGGGCGGCCAGCCCCCTTTTGCTGGGGCCAGACTGCGCAATGCCACGGTAGTAGGCAACAAAACTTGTCGTGTATCGCCCCGCAAATGGCCTACCGCGCCGCCCTGCGGTGCCTTCCATGGCAGACGCGGGTGCGCCCCGATCAGATCAGCACGGACAATCCCAGGGCCAACAACGCCAGGAACAGGGTCGCGCCCACCACCAGCCCGATATGGCCGCCGCCCAGCCTGGCCATCTGGCCGAGCGAGGTCTTTACCCCCAGGGCCGAGATCGCGATGACCAGCAGCCAGCGCGACAGTTCGGACACGCCGGCCACCACCGGCGCGGGGACCAGGCCGAGGCTGGCCACCACGGCCAGGACGGCAAAGAGCACGACGAACCAGGGCAAGGGGCTGCCGCCCCCGGTGGCGCGGCCCTTGCCGCTGAGCGCAATGGCCAGGATCGCCAGGGGCAGCAGGGCGACCCGCACCAGCTTGACGAAGGTCGCGGTGTCGCCAGCCTCGTCCGACACGGCGTAGCCCGCGCCCACCACCTGGGCCACGTCATGGATCGTCGCCCCCAGCATGATGCCGATGTGGCGGTCGTCGAAGCCCAGGGCGGCAAAGATCGCCGGGTAGAGGATCATCGCCAGCGTCGACAGGCCGGTCACCGCGATCACGGTGAACAGAGTATCTTCCTCCTTGCCCTCCCGGTCGGGCATCACCGCTGAAATCGCCAGGGCGGCCGAGGCGCCGCAGATCGCCACCGCCCCGCCCGCGACCATGCCGAAGCCCGGGTGCTTGCCCATCAGCCGGGCCAGCAACAGTCCGACCCCGATGGTCGCCGGCACGCAGATCAGGATCAGCACGAGGGGGCCGACCCCGATGGCTACGATCTGTTCGAAGGTGATGCGCATGCCCAGCAGCCCGACCCCGAGGCGCAGCAGCGTGCGCGCGGCAAAGTCGACACCCGCCGTGCAGGGGCCCTCCTCCCACAGGAAATGGAAGGCGATGCCGATCAGCAGGGCCATCAGCATGACCGGCGCGTTGTAATGTTCGGAAATGAAGGTGGCGGCCAGGGCCACGGTCAGGGCCAGCAACAGGCCCGGGGCCAGCAGGCGGGCGCGCGCGATTGTCTGTCCGGTCATGTCCTGCCCGCCTCTGCCATCTGGTTCGGGTCCGGTTTACCCGATTGGCCTTTTCCCGCAAGCCACCCGCCTCCCCTGCCCTTTTGTGCCGTGACGTGCCTTGCGGAATTTCAGATATATCTTATATGCCGATATAACTTGATTCCGATATATCGAGACACCGAAGGGATTATCCTTGAGACACAGACACGACCACCCACGCAGGCCGGACCATGCCCCGCCCGATGCCCCTGGCCGCGGGGGCAAGCGCCGTGGCAAACGGCTGTTCGAATATGGCGAGTTGCGGCTGCTGATCCTGACCATGATCGCCGACCAGCCCCGCCACGGGTACGAGATCATCAAGGCCATCGAGGACCGGTTCGACGGCATCTACAGCCCCAGCCCCGGGGTCATCTATCCCGCGCTGTCGTGGCTCGAGGACATGGGCTATGCCCTTCTTCAACCCGACGGTTCGGGGCGCAAACGGGCGCGGATCACCGACGAAGGCCTGGCCTTCCTGACCGCAAACCGGGCCGCCGCCGATGACCTGATGACCCGGCGCATGCCGCATGGTCCCCGGGGCAACGCGCCCCGGCCCATCGTCCAGGCGATGGATGACATCAAGGCCGCGCTGCGCCAGCGGCTGGCCGAGGCGCCCTCGGATCCCGCTTTGGTCGCCGCCTTGGCCGACCGGTTGCAGGCCGCTGCCAGGGACATCGCCACTACTCCCGTCACACCGACATCCCCCGATATCCCCGACGAAAGACACCCCATGGACCAGATCATCACCCGCCACCGGCACGAGCTGAAACGGCGCACCCTGACCGTGCGCGAGACCTCTTACCTGACCCCTCATATGATCCGCATCGTGCTGGAAAGCGACGACCTTTCTGATTTCGTCAGCCTTGGGGCCGACGACCATATCAAGCTGTTCTTCGGGCCCGAGGGCGACCAGATGCGCGACTATACCCCGCGTGCTTACGACACCGACGATCGCTCGCTGGTGCTGGATTTCGCCGTGCATGATGCCGGTCCCGCCACGGCCTGGGCGGTCCAGGCCAAGCCCGGAGACACCCTGCGCATCGGCGGCCCGCGCGGATCGGCCGTGGTCGCGCCGGTCTTCGACTGGTACCTGCTGATCGGCGACGAAACCGCCCTGCCCGCCATCGGCCGGCGGATCGAGGACCTGGCCGCCGGCACGCAGGTTCTGTCCCTTGTGGCCGTGCCCGGCGAGGAAGATGAACAGACCTTCCAGACCGCCGCCACGTGGCACGCCAGCTGGATCCACCGCCCCATTGAGGCGGCCGCCGATCCCGCCCCCTTGCTGACGGCCGCGCAGGCGCTTGATCTGCCAGAAGGGCGCGGCTTTGTCTGGATCGCAGCCGAGGCGCGTGTGGCAAAGGCGCTCAAGCATCATTTCCTGAACGACCGCGGACATCCGGGACCCGAGCTGAAAGCCGCGGGTTACTGGGTTGCGGGGACGGCTGGCGAAAGCGACAAGTCGCTGGAGTGACGGCCCTATAGGCGGGATATGTGCGTGCTGGATGGCCGAAACGGCGCTTATTGTGCTCTTTCTCAACCAAAAGCGCCGCATCTGACTAAAAGGGCGCCCGACAACTGGGTTATTTAAGGCTGATTGGGTGGTCCAAACGATACGAACAACAAAGGCCGCCCGGTGTGGGCGGCCTTTTGATTTGGCCCCGGGTAACCCGTGGGTTACGCCGAAGCGCCGGGATAACCCGTGGGTTACTCTTCGGCCAACACGGCCTCGAACGCCTCGATCGCGCGCTGCAACCGCTTGCGGCCAACGGCGGAGAAATCGGTCTCGGACAGGATCCGGCATTCGCCTTTCCGGGCCGTCACCTTCGACCGGCCCACGTGGAATTCGAATTTCTCGCTTTTCTCTCGCGGCTGCGCATCACGCACCGGCCGCGCCACCCCATCCAGGAAGCGCTTCAGAACCAGGGCCTGTTCCTCGGCCGAGGCCACCCCGCGCAGGTCCCCCCGCAATGCCGCCACCTGGTCCGGAGACGACTGCAACCGCCGCGCCACGTCGACCCCAAGGTTGCGCGACACCGACTTCGGAAAGGCCAGATCATCGCCGAGGGTTTCGACCAGGTAAACGAAACTACGGATGTAGCTGCGCTTCATCTTGTGCAGCGAGGCGTAGATCCGGTTCACCAGGTCCGCCGCATCCTGGCCTTCTTCCCGCCCCGCGATGATCGCCACCTGGGCCATCTCGGCAAAGGACAGGTCTTCGCGGATGACGTTTTCCTCGACCATGTCGATATACAGATCGATGCGGCTGCCGCTTTCCCCGGCCACGCGGGCCACCGCCTCGCCAAAGCGGTCGTCTCCGGTTTCCCCGTGCAACTGGCGCAGGGCGGTCAGCCGCCGCCACCCCTTTTTCAGCTGATAGACACCATCCACGGAAAAGACCTCGATCGGCTCTTTCTGCCCGCGTTCCCGGATCGAGGTCTTGAGCTCCTCCATCTCGTCCGAGGTCGCCACCCCATCCAGGTCCAGCCGGTCGCGCGGCAAGGCGTCGGTTCGGATGGCATCCAGCGGGATCGAGACCAGCACCCGGCCCTCGTCCTGCGCCTTGCGCCAGGACTTTGCGTCCGAGGCATTCTGACGGCGTTGCTCCACCAGGCTTTCGGTGCTCTCGCTCAGGCTTGATGCGGCCTCGCGCACTGCGGCTCCCATCGGGCCGACGTCGCGGCGGCGGGACTTGGGCGACGGGGGTTCGTCAATCGGGCCGAACCCGAACTTGTTCTTGCTCACGCCTCAACCTCCTCCTTCTGATCGCGCCGGGCCCATGCGCCCAGGACGACCTCCTTGAATTCCCCGTAGGCCGCGTCAAACGACTGGCGCGCCCGTTTCCAGGTCTCGCGGGTCATCTGCCGGTAATCCTGTTCATAGACCGACATCTGGAAGCGGCCGGATTGCTCGACCGCGCGGGTCATCTCGATCGCATTGCGGCAGACATCGGCTCCGAAGACATTGCGAAAGGCCTCCATCATCGCGATGTGCAAGGGGTTCGAGGCCTCGAACCGGGTCATCAGAAGCCGCACGTCATCGAAGCGCTTGGGCAAACGGATCCCCGCATCGGCCGCAATCTTTTCGTAACCCAGGGAGATATCTTCCAAGGCGTCGCCCAACTGGCCCAGGAAGCTGGTTGTGCTGTCATATTCCCAGTAGCCCGGGCCAGAGGGGATATACAGAATGTCGGCAGCGAACGCGGCGTTCAGAGACTGGTAACCGATGGCCGGGGGGCAATCGAACAGGATCAGGTCGTACTGGTCGTCGGGCAATTCGTCGAGGTAGCGCGCGACGCAGCCAAAAAAGGACCAGGCCTTGTGCATCGACCGATACTGGGCCGAGGCGAATTCGACGAAGGCCGCGTTGGCGCAGGACGGGATGATGTCGATCGTCGGCCAGGCGGTCTTCTGGATGAAATCCTGAACGCGCTGCGCCCCGATGGATTGCACGTCGTCGGGCAGTTCATCGGCCGTGGGGTAGGGGCAATCGGCGGGGTCGTCGTAGGCCTCGGCGATCCGGTCCGCCTCGCGGCACAGGTCGCGGCACATGATGCCCCAGACCGTGTTCCATTCCTTGACCTCGACCAGCCCCATGGAATGGGTCATCGTGGCCTGCGGGTCGAAGTCGATGACAAGGACGCGGTAGCCATCCAGGGCGGCCGCATTGGCCAAGTGCTGGGCCACGACGGTCTTGCCGACACCGCCCTTGAAGTTCGACACCGCCACCCGCATGGCCCGGCCCGAGGGGCGCTTTGGCAACAGGGTCTTGCCCCGGAACCGCACGCGGCGGCGCAGTTCATTGATCTCGGTCAGCGAGAACCAGCGTTGGCGGCCCTCTTCCTCGGTTGCACCCTGGGGCAGGGTGGGGTCATCCGCCAGCTTCTTTCGCAACGTGTCCGCGGGCACGTCGAACATGAACTGGCTGATTTCCCAGATGGAGAATGGCCGGAGTGTCTTTTCCTCGGCCGGAGAGAACGTCGCTTTTCGCACCGCCGCCTGCTGGGCGAGACTGCGTTCGTTCATGGACTGCAAATCGGAATGATCGCGCATGACCCTGCTCTTGTTATCTGCTACTGTCAGATGGATAACGCGAATTGTCCGAAGCGCAAAACAAGAAATCCCGTAACTTCGGTTTTTTCGCCAGATCCCGGGAAAGAACGGGATTTCCGGGACAATGTCGCAACATCTAGGTGTCACTGATGTCACCCCATCCTGTATTAGGGTGACAGACACAAGCCGATAAGGTGACACCAGGCTGTCCCGCTATACCAATAAACCAGATATCTCTTCTTTTTCAGGTTTTTGGGATCTGATCCCGTCTTTAGCTATCAGTTGACAAATTACGGGATTACGCGAAACTGATTAACAGGATGGGAATCGGGCAAAGATCCGGTCCCGAGGCAACGAGCGACAGTGATGAAGACGAAACGGTTCACGGGTCCCGCGGCGGGCTCTCAGAAATATGACCTACTGACGGCGCTTGCGGTCGCCGGGCTCAGCGGGTCTCCGGGGTTCCAGACCTCGATGCTGCGGTTGGTGGCCCTGGTGACGGCGCGGTACAATTGGGCGCGGGACGAATTGACGGTTGGACAGCGCGAGATGGCGCGGATGTGGTCGGTCGACGAACGGACCGTCAAGCGAGAGATCAAGCGCCTGACAACGGCGAAGATCCTGCTGCAACTGCGTCCGGGCGTGCGGGGGAGGGTGGCGGCCTACCGGTTGAACATCGACGAGATCCACCGCCTGAGCGCACCCGTCTGGGATCGGGTCGGGCCGGATTTTTCCGACCGGATGGCAAAGGCCCAGCCTGAACCCGAGGCGCCGTTGCCAAAGGTCGTTCACGTGGCGTTCGGCCAGTCGGCTGGTGGCTCGGAGGGGCAGGGGGCCCGGGCAGAGCCCTGGGGGCGCGTCCTGGCCCGGCTTGCGGAGCTGGAGCCCAACTTGCACCGCAACTGGTTCGGGGGGCTCACTTGCCTTGAAGACACGGGCGGCGTGCTGCGCCTGCGGGCGCCGTCGGCCTTCGTGGCGCAATACGTGCAAACGCATCACCTGCGGCTGGTGCTGGGGACCGCGCAGCTTGAATTTCCGGGCCTGCGGCGGATCGAAATCGAGGCCTAACGGACGACATCAAGGGGCTTGCCGGTTAGGCCGCCTGGGGTATACTCCCCAATCATGCGTACAAGCTGGGAGTGTCCCATGGGCCGGGTCAAGGTGAACATGACAATCGACGCCGAGGTCACGCGCGAGGCGCGGGCGCTTGGGCTGAATATGTCCCGGCTGGCGGAAACCGCGATCGCCGATGCCGCCAAGGCCGAGCGGAACCGCCTGTGGCGAGAACAGAACCGGGATGCCCTGGACGCCTATGCCGAGGAGGTCCGGGCCGAGGGCCTGCCCCTGGACCGTTACCGCAGCTTCTGAGGACTCATGGCGCAGTTCGATGTCTACCGGCTGGGCGGGGGCACGCTGGTCGTCGATGTGCAGACCGACCTGATCGGGATCGACGCGTCGCGCGTGGTGGCCCCTTTGCGGCCCGCCGGCGAATACGCGGCGTTTCCGGGCCTGACACCACGGGTCACCATGGACGGGGCGGTCTGGATCGTGCGCGTGCAAGAGCTGGCAGCGGTGCCGGGGCACGAGCTGACAGAGCGGATCGGGTCACTGGAAGAGCACCGCGATGCGCTGAAACGGGCGCTGGATATTCTGATCGACGGGGTCTGAACAGGGCAGGGGCCCCGGAAGTTACCCTCCGAGGCCCCGTTTTCTGGTCAGGTTGTGACTGGCTTACGCCACGGCGGCCAGCGCGGCCTTGGGCGCCTGATCCGCCGCGGGGGCAGGCACAAGGGCCTCGTGCAGCGCGCGGATGGCCGGTTCGAGGTCGTCGCGTTCCAAGATGAACTGAACGTCCACGTTGCGCGGACCTTGGGTGGCGCCCAGGGCCTCCAGCCCGGCACCTGCGATGGCCGTCAGCCCGCGTGTCAGCGCCGACAGACCGTTCAAATCACGCCCGATGACCGAGGCCAGCGACAGGGTCCGCGAGGTCACCTTGGCCGCCGGGTACAGCGCCGAGATGTCGCTTTCTACCCGGCGCATAACCTTCAGCGAGCTGTCCAGGTAATGGGTGATCGTATTGGCGTTGGACACCTTGGACACGATGCGCACCTTGTGGCGCGTCAGCACGTCCAGGATGGCCGCGTCGTAGCCCTTCACGCCCACCATGTCCTGTTCGAACACCTCCAGCGCGATGATGTCGAGCCCCGTCACCATCTCGACCGCTGCCACGTCGGCGGGCTGGTCGTCGATCAGGGTGCCCGGGTCGCCCGGGTCGAAGGCATTGGTCACGCGCAGGGGCACGCCCGACTGGCGCAGGGTCTTGGCGGCTTTCGGGTGGATCGCCTCCATCCCCATGTTCGACAGCTGGTCGGCCACGTCGTAATTGGTCCGGCCCAGCTTGCGCACGGCGTCTGCACCCACGATCTTGGGGTCGGCCGAGGACAGGTGGAATTCCTTGTGGATGATCGCCTCGCGCGCGCCCGTCTGGGCGGCGATGCGCGAAAAGGTCACCTCGGAATAGCCCCGGTCATAGCGGCTCATCAGGCCCTCGGCGCATTGGGCGTAGCCGGTTACGATGGGCATCTCGACGGTCGGGTCGATATCCTCGAACGCCTTGGCGATGCGGTCGTCCAGCGACAGATCACCTTCATCGCGCCAGCCCGACAGGTCGACGAAACGGGCGTCGAGGCCGTTGCGCTGCAGCAGCAAGTTGGTGACGAAGGCCGAGTGCGTCTCGCCCAGTCCCGACAGCAGTTCCCGCACCTGCGCCAGGTGTTCGGACAGCTGGAAATGGCTGTAGGAACACAGGCGTTGCAGGTCGATCAGGCAGTTGCGCACGCCGTGGACCCGGTCATGCACGAATTCGTCGGCCAGCCGCAGGTCGGCCCGGTGGTCAAGAACGCCCGCGTGGGACTCTTTCATCGCCTGGGCCACCCGGTCCAGCCCGTCATGCCAGCCGTGTTCGCTGTCGTTGTTGGCGAACAGGGCGTAGACGCCCGGCTCGCCGGTTTTCTTATGTTCCAGCAACAGGTTGGTGATGCCCCCGAAGGCCGAGACCACGAAGATCCGGCCATAGGGGTCATCCCTCAGGAACAGCGTGTCGAGCAATTCGTTCACGCGGCTCATCGAGGTGCCGCCGATCTTTTCAACGGTATGCGTCATGGCGTCTGCCTCAGGCGTCTTCCAGCGCATAGGACCCGTCGGCCTGGTGCACCTCGTTGCCCGTCACCGGCGGGTTGAAGCAGCAGGCCATGACCAGCTGTTCGTCGGCGATCAGCGTGTGCTTGTCATGCTCATTCAGGGCATACATCACGCCGGGCTTGATCTCATGCGTCTCGCCGGTGGCCAGGTCGATGATCCGGCCCTTGCCTTCCATGCAATAGACGCTTTCGAAGTGGTTCTTGTAGTGGAACGTGTGCTCCGACCCGGCTTCGAGGAAGGTGATGTGGAACGAAAAGCCCATGCCGTCGTCAGCCAGCAGCATCCGGACCGAGGACCATTGCGCGTCATTCACCACGCGGTCTTTTTCGTTTTCGATGATCTGGTTGAAATCGCGGACGATCATTATGCGGTCTCCATTTCTTTGTGTTCGGCCATCACGTCGCGGGTCACGTCGAGCAGGATGTTGAACCCGTACTCGAAGGTCTCGCGCGAGGTGGTGAGGGGGGCCAGGATCTTGATGACCTGGTCCTCGCTGCCGGATGTTTCGATGACCAGACGGCGCTGGTAGGCACGGGCGCAGATTTCGCCGGCCAGCTCGCCGGACCCAACGTCGACACCCTGCATCAGGCCGCGGCCCTTCAGCCGGGCGCCGGGGATCTCGGCGGCGATCTCGGTCAGCGCCTTGGTCAGCATCTGCGCCTTGTCGGCCAGGTCTTTCTGGAAGGCATCGTCGGCCCAGAACTTCTCGATCGCCACGCGGGCGGTCACGAAGGCATGGGTGTTGCCCCGGAAGGTGCCGTTGTGCTCGGCCGGGCCAAAGACGTCATGTTCGGGGCGCACCAGCACCATCGCCATCGGCAGGCCGAAGCCCGAAACCGACTTGGCCATGGTCACGATGTCCGGCGTCACGCCCATGTTTTCAAACGAAAAGAACGTGCCCGACCGGCCGCAGCCGGCCTGGATGTCGTCGATGATCAGCAGGGCGCCGTGCTTCTTGGCGATCTCGGCCACCTTGCGGACCCACTCGGCCGAGGCCGCGTTCAGCCCGCCTTCGCCCTGGATCGTTTCGAACATGATGGCCGCCGGGGCGTCCACGCCGCCCGAGGCATCCGACAGCATCTGGTCCAGCAGGGCCGCGCTGTCGACGCCCTCGGCAAAGCCGTCGAAGGGCATGCGGGTCACGCCCTGGGTCGCCATGGCCGCGCCGCCCCGGTGATAGCCGTTGCCGGTCGCCGCCAGCGCCCCCATGGTCACGCCGTGAAAGCCGTTGGTGAAGGCGATGATGTTGGTCCGGCCGGTCACCTTGCGGGCGATCTTCATCGCCGCCTCGACGGCGTTTGCGCCGGTCGGGCCGGTGAACATCACCCGGTGATCCATGCCCCGGGGGGACAGGATGTGGCGGTCGAAGGCCTCGAGGAAATCGCTTTTCGTCGAGGTGTGCAGGTCAAGCCCGTGCGCGATACCGTCGCTGGCGATATGGTCAATCAGCGCGGCCTTCATGTCTGGATCGTTGTGGCCGTAGTTCAGCGACGAACAGCCCGCCAGGAAGTCGATGTAGGTCTTGCCGTCGTCATCCTTCAGCTCGGACCCGGAGGCCGAGGCGAAGACCGCGGGCATACCCCGGCAGTACGAGCGGGCCGCACTTTCACGGCGTTCGAAAATGTCAGTTGTAACGGTCATGTCCTTGGGCATGAGACGTCCTTTCAGTAAATCTGGAAAAGAGGGGAGGGGTCAGGCAACGCGCGCGAGCGGCGCCGGTTGCGGCAGGTCGATGGTGACCATGTGCTCGGTTGCGTGCTGACCGTCGAAATGGGTGTCGCGCTCGAAGTGGGGTGCATCGTCCAGCGCGCCGCCGATTTGGTTGGCGAAGCTGCGGAACAGCGCCCACGAGGCCTCGTTGTCGCGCGTGATGGTCGTCTTGAGGCTGGTGGCGTCTTCGCATTCGTCGCGATTGACCAGTTCAAGCAGCATCTGCTTGCCAAGACCCAGCCCGCGCGCCTTCGGGCTGACGGCGACTTGCCACACGAACAGCTCGTTGCGCGCGGGGATCATGTGACCGGAAATCCAGCCGGCGATCTCGCCGTCCAGTTCCGCCAGGACGCAGGTGTCGCGGAAGTGATCCGCCTGCACGAGGTTGCAGTACATCGAGTTCTCGTCGAGCGGTTTGCAGGCGCGCACCAGCTCCCAGATTCCGGCTCCGTCCGTCGCATCGGGTTTGCGCAGGCGGAGCGCGGGTTTCAGGGGCGTTTCGGTGTCTTTCGGCATGGATCCTGCGTCCTCGTGATTTCCTTAGGAGGCCTAAATATATCCTTCGGCAAAAAATTTCAAGTTTTGAAGGAAAATTTCGGGATCCGCCTGTCATGCGCTTGATTAAGCAGGGTGTAATGCCCTGTGAAAGCTTAGCTTTGCCAAGTTCACCGGGCCATACTGATTTGACTGCCGAAGGACATCATAGGTGATACTTAGCCTATTGAAGCTTTTTGCCGGGTCGTGCGAAAATGGCCCATGCAACCGACCCGCCCAGACCGCATTGATGAAAGCCTGATCGCGCTTCGCAGGATCCTGCGCGCGACCGAGATGTACGAACGTGACCTTGCCGGGGCCGCCGGGTTGACGCCGGCGCAGCTGCGGGTCCTTCAGATCGTCGACGACCGCGAAAGCGCCACGCCCAAGGCGCTGGCCACGCAGATGGGGGTCAGCCAGGCGACGGTGACGACACTGGTCGACAAGCTGGTGACGCGCGGGTTGGTGGAACGCCAGCCGTCTCAGGTGGACCGGCGGCAGACCAACGTCGTGATCACGGCCTCGGGCCATGCCCGGATGGAAGTCGCCCCCGATGCCCTTCAACAGCGCTATGTCCGCGCCTTCGAGGCGCTGGCCGATTGGGAGCAGGCGCAGCTCGTGTCCTCGCTGGAACGGGTGGCTGCGATGCTGGACGCGGAAGAAATCGACGCCTCGCCGGTCCTGACCACCGGAGAGATCCGCCCCGGGGGCGGCCGCCCGGCCTGAGGCAACAGCCCGGAACAACAGACCGGCCCGCGTCATCCGGCGTAGGATGGGTGTGTGTCAGTCGTCGGGGAAAAGCCGGGCCTTCATCGCCGTTTCCACCAGTTCGGCCACCGAGCTCACACCCATCTTCTCCAGGATCCGCGCCCGGTGATGATCGACGGTGCGCGGGCTGATGTCCAGGTGCCGGGCGATGTCCTTCGACGACGACGCCCCCGCCCGGGTCACCATCAGCCGGGCGATTTCGCCTTCGCGCTCGGTTAGGGTGTCGAACCGGCCGCGCAGGTCCGAAAGCCGCTGGTAGCAGTCGCGCCGCTGGCAATCCAGTTCAAAGGCCGCGTCGATCCGTTCCACCAGGATGGATTGCTTGAACGGTTTTTCCAGGAAGTCCATCGCCCCCATCTTGATCGCCTGCACCGATTCCGGCACGCCCCCGTGGCCGGTGATGAAGATGATCGGCAGGCTCACGCCCCGGTCGTTCAGGTGACGCTGCAGCTCCAGCCCGTTCATGCCCGGCAAGCCATAGTCCAGCACCAGGCATCCCGGCGCGCTGCCGTCGTATTCCGACAGGAATTCCTGCGCCGATCCCGCCGCCTTCACCTGGTAGCCCCGCAGGCCCAGGGCCCGCGACAGCGATGTGCGGATGTCGGCCTCGTCGTCGACCAGGTAGACCCAGCAGGTCTGTTTCAATTCCTCGGGGGGTCCTGTCATGGGTCTATCCCTGTAACGGCAGGGTAAAGCTGAACTGGGCGCCATCGCCGGTGCTGTCACACCAGATCCGGCCGCCGTTGGCCTCGATCAGGCTGCGGCTGATCGACAGGCCCAGACCCATTCCGCCTGCCTTGGTCGTTTCGAACTGAGCAAACAATTCAAGCCCCTCTGCAATCCCCGGCCCGGTATCCACCACGTCGACCCGAAGAACATCCCCACGCATGTGCGCCGACACCGTGACCCGTTTTTCGGGGCTGTCGGCCTCGGCGATGGCTTCGATCGCGTTGCGCATCAGGTTCACGACCACCTGCGCGATCTGCACCCGCACGCCGCTCACCATCACTTCGGGACCGCGCTGAATCAAGAGCTCGACCGAATGCTGGCGCGCTTCGGACAGCACCAGCCGCCGGGCCTGCTCCAGAAGTTCGCGAATGCCAAAGGCCGTGGCCGCGTTGCCGTCCTTGCGGATGAACCCGCGCAGGGCCCGCACGATGTCGCCCGCCTGGTGGGCCTGCTGGTCGATCTCGGCCACCAGCCCGCGCACATCGGCGCTGCGTTCGGGGTGGTTGTCGACCAGGTACATGGCCGCGTCGGCATTCTGGGTGATGGCCGTCAGGGGCTGGTTCAGCTCGTGCGCCAGGCCGGTGGCCAGTTCCCCCATCACCTGCTGGCGCGAAAAATGGGCGATCTCGCGGTTCAGCGCCTCGATCTTGTCTTCCGAGGCCCGCGCCTGGGTGATGTCGTCGATCGTGGCCACGATATAGGCCTCTCCCGCGCCGTCCTCGTCCCCGTCAGCCCGGAAATGCACGCCGTTGAAGCTTATCCAGATCGGGGTCCCGTCCTTGCGCCGGGCCTGCGTTTCAAAGCCCAGGGCGGCATGTTCGGTAAAGTTGCCCTCGAATTCCGCGTCCAGCCGGCGCGCCTCGTCCGGGCGCAGCAGCTGTGCAAAGGCCATCCCGTCCAGCTCGTCCGGCGCATAGCCCATCATCTCGGCGAAACGCGCATTGACCCGCAGGAATTGACCCGTCGCGCTGTCGATATACACCATCCCCCGCGAGGCCATGTCGAAGGTCAGCCGGTATTCGGTTTCGGTCTTCTTGCGCTGCGAGATCTCGCTGACCAGCGTGGTGTTGGCGTTCTCCAGCTCGCGGTAGGTGCGGGGCATCGGCTCGTTGGGGTCGACTTCGCCCTGTGAAATCAGGGCCGAGCGCACGGCGAAGGCGCGCACGGGCGCATGGATCCGGTTGGCCAGGGCCAGGCCCAGCAGCCCGGTCAGGGCGGCCACGCCGATGGCGATCAGGGTGTTCTGGTCCCGGTTTTCCTTGATCGTGCCGATAAAGTCGTCCTCGGGCGCATAGACGACGATGGTCCAGGGCACCCCGCCCAGGCCGAAGGGGATGATCAGCGAAACATATTGCACGCCGTCGAACTCGAAATCGCTGCGGATCTCGCCGTTGGTCGTCATCCCGCCCAGGTCGATGCCATCCGCGGTCAGCCGGTTTTCAAAGGCGGCCCGGGCGATCGGGTCGGCGATCTGCGTGATCGAGGGAAATTCCAGTGCCCCCCCGTCGCCCGTGGTCGTCAGCAGCGCGGGGTTGGGGTGGGCAATGACATCGCCGTTGCGGTTGACGATGAAGGCTGCCCCGTTCCGTCCGATGCGCAATTGCGCCAGGAAGTTCGACAGCTCCTTGATCTCGATATCCACGCCGATGACGCCCTGGACGTCTCCGGCATAGCTGACCACGGGCGTTGCCGCCGTGATGCCGGGCGAGCGCGAGGTGAAAAAGATGTAGGGATCCGTCCAGATGCTGGCCATGTCCGACTTGGCGGCGGTGTACCAGGGCCTGACCCTGGGGTCGTAGGTGTCCTCCGGGTCCGGCTTCTGACCCAACACCGCGAAATCCTCGCCCCGCTGGATCAGTGTCGTTTTCGGGGTCTGGGTGATGTCGATGATCTTCGTCAGGTAGGTGCTCTCGCCATCGCGTTTCACATAGACGAAATTGCCCATCTCGTCGCCGTAATAGGCCCCGGCGAATTGCGGGGCCGATCGCAATTGCTGGAACAGAAGGCCTTCCAGAAGGTCACGTTCCTCGCGCCGGACAATCTGGTTTTCGGCCAGGGCGGTCGACAATTCGGCCGCACTTCGGGCCGGCGTCAGAAAGCCCTTGGTGTGCTGGATCACGTTCGTGCCCACGTCGGACAGCTGGCTGCGGGCATGGGCCAGCAGGGTCCGTTCGGATGTGAAATAGGACGTGAACACCACCAGCGTGACCGCAAACAGCTGCAACCCGGCCAGGGCCAGCGCAAGGATGACGCCGAGGGATTTCATCATGGGTCAGTCCGGGTCCGTTGGAGTGGGTCGGTTCAGGGCTGCCGGGTTCTAGCGCGTTTCGCATCCCCGCGCACCCCGCCACGGCAACGGACGCCCAGGTTGGAAAACAGGTGATGCAAAAAAAATCGCGCTCTGCCGGGATGAGGCAGAGCGCGAATGGGACTCGCTACTCTTATGCAGCACTGGTTGCTCGTTTGAAAATGTATTTGTCTTCAATTCGCCGCCGATTAGGGATGATTACCAGCGACTTCACAATGTCTAACGAAAGTGTAACGGAGCCTCCATTCGCATGATTGCCTAGGCAGTTTTGCCTATGCGAAACGGGGTGAATTTTCGGAGGGGGCGCAAGCGGCCGGCCCACCGGGATGGTATCGCTCGCAGGCCGAGTCTGCCCAAGTCGTGGTTAACCTTCAAGTCCGGAATTGTACTGCACCGTTCATTGCGGCATGACCGCAGGATGCGTCGCATCATCTTGCATATCGGGCCTGAAAAGTGCGGTTCGACCTCTCTTCAGGCTGCGCTGACGGGTCCGTCTGCGGCCGGCGGTCAGGTCCGGGGCGTGACGCTCGATCCCTATGCGTTGGTCTTCCTCGACAGCGATCCTCCGGCGGCCAATATCGTGGACGACTTGCACCGGCTGATCGGGGCGCACATGCAGCACCATCCGGACCTGCCGCTGGTGCTGAGCCACGAGATGATCTTCAAATCCCTCGCCCTGCTGGCCGTGCTGACCGACATCGCCAAGGCTCATGCCGACGACGTGATGGCCCTGGCCTATGTGCGCCGGCAGTCCGATCTGCTGGTGTCGGGCTTTGGCCAGTGGCACTTCCGCAGCCCCGACCGTTTGGCCGAGGCATCGTCACATCTGCGCGCCAACGGGTTGGACGCGGACCTGTTCCGCCCGGTCGAACGCCATGTCATGGCGGCGATCCTCGGCGGGTGGCAGGTGGGGCGGCAACCCAGCGGACATCTTTATTTCGATTGGTCCCAAAGCCTGCCCGAACGCGTGGCCCTGCTGGCCGGGCGGGGCGCACGGATGTCGGTCGGGGTGGTCCCGCAAAACGCAGGGTCAGCGGCGCTGGTGCCGGATGCGCTGACCCGGATCGGGGTGAAGCCGCACGCGGGGCAGGGGGCGGACGACCGGCGCAACCCGGCCTTTCATCCATACGTGATCGAGGCCGTGGCCGACGCCATCACCGCCGGCTTTCCCATGCCCGGCCCGCACGAGGCCAATGGCTTCCTGCGCGACTTGTCGGCCCATGAGGCCGCGCCGCCGCCTCAGACCGGTTTCCTCGACCGGCTGAAGGCCCATGTGGACGGCTGTTTCGCCGACGGCAATGCCCGGGTGGCGGACGATCACGGCCTGCCAGGGGACTGGGCGAGACCAGCGCAGGTCATCGACCGGGCCGCGATTCTGAAGGATATGGCAGAGACGGCCGCCCGCCGCGCGGCCGATCGTGACACCCTGGCCGCCCGCCGTCATCTGCGTGCCCGCGTGGCAGCCCGTGCCTGGTCCGATTTCCGTTGCGCCCCGGGGTGATGGCCACGGTTGCAACGTCACCGTGAAGCTGGTTCACTAAAGCCAACTGACGCGGATCAGTTACGGGCTTTTGTCGAGCGCGCGCAGCACGGGGGTCGGTGGTCCTGCAAGGTCCATCTACATGGCATGCGCCCGTTTCCGGCACCCGCCCCGGCAGACCGCGAAACCAGGGGCGGATCGGAGGATCCGGCTCAACCGGCCGTCGTGGGAGGTTGGACACGTCATGAGTGCGCAGCAATTGCCGTCCTGCGTCGTTCTGGTTGCGGGCATGCACCGCAGCGGCAGTTCGGCCGTGGCGCGGGTTCTGGGGTTTCTTGGGTACGGGCTGCCGGGAACGCCGATCAAGGACAATGCCTCGAACCGGCGCGGACATTGGGAAAGCCAGCCGCTGGTCCGCCTGAACGAAGCCTACCTGAACCAGGCCGGGCTGGTCTGGTCGGACTGGTCCGAAGGGGCCCTGCCGCGCATGCGCGCACGCGATCAGCGGGATTTCGAAACCGACCTGGCGGCGGTGATCGCCGACGATTTCGCTCCGGGCCGGCCGGCCGTGGTCAAGGACCCACGGCTTAGCCGGGTGCTGCCGCGCTACCGGGCCGGGCTGGCCGAGGCCGGCGGGGCAGAGGGCCCGCAGGTCCAGGTGATCATCCCGGTGCGCAATCCGCTGGAGGTCGTGGCCTCTCTGGTGCAGCGCAATGCCATGTCGCGCGAACGGGCGGGGCTTTTGTGGCTGCGCTACATGATCGAGGCGGTGCGCGGCTCTGACGGGATGCCCCGGGCCTTCCTGTCTTATGACGACCTGCTGGCCGATCCGATCGCCACGCTTCAGGCCACCGGACGCGCACTGGGGCAGGCCTTTCCCGTTGCCCCGACCGAGATGGCCGACGACATCTGCCAGTTCCTGAACGTGACTCTGCGCAGCCATGTGCACACCCCCGAGGATGTCCTGCACGACGACTTGATGCGGGGCTGGGTGTCCGACGTCTACGCGGCGTTGCGGCGGCTGTGCCGGGACGGGCAGGCGGCCGGGGCGCTGGACGACATCGCCCGGGTTGCCCGCGAATTCGATGCCGCCGCGCCCGTGCTGCACCATCTGAGCGCCGTGCATGACGCCCAGC
Source organism: Paracoccaceae bacterium (assembly GCA_002709405.1). Lineage (GTDB taxonomy): Bacteria > Pseudomonadota > Alphaproteobacteria > Rhodobacterales > Rhodobacteraceae > Marinibacterium. The sequence goes on from PAQV01000039.1 coordinate 123,408, forward strand.
AGGCCGAGATGCGCCGGCGTCAGGCCGCGCTTGATGCGGGGCTGGAGCTGCGCAGCGAACAGCTGGACCTGGTGCGCGGCCAGTCCGAGGACCTGCGCGCCGAGCTGGCCCGCCTGCGGGCCGAGGCCGACACCCTGCGCGCCGATGCCGCCTCTGATCTGGCCGAGGCGCAGGCCCAGGCCCTGGCCATGGCCGAAACCGCCCGGGTCGAGGCAACGACCCGGGCCCAGGCCGCCGCCAGGGACGCGCTGAACAAGGCAATGGCTGCGGCGGCAGAGGCAGATGCCACGCTGGCCGACACCGTCGCACGGGCCCGGGCCGACCTGGCCGAGGCACAGGAACAAGCCCAGGCGGCCGAGACGCGGGCCGAACAGGTCCTGCAGGACCATCGGGCCGCCGCCAAGGACGACCGCCGCCTGGCCCGCCGGGCCATGGAAGCGGCCGAGGCGCGCATTGCCGACCTGGAGCGGGCGGCCGCCCTGCAGAACGACCTGGTCGACCGGCTGCGCACCGAGATCCGTGCCCAGAAAGAGGTCTATGCCGATCAGAAGGCCAGCCTTGCCGGGCTCAGGGCCCAGTTGACCGAGACCGAGAAGACGGGCGCCAAGTCTGAACGACGGGCCGGGCGCAAGGCAGCCGAGGTCAACGCCCTGACCCAGGAGCTGGCCGAGGCGCGGGCCCGGGCCGCGCATTACAGCGATGCCAACGCCCAGATCCTGGCCTCGACCTCGTGGCGGCTGACCTGGCCTTTGCGGGCCACGCTGAACGGTCTGCGCCGGATGGGGCGCGGTGGGCCCGCGCCGGACGCTTTGACGGACACAGCGCCCGCGCCGTCCAAGCCGGCAGACCCCAAGGCCCCAACACCCAAGCCGCCCGCATCCAAGGCAGACGCCCCCAAGGAGCCGGCCCAGAAACCCGCCGACAGCCCGGCACAAAAGCCCAAGACGGATGCCAAGCCCGCAGCGAAACCGGCTGTGCTGCATCCCAAGACCGAAGAAATCGCCCGCATCGAGAACAGCGCCCATTTCGACGCGGACTTCTACGTCGACCGCTACCCCGATGCGGCCGCCTTCTCGGAAGGACCGGCGGCCCATTACCTGGACGTGGGCTGGCGCAAGGGGTTCGACCCCTCGGCTGGCTTCGTGGCCCGGGCCTATGAACATTCCCACGCCGACATCCTGAAAGAGGACGACTGTCCTCTGCTGCACTTCCTGGAGCTTTACCCCGACGGCACCCGGCCGAAACGCGCGCCCTATGCCGACCGGGCGGACGGCGGGCCGAAGGTGGCCGTCTATACCGCGATCTCGGGCGGGTATGATCGGCTGAACGAACCCCTGGGCCCGGTGGGCGACGCCGAGTTCTTCGTCTTCACCGATGGCAAGGTGCCCGAGGGATCGCTGTGGCAGCGCCGCGACCTGGAATATGTCGATGCCGATCCGGTGCGCTCGGCCCGGTTCGTCAAGACGCACCCGCATCTCTACTTTGCCGATTACGACTTTGCCATCTGGGTGGATGCCAACCTGGCCCTGCGCAGCGATCCGCGCGATCTGCTGCCCGCACCCGAGGACAAGGCTCCGGTCTACACCTGGCACCATCCGCTGCGCGATTGCATCTACGACGAAGGCCGCATCTGCATCGAGCTGAACAAGGACGACGAGGGCACGATCAAGTCCGTGCTGTCCCGGCTGGAGCGCGAAGGCTTTCCGCGCAACGCGGGCATGATGGAAACCAGCGTGTTCGTCAGCCGCATGGCCGACCCGAAAACGGCCGAGTTCCACGCCCGCTGGTGGACCCGAATCGAACAGGGCAGCCGGCGCGACCAGCTGGCCCTGCCGCCGGTCCTGCGCGAGATGGGCCTGGACATCGGGCACATCGCCCACAAGCGGATCTGCATGCGCAGCGATCCCCGGATCGGGTTCAACAGCCACGTCAAACCCAAGCAGAAGAAGGCCGGAACCGCCGCATGACACTGCCCCCTGTCGATGTGATCGTCTGCGTGCACAATGCCCTGGACGACGTGAAGACCTGCCTGGCCGCGCTGGACCTGACCCAGGATCCCGAGCGCAGGATGCGCGTGATCCTGGTCGACGACGGGTCCGACGCGCCCACGGCCGAGTTCCTGCGCGACTGGTGCTCGGCCCGCGATCACGTGCAGCTGAAGCGGCGGGATGCGGCCGGTGGCTATACGGTGGCGGCCAATACCGGTGTGGCGGCCGGATCGGGTGAGTTTTTCGTGCTGCTCAACTCCGACACGGTGGTGCCGGCGCGCTGGCTGGGCAAGCTGCTGAAGGTCTTCGACCGCAGCCCCGACATCGGCATCGCCGGCCCGCTGTCGAACGCGGCCAGCTGGCAATCGGTGCCCGACCTGTCGGCCCCCACCGGCGGCTGGGCCATCAACGACCTGCCCCCGGGCTACAGCGTCGACGACATGGACCGGCTGGTGGAAATCGCCGCACGGTCCGTGCCGGTGCTGCCGCGCGTGCCCTTCGTCAACGGCTTCTGCTACGCGGTGCGCCGGGCGGTGGTCGAGCTGATCGGGGGCTTTGACGAAACCGGGTTCCCGCGCGGCTTCGGTGAGGAAGACGACTTTTCCCTGCGCGCCGCCGACGCGGGGTTCGGGCTGGCCCTGGCGCTGGATACCTATGTCTTTCATGCCAAGTCGAAAAGCTATGGATCCACGACCCGCAAGACCCTGACCGCCGCGGGCCAGGAAAAGCTGCGCCTGAAGCACGGCCAGGGGCGGCTGGAACGGGGCAGCCTGACGATGCGCAAGAACCCCTACCTGGAACGGATGCGCCAGGAGGTCGGCCTGTTGGCAAAGGCCGGGACACCGCCCACGCCGGAACTGGCCTAGGCGTCTACCAGCAGACCGGGATCTGGTTCAGCGCGCAACGGGACTTGGCGAAGAACCAGGTTTCGATCGCATAGCGCGGGCGGGTGAAGTCCGGTGCGGACGACGTCGCATGAAGGTTGAAATGGTCGAAGAAGACCGCATCTCCCGCGTCGAACCGCGGCCTGGCGACGGGATCTCGGAACGTCCTGGCCACGGTCTCTTCCGACACCGACCAATCGAACAACGCGCCATCGGTGCCCGGCGGCACGATCCGGTCCAGGCGCCGGGGCACAAGATCCATCCCCGGGCTGTTGGTGCCCGGGCCGCAGTCGCTCAGGGCGACCCACAGATTCAGGCTGTCGATGCCCTCGTCCATGAAGGCCCCGTCCTGGTGCCATTCGGCGGGGTGGGGCAGGGGCTCGGCCCGGCGCAGGACGGACTTGTAGAACGACAGGCAGGGCTCGTCGCGGAAATAGCGCTGCAACAGGCGGCGCAGGCCCAGTGTTTCGAACTGGTCCAGCAGGCGGTGCGACACCAGCGGAGACAACAGCGTCCCCACGGCACCGCTCAGGCCCAGGAAGGCCGAGCCCATGCCCTTGTGCAGCTGGTCCGAGTTCGGGATCGGCTGGAACAGCACCTTCTGGGCGGTCGGCAGATCGGCGTCGCGCCCTTCGGCCTTGGCATCGAGAAAGACTCGCAGGGCGTCCAGCACGGCGTCGATGTCATGGCGGAAGGCCATGGCCGTCCGGGGCGAAAACAACCCCCGCACGATCAGCGCACCGTGGTGGTGCATCGCGCTGGCCAGGTGATCAAGGTCCAGGGCGCGGGCGTCGATTTCGGGCAGGGTGCCGGGCGCTGGCGTGAACAGGTCCCGCGGCGGAGGATCCTGCCGCCGGTCCCCCCAGGCGGTGGGCGCGCTGCCGTCGATGCCCTGGCCCAGCCGGATCCGCCCGTCGCGCAGGCGCACCAGGTCCCCGGCCTCGCCCGAGCGGCGATAGGCCTCGGCCAGGGCGGCCACCTGGGCGGCGGCGGCGTCGCTGCGGCGGGCAAGGGTTTCAGGCGTGACCATCTGGGCGTCGTAACCTTACGGAAATGCTCTGTTTTCAAGCCTGCCAAATTCCCCGCGCCTTGTGAAGCCCCGGCCCCTTGGGTACGTCTGAAGGGGGCGACAAGGGAGCGGGCAGATGGCCGGGGATGACACGCCACAGAAGGCTCAGCGCGAGATCAGGCGCCTGCTGGCCCATATCGCGGCCCTCGAAGCCGAGCGTGACCGGCTAAAAGAGCGCGACCGGAATTACCAGGCGGTGTTCGACCGGGTGACCGACAAGCTGGCCTCGGACGCGCCACGGCCGGACACGCAGCATGGGTTCGGCGGGCTGTCCTTCGTTGTCGTCTACCACGACATCCCGCGCCAGATCGAACGGACCCTGACCAGCCTGTCGCCCGCCTACCAGGGGATGGACCCGGCCGAGATCGAGGTCATCCTGGTCGACAATGGCTCGCCCTCGCCGCTGCCCGAGGGCCTGCAGGCGCGCCACCCGCATGTCACACAAGTGATGCACGTCGCCGATGAGCCCTCGCCCGTGACCGCCCTGAACCAGGGGATCCAGGCCGCCCGGTTCGACATGCTCGCCCTGATGATCGACGGCGCACACATGCTGTCGCCCGGGGTGGCGGGCAATGCGCGGCGGCTGTGGGGGCTGTACGACAACCCGGTGATCAGCGTGCCGCAATACATGCTGGGCCGGGAAAGCCAGGGGCTGACCCGGCAGAGTGATGCCTTTGACGCCGAAACCCGGGCGCTGGAGGAGCTGGGCTGGCCGGGGGACGGCTATCGGCTGTTCGACCACGCGGTCTACCCGGGCGAGGATTACCACCGCACCTATGTCGAGGCGATCGAAAGCAATTGCCTGGTCACCACCCGGGCCGTTCTGGACCGCTGCGGCGGGTTCGATCCGCGCTATGACGAGCCGGGCGGCGGCTTTGCCAATCTCGAGCTTTTCTCGCGGCTGATCCACGACCCCGACAACAGCTACATCGTGTTGCCGGGCGAGGGCAGTTTTCACCAGGATCACCGGGGCACCACGACCCAGCGCGCCCCCGAAGAGCGCACCCGTCTGGTCAGCGGCTACCGCAAGCGCCATGCCGAGGTGACAGGCAGCACGCAGATCCTGAACGCCCGCAGCCCGATCCTGTTCGGCAAGACCCGGCGGCTGACCCAGCGAGTCCCCACGATCTCGCGCGAATTCGGGCGGGTCAGCCACCGCATCCAGCGGCAGTTGGCCGACATCTACGTGGCCCGCGTCCGGGGTGGGCTGATTGGCCAGCCGCGTCCCGCGCTGACCCTGGACGCGCTGCCCGACGAACGGCTGGTGCGCCCGCCGCTGGCCCCGGCCGGCCTGCTGCCCGAGGCCGCCGCGCGCAACGGTGTCGCACCAGAGGCGCTTGGCTATCTCACCTGCCTGAAACAGGTTCACGAGATCGTAGCACCCAGGCTCTACTTTGAGATCGGCATCGACACGGGCACCAGCCTGGCCCTTGCCAAATGCCCCTCGGTGGGTGTCGATCCCGACTTCCGCCTGTCCAACGCGCCACGCAACGCGACCCGGCTGTTCCGCCAGACCTCGGACGCGTTCTTTGCCGATGGCGACCGTTGTGCAGAGGTCCTGGGCCAGGGGATCGACCTGGCCTTCATCGACGGGATGCACCTGTCGGATTACGTGCTGCGCGATTTCATCCGGACCGAGAAATGGATGCGCAAGGGCGGGGTGATCCTGTTCGACGACGTGTTGCCCGAACAGATGCAGATGCTCGAGCGCGAGCGGCGGTTCAATGCCTGGACGGGGGATGTCTTCAAGATCGTGCCGGTGCTGCGCCGCTGGCGGCCGGACCTGCGGGTCACCGTGTTCGAAACCTTCATCGGGCCCTACCGCAAGGGGCTGGCCATGGTGACCGGGGCCGATCCCGACAACCGGGTGCTGGACGATCACCTGCCGGAAATCGAGGCCGCTCTGAAGGACGGGGCCTTCGACGTGGGATCGATAGCCGCCCTGGATCGCCTGATGCGGCCGGCCCCCCTGTCGTCCCTGCCCCGGGCGGCCCGGGGCGCGGCGGTGACCGATCTGGGCGCCGCGCAACCGTCGGAGTATCCGGACCGGCCGGGCGATGCGGTGCCCGAGGCGCCGCGCTTGTCGGTTGTTGTCGTCGCCCACGACATGGCCCGCGAATTGCCCCGCACGCTGCAAAGCCTTGTCCCGCCCGTTCAGCGCGGCCTGCCGCTGCACGATTACGAGTTGATCGTGGTCGACAATGGCTCCACCGCCCCGGCCGATCCCGAAACCTGCCTGTCGATCGCCCCCAACGCCCGGCTGATCACCTTGCCCCCGGGCAATCCGTCGCCCTGTCACGCGCTCAACATCGGCATCGCCGCCGCCCGGGCCGAGCGGATCGCCGTCTTCATCGACGGCGCACGCATGGCCTCTCCCGGCTTGCTGGCCCGGGGGCTGGCCGCCCTGGGCGATGACCGGCGGAATGTGGTGGGCAGTTTCGGGCTGCACCTGGGCGCAAAGGTCCAGTCCGAGGCGGTCGCCGAAGGCTACGACACCACGGCCGAGGACGCCCTTCTGGCCAGCACCGACTGGCAGGCGGACGGCTACCGGCTGTTCGACATGTCCGTGATGGGCAAGTCGTCGGGCAAGGGTTGGGACGTGCTGCCCTCGGAATCGAACGCGGTCTTCCTGCACGGCGATTTCTGGCAGGCTCTGAACGGATATGACGAGGGCTTCGTGTCGCCGGGGGGCGGGCTGGCCAACCTCGACCTGTGGAAACGGGCGTGTGAGTTCCCGGGCGCCCGCATCCGCATGATCCAGGGCGAGGGCACGTTCCACCAGGTCCACGGCGGCGCCACGACCGGCAGCGCGGTCTCGCGGCGCCCGGCCTTCGACGCGGAATACGCCGCCCTGCGCGCCGAACCCTACCGCCGCCCCGACCGCCCGGCTGATTTCCTGCCCGATACGCGCCCGTCGCAGAATGCCGCGTCAGACGGCTAAGCTACGGTAATCTCACCCGATTTTTTTGAGGAGTTTGATGAGAGTTTTACGTTCTGCGGGTTTGAGTGGGGCTAGGGTCGTTCTAGTGACTTCCTTAGCGCGGTCGATGGCGTGGTTGAGGATGTCGATGCCTTTGGGTGTTAGGGATATGACGTATCGTCTTCGGTCCTCGAGGTCTCTGTCGGTGCGCAGGAGGCCCCGGGCGGCGAGGCGGTCGACGACGCCCTTGGTTGTTGCGCCGTCCATGGCGACGGAGCGGCCGAGCATGTTCTGGGACATGGGCCCGTCCTCGCCGAGTCG
>PAQV01000040.1 GCA_002709405.1 Paracoccaceae bacterium
CAGCCCCATCTTCAGGCTTTCCAGGTGCACGATGTAGAGCAGCGCGATGTAGGAAATCACCGCCGGCAGAAAGGCGTGCTTGACCACGTCGATATAGGGAATGTTGACATATTCCACCATCAGGAAGGCCGCGGCACCCATGACAGGCGGGGTCAGCTGGCCGTTGGTCGAGGACGCGACCTCGACCGCGCCGGCCTTTTCGGCCGGAAAACCGATGCGCTTCATCAGCGGGATGGTGAATGTGCCCGTGGTCACCGTGTTGGCAATCGACGACCCGGAAATCATGCCCGTCATCATCGACGACAGGACCGAGGCCTTGGCCGGCCCGCCGCGCAGCGCGCCCAGCAGGGCCACGGCGACCTTGATGAACCAGTTGCCCCCTCCGGCGCGGTCCAGAAGGGCACCGAACAAGACGAAGAGGAAGATCATCGACGTGGACACCCCCAGGGCCACGCCAAAGACGCCTTCGGTCTGCATCCAGTAATGGCCAAGCGCCTTCTTCAGCGAAGCGCCGCCGTAATTGGTGATGTTGCGCGCCCATTCGGAATAGCCCCCGAAGAAGGCGAAACAAATGAAGAGGCTGGCGATGATGACCAGTGGCAGGCCCAGCGAGCGGTAGACCGACACCAGCAACACGACCATCCCGATGGAGGACATGATCACGTCGGATGTGCTCCACAGGCCCGGCCGGCCCGAGATCTGGACCTTGAAGACGATCAGGTACAGGCACGAGGCCACGCCCAGCACCAGCAGCACCCAGTCATAGGTGGGGATGCGGTCCCGGGGGGCGGTCTTGGTCAGCGGGAAGGCCAGGGTGGCCAGCATCAGGGCGAAGGCCAGGTGGATATAGCGCGCGTCGGACACGATGTTGGCAAAGATGCTCATACCCGTGGCCTGGGCGACGATGCCCGGCATTTTCGAGGCGATGTACAGCTGGAACAGCGACCAGGCGATGCAGGTGCCGATGATCAGGCTGGCCTGCCAGGCCGCCGAGGGATTGCGTGCGCCGGTATCGGCCTCGGCCACCATGTCGTCGGCCGAACGGCCCGTATCCACCTCGGTATTCATCGCATCAGCCCCCACGTGCGGAAAAATCTGGTCCGGGCAGCACCGCCCGGAAGGCTCCGGTCATGGCCGGAAAAGCAGGACGCGCCCGGTATGGGCCGGGCGCGTCGGGGTCGGATCAGTCGATCAGGCCCAGTTCCTTGTAGGCCTTCTCGGCGCCGGGATGCAGCGGAGCCGACAGGCCGTCCTTGACCATTTCCTCGGCCTTGAGATCGGCGAAGGCCGGGTGCAGCTGGCGGAAATCGTCGAGGTTTTCCATCACGGCCTTGGCCACGACATAGACCACTTCTTCGGGCACGTCGGCCGAGGTCACGAAGGTCGCGCCCACGCCGAAGGTCGAGGTGTCTTCATCGGTGCCCGCGTACATGCCGCCGGGGATGGTGGCCTTGCGGTAGAACGGGTTGTCGGCCACCAGCTTGTCGATGGGCTCGCCGGCCACGTCGATCAGGATCGCGTCACAGGTGGTGGTCGCTTCCTTGATGGCGGCGGCGGGGTGACCGATGGTGTAGATCATCGCGTCGATGTTGCCGTCGCACAGCTGGGTTGCCATTTCCGAACCCTTGTACTCGGTCGCCAGGGCGAAATCGTCCATGGTCAGGCCGAAGGCGTCCATGACCACTTCCATCGTCGCCCGCTGGCCGGACCCCGGGTTGCCCACGTTGACCCGCTTGCCTTTCAGGTCGGCAAAGCCCTCGATGCCGCTGTCGCCGCGCACAACCAGGGTAAAGGGTTCGGGGTGCACCGACATGACGGCCCGGATTTCCGGGAACGGGTTGTCGGCAAAGGACGAGGTGCCGTTATAGGCATGGTACTGCCAGTCCGACTGGGCCACGCCGAATTCCAGCTCGCCCGCCTTGATGGTGTTGATGTTGTAGACCGATCCGCCCGTCGATTCGACGGCGCAGCGGATGCCGTGCTCTTTGCGGGACTTGTTGACCAGCCGGCAGATCGCGCCGCCGGTGGGATAATAGACGCCGGTCACGCCGCCGGTGCCGATCGAGATGAATTCCTGCGCCGATGCCGCGCCGCCAATGGACAGGCCCGCGGCCGTGATCGCGCCGATGACAAGATGTTTCATGGAGAACTCCCCTGGTGTCGGTTTCCTGAGATGAAAACGCTTGTAAAAAGAGCAGAGCAGCAAGTTTACTATTTGGCAACCCTGCGTAACTGCCTATGCCAGACCGAAAGAGAAGTGCCCGATGTCCCACGTCTTTCCGCGCCATTCCAAAGCCGTTCTGCCCACCGTGTCTCATGGTGCGGGGGCGTATCTTTATGACAAGTCGGGAAAGGCCTACCTCGATGGGTCGGGTGGCGCGGCGGTGTCTTGCCTGGGGCATGGCGACCCTCACGTGACCGAGGCGATCCGGGGCCAGCTTGATTGCGTGGCCTTCGCGCACACCGGGTTCTTCACCTCGGAACCGGCCGAACAGCTGGCCGACCGGCTGGTGGACCTGGCGCCCGACGGGCTGGACCGGGTCTACCTGGTGTCGGGCGGGTCCGAGGCGATGGAGGCCGCGCTGAAGCTCGCGCGGCAGTATTTCCTGGAAATCGGCCAGCCCGAACGCACCCGCATCATCGCCCGAAAGCAAAGCTATCATGGCAATACGCTGGGCGCGCTGGCCACCGGGGGCAATGCCTGGCGGCGGGCGCCCTTCGCGCCGTTGTTGATGGATGTGTCCCATGTCTCGGCCTGTTACGCCTATCGCGGACAGGAACCGGGCGAGGACACGGCGGCCTATTGCGACCACCTGATCGCCGAGCTCGAGGCCGAGATCGACCGCCTTGGACCGGACAGCGTGATGGCCTTCGTGGCCGAACCGGTGGTCGGCGCGACCCTGGGCGCGGTGCCGGCGGTCGAGGGCTATTTCGCGCGGATCCGCCAGATCTGCGACCGCCACGGCATCCTTTTGATCCTGGACGAAGTCATGTGCGGCATGGGCCGGACGGGGACCCTGTTCGCGGCGGCCAGCGAGGGCGTTTCGCCCGACATCACGGCCATCGCCAAGGGGTTGGGTGGGGGCTATCAGCCGATCGGGGCGATGCTGTGTACATCGAAAATTTACGATGCGATTGCCTCGGGCAGCGGATTTTTTCAGCACGGACACACCTATATGGGCCATCCCGTGGCCGCCGCGGCGGCCTGTGCCGTGCTGGACCGGCTGGTGGGCGACGACCTGGTCAGCCGGGTGAGTCCCGTGGGCGCGGCGCTGATGGGCCTGCTGCAGGACCGCTTCGGCCAGCATCCCCACGTGGGGGATATCCGGGGCAAGGGCCTGTTCCTGGGCCTGGAACTGGTGTCCGACCGCGAGACCAAGGCGCCGTTCGATCCCGCGCGCAAGGTCAATGCCAGGCTGAAGGCGGCGGCGTTCGAGGCCGGGCTGATCTGCTACCCGATGGGCGGCTGCGTCGACGGCCAGAACGGTGATCACGTGCTGCTGGCCCCGCCCTTCATCCTGACCGAGGACCAGGCCGAGGAACTGGTCGACAAGCTGGACACCGGGCTCAAGGCCGCCCTGGCCTGACGGGTGTCCTGATCGGGCGCGCTGTTTAAGGCCAGGCCGCGTAGGTGTCCTCTCCGGCCCGCGGGCGCGACCGGGCGGCCCGTCGAAACGCGGCGGGGGTCTCGCCGCTCATGCGCAGGAAAAAGCGCGAGAAATAGGCCGGGTCCTGGAAGCCAAGCCGAAAGGCGATCTGGCCCACGGGCATGCCGGTGGTGGCCAGCAGGGTCTGTGCCTCGTTCAGGATCTGGCGGTGCAGGTAGTGCTGCGGAGACCGCCCCGTCGCCCGTTGCACCGCCGCGCCCAGCCGGTCTCGGCTGACCCCCAGACGGGTGGCATAATCGCTGACCCGCCAGTGTTCGCGCAGGTGCTGGGCGGCCAGTTGCACAAAGCGCTCGGCCAGCCGTTCCGGAGACGGATCCTGCGCGGTCATGTCGGCCCGGGCGAGCCGCCACAATTGCACCAGCAGCAGGGACAGGTAATGCCCGCAGGCCACGTCGGCCCCCGGAGCCATGGTCGCGCGCTCGGCCTCCAGCCCTTCGGCGGGGGCGGTGAACCGTTCTGGCGCGTCCAGCGGATAGGACATCTGCTGATCCAGCGTCCGCCGCATCTGCCCGCCCAGGGGGGTAGACGGCAACCCGCGCATCAGCGCCAGAGTCGGCACCGCCACGATCATCCCCCGCGACCCGCTGGCGGCGGTCAGCTCGCTGGCCTCGCCCGCCGGACGCCACAGCAGGCGCGGGCCGTCTGTCCAGGCGGTTTCTCCCGCGAAACGTGTCTGGCCCGCAAAGACCAGCGCCAGGTGCGCGGTGGCCGGTGACACGGCAAAGGCGACCCGGGTCAGCGGGCTCTGGATGCGCAGAACGCGGGGCAGGCTGCGGCGGGGCGGCGAGGCAGAGGGGCGGACAGGTTGTACCATGGTCTGTCATCCTGGGGCCCATCGGATCGGAAATACAGGCAAAAGTACAAGACTTGCCCACATCAGTGCATTTTTCGGGACCACGGAAGAGATTATCGTGCCGGTCACAGGTCCGGTAACGGGACCAAAGGGAGGACATCATGATCAACACACCGCGCCTTCGGGCGTTGAAGCGGGCTGTGCTGGGGACGGCTTTGGCCCTTGGCAGCGCCTCGATCCTGGCCGCTGCGGACACCGTGACCATCGGCTATGCCGTGGCGCGCACCGGGGCCAATGCAACCGGGGCGGGCATCACCACGATCCCCAATTACGAGCTGTGGGTGAAGGACGTGAACGCGGCCGGCGGGCTGACCCTGCCCGACGGCAGCCAGCGGATGATCGAGGTGGTGGAATACGACAACCGCTCGTCCAACGAAGACCTCGTGCGGGCCATCGAGCGCCTGGCCAGCCAGGACAAGGTCGACCTGATCCTGCCGCCCTGGGGCACGGGCGGCAACTTGGCCGTGGCCCCGTTGTTCGCCCGGTTCGGCTATCCGCAGCTGGCGGTGACGGCGGTGACCGACAAGGCGCCCGACTTTGCCAAGCGCTGGGACCGCAGCTTCTGGATGCTGGGCGGGGGGCATGATTATGCCGCGGGCCTCGTCGACACGCTGAAGGCCGCGCACGAGGCGGGCACGATCAACAACAAGGTCGCCGTCGTGTCCGTGGCCGACGGCTTCGGCATCGACCTGATCAAGGGCGCGCGCCCGGCCTTCAAGGAGGCGGGCTTCGACCTGGTCTACGACGAAAGCTACCCCCTGGGCACATCCGATTTCGCGGCCATACTGTCCGAGGCGCAAGGCTCCGGCGCGGACAGCTTCGTGGCGTTTTCCTACCCGCCGGGCAGCTTCGGCATGGTCAAGACGGCCCAGTCGATGGGCTACAACCCGCCCGTCTTCTACATCGGCGTGGGCGGAGCCTTCCCGATCTTCCCCAAGATCGCCGACGGCAAACCCACGGGCGTGATGGCGATCGGCGGGGGCGATGCCGACAGCCCGGCCATCCAGGATTATTTCGCCCGCCACACCGAGGTCATCGGCACGCCTCCGGACAGCTGGGCCTCGGCCATCACCTATGCGTCGCTGCAGATGCTGGCCCAGGCGGTGGAACGGGTCGGGCTGGACCACGAGGCCCTGGCCCAGGAGATCTCGACCGGGACGTTCGACACCGTGATCGGCACGGTGAAGCTGGAGGACAACCAGCTGCGCGACCTGTGGTGGACCGGGCAATGGCAAGACGGCGCGTTCCGGGCTGTCAATCCCGCCGACAAGGCTGGCGCCTCGGTGCCGGTGATCCCCAAGCCCGAGTGGTGAGGGGCGTGGCGCGGGTAGGGGGATGCTGCCTGCGCCACACCATATTCCTGCAAATCTGACACGGACTTCCTGACATGGCATGGACATGGCACTGACATGGCTTTGACGACGCTCATACTTGGCCTGGTGCTGGGCGGCACCTACGCGCTTCTGGCCCTTGGCCTGACCCTGCAATACGGCATCGCCCGGATCATGAACCTGGCCTATGGCGAGTTCACCCTGGTCGCCGCCTTCTGCCTGGTGGCCCTGTTCCAGGGCGCGGGTATCCCGCCGCTCTGGGCGATGATCGCCGTGGCCCCGGCGGGCTATGCCGTGGGCTGGGCGCTTTACGCGGTGATGATGCGCCCGCTGGTGACACGGGCGGGCAATTCCGGGCGGCTGGAGGTCGACTCGATCCTGGCCACCTTCGGCCTGCTGTTCCTGATCCAGGGGGTCCTGCTGGTGGTCTTCGGAGCCAACTTCACCTCGATTTCCTATCTCGACCAGGGGGTGCGCGTGCTGGGCGTGTCGGTCGCGGCCAACAAGCTGATCGCCTTCGGGATCTGCGCGGTCGTGGGTGGCGGGCTGGTGCTGGCCCTGCACTTCACCCGTTGGGGACTGACCCTGCGGGCGGTGGCCCAGACCCCGGGTTCGGCCCCGCTGGTCGGCATCGACGTCAACCGCATGGCCCGGCAGGGCTTTGCCCTGGGCACCGCGCTGGCGGCCGTGGGCGGGGCCTCGGTCGCCATGCACCAGACGTTTTCGGCCACCGGCGGCGTGGTCTTCACCATGAAGGCCCTGGTCATCGTGATCATGGGCGGCGTCGGCAACATCGGAGGCGCGCTGGTCGCCGGCCTGGCCCTTGGGCTGGTCGAAACCTTCGTGGCCACGGCCATCGACCCGGGCCTGACCCTGGCGGCCACCTTCGCCATCTTCCTCGGCGTGCTTCTGTGGCGCCCGCAGGGCCTGTTCGGGAGAGGCTGAGACCATGCTGAAAGTCGTGCCGTTTCTCGCCCTCATCGCCCTCATCGTCCTGGCCGCCGTGCCCTTCGCCGTGTCCGACTATGGCCTGGGCCTGCTGATCGGAGCGGTCACCTATGTCACGCTCGCCTCGGCCTGGGCGCTGTTTTCCGGCCATACGCGCTATATCTCGCTGGCCACGGTCGCCTTCTACGGCACCGGCGCCTACACCGTGGCCGTGCTGAACGAGGTCCTGCCCTACTGGGCCGTTCTCGCCGTGGCCGCCCTGATCGGCGGGGCCATGGCCCTGGTCGTGGGGCTCGCCACGCTGCGGCTGGCCGGGGTCTATTTCGTCATCTTCACCTTTGGCCTGGCGGAATTGGTGCGCCAATTGATCACCTGGTACGAGGTCAACGTGACCGGCACGCTGGGCCGCTACATCTTCCTCGATATCACGGCCCGGGGGATCTATTGGCAGATGCTGGGGCTGGCCGCCGTGACCATCGCCCTGACCGCCTATATCCAGCGGTCTCGCCTGGGCCTGGCCCTGAAGGTCATCGGCGATGACGAGGTCGTGGCCGCCCATTCCGGCATCCACCTGGCCCGGACCAAGCTGGTGGCCTTCGCGGCCTCGGCGGTGATCCTGACGCTGGCCGGGGCCATCGCCTCGCCCCGCTGGGTCTACGTGGAACCGGCCATCGTCTTCAATCCGACGGTCAGCTTCCTGACGGTGATCATGGCCCTGCTGGGCGGCGCGAACCGGCTGTGGGGGCCGGCCCTGGGGGCGGTGCCGCTGTTCCTGATCTTCGAGTTCCTCTCCGCGCATTTCCCCGACACCTATTCGATCTTCCTGGGCCTGCTATTTATCGGCGTGGTCTTTGCCCTGCCCGACGGGGTGCTGGCCGGGCTCGACAAGCTGAAGGCGAAACGCACCCAACCCAAGGAGCGCACCGCATGAGTTTTCTGGTGGTCGACAATGCCGTGAAGACCTTTGGCGGGCTGAGGGCGGTGGACGGCGTATCCTTTGCGCTGCAGCAGGGAGAGATCGTCGGCCTGCTGGGCCCGAACGGGGCGGGCAAGACGACGCTGATCAACCTGATCTCGGGGGCGCTGCCCGCGACCGAGGGCCAGATCTCGCTGGACGGGGTGCGCCTGACCGGCCTGCGGCCCGACCGGATCGCCCGGGCCGGGGTGGCGCGGACGTTTCAGCTGGTGCGGGTGCTGCCCTCGCTGACGCTGACGGAAAACGTCATGATCCCGGCGGTCTTCGGGGCGAAATCCCATTGGGGGCCCGAGGCGCGGGCCGTGGCCATGGGTGCGCTTGACCGGGTCGGGCTGGCCGGGCGCCACGATGCCACGGCCGGCGCGCTGACCTATATCGACCAGAAGCGGCTGGAACTGGCCCGGGCCCTGGCGGCCGAGCCCTCCTTGCTGCTGCTGGATGAATGGCTGGCCGGGCTGAACCCGTCCGAGCTGCTGGAAGGCATCGCCCTGATCCGGGAGCTGGCGCAATCGGGGGTCACGATCCTCATGGTCGAACATATCATGGAGGCCGTGCGCGCGCTGTGCCCGCGGGCGCTGGTGATGAACTCGGGCCGGCTGATCGCGGACGAGGCGACCGGGGCCGCGCTGGCTGATCCGCACGTGATCGCCGCATACCTGGGGGAGGGGGCCGATGCTTGAGGTCGATCTGCTAAGCGTCAGCTACGGCAAGCATGTGGCGCTGGACAACGTGTCGCTGACGGTCTCCCCGGGCGAGATGGTGGCCATCCTGGGTGCCAACGGGGCGGGCAAGTCGTCGCTGCTGGGTGCCATCGGCGGGCGGGTCACGCCGGCGCATGGGGGCATCACCTTCGAGGGGGCCGACCTGCTGCGCCTGCCCGACCATGCAAGGGTCGAGGCCGGCATCGCCCTGGTGCCCGAGGGCCGTGGCATCTTTCCGGGCCTGACGGTGGCCGAGAACCTGACGCTTGGGGCCAACCCCCGCCACGCCCGGGCGGGTGCCGATGCCCAGCGGGCCGAGATCCTGGCCCTGTTCCCCCGGCTGGGCGAGCGGCTGGGCCAGGTGGCGGGTACCATGTCGGGCGGGGAACAGCAGATGGTGGCCATCGGCCGGGCGCTGATGTCGGCGCCAAAGCTGCTGTTGCTGGACGAACCGTCGCTTGGCCTCGCGCCCATCGTCGTGCAGGAAGTCTTTGCCGCGCTGGGACGCATCCGCGAAACCGGCCTGACCATCCTGATCGTGGAACAGAACGCCCGGGCGACCTTGGCATTGGCCGACAGGGCCTATCTGCTGGAGGCCGGGCGGATCACCGGGTCGGGCCCGGCACAGGAACTCAGAACCGATCCGGCCGTCGTGCGCGCCTTCCTGGGCGGCGCGATACCGGCCGAGCAGTGAAAGGACCATTCATGGAAAGCCTTAACCTTTTCATCGACGGAGACCACGTCCCCGCCGAAGGCGACCGCCGTTTCACCCGGGACAACCCGATCACCGGGGAAACCGTCACCCAGGCCGCCGCGGCATCCATCGACGATGCCACGCGGGCGGTGGACGCGGCGGCGCGGGCCTTCGAGGGCTGGTCTCAGACCGGCCCCGGCGAGCGGCGCAAGAAGCTGCTGGCCGCCGCCGACAGCCTGGCCGCCCGGGCCGACGACATCGTCGCGGCCATGAAGGACGAGATCGGCGCGACCGAGGCCTGGGCCCGGTTCAACGTCATGCTGGCCGGCGACATGCTGGTCGAGGCCGCCGCCCTGACCACCCAGATCAAGGGCGAGGTCGTGCCCTCGAACCGGCCCGGATCGACGGCGATGGCGATCCGCCAGCCGGCGGGCGTGGTGCTGGCCATGGCCCCCTGGAACGCGCCGGTGATCCTGGGCGTGCGCTCGATCGCGACGCCCTTGGCCTGCGGGAACACGGTGGTCATGAAGACCTCGGAGCTTTGCCCCCGGGTCCATGCCCTGATCATCGAGGCCGTGGCCGAGGCGGGCTTTCCCAAGGGCGTGCTGAACGCGATATCCAACGCCCCCGAGGACGCGCCGAAACTGGTCGAGGCGCTGATCGCCAATCCGGCGGTGCGCCGGGTGAACTTCACCGGCTCGACCCGCGTCGGCAAGGTCATCGGCGAGCTGGCCGGGCGCTATTTGAAACCGGCGCTGCTGGAATTGGGGGGCAAGGCTCCGATGATCGTGCTGGAAGACGCCGACATCGACGCGGCCGTCGCGGCGGCGGGCTTCGGGGCCTACATGAACCAGGGCCAGATCTGCATGTCGACCGAGCGGATCATCACCGTCGGCGCGGCCGGAGACGCCTTTGTCGCGGCCTTCGCCGAGAAGGTCGACAGCCTCAAGGCCGGGGACCCGCGCGAGGGGGCCACGCCGCTGGGGTCGCTGGTCAATGCGCCGGCCGCTGACCGGGTGCGCGAGCTGATCGGGGACGCGGTCGACAAGGGGGCCACGCTGATCGCCGGAGGCGGGCAGGGCACGACCCTGAATGCCGCCGCACTGGATCACGTCACCCCCGACATGCGGCTTTACTCCGAGGAAAGCTTTGGCCCCGTGGCCGCCGTGATCCGGGCCGGATCGGTGGACGAGGCCGTGCGCATCGCCAATGAAAGCGAGTTCGGCCTGTCGGCCTCGGTCTTCGGGCGCGACACGATGAACGCGCTGGCCGTGGCCAAGCGGATCGAAAGCGGCATCTGCCATGTCAACGGCCCGACCGTGCACGACGAGGCGCAGATGCCTTTTGGCGGGGTCAAGGCCAGCGGTTATGGCCGGTTCGGCGGCACCTGGGGCATCGCCGAATTTACCGAGTTGCGCTGGATCACCCTGCAGGACGGGCCGCTGCACTACCCGATCTGATCCGCGCCAGCCTGATTGAAACGAAAAGGACCGGCCAGGTGGCCGGTCCGGGATCCCGTCAGGGACATGTCATCGGGTCTTAAAGGGGTCTTAAAGACCGTTGATCTGGTCCAGCATGCCCTCGGGCCAGTTCTTCGACAGGGGCGAGGACAGGTATTGTTCCTGCGCGTAGGCCTGGAAGGCGGCGACGTCGGGGGTGTAGACCTTCAGGCCCTCGGACTCGAAGAATTCCACCAGCTCGGCTTCTTCGTCCAGGTATTGCTGGTCCGACCAGGCGGTGGCCTTGTTGGCGGCGGCCTGCAGGGTGGCCTGCTGGTCCTCGGTCAGGTCGTCCCAGACCCGCGACGAGATCAGCAGCATGCCGAAGCCCACGTTATGGCTGGTCATGACGATCTGGTCGGTGACCTCGTAGAACTTCATCGCCCGGTCGTTGGGCAGGGGGTTGTCCTGGCCGTCGACCACGCCCGACTGCAGGGCGGTGTAAAGCTCGGTGTAGGGGATCGGCACCGGGTTCGCACCAAGCGCCTTGCCCAGGAACTGCCAGCTTTCACCGCCGGGCATGCGCATCTTGACGCCCGCCATGTCGGCCGGGGTCATGATCTCCTTGTCGCCCTTCAGGTTCACCTGGCGGGTGCCGTAGTAGAACGTGCCGAGGATCTCGACCTTCAGCTTGTCGCGGGCGATGGCCTTCAGCTCCTCACCCACGGGCGAGTCGAAGATGGCCTTCAGATGCGCCTGGTCGCGCACGACATAGGCCGCGCCCAGGATGTCGAACTCGGGCGCCTGCTGGGCCAGGTCCGAGGGCGGCAGGCCGGCCATGGTGATGTTGCCCCGCTGCAGGCCGACAAGCTCGGTCCCCTGCTTCATCAGCGTCGCGCCGAAATAGGGCTGGAAGTCGAAGTCATCGCCGATTTCCTCGGCGAAGATGTCGGTCATGGCCTTCGAACGCGGCACGTCGGCCGGGTTCACGTCGGAAAAGATAAGCTCGATACCGTCGGCCTGTGCGGCGCCGGCGACCAGAGCGATGGCCGCGGCAAGGGACTTGAAGCGCGTGTGGATCATGAGGTCCTCCCTGAGGTTGCTTCAGATTCAGATGTCGAAGAGGTTTTCCGGCACGCCCTGGCCGGCGCCTTCGATGGCAAAGACGCTGCCGGCCAGCGGTTGCTGGGCCAGCTGCTCGGGCGTGAGGAACTTGAAGGCGGTCGTCACGAAGAGGGTCTTCAGATCGGGACCGCCGAAACAGAGGCAGGTGGGGTTGGCCGTGGGGATCTCGACCTCGCGGTCGATGCGCCCGTCGGGGGCATAGCGCACCACCTTGCCACCGGCGAAGAAGGCCTGCCACAGGCAGCCGTCGGCGTCGATGCAGGCGCCGTCGGGCCGGTCTCCGGTGGTGGCGTAATCGGCAAAGACCTGGCGGTCGATCACCGTGTCTCCGGCGTCGTCCAGGGTCAGCTTGAAGGTGATGTAGCGCCGGGTGTCGGTGAAATACATGTACCGGCCGTCGGGATCGAAGGCGATGCCGTTCGACACGATCACGTCGTCGAACTGGCGCGTCATGGTGCCGTCGGGATCCACCCGGTAAAGCGCGCCGAACCCGTTCGACAGCCCGTTGTCCATGGTGCCGACCCAGAACCGGCCCTTCGCATCCACCCGCCCGTCGTTCAGGCGGGTCTGGGGCATGGTTTCGTCCGGGGTCGTGGCAAAGGCCGTGGCGGTGCCGGCGGCATCCACCGTCACCAGGTCCAGGTCGCGGGCGATCAGGTGCTGGCCCGACCGGGTCAGCGCGAGGCTGCCGAGGTATGTCCCGGGCTGGGCCAGCGAGGCGGTCTCGCCCGTGGACGGGTCAAGCTGCCAAAGGCGGGGTTGTTCGATGTCGATCCAGTGCAGCCGGCTGTCACGGGTGTCCCACAGCGGGGTCTCACCAAGCTGGGCGTCGACCTTCTGGATACAGTCGACCGTGATGGTCATGGGAAGTGTCCTTAGCGTTTGGGCATGCCGGGCGAGGGCATCAGCCGGCGTTGGGCGGCGATGCGGAAGGGGGCATTGGGCGCGCCATAGCCCGCGTAACCGCCCTTGCGCTGCACGATTTCGAAGAAGATCCCGTCGCCGAAGGCCCGCGAGTAGATCTGGAAGAACTCGCCGCTGGCATCCTGGTCGTAAAGGATGTTGTGCGCCTTCAGGCGTTTGACGAAGACCGCCGACAGGCCCAGCCGGGCGGCCAGGTCGTCGTAGTAATTGGCTGCCATGGGCAGGGCCTCGAACCCGTTGGCTTCCAGGGCGGCGGCCGTGGCAAAGATGTCGTCGGTCGAAAAGGCCACGTGCTGGACCGAGGATCCGAAGCTGTCGGCGATGAACCGGCCGGCGAAGGTGCGGTGGGTCTCGGCCCCGTTCAGGGTCACGCGCAGGGCGCCGTCGGGGCTTTCGATGGCCTGGCTGCGCACCAGCCCGCCCGGGTCGACCACGTCCACGGTCGCCTGCTTGCCGGTCTCGAACAGCGACAGGTAGAACAGCGACCAGGTCAGCATCTCTTCGTAGTTCATCGTCTGGGCGATGTGGTCGATGCGGGTCAGCCCGGCGACCTCGCCCGCGGCCTCGTCCAGGGCCTCGAACTCGATCTTCCAGACATCGGCCAGGTCGCTGTGGCGGTCGATGAAATGCAAAAGGCCCGAGCCGACACCCCGGATGGCCGGGATCTCCAGCTCTCCGGGCCCGATCGGCTGGGCAAAGGGCGTGGCCCCCAGCGCCTGGGCGCGGCTGACGGTGTCGGTGGCGCTGTTCACGGTCAGGCCGACGTCGCAGATGTTCAGCCCGTGGGCGATGTAGGAGGTATGGGCAAAGCCCTCCAGGTCGTTGTTCAGCACGATGCGGATATCGCCCTGCTGCCAGACCTCGACCGCCTTCGAGATATGCTTGCCCACCCGGCGAAAGCCCAGCGAGGTCAGCAACATGCGCAGCATGGCCGCTTCGCTTTCGTCGGTGGCGAACTCGACGAAGGCCACCCCTTCGGACACGATCCGGTCGGGAATGTCGGGCACCTCGATGGCAATGCCCGGCTCGGCCCGCTTGACCTGGTCCATCAGGTAGACCAGCGACCGGTGCCCGTCCTGAGCGATGGCCCGGGGCGAGCCGCCGCGGAACTGGTCGTTGAAGACTTCAAGGCTGATCGGCCCGTCATAGCCCGTGGCCGCCACCGCCCGCATGAAGCGCGTGACATCCAGGTCGCCTTCGCCCGGCATGTTGCGGAAGTGGCGCGACCAATACAGCAGGTCCATTTCGATCTGCGGCGCGTCGGCCAGCTGGACGAAGAAGATCTTGTCGCCGGGAATGGACCGGATGCTGTCGGGATCCAGCTTGCGGCCCAGCGTGTGAAAGCTGTCGACGATCAGGCCGATATTGGGGTGATCCGCCCGGCGCACGACCTCCCAGGCATCGCGGTGATCCCAGACGTGCTTGCCCCAGGCCAGGGCCTCGAAGCCCACGCGCATGTCCCGCTTGGCCGCGATCTGGCCGAGGTCGGCAAAGTCCTTGGCCATGCGGTCGATCCCGCCCAGGGCCTTGGGGTGGACCGAGGAACAGACCAGCACCAGGTCGGTGCCCAGCTCGGCCATCAGGTCGAACTTGCGTTCCATCCGGTCGAAGGCCCGGGCCCGGTCGGGTTCGGGCAGGCCCTCGAAATCGCGGAACGGCTGGAACAGCGAAATCTCCAGCCCGTGGTCGCGGACCATCGCCCCGACCTCGCGCGGGGTTGCGTCGAAGGTGATGAAATCCTGCTCGAAGATCTCGATCCCGTCGAAGCCCGCCGCCGCGATGGCGGCGAGTTTCTCACGCAGGTCTCCGGCAAGGCAGACGGTGGCGATGGAGGTTTTCATCTGGCTTACCCCTTGTAGCCCAGCAGGCGCGGCAGCCAGAGCACGAAGTCCGGCACGAAGGTGATCACACCCAGGGCCACGAACAGGGCCAGCAGGAAGGGCAGCAGGTCGCGCACGATGCGGCCCATCGGCTGCTTGGTGATCTGTTGCACGATGAACAGAAGCAGCCCGTATGGCGGGGTGATCAGGCCCAGCATGGCATTGACCACGCAGACCACGCCGAAATGCACCAGGTCGATGCCCAGAGAGGCAGCCGTCGGGATGAAGATCGGCACGATGATCAGCAGGATTGCCCCGGATTCCAGGATACAGCCCAGCACCAGGAACAGCAGGTTGATCGCCAGCAGGAAGCCGACCTTGGACAGGTCGTACTGGCCCAGGAAGGCGGCCAGGCTGTCGGGCACGTTTTCACGGGTCACGACGTACTGGAAGGTCAGGGCGCCGGCGATCAGGATGCCGACCGTGGCGGTGGACCGGGCCGAGGCCAGCAGGGTCTGGTAGAACTGGCCCGCGCTGACCGAGCGGTAGAACACCACTGACACCGACAGGGCGTAGAAGGCGGCGACCGCGGCGGCCTCGGTCGGGGTCATCACGCCGCCGTAGATGCCGCCCAGCAGGATGACGGGCAGCAGCAGGGCGGGGATGGCCCGGAAGGTCACGCCGGGCATGTCGCGCAGGGGGATGGCCTCGTCGGTCTCGAACCCGCGGCGATGCGCGATGATCATGTTCATGATCATCAGGACGAGGCCCATCAGCAGGCCGGGCGCCATGCCGGCGGCGAACAGGTAGCCCACCGACTGGTCCGACACGAGCGCGTAAAGCACCATGGGGATCGAGGGCGGGATGATCGGGCCGATGGTGGCCGAGGCGGCGGTGATCGCGGCGGCATAGGACCCGGTGTACTTGCCGTCCTTGGTCATCATGTTGATGATGATCTTGCCCATGCCCACGGCATCGGCCACCGCCGACCCGGACATGCCGGAAAAGATCAGCGACGACACCACGTTCACATGGCCCAGGCCGCCCTTGAACCGGCCCACCAGCGCCTGGGAAAAGCGCAGCAGCCGGTCGGCAAGCGAGCCGATGTTCATGATGTCGGCGGCCAGGATGAACAGCGGAATGGCCAGCAGCGTGTAGCTGTTGAACATCCCCTGCAGCAGCGTTTCG
>PAQV01000041.1 GCA_002709405.1 Paracoccaceae bacterium
GGAACAGCATTCGGCCGAGCTGGCCGGCTGCATGATCACCTATCCCTCGACCCATGGCGTGTTCGAGGAAACGGTGACCGAGGTCTGCCAGATCGTCCATGACCACGGTGGGCAGGTCTATATCGACGGGGCCAACATGAACGCCATGGTCGGCCTGTCGCGTCCCGGAGACCTGGGCGGAGACGTCAGCCACCTCAACCTGCACAAGACCTTCTGCATCCCCCATGGCGGCGGCGGTCCCGGGATGGGTCCGATTGGCGTCAAGGCCCACCTTGTCCCACATTTGCCCGGTGATCCCGTAAGTGGGACAGGCGCGGTGTCCGCCGCGCCGTTCGGGTCCCCGTCGCTGCTGCCGATCTCCTGGGCCTATTGCCTGATGATGGGCGGCGAGGGGTTGACCCAGGCCACGCGCGTCGCGATCCTGAATGCCAACTACGTGGCCAAGCGGCTCGAGGGCGC
The DNA here is from genome assembly GCA_002709405.1 of Paracoccaceae bacterium. Classification (GTDB taxonomy): domain Bacteria; phylum Pseudomonadota; class Alphaproteobacteria; order Rhodobacterales; family Rhodobacteraceae; genus Marinibacterium. Next base: position 460 of record PAQV01000041.1, read on the forward strand.
TTACGACGTGCTCTACAAGGGGCCGACGGGGCGGGTGGCGCACGAGTGCATCCTCGATACCCGGCCTTTTGCGACCTCGGCCCATGTGACCGTGGACGACATCGCCAAGCGCCTGATGGATTGCGGTTTTCACGCGCCGACCATGAGCTGGCCGGTGGCCGGGACACTGATGATCGAACCGACGGAATCGGAAACCAAGGCCGAGCTGGACCGCTTCTGCGAGGCCATGTTGGCGATCCGGGACGAGATTGCGCAGATCGAAAAGGGCGAGATCGACGGCGAGAACAACCCGCTGAAGAACGCGCCCCACACGATGGAAGATCTCGTCCGGGAATGGGACAGACCCTACAGCCGTGAGACAGGATGCTTTCCGCCGGGTGCGTTTCGGGTCGACAAGTACTGGCCTCCGGTCAACCGGGTGGACAATGTCTGGGGCGACCGGAACCTGACCTGCACCTGCCCGCCGATGACCGATTACGCGGAGGCGGCGGAATAGGGCGCAACGCCGTTTTCTTGCAAGAAAACGGGGCGCGTGGATATCCATCGCGCCCCGTGTCCAGTGTCTCACTTATGGGACAATATTCCCTCAGGCGACGGCCGCCGTGGCCGCCATCTCGGGCTTTTTCTCCATTTTCTCGGGCATCTCCTCGACCACCGCTTCGTGGGCCATCATCTCGGATTTCGGCGGGAACAGGAAGCTGGACGGCGGGGTGAAGGCCGACATCATCTCGGGCTCTTTCGAGGTCACCCGGTCATAGGCCTGCGGCCGCAAGGTCAGCAGGCCGGCCACCAGCAGATCGCCCAGCGAGCCCAGGTAGCCCTTGGCCGCCAGCCTATAGAGCGACGGTTCCTTCCACCATTGCAGCAGCTTCAGCGCCTTGTTGCGCATCCAGGCTCGCTTGTAGAAATACCCCCCGGCCAGGCGGCCGCGGTTGATGTCGTCGGGCCGGTAATAGTTGAACGGGATCGCCTTGTCGTAGAAGGCCGGGGCCCGGCGTATGATCTCGTCGGCGTCGTCGGTCATGGCCAGCTTGTCGAGGATCATCGGGAAGGGATAGGCCGGCCCCTGTTTCATCGGGGGCATCCGTTTCAGCACCATGGACAGCCGCTTGGCCACACCGGCGTTCAGGAACGCCCCCGAGATGAAATCGGGCAGCAGGATGTGGAAATAGGCCATGTTGTTGAACACCAGCGTCCAGGCCATCTTGATCGGGTCGTGCATGACCTCGTAGCGCTGCGACAGCTGGTCCTGCACGGTCAGCTGCGATTTCACATGGCCTTCCATGGCCATCACGTAATCGGGGCTGAGCATGCCCTTGCGCGCCTTGAGGATCATCGAGGTGATCTGCGGCACCTGGTGGCCGAGATAGGCAATGCCGAAGCTGTTGGCCGGATCGAAGGCGAAGGCGCTGTCGCCCAGCATGAACCAGCGGCCCTTGGGGTCATAGTACTTTTTGGCCTCATAGAGATAGTTGAAGTACCGCGCTTCATCGACCTTGTTGCCGGTGCGGATCAGGGCGGCGACCTTGGGGTGATCGCGGTCGAGAATCTCCAGCATCTTGTCCATGTTCATCGCCTTTTCGCCGGACACGTCCGAGCGATAGGTGATGCCGATGCTGACCATGTCCTGACCGTCCTCGCTGCTCATCGGGATGATCCAGATCCAGTAGCCCTGCCCGTAGAAATGGTGGGTCACGTAATAGCTGTCGTAGCAATGGTGCTTGGGCTTCACCAGTTTCAGGCCGGTCAGGATCGACCGGTCAAAGCCCGACAGGCGGAACCAGTAGCTGGAGCGCTGGTAGGGCGGGTCCATCTCCAGCTCCATCTGCCTGGTCAGAACCCGCGCCCGGCCAGAGCAATCGACCACGTGGTCGGCCTCGACCGTCAGCATGTCGCCGTCGCTGGTCATCACCTTGACGCTGTGCGTGCCGTCCATGTCCTCGCTGAAATCGACATCCGTCACCTTGCCCTTGATGTGCGAGACATAAGGGTCGATCCGGCGGCCAAGCTCCGCGTCGAACAGGTGTCGGTTCAGGTTGTAGGCGGGCAGGCGGACCACGCCCGGGGCCTCGTGCAGGATGTACTCGGGCGCGTCGGGGTCGTTTTCGTCCTCGGGCAGCTTGAAGTAATAGGTCAGCCCGTACTTGTGCTTGTGGTTCTCTTCCAGGTAGGTGCCCAGGCCCAGGGATTTCATGAACTGGGCCGTCACTTCGACAGTGCTTTCGCCGACGATCGGCTTGTCCGGGTTTTCCGGGTCGACCATGGTGATTTCGACCCCGGGCATCTGGCGGGCGAAATACAGCGCACCCAGCCGTCCGGCCAGCCCATCCCCGATAATCGCAATACGAGTCATGTCAATCAATCTCCGCTCATTCGGCCTGCCGGGGCAGTGCCGGTCGAAACTGTCGAAATACGCCAGGCCGTGTGAAGGCCGGCAAACGTGAAAGGTCGTCGTGTCAGATGGGACCAATATACGTGGCGGCACGTTTTTCACGCAAGTTTGGATTGGTGTGATCAACACTCTGGCGTTTGGCGACCGGACATTCTGCACGATCCGACGGCCAATTGCCGCATCTGCAGCAGGCACGTATGGTCTGGGCCGGGTCGACCGGGGTAGAGTGGTCGGCACCACCCAATTGCATTTCAGGGTGGGCCATATTCAAAAGACGGGAATTTTCCGAATGGTTTCAAATGACAACGGGGGCGGAGGAGAGGCGACCCTGGCCATGACCGGGGCCGGGGCGGGGCTTTATACCGCCGGACGAATCGCCCTTGTCGTCAGTCTTCTGGGCCTGATCGCCATTGGGCCGGGCCTGCTGGCCCTGGTCCTGCAATGGTGGCTGCCCCTGATCGGTATCGGCGGCGCACTTGTTGCCAATTCGACAGGCATTGGCGGGGGAATTGTCTTTGTCCCGGCCTTTGACATGCTGGGGCTGAAACCCGGTGAAATCGTCGGCACCTCGCTGATTATTCAAAGCTTCGGCATGACCATGGGCGCTTTGACCTACCTGTCGCGCCGCAGGCACCGGCAGAAACAGCAGGCCGAGGGGCTGAGCAATTCCTGCTACCGCATGGTCATCGCCCTGACGGCCCTGCCTGCGGTGGCCACGGCCTGGCTGGCGACCGAGGGCGGGTTGCGGCCGGACCTGCCGCTCAAGACCATCTTCAAGGTGATTTCGCTGTCGCTGGTGGCGCTGATCGTGGCCTCGGAATTCCTGCCCAAGCCCGATGCCGAAGCGCGCAAGATCACCTGGGACAAGGACGCGGCCTTCCTGCTGGGCATCGGCGTGGCCGGGGGCTTCTTCGTGGGCTGGATTTCCATCGGGGTCGGAGAACTGCTGGCCGTCTACCTGCTGCTGCGCGGGGCGCGGGGCAGCGATGCCATCGGGCTGGCGGTGATCGTGACCTCGGTCTCGGTGCTGCTGGTGGGGCTGGTCACCGGGTTCGGGCTGCCCGCGGATGTGACGACCGGGCTTCTGGTGGCGCCGGGCGCGTTGCTGGGCGGGTTCCTGGCACCATACGTGCTGTCGATGGTGGGCCAGGCCCGGGTGAAATGGTTCTGTGCGACGATCATCGTGATGTCGGCCTTCGTCTGACGGGGGCATGACAGAGCTGGCTTTGCTGACGGCCAAACGGGGCTAAAGTACGGGTATGCTTGATCGAATCAGGGCCCTTTACGAAGACGACACGCCGAAGGCCCATGCCTTTCGCTACGCGCTGCTGACCTTCGACATCCTGACGGTTCTCTTCGTGGTGGTGACGTCCTTCTTTCCGCACACCCGCGCGGTCGAGATGACGGATGCCGTGTTCGGCGTGCTCATCCTGGCCGATTTCCTTCTGCGCTTCCGCATCGACCGGGCCAAGGGCCGGTTCCTGTTCCGGCTGGCCACCTGGGCCGACATCGTGGCCATCCTGTCCTTCCTGGCCCCCATCGCGGGCGAAGGGCTGGGCTTTCTGCGGATCCTGCGCACGCTGCGCTTGTTGCATACCTATGAACTGCTGGACCGCCTGCGCGCCGATTTCCGGTTCTTCCGGCGCAACGAAGAGATCATCCTGGCCTCTGTGAACATTGGCGTGTTCCTGTTCATCATGACCGGCCTGATCTATGCCACCCAGGTCAACATCAACCCGCAGATCGGCAATTATGCCGACGCGCTGTATTTCACGGTGACGACCCTGACGACGACGGGGTTCGGTGACATCACGCTCAGCGGGCCCGGCGGCCGGCTGTTGTCGGTGGCCGTGATGATCTTTGGCGTGACCCTGTTCCTGCGCCTTCTGCAGGTGCTGTTTCGCCCGACCAAGGTCCGGTGCGAATGCGAAACCTGCGGGTTGTTCCTGCACGATGCCGATGCGGTCCACTGCAAGCATTGCGGCGAGACCATCCGGATCAAGACCGAAGGCTATTCCTGACAGGCGTTCCCGCGCGCTCGTGTCGCTCTGCCGGGGCTGAACGGGCGCTAGGCGTGGGGGCGGGCTGTGATACGGTCGGTTCAGGAAGGTTAATCCCACCTGGACGAAAGGACATGACATGAGGCTGCGATACGTGACTGCGGTGCTGCTGGCCTGGGCTGCGGCAGCGTCGGCCCAGGACCTTGACCCGGAGGCGGGGCGCGCGCTTTTCATGGATCATTGCATGCAATGCCACGGGGCGGATGCGCGGGGCGACGGGCCGATGTCCGGGCTGCTGGCGGTGTCGACCCCCGACCTGACCACGATCAGCGCCCGCAACGGCGGGGTGTTTCCCACCGCCGAGGTGGCCAAGCAGATCGACGGGCGGGCACGAGTGCTGGCCCATGGGGGCGACATGCCGATCTTCGGGCCGTTCCTGGACACGGCCCTGCAGGTGCCCCTGCGGCTGCCCTCTGGCCAGACCATGATGACCGGCGTGCCCCTGGCCCAGGTCATGATCTACCTGGAAAGCATCCAGGGCTTGTGACCGGTCCTTTGAACGGGGGCCGGCCGGCTGCCGGCCCGGACCCATGCGTCAGGGGGCCAGCACGTAGGTCCCCGGCGCGGCGCACAGCGGCTTGATCCCCTTGCGCGGCGCGCCCATCGAAGGCGGGGCCACGCGCGTCTCGCCTGTCCGCTCGGCCAGCCAGTCGCGCCATTCCAGCCACCACGACCCGGCCTGGCCCTCGTGGTTGGCCAGCCAGGTGTCGGGGTCCATGTACTGCTTGTCGGGCGTGCGGTGGCCCTTGACGTAATGCGCGCGCTTGTGGCCCGGCTCGCTGAGGATGCCCCCGTTGTGGCCGCCCCCGGTCAGCACGAAGGTCAGGTCCCCGTCGGTGAACAGCGTGGTCTTGTAGACCGACCGCCACGGCGCGATGTGGTCCTTTTCGGTGCCCAGCACGAAGAACGGCTGGCGGATGTCCTTCAGGGCGATGACCCGGCCCTCGACCGAAAAGCGCCCCGCGGTCAGCCGGTTTTCCAGGAACAGGCCGCGCAGGTATTGCGAATGCATCCGGTAGGGCATCCGCGTGGTGTCGCGGCTCCAGGCGGCGATGTCGAACTCGCGTTCTTCCTCGCCCATCAGGTAACGGCGGACGTATTTGCTCCAGAACAATTCGCGGGCCCGCAGGATCTGGAAGGCCCCGGCCATCTGGTCGCGGTCCAGGTAGCCCTGGTTCCACATGACGTCCTCCAGCAGGGCGATCTGGCTTTCGTCGACGAACAGCATCAGCTCGCCCGCCTCCGAAAAGTCGGTCTGCGCGGCCAGCAGCGTGATCGAGCCCAGCCGGTCGTCCCCCTCCCGGGCCATGGTCGCGGCGGCGATCGACAGCAGCGTACCGCCCAGGCAATAGCCGCAGGCGTGGACCGGCGTGTCGGGCATGACCTGGCCCACCACGTCCAGGGCCTCCATCACGCCCAGGCGCCGGTAATCGTCCAGCGAGACCTCGGCATGATCGCGGGTCGGGTTGCGCCAGGATATGGTGAAGACGGTGAAGCCTTCGCGGACCAGGAAGCCGATCAGCGAGTTATGGGCGCTGAGATCGAGGATGTAGTATTTCATGATCCAGGCGGGCACGATCAGGATCGGCTCGGGGCGGACGGTGTCGGTCTGCGGCGCGTACTGGATCAGTTCGATCAGGTCGTTGCGGTAGATCACCTCGCCCGGGGTACAGGCGATGGTGTCGCCCACGCGGAAGGTGTCGCTGTGGTCGGGGGCGCCGGACAGCATGTGGGTCAGGTCTTCGGCCAGGTGCGCGGCCCCGTCGACCAGGTTGCGCCCGCCCGTCTTGACCGTGCGCGCCGCGATTTCGGGATTCGTCAGGATCGAGTTGGACGGCGACAGGGCGTCCAGCCCCTGGCGCAGCATGAAGCGCACCCGTTCGCCGCTTTGCTTGCGCATGCCCGGCAGGTCGGCGGCGGCGAATTCGGCCGTGGCCTCGGCGGCCAGGAAGGCCTGTTTCCACATGCGGAAGGGCAGCTGGCTCCAGGCCGGGCCGTCGAAACGGTGGTCGCCCTTTTCGGGCACAAAGCCCTCGGCTTCGTCCATCATGCCCCGGGCCATGGCCCATTGGTTGCGGGCGGCTTGTTCCAGGATTTCCATCTGCCGCCCCGGAGACCGGGCCAGGTGCGAGCCATAATCCAGCCAGGCATCGGCCACGGCATGGGCCGACAGGCCGCCGGTCAGGCGGCCGAAGCCTGCGCGCAGGGCCCGGTCGACGGTTTCCAGCGTGTCGTATTCGGGCGGCCGGGGGGCGGCCCGCGCGGTGTCTTCGGGGGCGGCGCTGGGGGGCGTCGCGGTCGGGGGGGTGTGCGGCTTCGGGGCCTGTTTCGTCATCTGTTTCATGGCTTGGCCTTTGGCCGAATCTGGCACCTTTTTAGGGTCCGGGGCCGGCTTCGAGGCCGCGCCCGGGGCCTCGTCTGGGGCCGGTTTCCGGGTGGTCGTCTTTGCGCGGGTCGCGCCCGCGCTGCGGCGGCCCGTCCGGGTGTCGATCCTGCGTTCGTCCTGAGGCATGTTTCCCACTCCCTCATGCGCCTGGCCGGGCCTTGGTGCAAAACCCGTCCGCTGGACCAGCGTTAGCAAAGGCGCGGGGGTCTGTCTCCTGTGACGGGGTGCCTCAGTGGCCGAAGCGCGATTTCGGGTGAAACTGACCGACAGCAGCGGCGGGAAATCGCGGAGATCCTTGATTCCCGTCAATGCGAGCGGGGGAATCATGCTACATAGCTCCATCCCGGGCTGAATGATGAAGGAGATCCAAGATGATTGCGCCTGAAGACATTCTCGACATGTCGGACCTGACCCGCGACCAGATTGCGGCGCTGGCAGAACATGAACACCTGACGGACGTGGCCGCCGCGATGCTGGGGGAATACCTGATGCACATCCACAAGGGCCCGCAAGAGGTCATGCGGATGATCAGCGACGACATGCGCGACGCCCTGCACGGGGGCAATACCGATCATGCGCGCGTGCTGTTTGCCACGCTGCAGGCCTTTGCGGCCGAACATCCCGAAGCCGCCCGCGGCGCGGCCGCCGTCTGACCTTCTGACCCAGACCCCGATCCGGCTTTCGGTCAGGCCGGGTTGCCGGGGTCAGGGGCGGGGCCATGGTCCCAGGGCGGGGAAAATCCCCGTCCACCAGTGCGGTCAGCCGGCCAGGACCCTGTCGATATCCCCCAGTGCCACAGCGGCGGTCGAGGCGACGGCCACCGGGACGAACCCGTTGGCGCTGTCCACATCCTGGAAGAACGGCAGGCCCAGCTCGGCCCGGTAGTCGTCCAGAAGCGCCTTGGCCTCGGCCTTGCGCAGATCGCGCTCGGGGCCGGGATCGGCATTGACGATGGCATCCAGCCGGTCGGCCAGGCGCAGGTCCAGCCCTTCCATGTGCGTATAAAGCCCGTTCAGGCTGGCCAGGACCTGTTCGCCGTCCTCGTCATCGCCCGCCGCTTTCGCGATGGCCGCGTGCAGCTTGTCCATCTCGGATTTCATGCGGGCGTGGGCCGCCGTCCAGTTCAGCCGTGACATCGCGAAGGGCCGGGCATCGGCGGGAATATCGGCCAGGAAGGCATCCAGGTTGCGCTCGGCCCCGTCGCGGATCATGTCCTGCACCTTGTCCAGATGCGCCCAGGCCGCCGCGTGGTCGGGGCCCGCGACACGGTCAACGGCGGATTGGTACAGGATGCGCATCTGCTGCACGTCCTCGACCGCCCCGGTCGAGGCTGCCCGGGCGAAATCCGGTCCCAGCGCGTCGATGGCATCCTGAAGGCGGATGGCTTCCGAGACAAAGGCCATGGCGGGCTCGGCCGAGCCATAGGTCCCGGCCTCCAGGTCGGCCACGGCCTTGTCCAGCCGGGCGTCCAGCGCGGTCTGGATCTCCATGCCGAACCTGGCCACCATCTTGTGGCGCAGGGTTTCGATCCTGTCCTTCAAGTCGTGGGCGCGCGAGTCAAAGTCGTTGTCCGCATCGTCATCGGTGGCCTGGGCGGCCGGGGCGGGGCCCTTGGCCCGGTCGACGCTGGCGGTATCGACGCCCAGCCGGGCCATGGCCTGGGTCACCTTGTCGAGGATCCCCTCGGCCTGGTCCAGGTCGCCGCCTTTCAGCGCCGCAACGGCCGAGCGGAAGGCCGTGTCGAGCTTGGAGCGGGCCTCGGCCGGGATCTGGTCGGCGTCCATCAACGGGCGCAGGGCCCGGGCCATGTCCGTGAGTGTCTTCAGCCGGTCTTCGGGTGTGGATGCGGGGGTCTCTGGGGTTGGGGCAGGTTGCGCGGTCTCGGGAGCGGGGGCCAGGCGGGCGGCGGCGTCGCTGACCTTGCCCAGGATGGCGTCTGCCTGGTCCAGGTCGCCCGCCTTCAGGGCCGCAATGGCCGAGCGGAAGGCGGTGTCCAGCTTGGTGCGGGCCTCTGCCGGGATATGGTCGGCCTCGATCAGCGGGCGCAGGGCGCGGGCCTTCTCTGTCAGGGTCTTCAGCCGGTCGTTGGCCGGGGCGGGCTGATCTGTGGCCGGGGCGGCCTGTTCCGGGGCGGTCGCCGCCTTTTCCGCCAAGCGGGCCACGGCCGTTTCCAGCTTGCCCAAGGTGTCCTGGGCCGCCGCCAGGTCGCCCGATTTCACCAGCCGGACCACGTGGGCCATGGCCTCTTTCAGCTTGTCCCCGGCAGGGCCGGTCGCGCCTTGTATCGCCGGTTGCAGGCGCTTGAGCGCGGCCACCACCTGGGCCTGGTCTCCGGGCCCGCCGGGTGCCTCTCCGGTGGCATCGCCCTGGGGGGCGGCGGCCGGTTCGGGCGCAACAGGGGCCTCCGGCGCGGTCTGCGCCGCATCGGGCGTGTCGCCGATGTCATCGGCGTCGTCGGACAGGGTCGGGTCGTCGGGCAGATCCTCGATATCTTCTTCCAGGATGTTGCCGTCGGCATCCATCACCCGGACGTTCAGCGACACTTTATTGGCCTTCAGGTGCATCTTCAGCTTGCGCGCGATCGAGGCCACGACCTGTTCACAGCGCAATTCCAGCACCTTGCCATCCACCCGGGCCTGACCAAAGGCCACCTTGGCGCCGGGGCCGTCCTTGCGCGCGGCCTTGCCCAGCTGGTCGGCCGAGCGCTTGCGGTGCAGGGCGAAATAATCGTCCTCTTTCGGGCCGCCGGGGTTGTAGGCAAAGGGCAGGGGGGTGTCGCGCGCGATCTTGATATGGCGCTTGAGCTCCTGGCCGCTCAGGGCATTGTCCGCCATCTCGTGTCCTCCGGCTGGCATCCTGGGCGTCAGCCTAGCGCGGGGCCGGGGCTTTGCCTAGCCGCCGCAAGAGGTGCACGCCCGCTCACATTTGCGCGGCTCCGGCTTGCCAGCCTGCGCAGGCCTGCCGATAAGCAGGTCATGGACAGCATGCCCCTTCCCCTGACCACGGATATCGTCCTTCTGGGCGGTGGTCACACCCATGCCCTCGCCCTGCGCAAATGGGGCATGACGCCCTTGCCGGGGGTGCGACTGACCGTGATCAATCCCGGGCCCACGGCGCCCTATTCCGGCATGTTGCCCGGCCATGTCGCCGGGCAATACACGCGTGACGCGCTGGACATCGACCTTGTCCGCCTGGCCCGGTTTGCCAACGCCCGGCTGATCCTGGGCGCAGCTACCGCGCTGGATCCGAAGGCCCGGCAGGTCCATGTGCCGGGGCGGCCGCCGGTGTCCTTCGATCTGTGTTCGGTCGACGTGGGCATCACCTCGGCCATGCCCGCGCTGCCGGGCTTTGCCGACCATGCCATCCCCGCCAAGCCGCTTGGGGCCTTTGCCGCCGCCTGGACGCGCTACTTGTCGGGCGAGGGCCCGGCCAGCGTGGCCGTGATCGGGGCGGGGGTGGCGGGGGCCGAGCTTGCGCTGGCCATGGCCCATGCCCTGCGGACCCGGGGCCGGCCGGCCCAAATCACCCTGGTCGATCGCGACAGGGCCCTGACCGCCTTGCGCCCGCGCTCGGCCGGGCTGTTGCGCGCCCGGCTGAAGGACGCCGGGATCGACCTGCGCGAAGGGGCGGCCATCGCGCGCATCACCGCCACGGGGGTCGAGCTGGCCGACGGCACCGGGATCCCGGCGGATTTCGTCACCGGGGCGGCAGGCGCGCGGCCCTACGACTGGATCGCGGAGTCCGGGCTGGACACGCAGGACGGGTTCCTGACGATCTCGCCCACGCTTCAGACCAGCGATCCCGACATCTTTGCCACCGGCGATTGCGCCCACATGGGGTTTGCGCCCCGGCCCAAGGCCGGGGTCTACGCGGTCCGCCAGGCGCCGGTCCTGTTCGACAACCTGCGCGCCCGGGCGATGGGCCGGCCGCTGCGGGCCTACCGGCCGCAGGGCGATTACCTCAAGCTGATCTCGCTGGGGGGCAAGGAGGCCCTGGGCGAACGGTTCGGCCGGCCGTTTTCCGGCCCGGTGATCTGGCGCTGGAAAGACCGGATCGACCAGCGCTTCATGGACAAGTTCCGCGACCTGCCCGCGATGGCTCCGCCGCCGCTGCCCCGCGACCGGGCCGAGGGCGTCGATGCGGCCCTTGGCGACAAGCCCCTGTGCGGGGGCTGCGGGGCCAAGGTCGGCCGGACGGGCCTGAGCGGCATCCTGCAGGCCGCGCCGTCCGACCGCCCGGATATCGAGATGCTGCCCGGCGATGATGCCGCCCTGTTGAAGGTGGCCGACCGCAGGCTGGTGCTGACCACCGATCACCTGCGGGCCATGGTCGCCGATCCCGTGACCATGACGCGGATCGCGGTCGTGCACGCCCTGGGCGATATCTGGGCGATGGGCGGCCAGCCCCGCACGGCGCTTGTCACCGTGATCCTGCCCCGCCTGTCCCCGGACCTGCAGCGCCGCACCCTGGCCGAGATCATGGACACCGCCCGCACGGGCATGCGCGCGGCGGGGGCGGAGATCGTCGGCGGGCATACCTCGGTCGGGGCCGAGCTGACCATCGGCTTTTCGGTGACCGGCGAGATCGCGGACCGGGCCATCACCTTGGCCGGCGCCCTGCCGGGCGACGCGCTGATCCTGACGAAACCGCTGGGTTCGGGCGTTCTGATGGCGGCCGAGATGGCCGGTCTTGCGCGGGGGGCCGACGTGGCCGGGGCGCTGGAGTGGATGCAGCAGGCGCAGGGCGCGGCCGCCGCGATCCTGGGCGGGGCCCATGCGATGACCGATGTCACGGGGTTCGGCCTGGCCGGGCATCTTGATGGGATCTGCCAGGCCTCGGGCCTTGGGGCCGAGCTGTCCCTTGACGACATCCCGGTGATGGACGGCGCGGTGGACCTGGCGGTGCGGGGGGTGCGGTCGACGATTTTCTCCGAAAATCGTGCGCTGACCCCCGACCTGCCCGAGGGCGGCTTGGCCGATCTGCTGTTCGACCCGCAGACCGGCGGGGGCCTTCTGGCCGCCGTCGAGGCCACCCGGGCCGATGACCTGCTGAGCGATCTGCACCAGGCCGGCTACCGTGCCGCCGTGATTGGCCGGATGGTCGACGGCCCGCCCCGGATCACCCTGGCGGGCTGACCGGGGTCAGGCGAAAGGCGGTTGCGCCAGCACCCGTTCCACCCCCGAGGCCGTGGCGGCGACGCCCGCCGCATCCAGCGTTTCGGCCTGGACGGTGGCCACCGGGTCGACCCCGATCGTCCGGCGCGACTTGGCATAGGCCGGGTCGTAGTGCTGGGCCATCAGCGCCTCGGTCAGGCCCAGCTTGTCGCCGGCGGCCATGCGGGCCAGCCAGCCGTCGACCACCTCGTGGCCACGGACCCCGCGCAGGTGCCACAGCAGGTTTTCCAGCCGGGGCCCGTCGCTGAGCACATCGTCATAGGCCCGCGCCAAATAGCCCACCCGGGCCTGCATCGGCGCCTCGATGGCGATCCGGGGGGCGTTCTTCATCAGGGCCCAGAGCGCGGGCGGAATGATCCGCTCGCCGATCTTGCTGGATTCGGCCTCGACCAGGACGGGGCGGGCGGGGTCCAGGGCGGTCAGGGCCCGGGCCAGCGTGGTCTCAAAGGCCTTCTGGCTGGGCTGTTCGCCCATCCCGCCCAACAGGGATCCGCGGTGGTGCGCCGCGCCTTCCAGGTCCAGCACCTGCCAGCCCCGCTCGGCCAGCACATGCAGCAGGTCGGTCTTGGCGGTGCCCGTGTTGCCGTCGATCAGCACCAGCCGGTGGCGCAGGGCGGTGTCGTAGAGGTAGTCATTCACCAGCCGCCGGTAGGTGCGGTAGCCGCCCTGAACGGTTTCCGACCGCCATCCGATCTCTTTCAGCATCCAGGCGAAACTGCCCGACCGTTGCCCGCCCCGCCAGCAATAGACCAGCGGCCGCCAGCCACCTTCGTGATGCGACAGGGGGCCTTCGACATGGGCGGCGGCATTGCGGAAGACCAGCGCCGCGCCCAGCTTGCGGGCCAGAAACGGGCTTTGCTGTTTGTAGATCGTGCCCACCCGGGCGCGTTCCTCGTCATCCAGCACCGGCAGGCTGATCGCGCCCGGCACGTGATCCTCGGCGAATTCGGACGGGCTGCGCACGTCGATCACCGTGTCGAACCCATGGGCGAAGAAGGCGTCGAGCGTAGAAAAGGTCAGTGGCATGCCAATCCCCTAGCCTTGGGCCCATGAAAAGAAAAGCATCATGTCGGTGAATGGCTCTTTCATTTCCGAATTTCACGAAATAAGGATGCGACCGGTGGCCTGTCCCGGGTCGCCCAGGCTGGGTCGCCTGACCTGCGCCTGAATTGACCCGCTGTCACGGGACCGAAACGTTGCCGTGACATGGTCCCCGGATGCAAGACGAAGCAAGGACGCGCAGAATGACGAAGATAGCAATCAACGGCCTGGGCCGCATGGGAAAACTGGTGCTGCGCGCCTTCATCGACGAGGGCCTGAACGGCGACATCGTGCTGGTGAACGACGTGGTGGGCACGCCGGAACAGCATGCCCTGTTCCTGGAATTCGACACCGTGCATGGCCGCTGGCGACGCGATTTCGGCTGGGATGACGACCATGTCATCATCGACGGCACACCGATCCGGCTGACCCGCGCGGCGGCGCTGCAGGACCTGCCCCTGGCCGAGATGGGCATCGACGTGGTGGTCGATTGCACAGGTGTCTTCAAGACCGAGGCCAAGGTTCAGCCCTATTTCGATGCGGGCGTGAAGAAAGTGGTGGTCTCGGCCCCGGTCAAGGACGAAGGCGTGCTGAATGTCGTCTACGGGGTGAACCACGCCCTTTACGACTCCGCGCAGCATAACCTGGTCACGGCGGCCAGCTGCACGACCAATTGCCTGGCCCCGGTGGTCAAGGTCATCCACGAAGGCCTGGGCATCAAGCATGGCTCGATGACCACGATCCACGACGTGACCAACACCCAGACCATCGTCGACAAGCCGATGAAGGACAGCCGCCGGGCGCGCTCGGCCCTGAATTCGCTGATCCCGACCACCACCGGGTCGGCCACGGCGATCACCCTGATCTACCCCGAGCTGAAGGGCCGGCTGAACGGCCATGCGGTGCGCGTGCCGCTGCTGAATGCCTCGCTGACCGATTGCGTGTTCGAGGTCGAGCGCGAGACCTCGGCCGAGGAGGTCAACGCCCTGTTCTCCGCTGCCGCGGGGGGACCGTTGAAGGGGATCCTGGGCTACGAGGAGCGGCCGCTTGTGTCGGCCGATTACCTGAACGATCCGCGGTCCTCGATCATCGACGCGCCGTCGACGATGGTGGTCAACGGCACGCAGGTGAAGGTCTATGCCTGGTACGACAATGAATTCGGCTATGCGTGGCGGCTGGCGGATGTGACGCGCATGGTTGTCGACGGGCTGGGCGCGGCCTGAGCGCGGGGTTTCCACGGGTGACGGGACGACCCCGGCGGGGCTGCTGCCGGGGGACAGGGGACAAGAGGGGACGGGGATGACCGACCAGACCAGGACCGAGGGCCTTTCGGCCTATATCGCGGTGACGGCGGCCTACTGGGCCTTCATGCTGACGGATGGCGCGCTGCGGATGCTGGTGCTTCTGCATTTTCATGGGCTGGGGTTTTCGCCGATCCAGCTGGCCTACCTGTTCCTGCTGTATGAATTCATGGGCATGGTGACCAACCTGTCGGCGGGCTGGATCGCCCGGCGGTTCGGTCTGACGGCCACGCTTTATGCAGGGCTGGGCTTGCAGATCGTGGCGCTTTACGCGCTGACCCGGCTGGATCCGTCATGGTCCGTTGCGGTGTCGGTCGGGTTCGTGATGGGGGTGCAGGGGCTGTCGGGCGTGGCCAAGGACCTGGCCAAGATGAGCTCGAAATCCGCGGTGAAACTGCTGGCGCCATCGGGGGACGGGGCGCTCTTTCGTTGGGTGGCCGTGCTGACCGGGTCGAAGAACGCGGTCAAGGGGCTGGGCTTCCTGCTGGGCGCGGTGCTGTTGGCCACGCTGGGCTTTACCGCGTCGATCTGGGCGATGGGAATCGTGCTGGCCGCGATCCTGCTGGCGGTGGCCTTGCTGATGCCGCCGGGCCTGCCGCGCGGCAAGAAGGGCACCAAGTTCACCGAAGTGTTTTCCAGGGACCCGCGGGTGAACCTGTTGTCGCTGGCGCGGGTCTTCCTGTTCGCCGCCCGAGACGTGTGGTTCGTGGTCGGCATCCCGATCTATTTCTATGCGGTGCTGTCGGACGGCAGCGAGGCCGGCAACCGCGCGGCGTTCTTCCAGATCGGGACGTTCATGGCACTGTGGATCATTGCCTACGGGGCGGTGCAGGGCTGGGCTCCGGGCCTGCTGAAGGCAAAGGGCCGGGCCCTGGATGACATCGTGCGGCTGGCCGTGCTGTGGGTGGGCCTGCTGACCCTGGTGCTGGCCGCGGTGACCACGGTGGCCTGGATGGCGGGCGCGCCGAGCCCCGGTCTGACCCTGTTCCTTGTGGCGGGGCTTTTGGCCTTCGGGTTCGTGTTCGCGGTGAATTCCTCGGTCCATTCCTTTCTGATCCTGGCGTTCTCGGACGCGGACCGGGTGACGATGGACGTGGGGTTCTACTACATGTCCAACGCGGCCGGGCGGCTATTGGGGACCTTGTTGTCGGGGCTGAGCTACCAGCTCGGCGGGCTGCCCCTGTGCCTGGGCACGGCGGCGGTGATGGCGGCCCTGTCCTGGCTGGCCGCACGGCGGTTGAGCGGGCGGATGGGGCAGGCTTTGATGGCCTGATCGCCCTTGGCCGGGCCGGGCGTGTGTTGCGAGGGCGGGCCGGGGTATTTGGAAAGAGAAAGAAGCAGCAGGTGTCTTTGCCCGGTGGGGGCGCTTACTGGGCGGGCGTTGTTTGTAGCGTGAGGCTGGTCGGGTGGGCATGCCTGCCGGAGACGAGAGCGGGCAGGGTGCGGGCTTCGCTGATCCTGAGGTTCTCCAGGCGAGCCCCTTTGACCTGAACGGGGGCGGCGCCCAGGGCGCGGGCTGCGTTGGTGGTGATGGTCGGCAGCCAGCGGGCGAAGGGGGGATCGAGGTGGCCGGTCAGGACGGCGAGGTTCAGGGCGGCCATGGGATCGTGGAAGCCGGTCGGGCAGAAGGCGTCGGCCACGTTGTCCGAGGCGATGGCGATTGGGACGTCGGCGGCGTGGAGCTCGCGCAGGCGGGTGAGGCCTCGGCGGTCGGGGGTGCCGGGGCCGCGGCCCTGCAGGTAGAGGTTGGTCGTGGGCAGGGCCGTCACGAACAGGCCGGCCCGGGCGATCCGGTCGAGCAGGCGGGTCAGGGGCGCGCCGTCAAGGTTCATCAGGCTGCAGCAATGGCCGCACAGGATGGGGCCCTGGAAGCCTGTTTCAATGGCGATCTCGGCGATCAGGCCCAGCCCGTCGAGCCCGTCGGCCAGCCCTTCGTCCACGTGGAAATCCAGGGCCAGCCCGTAGCGGTCGGCGGCGGCAAAGGTCGCGCGCAGGCCTGTTTCGCGGTTGCCGTGATCCAGCACGAAAGCCCCAAGCGTGCCGCCGGTGCGGGCAATGCCGGCGGCGATGGCATCGGCGACGCCGGGTTCGGCCAGGATGTCGATGCCGACCAGGGCCGATCGGTCGACCGTCAGGCCCGGGCGCTCGGCGGCGGCATCACCGATGACGGACCAGGCCGGGGGCGGCGCGATGTCGGTTGACCAGTCCACGTGGGTGCGCAGAAGCCCGCAGCCCGAGGCGATCGCTTCGTCCATTCCCCGGCCGATCCGGTCATGCAGATCCGCCTTGCTCCAGTTCTGCTTGTCGGCGGTCTGGGCCTCGATCGCCTGGCGGAGGTTGCCGCCAATGCCCGTCATGCGCCCGATCGTGTGGCATTTATCCAGGTGGCAATGCGCTTCGACCAGGGCCGGAAGAACAACGCGCGGGCTGGGGCCCGGGGGCGCTGGCACCAGGTCGGCCGCGCGGCCGTCGGCGATGACAAGGTCGCCCCGAATGCAGCCATCTTCGCGTCGGGCCACTGCCGGAGCCTCTCCGAACAGCGGTTCAGGCACAAGAACGTCGCGTAGGACATCAGTCGTCATGGGATCCCCTTAGAAGTGCTGGCCAGACCCTTTCAAAGCCCCGCGCATGGGGCAAGAGTGAAGCGGCACCACGATCAGGAGACCTCATGAAATCGCTTGTCCCGCCGTCTATTTCTCCACCCTTCGCCCGGTATGCTCATGGGGTGGAACTGCCGCCGGGCCAGCGCATCCTGCGCACCTCCGGCCAGCTTGGGTTGGCCACCGACGGAACGATCCCCGAGACGCCGTTCGAGCAGGCCGGGATCTGTTTTGCCAACATTACCGCCATCCTGGCCGAGGGACGGATGACACCGCAAGACATCTTCCACCTGTCCGCTTTCGTGACCGACAGGGCGCATATGCAGGGCTACATGGCGGCCCGCGATGCCTTCCTGGCCGAAACGCCCGAAGACCGGTTGCCAAGCTCGACCCTTGTCATCGTGTCCGGCTTTACGCGACCGGAATTCAAGGTCGAGATCGAGGTCTGGGCCACGGCACCCTGACCGGTTGTCGAAACGCTGGAGGGAAGGGGGCCCGGGGGCAGGGGGGGCGCGGGCTTTGCCCGCGCCC
>PAQV01000042.1 GCA_002709405.1 Paracoccaceae bacterium
CGCGTTTCTTGGACGTGCTGTGACGACGGTGCTTCTTGGTCATGCGGTTCTCCTTATCAGAACCACGACCCGGTCAAAATCTTCAGCTCAAGCTGTCCAGCCCGAGGGGCGCACTCCAATCCGTCATGCGGTTTCGCGTTTGCCTGTCTTCTTCGTGGTTGCTGATCAGCCGATCGCGGCTGTCAAGGATTGCCGCGTTGTTGTCAGGTTGATGACGTGCCATTGCCGGCGGTATCCGTTTCGGGACCGCCGGCAGGTGCATGGGTGATGTCGTCAGTCTGGGCGCCAACCCTGCCGGCGAGCTCAGCCTGTCTGCGCTGCGATGCATTCCTTGGTTAGAGTGATAGCTTCAGCGCTGCCCTCTAGGCTGATGGTGATCTCAATCTGTTCATTGGGGAAGGTGATGATCTCGGTGACAGTCTCAGCCTGTGCTGCGAAGTCGAAGGTATCCGACGTTAGAACCCCGCCTGAATAGGCATCCGCATTGTGTCGCTTCCAGCGGCTGATCCGCCCGGTGTGGGTCATGTCTCCCGCCGTGATCGTGATCTTCTCGCGTTTCTCGCGCAGGTCTTCCGGTATCAGCGCATAGACAGCCAGGTAGGCGTGTTCGCCATCCTTGGTCATGCCGATCTGCACGACGTTTCCGGCGTCGTCGACCTTCTCGGTCATGCAGGTGCCGCCCGTGGTGTCCGCGAAGACGTACCAGGCTCCGGAATGGCCGTAGGGGTAAACGGCATCCCCTTCGGCGGGCAGCTTTGCGTCTTCGGCAAGGGCCACCGAGGCTGCCAGGGCCGCAACAGCCGCGACGGCGGAACGCGTAATGTGGTGCATCATGGGTATAGGTCCTCTTTGGGTTTGGTGGGGTTGGGTCTTTCGTGATGCGTGATCGGGGTGCCGGCCATGGTCCTGCGGAGGCGCCATTTCGACGGGGCCTGGGGGATCGTTCCGGTGCAGGCGACCGGGTCTTTGCTACTTTAGGGACAGCACGCCGGACACCCGGGAGAGGCAAGGGCACCAAGTGGAGTGCGGGCCGATGCCAGCCACAGGAGGTGGCCGCGCATTATGCGTCGCCCTGTGACCGCAGCTGGTCCATGACCTTGGCGCAGTCTTCGCGGGCACCGACAAGCGCGGAAGATGGCGCGTCGCCCGTCAGGCCGGCCATGTCCGCCGCTGCCCGTGTCATCACCTGGTCGATTTCTTCCGGGGTCAGAAGGCCTTCGGCATCGGCGGCCCCGATCGTCATGCAGATGCCAGCCGAGGCGCCGGTTGCGATGCCGACGCCCAACGCGGCCCCGGTGACGACATTGCTTCCGAAAAAGCCGACGGCACAACCGATGAGAAGGAAAAGGGCGGACAGGAGGATCCTGGACATGGGACAGCTTTCTGGTCAGCCGGTGGCACCATAGGGGCGCCAGAGGAGGTTGATGATCAGGATCACGACGAAGACCCCGACCATTTTGATCATGGTCCGGCGGCCCTTTGTCATGGCCGCGAACCGGGCCGTGTGATCGACCAGCCAGATGACAAGCCCGATCACCACGGCGGTCACCAGCATGTGCGGAATGTCGAGGTTCACCTTGGGGTCTCCTTTCTGGAGCCTGCGGCAACGGCCGGATGTTGGCTTGGCGCTTACTTTGACTGGGCGCTTGTCATGCCTTGATCCGGGGGGGACGGATCGCCTGCCCCGGACAGGATCGAGGCCTGGCTTCAGAGCGCGCCTTCGTCGCCCATGAACATGAGGGAGGGGTTGCTGCCGTCGTCCGAGACCAGGCACCGCCATGGTGCGCCGTTCGATCCGACGCGCATGTAGACCGCGCTGTTGGCCTGCGAAAACTCGGACCCCACCACCGACACGCCGCCCGAGGTCTGCGATTCCAGCAGCGTTCGGCAGGCATTCACGGCGGCGTCGCTGGCTCCGAAACTGCCCTCGATGAACGGCGGGCCGCTTGCGGCGGGGGCCATGGTTGCGCTGCCGCCGGTGGGCGCGTCGCAGGCGACAAGCAGTGCCAATGCGCTGATGCACGCGAGTGTTCTGGTGGTTGAGGTCATCCTGTCCCTTTCCGCGTTTCCTGTTGATGGGATGGTCGGGGTCACTCGATCCCGAAGATAACGTTGTACGACTGGGCACCGTTCGACGTGTTGTAGAGGTCGATGAAGTGGTCGCCCGACTGCCAGAGTTGCCCGCGGTATTCCTGCGCCGCGCCCGTTTCGTCGAGCAGTACGGATCCGTCCGGGTTGTAGATGACGTAGGTCATGCCCGGTCCGTTCGCGGCCAGGCGAAAGTAGAGGGTCTGGCCATTGGCAGCCCCCAGGATGTATCGCCGCGACTGCTGGGGCAGAAGATCGCCGGTCAGTTCCGCGCCCGTCGTGCCCGGCGTGAAGCGGACCCGAACATTCGTGGCTCCGCTGCCAGCCCCACTTCCAGCCATCGCCCCGCCGCCATCGTCGGCAGTGGCCGTATCCTCGCCGCCTGCCGGCCCCGGAAGCCGCAGGAACCGAGCGGCCACCCATCCGGTCACGCCGCCTCCTTCGGCCTGGACCTTGCACCATTGCGCGCCGTCCGAGATCGTGCAGCCGCCCTGGTTGATGACATTCGTGCCATTCGGGATTGTCCCGAGCAGGTCTCCGGACGGGCGCGGTGCATTGCGCACGTTCAAACTCCCGTCCGCAGCGGACAGATTGACGACAAAGAAGTCCTCTTCCGGCAGAAGGCCACCTTCGGCGGTGGCTGTGACGGCCGGAACCGGGCCCGACGACAGGACGGTGCAGACACCGTTGCGGCCTCCGGATGCCGAGAACGAGACGATGAGCCCCTGGCCTCCGCCGTCATGGCTGATGCTGTAGGTCACGCCGTCATGGGTTGCTTCGTAGTATTTGGGATTGAACTCCGAGACCTTTGCGACCAGGCCGCCGACCCGGACGGTCCCGGTGCGGTCGGCGTCGATGTTGCCTCCCATCGGGCAGGTGGCGGCGAAGATTGGCATTTCGGCCCGCGCCTGCGGCGCAACGGTCGTGGCCCCGATGGCGATGGCCGTCAACAGGCATGGTCGGATCATCGGTTTCAAGCCCCCGCGCTGATATCAAGATGGCGCTGGGTGCACGCCCGGCGCTCCTGGACGTCCAGTTCGAAGACGTCCGTCACTCCCACGACTCCGATTTGGTCACAGGGCCGAGGGCTCGATCAATCCGAATACCGAACGGACGATCCGGATCCCGCAACTCGTGGGGAAAAACCTCGGCGCGCCAGGGCTGCCGAGGGCGGTTCACCGAACTTCGCGGTGTAGGATTTCGCGAAACGGCCCGTGTGACCGAAGCCTACGGTATAGGCGACCGAGGCGACGGTGCTGCCCTTGTCGCCGGTCAGCAGAAGCTGCCGGGCCCGGTCCAGGCGGATGTCGGTCAGGACGGTCCAGGGAGTGCGGCTCATCACCTTCCGGAAGGCCGTTTCAAGCGTGCGGGTAGAGACGCCGCAGGCCAGGGCAACCTCGGCGATCGTCCGGATCTCTTCGTAGGCCGACATCATGTGGTTCTCCGCCTGCCGGACATGTCGGTGGGCCGGGGTATCGGCTCGGGTCGTCCCCGTCTCGCCGTGCCGGGACCCCATGACATCAAGCAGTTTGCGGGACAAGAGCTGCTGCCAGTGGGTTTCACTACCGGGGTCCAACGGGCTGGCGAGGTCACCGTCCAGATCGTCGAGCAGGACGCCGGTCAGGTGCACCAGGTGGCGGGCCGGGGTGGAGGTGCCCACATCCACGGCGCGACAGTAATTGTCCGGCGGAGCGCTGTCTCTGCGCGAAGACGCCAAACCACGGTGCAACATCGCAAGCTCGGCATGGTCGAAGAGCAGGATGACCGCCTGGTAGACGCCCGACATACTGCGCAGGACGTTGGTCTGGCGCGGACCTCGCCCCAGGACAAGCACCTGTCCGGGGCGGGCCTGAAGATGTTGACCCGCGAATTGCGTCCTGATGGTGCCTTCGGTGGGAATGATGACCGACACCTTTTCGTGTTCGACCACCTGGACATCGTGCCCGGTGGACTGGACACGGCCGACGCAGGTGGTCTGCAGGTAGGCCTTGTCTATCGTCATCCTCGGGCGATCGAAGGCGTGCAACGTCGGAGGCGAGCCACCGGTGAACAGGCCCCCGTAGCTGCCGTGTGGCTGGTTCGATCTGTACTCGGCGACGCGTTCAAATCGCGGCATGCAAACCCACTCCGGAGGTCGATAATGATTATCGGTCTTCCTGGATTCATCTTACGGGGGAGATCGCCTCCATTTCAACGAATAGTGAATCTTGGCATGGCATGGCTGCTTTCCAGCGCGCGTGAGGGGGCATTTTCCGCTTGTCAGTCAACACTCTGTTTGCGGAAACCGGGAATCAAGGCACACTCACATCCGTGGGTGTTCAGGGTTCGGGAGGTGCGGAAATCGTGATTACGAAAGAGTATCGAGAGGGCCCCGGCGCGGATACGCCCAGCCTGTTCACCAGCACCCAGCACTTCAATTTCTCGGGCAAGAATGGCCGCCTGGTCCACAGGATCCTCGACAACGGATCGCGCGGGTTCAGGATGGTGGCCGTGTGCTCATCGGGGCACCGGGCCAGCTTTGTCGAGGACGCGCGGTTGTCCGTCACCATCCCGTTGCGCGGGTCAGCCCGGGTCCGGGTGAGCGGCCGCGAGATCGTGGTGTCTCCGGGGCAGATGCTGTCGCTGTCTCCGTCCGAACGGGACAGCGTGCTGTCGCCGGGGCCAGATGGCGGATGTTACGAAAGCTATACGGTCATGGCTCCTGCGGGCTGGCCGCACACCATGGACAGCGAAGCCCTGCGCCTGGGGGCCGGTCCCGGGGGACAGGCGCTGAAGGATTTCCTGGACTTTGCGTTCCAACATCTTCTCCACAGCGGACGTGCGGGGCACCTGGCTTTCATGCTGGCCGAGGCGCTTCTGGAAGACACCTTGTTGCAGGTCCTGGCGCAGCCCGAGCAACAGGCCGACCGGGTCGCGGATGCCCGGATGAAGACGGTCGTCGACAGGGCGTGCGAGGTGATGGCCGCCCGGTTCAGCCATCCCCTGTCCATCCTGGATGTCGCGCGGTCTGTCGGGGTCGGGGAACGGACCCTGCAGAAGGCCTTCAGGGCGTGTCGGGGCATTACCCCGCGCGAGGCCCTGGCCGAGATGCGCCTGGCGGCGATGCGGCAGGATCTTCTGTCCGGACTGCCGGGCGTTTCGGTCACGACGGCGGCCCTGAACGCGGGCCTCTGCCACCTGGGGCGCAGCAGCGCGGCCTACAAGGCCCGCTATGGCGAAGCGCCTTCGGTCACGCTGCGCCGCACTGCAAGCGGCTGATCGGCCGCCATCCATGTGGTGTGCGGGCGTTCGTGGGGTTGATTGATCCGGCGGTCATAACATCCCTGTCCGTCTGACGAGATACAGCAGTCCGAAAAGCACTGGTTGGTGCAGCAGGTAGATCGCCAGACTGTGCCGCCCGGGCCATGCGAGCCACTGCACGATGGAACCGGATGATCTCGGGTCTGCGCGCAGGCGGGAGTTGAACACACGCGCCGTTAGGAGGCCCAGCAGGAACACGCCCAGCCAGGGAAATGGCTGCGGCAGCCAGCACCAGAACGGACAGACGCCGCAGGAAGGCGGGCCACCGGATCCCGTCACCATGCGCGCGCCACAGGGCCATTCCGGACAGGAACAGGAAGCTGCCGGCGATCAGGCGCGCGAAGATCCACCATCCCGGCGCTTGCGTCGCGCCCGGCGGAAGAGCCCCGAACAGGGTCAGATCCCAGGCACCGTGAAACACGGACATGCCCCCAAGTGCTGCGGTGCGGGCAATGTCGATCGCGGGCAATCGCCGCCGGGACGCACGCGATGCGTGGGAACCGGCAAGAGATGCGATATCCTTGCCGGTCACGGTTTCGCGCATCCTAGGATCAGGGGTGATCGTGCCGCCGCCCTCGCCGTTGACCGCATAGACAACCCGCTCGGGGCTGGCGTCGCCGGCGTAGACAACGGTTGCCGTTCCCGTGCCGCCTCTGCTGCAGCTCAGGTTCGAAAGCTCGGTGTCGCCCTCCGCAGGAGTTTCATCGAAGACGGCCGCGCAGACGGCGCCATCGCGGTTGAGTACAAAGGTGGAGCCGCCGCTGCCACTGCTGCCACTTGTTCCCATGCAGACGGCCACCAGGGCCATGATCGTCAGGCCGGTGAACCCGACGAGGCTCTGTTTCGCGCGGGCAGATGGTATCCGATGGTCACGTCTATGCACTCCTGTGGGGTTGGGCTGGCGTTGAAATCGAATTGCGGGCGGGGGCTGTGGGGCCAGGCGTCACCACGCCTGGCCGCGCTTGTCGGGGGGAAGCCACATCGGGTCGCCGTCCTTGATCCCGAAGGTGTCGTAGAAGGCATCGACATTCTGCAGGGCAGCGGTGGCGCGGTAGAAGTCCGGGGCGTGGCCGTCGTTGGTCACCAGCGCCTCCAGGTACTGGTCCGTCGCCTTCATCGTCCAGAACTGCGACCAGGCGATGAAACAGCGTTGCCGGGGCGTCAGCCCGTCGATCTCGATATCCTCTTCGGGGTGGTCGGCCAGGTAGTCCAGCAGGGCCTCGTAGGCGAGCGTTATGCCTCCGACGTCGGCCATGTTCTCGCCCACGCCAAGAGCGCCGTTGATGTGGATCCCGGGCAAGACCTCGTAGGCATCGGCTTGGGCGATCAGGTTGCGGGCCTCGTCCATGAAGGCCGTCGTGTCCTCGAAGGTCCACCAGTCACGGTAATTTCCGTCCGCGTCGTAGTTCCGGCCCGAGAAATCGAAGCCGTGGGTCATCTCGTGCCCGATCACCGCCCCGATCCGGCAGAATTTCAGCGGCGCGTCCATGTCCGGCGAGAAGGCCGGGGGCTGGGTGATGGCCGCCGTGACCTCGAAGCCGTTGATCGTGGGCGTATAGGCCGCGTTCATCGCGATGGGCAGGGTGGAGCTGCCGTTGAATTCCTCGTGCTCGGGCGGGCGTTTGAGCCGATCCAGCTGGCGGTCCATGTCGAACCGGCCAAGTGCCATGATGTTGGCGACCGGGTCGTCAGGGACGATGTCGACACTGCTGAAGTCGATCCAGGTATCGGGGTAGCCGACCTTGTAGTAGAACTGGTCGATCTTGCGCAGGGCCTCGGCCCGGGTCGGGTCCGACAGCCAGGCGCTGTCAGTGATGCGCGCGCGAAAGACCGCCTTGATGCGCTCGATCATGTCGAGCAGCTCGGCCCTGGTCTCGTCTGGATAATAGGCCTCGACATAGAGCTGGCTGACCGGATGGCCCAGCTTTTCGACGAAAAGCTGGTACAGCTGTTCGGCCCGGGGCTGGTCGTTGCGTGCCCCCAGTAACGCCTCTTGCAGGGCCAGCCCCGGCTCGCGCAGGCGGGTCGTCAGGAAAGGCGCGTATTCGTGGATCAGCCGGAACGCCATGTAATCCTTCAGGTCGTCCAGCGGCGTCGTCTGCAGCACCTCGGACAGCCCGACCAGGGCGCGCGGTTCGTACATGTAGAAGCTGTCGGGTTTCGGAAAGCCGATGGTGTCGAGGTAAAGATCCAGGTCGAACTCGGGCACCTGGGCCTTGACCTGGGCATAGGGCAGCGTGCCGAACTTGTTGGCGGGGTCCTTGGCCTCGGCCGGGGTCAGGAAGACGGAATAAAGGCGTGTTTCGATGTCGATCGAGCCGTCGGCCACCCGGGTAGCCTTGGCCGGGTCATAGCCCGCGGCGATCAGCAGGTCGCGGATATAGGCGTGGTAGGCCAGCAGCGGCGGGCTGTCGGGGGCCATGCGCAGGACTTCGTTGAAGTGGCGGTCGATCCCGAAGGTCTGTCCAAGCGCGAACATGGCAAAGCGGCTGCCGTCGGCCGGATCCTGGGAGGGCCCGAACATCGCCAGAAGGCCGGGCCCGGCGGTGGCGGCCTGTTCGGCGGCAATGCGGGTCAGGTCGGTCAGAGTTTCGGCGGCGGCCACCTCGTCCAGCATCGGGCGGATCGGGTCGATGCCGGCGGCGTCGATGGCCTCTACATCCATGAAGGCGTTGTAGAAATCCCCCACCAGCTGGGTCGGCGTGCCCTTGGGCGCATCCGCCGCGGCCTCGCCAGCCGCCATCGCGACCTGGGCCACCTGTTTCGTCAGCCGTTCGGTCATGATGTAGAAGATGCCGTAGGCGGGGTACTGGGCCGGTCGCTCGACCCGGTCCATCCAGCCACCCGAGCTGTAGCGATAGAAATCCACCGTGGGATCTGCGCTCAGGTCCATGTTCTCGACGGAAAATCCCAGCTGATCCGGGCCGGGATCGGGCAGGTCCTGCTGCTGGGCGGTGGCCGCGCTGGCCAGAAGGCCGGTCAGGGCGGTTGTCCGTATCAGGGTGGCAAGCATGTCCTGGCTCCTCGCTGGGGGTGCTTCAGCCGCCGTAGAGCACGGCATCGGGCAGTTCGTAGCGTTCGGTTCCGTTGATCGAGACCATGTTCAAGTCGCCGTTTCGAGTATGGCTGGCGGTGGTTCCCGGATCGCTTCCGACAAGCTGTCCCTCGCGGAAGTCGAGATACCGTTCGCCACCGCCCGGCAGGGCCACCCAGACGCTCGCGGTGCCCCCGCTGCCGCGCGAGACACGGAAGGAACAAGTGCCCATGGGTTGCCCCGATGCCGTCGCGCAGGGGATCGTGCCCCGTGCTTCGTGTCCTGCGGAGGATCCGCCCGGTGCGGCGGCTTCACTCAGGTAACGGCCCGCGGCCCAGCCGGTCACGCGCATGTCGCCCTGGATCTCGACCTGGCACCACTTGGTCTGGCCGTTCATCCGGCACCCCATGTTGCGCACCCGGTCGCCATTGGCCAGCTGTCCGATCACTTCATGGCCGGTCCCGGGGCCGGCCCGCACGTTCAGGGTATCGTTCGACGCGACGCCGGCGACCTGCCACCAGTCCGGCCCGCCGGCCAGGCCGTCGGCATAGTCATCCGTCACCGGGGCCGGCTTGGTCGATCCGCCGATGGATACGCTCAGCGTGTAATCGGCGCTTTCCCCCCGCCGCGCGGCGCTGCGCATGAGGTAGACGCGAATGCGGTAGTCCCCGGAGGAGGGCAGCACGCCGGAGTAATGGTTGCCGGCCACCGACCCGATATGGATGGCCGCCGGATCATTGCCGATCATCAGGTTGAAATACCCGGCCGGATTGCTGGTCGAGAACTCCACGGTCATGGTCTGTCCGGCGCTGGCCCCCAGCAGGTAGTCGGTGATCTGCTCGCCCTTCAACGCGCCTTGGATCGTCGCGCCCGAGGTCCCGGCTGTGAAGGACACCCGCTTTTCCTGGATCGGTTGAGACTGACTCGCCGGCGCCAGGGCAAGACACATCAGGGTTGCAAACCAGAACGGCTTCGCTTTGATCATTGACCGCGTCTCCCCCTGTTGTGATGGCCGCTGTGGTTCGTTGGTCGGGGCCGAACGCGTGACACGTCGGCCGGTCCCTTCGATTCGGCTAGTCCACCGTCTGTCCATTTGAGATGCGATTCATGCCTCGTGCTATCCGGAACGCGTCGTGCGTTATCCACGATCCGAATACAGGACTGGCGAAGCCCATGGAGGTGTCGGGGCCCCAGAGCTGCGGTGAACATGCATTTCACCTGCCGCATGGCGACCATGCCGGCCACCTTCTCCGCCCCGCGGACATTCAGCCGTTCGCACAAGGGCAGGGCAACATCGAGAACCACTCGAACCTTCGCAACTGCATCTTCGTGCCGCTGCTGGTCGAGAACGCGATCGTCGACGAAACCGGGGCGTGCAACTTCAGCTTCCATGCCCTGCGTCATGCGGCGGCGTCGCTCTTCATCAAGCAGACGTGGCCGCCGAAGAAGATCCAGGCGCTGCTAGGGCATTGTTCGATCACCATGACGATGGATGTCTATGGGCACCTCTTCGAAAGCCCCGAAGACGACGTCGATCTCTTAGCCAAGATGGAGCTGGATCTGCTCGTTGCGTGATCAAGTCATTGATGCTTAGGGATAATCATGATCCGCGTGTCGGGGGGCGACTCCCTCCTCCGCTACCAGGTTCCCCCTCATGCACATGCAAGCGCGCTTTGTTGCGCCGGGTCCGGGTCGAGGCGCGCAGGCCAGATGGTTGTGTCTGGCCTGCGAATGCCGTGTTCAGTGGTCCGGATTTCGCGACCGCTGGCTGGCTGCCAGGCGGTCCGGCCAGGTCGAGGCGATCCAGGCGAGGATGTCGATGATCTGCCTGTCCGTCAGTTGATCGCCGAAGGCCGGCATGCCGCTGGTGAAAGATGTGACGCCGGCGCGGGCCAGGGCCTCCTGGCCGCCAAGCTTGGTATAGTCGAACAGCATGGCCGTGGGGTGGTGCCAGGTGTGGCCGGTTTCGTCATGGGGCGGCGCGGGGTAAAGCCCGTCCGGCCCGGGACTGCGCCAGTCGGGCTGGCCTTCCAGGTCGGCGCCATGACAGGCGGCGCAATGGTCCTGGTAAAGCCGCGCGCCTTGCTCCAGGTCGGCCCCGTCGAACTCGTGATCGGCGAGGGCGGGGCCGGCCAGGAGGGCCAGCGCCGGGATCGTGACGTGCTTCATGCGACCTCTACCCAGGTTTTCATGCCCGAGGCCTGATGGCCCAGCATGTGGCAGTGCAGCAGCCATTTGCCGGGATTGTCGAAGACACAGAGGATGTCCCGGCTGGCCCCGGCTTCGACCAGCGTGGTGTCGCGTAGATCGCCCGGGGTGTCTTCGGGCGTGACCTCGTGGAAATGATGGCCGTGCAGATGGATGCCATGCGGGAAGGCGGTGTCGTTGATCAGCCGGATGCGGGCGGTGTCTTTGGGTGTGAACCGGGCGAACGGGGTCTTCGACATGCCGGACTGGCCATTGAAGGCCCAGATGTCGTCGCCCGCATGGCGCCCGCCCATGGCCCCGCCTTCCATGCGGAGCTCGAGCAGGGGCGGGTTGGGGGCCGGCATGGCAAGGTGGTTCGGCGGCAGGGTCGGGATGGGACCCCCGATCGGTGCGGCGTTCTGGCCATTGGCCTCGATGCGGGCAAGTTCGTAGGGGCCGCTGTTGGTCGGGAAGTCGAAGACGACGGCCCCCGTGACATCGCCGATGATGTCGACCCGCTGGGCCGGGGCGAGTTCCAGCTGCGAGAAGGGGCGCGGCGCCTGCAGGGGCATCCCGTCCAGGGCGACGACCTGTCCGTCGAGACCGCTGAGCGCCAGGGGGAAGATCCGGGCCGTGGCGGCATTGATCAGGCGCAGGCGGATGCGGTCGCCGATCCGCACCTCTCTGACCGAAGGGATCGCCCGGGCGAAATTGCCCAATCGTCCGCCGTGGGCGAAATCGTGCATGCCTCCGAAGCCGCCGACCAGCGTGCCATCTTCCTGCAGGCGCCAGTCGTCGATCATCACGGTGATGTCGTGATCGACCCGGGGCGGGTCGCGTTCCTCGACGACCAGGGCCCCGTAAAGCCCCTGTTCGACCTGCTCCCACGAGCGGTTGTGCGAATGATACCAGTAGGTTCCGGCATCGGGCAGGTTGAAGGCATAGTCGAAGGTGCTGCCGTCCGCGACCTCGTTCTGGGTCAGGCCGGGCACGCCGTCCATGGCATTGTCGATGCGGATCCCGTGCCAGTGCAGGGCCGAGGGCGCGCCGATCCGGTTCTCGAACCCCAGCGCCAGGCGGTCGCCCTGGCGGACGCGGATCTCGGGCCCTGGGGAAGATCCGTTCAGGCCCAGCATGGCGGTCGCCGGGTCGCCTTCGGGCAGGATCTGGGCCGTGACGGGGGCCGCGGTAAGCGTGATCGGCTGGGCACGGGCGGCACGCGGCAGGACAAGCGCGGCGGCGCTGGCGGCCAGGAGAGTGCGGCGGGTGAGGTGCGGGGTCATGGGCATGGGTCCTCAGTTGATCCCGTTGGCGCGCTGCAATTCGCGCACATAGGCCACGATAGCGGTCACGTCGGCGCGGGTCAGCCCGTTTTGCGGG
This sequence comes from Paracoccaceae bacterium, assembly GCA_002709405.1. Lineage (GTDB taxonomy): Bacteria > Pseudomonadota > Alphaproteobacteria > Rhodobacterales > Rhodobacteraceae > Marinibacterium. The sequence goes on from PAQV01000042.1 coordinate 11,990, forward strand.
GGCATGTTGCCGAAGGTCCAGTGATGCGCCCGGACACCGTTCTGCACGGCCATCTGGAAGCTCATGTCGCCGTGGTGCGAAGGTTCGTAGATCTTGTGAACCAGCGGCGGGCCCATGCCATCGCGGCCGACGGCGTTCTCGCTGTGGCAGGCGGCGCAGACGGCATCAAAGCCGCGTTTGCCGATCTGCGCCTGCTCTGACAGGCTGTCGGGCAGGGTGATCGTGACCAGGGCGTCGCCTTCGGGGGCTGCCGTTGCGGTCTGCGACGGGGTGAAGGCGTACCAGCCCGCGAGACCGGCCGCGAGGACCGCGCCGGCAATGTATATCGGGGTTTTCATGTGTCTCTCCGTGTCGATTGGGTGAGGCCGAAGGGGCATCACGCACGCGGCGGCGGAGGATCTCGGTCTGGGGGCGACAGGGGGGTGATCGCAGGGCGATCGGGGGTGTCATGCCGGGCATGGCGCGCTGCAATGGGCGGCTGCATGTCCGCCGGCAAGGGGCAGGCCAGAGGGCAGGCTGCGCATCCAAGGGCCATGCCGTCGGGACATGGGGCGGGTGTATCGCAATCCGGGCAGGCGGCATGTGCGGTCTGATCCGTGCCAATGGGCTGCGTCCCCGCGAACGGGGCCGCCGGCCATGCAAAGAGGGCGACCAGCGTCAGGGCCAGGACTAGGGTGCGGATCAGAACCATGGCGTCCAGATTAGACTGGCGCGCCGGCAGGGCAAGGAGCCAAGGGTGTCACAATTCGGACAGGCCCTGTTGCCATCGTCCGTGACAGCCGGCTTTGGGCCCGGTGTCCGGATCAGCCTTGGCCTATGGCCCTGTAGCGGCCGCGCCCCAGCCGTTCGATCCGGCCGTGCCGGACAAGCCCGGCCATGGCGCGCGAGCACGCCTCCTGGCTGAGGCCCAGGCTGTCGGCGAAGGCGGTCAGCGTCCCGGGTTGACCGAAGGCCCGCAGCGCCGCAAGCACCCGCGCTTCGGCGGACCGGATCGACATGATCTCGCAGCGCAGGCGTTCCGTGCGCACCTGGCGCGCCAGGGTCTGCACCATGGCCAGGGCAAAGTCAGGATCGGTGACCAGCGCCGCGCGGATGGCGCTGGCCGCGATCCGCCAGCCGGAAGCCGGGCTTCGGGCAACGCAATCGTAATGGTAGCGGTCGGTGAACAGGCTCGCCTCGCCCAGGGTCTGGCCCGGCCCCGCCTGGGCGATCATGACGCGGTTGCCCTCGGGCGACAGGCGGACAAGGACTAGCTGCCCGGCGTCGATTGCAATCAGGTGATCGGCGGGAGCATCGGCGCGAAAGAGGATGTCGCCCGCGTCACAGGTAAAGCGGGCGACGGCAGCTGCGGGCAGTTGGTCAAAAGGTGCGGCGATCATGATCAGAATCATGATCGCAATGGCGCAGAGCGTCTATGGTGCGGCGCAATGCAATCAAACACCGGAGTTCACCATGTTGAGATCGCTCGCCATCGCCTGTTCCCTGGGCCTTCCGATCGTCGCGCAGGCGCAGACCTCTCACCAGGGTCATGCCGCTCACATGAGCGCGGGTGCCGCCGAACCCGCCGGGGCGATGGAGCCGGGCAACGATGCCTTTGGCGCCCTGGCCGAGATCGTGGAGATCCTGCGCTCGGATCCGTCGACGGACTGGTCCCGGGTGGATATCGCCGGCCTGCGCGCGCACCTTCTGGATATGGACGCGCTCTTTGACCTGGAGACGGTGGAGCAGGCCGACACCGCGACCGGCATCATCCTGACCATTCCGACCGACCAGCCGGGGGGAGACGCCGCTGGTCGCATGGTCCCGGCCCATGCGCCCGTTCTGACCGGGGAAACCGGCTGGTCATCGCAGGTCACGGTGCAGGAGGATGTGATCGAATGGGTGGTCGAGGATCCACGGGACAGCGCCCAGATCCGGGCGCTTGGCTTCTTCGGCCTGATGGCAGTGGGCAACCACCATCCCGCCCATCACCTGGCCGTCGCGTCGGGACATGGCATGGGCCATTGACTGCCCCTGCCGCGGCCGGTTGACGAATGACCCGGGCAAGGCACACCCTTGGCTATGGTCGACCGGCACTCATGTCTCGTGCCGCCAAAGGCAACTTGCCTGGCGCAGCTGCTGGGGGCGTTTGGCAGAGTTTTCCCGGGGTCGGTAGTGGCCTATGGAGGGCCGTCGCATGAGGCCGGCATTTCCTCTGATATGGCTGGGACTGACATGGCCCGGATGGTCGTGGACGACTGCTGCCTGATGGCCTGTGCATCGGAAAGGTCCTGCCTGCATCACATTCCCAGTCTGCGATTGCACTGAACGCGACGAAGATGCCGATGTGTCCCGGAAGGCAGGGTCTCGACACCCGCACACCCGACGCCGAGCCGCCTCTTCCGCGTCTTTGATCTGCTCCGGTCCTTGGGCCGGCCGCATGGATCAAGACAATGGAGAGATGAGATGAAGTATCAGCAAATCGTGCTGGGCGGCCTGGTGGCTGCCTTATTCGCAATGTCGGCCCTGGCGCCGGGGCCACGGGCGTGGTGAAGGAACGCATGGACGGCATGAAGGCCATGCAGCAGGTCGTGAAGGGGATCGCGCGCATGTTCTCGGGCCAGGGGGACTGCGATGCCGCAGCGGTCGGCAGAGCTTCGGCCGAAATCGTCGGGCTCGCGTGGGATGCCATGACCTCGAAGTTTCCCGAGGGCACGACGGGGCATCCGTCAGAGGCTAACCCCGAAATCCGGAGCGACTGGGGGCAGTTCCAGGCGCTGGCCGACCAGTTGGCTCTGACCGCGCGGGGCCTTGGTCGTGCAACAGGGCCTGGGCTGGATCTCGGCTGGGGACCGGACGGCCATCTCGCTCTACCTGCTCGACAGGGATGCGGTGGAGGACAATTGACCGGCCCGGCCCCCGTCAGGCGAACGAAACAATAATGAACGCAGGCCGGGTCAAAGGCGTTGGAGACTTAAACCTGCCACGACCTCTGGACCTTCCAGTTACTGGAATGCCTATGTCTCGACCAGCACAGAGACCAGCGAGGAGCCACCCATGTCCTCCCATGACCATCACCACCATAGCCCTGACACCCAGGGGATTGTCCGCGACCCGGTTTGCGGAATGACCGTCGACCCCGGGGCAGGAAAGCCCACGGCCGAGCACGAGGGCCACCTCTATCATTTCTGTTCCGAAGGGTGCCGTGGCAAGTTCCTGGCCGATCCCGGCTCCTGGCTGACGACGAAAGATCCGGTCTGTGGCATGCAGGTCGACCGTGCCTCGGCCGAGCATATGGTCAAGCATGAAGGCCAGCGGTTCTATTTCTGCTCCTCCGCGTGTCAGTCGAAGTTCGAAGGTGATCCGCTGGCCTATCTTGGCGATCGCCCCGCGCCCGAGCCGATGCCAGCGGGCACGCAGTACACCTGCCCGATGCACCCTGAGATCATCCGCGATGCGCCGGGCGATTGCCCGAAATGCGGCATGGCGCTGGAGCCGATGACACCGTCCGCCGACAGCGGGCCCAACCCGGAATACGTGGATTTCAAGCACCGCCTGTGGATCACGGCGCCGCTGGCTCTGGTGGTCTTCGTATTGGAGATGGGCAGCCATATCGGCCTGCCTTTTGCCGACTGGATCGGCCACACCGCATTCGGCTGGGTCCAGTTCGCGCTGGCCACGCCTGTGGTGCTGGTCTGTCATCCGTTCTTCAATCGCGGCTGGGCGTCCATCGTGAACCGCAGCCCGAACATGTGGACCCTGATCGCCCTGGGCACCGGGGCGGCCTACGTCTTCTCGGTGATCTCGCTAATCGCGCCGGGGCTCTTTCCGGAGGCCATGCGTGATGGCATGGGCATGACCCCGGTCTATTTCGAAGCCGCCGCCGTGATCCTGGTGCTGGTGCTGATCGGTCAGGTCATGGAACTGGCCGCCCGTGAACGCACCGGGGACGCGATCCGCGCGTTGCTGGACCTGGCGCCCAAGACGGCGCGACGGGTGAGCGATGGCGCGGAAAAGGACGTGCCGCTGGACGAGGTGAACACCGGGGACATCCTGCGCGTGCGCCCCGGCGAAAGCGTGCCGGTGGATGGCGCGGTGACCGAGGGCCATTCCAGCATCGACGAGAGCATGATCTCCGGCGAACCCGTGCCGGTCGAGAAAACGACCGGTGACGCGGTGACGGGCGGCACGCTGAACCGGACGGGCAGCTTCCTGATGCGCGCCGACGCGGTGGGGGCCGAGACGACGCTGTCGCGGATCGTCGACATGGTGTCCAAGGCGCAGCGGTCGCGCGCGCCGATCCAGGCGATGGCCGACCGGGTCGCGGCCTGGTTCGTGCCGACGGTGGTC
>PAQV01000043.1 GCA_002709405.1 Paracoccaceae bacterium
CGGCATGTCGACCGATCTCGCGATCTTCGCGGTGCACGTCTCGGGCGCCTCGTCGATCCTCGGTGCGATCAACATCATCACCACCTTCCTGAACATGCGTGCCCCGGGCATGTCGCTGTTCAAGGTGCCGCTCTTCGCGTGGTCGATCTTCGTCACCGCATGGCTGATCCTGCTGGCCCTTCCCGTTCTGGCCGGCGCCATCACCATGCTGCTGACCGACCGCAACTTCGGGACGACCTTCTTCGACCCGGCCGGCGGCGGTGACCCGATCCTCTACCAGCACATCCTGTGGTTCTTCGGCCACCCGGAAGTGTACATCGTGATCCTGCCCGGCTTCGGCCTGATCAGCCACGTGATCGCCACCTTCGCCAAGAAGCCTGTCTTCGGTTACCTGCCGATGGTCTGGGCCCTGATCGCGATCGGCGGCATCGGCTTCGTCGTCTGGGCGCACCACATGTACACCGTCGGCCTGACCCTGAACCAGCAGGCCTACTTCATGCTGGCGACCATGGTCATCGCGGTGCCCACCGGCATCAAGATCTTCTCGTGGATCGCGACCATGTGGGGCGGCTCGATCGAGTTCAAGACGCCGATGCTCTTTGCCTTCGGCTTCCTGTTCCTGTTCACCATCGGCGGCGTGACCGGCGTGGTTCTGTCCCAGGCCGGCGTCGACCGCTACTACCACGACACCTATTACGTGGTGGCCCATTTCCACTACACCATGTCGATGGGCGCAGCCTTCACCATCTTCGCGGGCGTCTACTACTACCTGCCCAAGATGACCGGCCGCATGTACCCCGAAAAGCTCGGCCAGTTGCACTTCTGGCTGTTCTTCATCGGTGTCAACCTGACCTTCTTCCCCCAGCACTTCCTGGGCCGTCAGGGCATGCCCCGCCGCTACATCGACTATCCCGAGCAGTTCGCCCTGTGGAACCACGTGTCGTCGTGGGGCGCGCTGATCAGCTTCTCGTCGTTCCTGCTGTTCTTCGGCATCGTGATCTACACCGTCCGCAAGGGCGCCGTGGAAACCCGCCCGAACTACTGGAACGAATATGCCGATACGCTGGAATTCACCCTGCCCTCGCCGCCGCCCGAACACACGTTCGAGCAGCTGCCGAAGCAGGAGGACTGGGACAAGGGCCACGCCCACTGATCCCGGCCACCAGCCGACAAACGCTGAAAAACCCCGGCCTTGCCCGGGGTTTTTCTTTTTTGCCCCGAGCCTATCCGCCCGGCATCTCGACAGGGCCCGGCAACGGAATATAACCTTCGGCATGCCCTATCGCTGGACGGACATATCTCGGACCGACAAGCAGGAACTGCACCTCTGGCCCCACCAATCCATGACCCCGCAGGGCTTCGTCCTGTTCATCGGGGTCACCTTCGCGCTGCTGCTTCTGCCCCTGATCACGGTGCTGGGCACGTTCCTGCTCTGGGGATTGCTGCCCTTCATGATGATCGCCCTGGGGGGGGTCTGGTACGCCCTCAGCGCCAGCCAGCGCCGGGCCCAGGTGCTTGAAATCCTCACCCTGACCGAAGACACCGCCCGCCTGACCCGCCATAACCCGCGCGGAGACACCCAGCACTGGGAAAGCAACCGCCACTGGGCCCGGCCCGAGCTTCACATCCAGGGCGGCCCGGTCCCCAATTACGTCACCCTGCGTGGCGCCGGGCGCGAGGTCGAAATCGGCGCCTTCCTCAGCGAAGACGAACGCAAGGCGCTCTACGGCGAACTCGACAACCTCTTCCGCCACCCCTGACACGAAAAAGACGGCCCCTCGGACCGCCCCTGCTTCTTTCTCTTCCAAAATACCCCGGGGGAGTCCTTCGCAGAAGGACGGGGGCAGCGCCCCCTACCCGATCAAAGGTCCGCGCATCGGCAAAGACCCAACAGGCCGGCCATCACCCCGCGCACAGCCGCTTCTTGACCAGCGGCCCGACCTTGCCGAAATCCATCTGGCCCGTGTGCTTGGATTTCAGCTCGCCCATGACCTTGCCCATGTCGCGAATCGAACAGGCCCCGGTCGAGGCCACCGCCTCGGAAATCGCCGCCGCCACCTCATCTTCGCACAGGGGTTTCGGCAGGAATTCCTCGATCACGCCCACTTCGGACAATTCACGCTCTGCCAGGTCCAGCCGGCCGCCCTCTTCGTAGACCCGGGCGCTTTCCTGGCGCTGCTTGACCATCTTTCCCAGGATGGCCAGCACGTCCCCGTCCGACACGACAGCTTCTTCCCCGTCGCACCGTTGCGCGATCTCACGGTCCTTGATGGCCGCGTTGATCAGACGCAGCGTCGCCAAACGGTTGGCCGCCTTGTCCTTCATCGCCTGCTTCAGGGCCGTGTTGACCCGCGCACGCATGTCCATATGTCTCATCCCATCCCGAAGAGCTGCAAAACAAGGAATTTACACAAATCGAACGCGACGCTCAACCGTTGCCGACCATTTCCGCATCGTCAACGGCAGTGAAAGGACATGAACGCACGCCTCTTGACCCATTCCGGGGCCTCCCTTAGATCTGCGCCGATTTCCCCCGCCGATGTCGCACAGGAGCTGCCCCATGTCCCGCACCGCCCCCGCCCGGCCGACCGCCTGCCTTGCGCTTGCAGACGGCACCCTGTTCTACGGACGCGGCTTCGGTGCCACGGGCCGTACCGTGGCCGAGCTCTGCTTCAACACCGCCATGACCGGCTACCAGGAGATCATGACCGACCCGTCCTATGCCGGACAGGTGGTGACCTTCACCTTCCCCCACATTGGTAACGTCGGCGTTAACGCCCAAGATGACGAGGCCAACACCCCCGTCGCCGCCGGCATGGTCGTCAAGTGGGACCCGACGCAGCCGTCGAACTGGCGCAGCGCCGAGGAGCTGACCGACTGGCTGGCCCGCAACGGCCGCGTGGCCATCGGCGGGGTCGACACCCGCCGCCTGACCCGGGCGATCCGCCAGCAGGGTGCCCCGCACGTGGCCCTGGAACACAACCCCGATGGTGTCTTCGACATCGAAAACCTGGTGGCTGCCGCCCGCGGCTTTGCCGGCCTCGAAGGGATGGACCTCGCCCGCGAGGTCACTTGCACCCAATCCTACCGCTGGAATGAAATGCGGTGGGCCTGGCCCGACGGCTACCCGCAGCAAAACAACCCGGTCCACAAGGTGGTCGCCATCGACTACGGCGCCAAGCGCAACATCCTGCGCTGCCTGGCCACGGCCGGCGCCGATGTCACGGTCCTGCCCGCCACCGCCACCGCCGAAGAGGTCCTGGCCCATCAGCCGGACGGTGTCTTCCTGTCCAACGGCCCCGGAGACCCGGCCGCCACCGGCCAGTATGCCGTACCGATGATCCGCGACGTGCTCGACACCACCGATCTTCCGGTCTTCGGGATCTGCCTAGGCCACCAGATGCTGGCCCTCGCCCTGGGCGCGCGCACGGTCAAGATGAACCACGGCCATCACGGGGCCAACCACCCGGTGAAGGACCTGGAAACCGGCAAGGTCGAAATCACCTCGATGAACCATGGCTTCGCCGTCGATGCCCAGACCCTGCCCGAGGGCGTGCTGGAAACCCACCGGTCCCTGTTCGACGGGTCCAACTGCGGCATCCGCATGGCCGACCGCCCGGTCTGGTCCGTCCAGCACCACCCCGAGGCCAGCCCCGGCCCCCAGGACAGCTATTACCTGTTCGAACGCTTTGCCGCGGCCATGGCCGCGCGCAAGGCCCAGGTCGGCTGATACGACTGGATCGGCGCGGGCCATTGGGTGCCGCGCCAGATCCCGAAGGTTGTTAACCCTTCGTTAAGCACGCTCCGCCATCCTTGCACGACTGCGGTGAGATGGTGGTTCCGCATGAACGACGCCCAATTGAAACTGGTCAAGTCGCCCGGCCCCCGCGAGGGGGACACGGTCCGCAAACCGCTTGGGCGCTACCTCGTGGAAAAGGGGCGGCTGAGCACCGAGCAACTGGTGCGCGCGCTCGACATGCAACGCGACGTGCCCGCCCGGCTTGGGGACATCCTGCGCGCCGAGGGCTGGACGCGCGATGCGGACCTGGCCTCGGCGCTGGCCGAACAGCAGGGCTTCGCCCGGATCGACCTGGCCGAACATCCCCCCGACCCGTCGCTGATCGGATTGCGCTCGCCCCGGTTCTGGATGCGCCACCGCGCCCTGCCCTGGGCCCGGCTCGACGACGCTCTGGTGGTGGTCACGGCCGACCCCGATGATGCCGCCAACGTACAGGCCGCCCTGGGACCCGGCGTGCACGTGCTGCCCGTGATCGGAGACGCGGGCCAGGTCATGTCCCATCTCGCCCGGCTGTTGCGCCCGCGCCTGGCGGCCGCCTCGCTGTCGCGGGTCGCCCCCGATTACAGCTGCCGGTCCTGGCGCGCGGCCCGGGCCCTGCAACGCCTGCCGCTTGCCCTGGCCCTGACCGTGCTGGGCATCTTCCTGATCTTTCCCTACCACGTCATCGCCGGGCTCAGCCTGTTCGCCATGCTCGCCCTGGCCTTCATCGCCGCGCTGAAAACGGCCGGGCTGGCCTCTTACCTGGCCACCCCGCCCGCGCGCCGCCATCACCTGGGCAGCACCGACCCGCCGACCGCTAGCCCGATGCCCAGTGACCCGCGCTACTGGCCACGGTTCTCGGTCCTCGTGCCGCTTTACCGCGAAGAGGCCGTGGCCGAGCACCTGATCGCCCGGCTTGGCCTGCTCAGCTATCCCAAGGCCCTGCTTCAGGTGCTGCTGGTGCTGGAAGAGCACGACACGATCACCCGCGCGGCCCTGGCCCGGACCCCGCTGCCGCCCTGGATGCGCGTGATCACGGTGCCGGCCTATGGCGGGCTGACCACCAAGCCCCGGGCCATGAACTTTGCGCTCGATTTCTGCGACGGCGACATCATCGGCGTCTGGGATGCCGAGGACGCCCCCGCCCCGGATCAGCTGCAGCAGGTCGCCCGCCGGTTTGCCTATGCCCCGCGCAACGTCGCCTGCCTGCAGGGCGTGCTGGATTTCTACAATCCGCGCAACAACTGGCTGGCCCGCTGTTTCACCGTCGAATACGCCAGCTGGTTCCGGGTCATCCTGCCCGGCATTGCCCGGCTGGGCCTGGTCGTGCCCCTGGGCGGCACCACGCTGTTTGTCCGCCGGACCGCCCTGGAACGGGTCGGGGCCTGGGACGCGCACAACGTGACCGAAGATGCCGATCTTGGAGTCCGGCTGGCCCGCTTCGGCTATGTCACCGAGATCATGCCCACCGTCACCTGCGAAGAGGCCAATTGCCGGGCCTGGCCCTGGATCAAGCAACGATCGCGCTGGCTCAAGGGGTTCATGGTCACCTACCTGGTGCACATGCGCCGGCCCGGCCGGCTGTGGAAGGATCTTGGTCCGCTGCGGTTCCTTTCGGTTCAGGCGTTCTTCATGGGGACGGTGTCGCAATTCCTGCTGGCCCCGGTGCTGTGGTCCTTCTGGCTGCTGATCCTTGGACTGCCCCACCCGGCCGAGGCCGTCCTGCCGGCCAACAGCACGCCTCCGCTGCTGGCCCTGCTGCTTTATGCCGGGATGATCAACATCGGCACCGGGCTGCTGGCCACGCGGGGACGCGGGCATCGGCACCTGATGGCCTGGGTGCCCAGCCTCGTGTTCTATTTCCCGCTGGGGGCGCTGGCGTCCTACAAGGCCCTGTGGGAACTGGCCACCGATCCGTATTTCTGGGACAAGACCCAGCACGGTCTGGACACGCCGCGGTCCGGTTAACCGCGTTCGCGCTGGCCCGCATCCTGTTTCAGCCGGGTCATGAAGGCGATCGAGATATGGTCCTGCAGGGCCTTGCCGGCCGCCTCTTCGTCGCGCGCCTCGATAGCCTTGACGATGCCGTCATGTTCGCTTTGGGCGATTTCGCCCCGGCCGAGCGCCGCAAGCGAGGTGGTGGCCATCAGGGCCATGGTCCGGTGCACCAGGTCAAGCTGCTGCACCAGGTAGCGGTTGTGCGAGGCCAGGTGGATCTGCTTGTGGAACCGCCGGTTGGCCCGCGACAGGGCGGCAGGGTCGTTGACCAGCGCATCATCGGCCGACACCATGTCGCGCAGGACGCGGATCTCTTCCTCGGTCGCGTGTTGGGCAGCCAGGCGCGCGGCCAGGCCCTCCAGCTCGCGCCGGACGACGTAAAGTTCCGCCATCTGGTTGTGGTCCAGCGAGGCCACGATCAGCGACCGCCCGTCCCGTTCCAGCAGAGACTGGGTTTCCAGCCGTTGCAACGCCTCGCGGATGGGCGTGCGCGACACACCGAAGCGTTCGGCCAGGTCGCTTTCCACAAGCCGGTCCCCGGGTTTGTAGACCCCAACGTCGATTGCCTCGAGGATGAGGCTGTAGGCATCTTTCTGCGTTGCTTTGGTCTGGTTCATGCGGTTTCGTTCCCTTGTCGGACGACCCTATCGACATCGGCCCGGCCCAATCAAGTGCGCCATTGGTTGCACTGGCGCGACCCACGGCCTAGGACACGCCCATGGTAAAACAACATTTCGACCACGTGCGGACCTGGGTCTTCGATCTGGACAATACGCTGTATCCGCCGCAGGCGCGGCTGTTCGACCAGATTGAGACACGAATGACAGAATATGTCAGAACGTCACTGGGCGTCTCTCACGACGAAGCCAACCGCCTGCGCCGCCAGTATTGGGCCGATTATGGCACCACCCTGGCCGGCCTGATGGAAATTCACGGGGTCGACCCGGGCCCATACCTGAGCCACGTGCACGACATCTCGTTCCACCCGCTGGAACCGGATGCCGAGCTGGCCGGCCATATCGGCCAACTGCCCGGACGCCGCATCGTCTATACCAACGGCACCGCGCCTTATGCCATGCGCGTGCTGGAGGCTCGTGGGCTGGACGGGCTGTTCGACGCGGTCTACGGCGTCGAACACGCGGGGTTCCAGCCCAAGCCCCGGCGCGAGGCCTTTGACACCGTATTTGCGCTCGATGGCCTGGACACCGCGCAGGGGGCGATGTTCGAGGACGACCCCCGCAACCTGGCCGAGCCCCATGCCATGGGGATGCGCACGGTGCACGTGGCGCCCGAGCCGCACGACGCCGATCACATCCACCATCACACCGACGACCTGACCGACTTCCTGCGCCGCCTGACAGAATGACGCAGCCGCGCGCGGCGGCTCTGGTCGTGGCGCGTGGTGCGGTCTAGATTGAGGGTCCCGGCGCGGGCACTGGCCGCGCATCCGGGACCGCCAAGGAGACCCTCATGGCCGACACCTGCGACATCCTGATTTCAGGCGGCGGCGTTGCCGGCCTGACGGCAGCTGCGGCCTTCGGCTCGGCGGGATTTCATGTAATCTGCGTGGATCCGGCCCCTCCGGTGACCGACCGCGATGCCGTTGGGGCCGATTTGCGCACCACGGCCATCCTGCAGCCCGGCCGGGCGCTGATGCAGGAGGCCGGGCTTTGGGATCAACTGGCCCCGTTTGCCATGCCCCTCCAGGTCATGCGCATCGTCGATGCCGGAGGCCCGGACGGCGCAGCCCGGGTGATCCGCGATTTCGACGCGGCCGATATCTCGGACCAGCCCTTCGGATGGAACCTGCCCAACTGGTTGTTGCGGCGTGAAATGGCGTCACGGCTAAAGGATTTGGGAACCGTCGATTTCCGGCCCGGCACCGGCACCCGCACGCTGACCACGCGGATCGACGCGGCTCGTGTAGGCCTGACCGACGGCACCCAGGTGCGCGCCCGGCTGGTGGTCGCCGCCGACGGCCGCGGATCGCCCATGCGCGCGGCGGCCGGGATCGGAACGCGCACGACACGCTATGGGCAAACGGCGATTGTGTTCGCCGTGACGCATCCGATCGCGCACCAGAATGTCTCGACCGAGATCCACCGGACCGGCGGGCCCTTCACCCTGGTGCCCCTGCCCGATCACAATGGTCAGCCATCCTCGGCGGTGGTCTGGATGGAAGACGGGCGCCGGGCACGTAGCCTGATGGACATGGATGTGCCCAGTTTCGAAGCGGCGATGACGGACCGGTCGACCGGGCTGTTGGGACCGCTGAGCCTTGTCACCCCGCGGCAGGCCTGGCCGATCATTGCCCAAAGGGCCGACCGGCTGACGGCGCAACGGCTGGCCCTGATGGCCGAGGCCGCCCATGTCATCCCGCCCATCGGGGCGCAGGGGCTGAACATGTCGTTGGCCGACCTGCAGTCCCTGCTGGACCTGGCCAGGGCCGCGCCGGCCGAGCTGGGCGGGGCGGCCATGCTGGATCGCTATGCACGGTCGCGCCAGCGGGACATCCACCTACGCGTGAGCGGCGTCGACCTTCTGAACCGGACGTCGATGCTGCCGTTTCAGCCCCTCAAGGACCTGCGGGCCAAGGGCATCGCGGCCTTGCACGATGCCGCCCCGGTGCGTCGGGCGCTGATGCAGCTTGGGCTCGGCATGAAGTGACGGCGAAGATGGGTGCAAGCACCCATCCTACACGCACCGTCAGCAGCCCCCAGAGGGGGACGTAGGATGGGTGCTTGCACCCATCGCTCCCCCAATCAGAGGACCAGGTCGATCACCCGCTTGAGCCGGGCCAGCGTCCCGTCCACATCATACAGCTTGTCCAACCCGAAGAGCCCCAGCCGGAAGGTCCGGAAATCGTCCGGCTCATCGCATTGCAGCGGCACGCCCGCCGCAATCTGCATGCCCTGCGCCAGGAAGGCCTTGCCCGACTGCACGTCGGGATCGCCGGTATAGCTGACCACCACGCCCGGCGCGCCGAACCCGTCCGCCGCAACCGACACCACGCCCTTGTCCCGCAACATCTGCCGCACGCCGTTGCCCAAGGCCCACTGGCGTTCGCGCAACCGCTCGAACCCGTAGTCCTTGGTCTCCAGCATCGTGTCCCGGAACGCGCGCAACGCATCCGTCGGCATCGTCGCATGATAGGCATGCCCTCCGCCTTCATAGGCCTGCATGATCGACAGCCATTTCTTCAGATCGATCGCGAAACTGTCCGACGAGGTCTCCTCGATCCGCGCCAGGGCCCGCTCCGACATCATGACCAGCCCGGCCGAGGGCGATGCACTCCACCCCTTTTGCGGCGCCGAGATCAGCACATCGACACCCGTCGCCTTCATGTCCACCCAGGCACAGCCCGAGGCGATGCAATCCAGCACCATCAGCGCCCCCACATCGTGGGCCGCCTCGGCCATCGCCGTCACGTAATCATCGGGCAGGATCACCCCCGCGCTGGTCTCCACGTGCGGCGCAAAGACCACCTGCGGCTTGGCCTCGCGGATCCGGGCCACCACGTCCTCGATCGGCGCGGGCGCGAAGGGCGCGGGGCTGTCATTGCCGGTCTGGCGCGCCTTCAGCACCTCGGAGGACGCGGCAAACGCGCCGGCCTCGAAGATCTGGCTCCACCGGTAGGAAAACCACCCGTTGCGCACCACCAGCACATCCGCGCCCCGGGCGAACTGGCGGGCGACCGCCTCCATCGCATAGGTGCCCCCGCCGGGCACGACAGCCACGCCGCTGGCCCCGTAGACCTCGCGCAGCATCGACGAAATGTCCCGCATGACCTGCTGGAACACCGCCGACATGTGGTTCAGCGACCGGTCCGTGAAGACAACGGAGAACTCCTCGAGCCCATCCGGATCGACAGAGCTTTGGAACGTGGACATGGGGGCAACCTCCTGTGGCGCGATTTCTGGGCGCAGACCTACCCCCCGAGCGCGGCCAAGGCAAAGCCCGATTTCTGAGCACCCTGCGGCCGGCCGGCAACAAAGCCGCGCAAGTAACGTGGTGTTCAAGTGGTTAATACTGCTGCGGTCTTGGTACTGCCCCATTCGGACCACAGGATCGAACCGGTTAGGTTCAGTGACGTGCGTCCCCGGTCCTTTTCGACGCACAGGTACATGGTGAGAATGGTATGGAAGAGGAAGACTTTGTCGTCTACGGCATCGACGTGCTCGACGCGCCATCTGTGTCCACGAACTCCGGAGCAGGCAACAACGGCCAGGGCACGGTCACCGTCTCCGGCGGGACCCAGCCCTTCGAGGACGACGATGTCATCGTCTTCTCCGCCGTGCGCACCCGGGACAACGAAATCGCCCCGGGCAGCGCCATCAGCGGCATCGTTGTCTATGACAGCCTGGAAGATTACCAGAACGGCGTCGTCAAATACACCTACGAGCCGATGAACCCGGGCCAGACCGGCACCGTGCAACCCGATCTCAGCGGGCTGGGCGACGGCTATGTCAGCTTCAACGCCAACGTGCTGGTGTCCTCCGATGGCGGGCCGTCGATCAACCGCCTGTTCATCGCCCCCAACACCAACCTGGCCGACACCGCCCAGCAGCCCGGCGGGCTGACCATGAACCGCAACGAGGACATGGACCTCAACGGGGACGGAGACACCACGGACCCGGGCGAAGCCGGCGACAACCGGTTCTACGTCGGCGATTACACCGCCACCGCCGTGTGTTTCACCCCCGGCACGCTGATCCGCACCCCGCGCGGAGACCGGCCCATCGAGGACCTGGTCATCGGCGACCGCGTCCTGACCCACGACAACGGCCCGCAACCGATCCGCTGGATCGGCCGGCGCCGCATGCCCGCCCGCGGTCGGTTCGCCCCTGTGCTGATCTCGGCCGGCACCTTCGGCGACCACGGCCCCCTGCTGGTCTCGCAGAACCACCGCATCCTGCGCCAGGGTGCGGCCGTGCAGCTGCACTTTGCCGATTCCGAGGTCCTGGTGGCCGCCAAGCACCTGGTCGACCAGCGCCAGGTCACCCTGCGCCCCGGCGGCACGGTCGACTACATCCACCTGCTGTTCGACGATCACCAGTTGATCCGGGCAAACGGCCTGCTGTCGGAAAGCCTGTTTCCCGGAGCGCGCATCGACAGCCAGGCCCAGGCCGAAAGCCTCAACGAATTGCTGGCAATCTTCCCCGAACTGGCCCGCATGCGCCGCGACGATCCCCTCGCCGCCCGCCGCTGCCTGACCCGGTTCGAGGCCCGCCTACTGGTCGCCTGACTGGTCGGCCCCGATCGGCCCCGGCCGCCGCTCGTGGCTCAGCAGCACGTTGGCCTCGACCTCGCCCACCCCGGGCAAGGTCATCAGGCGCCGCCGCAATACCCGTTCGAAATCCGGCAAATCCCGCGCCACCACCCGCAACCGGTAATCGAACAGTCCCAGCACGTGTTCCACCGATTGCACTTCCGGAATGGCACTGACGGCCCGTTCGAAATCCTCCAGGTTCAACTGCCCCTTCCGCGACAGCTTCACCCCCAGGTTCACCCGCACTCCGAACCCCAGGGCCTCGGCATCCAGCCGCAGCCGCCGCCCCCGGATCACCCCGGCCTCTTCCAGCCGCCGGATCCGCCGCCAGGTCGCCGGCTGAGACAGCCCGAACCGCCGCCCCAACGCCCCCGCGCTTTGCGTCGCGTCCTGCGACAGGGCCAGCAACAGCTTGCGGTCTATGGCGTCCAGCTCGATCACAGGGGCAGCGCCTCGTCGCTTTTCACCCGGGCGATATGCATCAGCGTCTCGATATCGGCGATATGCGGCAAGGTCAGGATCCGGTCACGATACAGCACCTGGTAATGCGCCAGGTCCCGCGCAATCACCGACAGCCGCACGTCCACCCGGCCCAGGAACGTCTGGATCTCCAGCACCTCCGGCACCAGCCGCGCCGCCACCAGGAATTCGTCGTAGGCCCGCGGCACCGTCTTGTCCAAAGACACCCGCAGCGACACCTCGATCGCATAGCCAAGCGCCTGCCAGTCGATCACCGCCTCGACCCCCTGCAGGAGGCCCGCCTCGCGCATCCGCTCCAGCCGCCGCCAGATCGTCGCCGCCGTCGTCCCGCACCGATCGGCCAGCTCCGCCGAGCTCGCCTCGGGATCCGCCTGGTACTGGCGCAGGATACGGCGATCCAGGTCGTCAAGCATGATCGCCTCACCTATCCGCCGCTACACGCATACTTCTTCTTTCTCTTCTCAAATACCCAATAATCCTGCAATCACAATCCGCGCGCCCGCCGGTAGAAAGCACGACACAACAAGAAAAGACCGGAAGGAGAAAATCATGCGCGTCTATTACGATCGCGATTGCGACATCAACCTGATCAAGGACAAGAAGGTCGCCATCCTGGGCTACGGCTCGCAAGGTCACGCTCACGCGCTGAACCTGCGCGACAGCGGCGCCAAGAACATCGTCGTCGCCCTGCGCGAAGGTTCGGCCTCGGCCGCCAAAGCCGAAGGCGAAGGCCTTCAGGTCATGGGCATCGCCGAAGCCGCCGCCTGGTGTGACGTCATCATGTTCACCATGCCCGACGAACTGCAGGCCGAAACCTACAAGAAATATGTGCACGACAACCTGAAGGAAGGCTCCGCCATCGCCTTCGCCCACGGCCTGAACGTGCATTTCGGACTGATCGAGCCCAAGCCCGGCGTCGACGTCATCATGATGGCCCCCAAGGGCCCCGGCCACACCGTGCGCGGCGAATACGTCAAGGGCGGCGGTGTGCCCTGCCTGGTGGCCGTCGACAACGACGCCTCCGGCAAGGCGCTGGAAATCGGCCTGTCCTATTGCTCGGCCATCGGCGGCGGCCGCTCGGGCATCATCGAAACCAACTTCCGCGAGGAATGCGAAACCGACCTCTTCGGGGAACAGGCCGTGCTTTGCGGTGGCCTGGTCGAGCTGATCCGCATGGGCTTCGAAACCCTGGTCGAGGCCGGCTACGCGCCCGAAATGGCCTATTTCGAGTGCCTGCACGAAGTGAAGCTGATCGTCGACCTGATCTACGAAGGCGGCATCGCCAACATGAACTACTCGATCTCGAACACGGCCGAGTACGGCGAATACGTGTCGGGCCCGCGCATCCTGCCCTACGACGAAACCAAGGCCCGGATGAAAGAGGTCCTGACCGACATCCAGACCGGCAAGTTCGTGCGTGACTTCATGCAGGAAAACACTGTCGGCCAGCCGTTCTTCAAGGCGACCCGCCGCATCCACGACGAGCACCAGATCGAAGCCACCGGCGAAAAGCTCCGTGGCATGATGCCCTGGATCTCGGCCGGCAAGATGGTGGACAAGACCAAGAACTGATCCCCTTCCACCGGATCTTCACCACGGACGGGCGGCCCCATGGGGCCGCTCGTTTGCATTTGGGGCCCCAGCCATGCGGTTGCCGCAACCCCGCCAACCCGGGCCGCTCCGGACCTTTCAACCGGATCGGCAAAGGAATACCGAACATCACGCAACACTTCGCCCGCCGAAGGGCGATCTCACGAAAGATAATTACAAGATCTCTCCCATGACAGACGCAACCTCCACGCTTCACGTCGACGCTCCGGCTCGCCCGAAGAATGCGCCGCATCGCGTTCTTCTCGCCAGCCTGATCGGCACGACGATCGAATTCTTCGACTTCTACATCTATGCCACCGCCGCCGTGCTGGTCTTTCCGACGCTGTTCTTCCCCGGCGCCGATGCCATGACGGCCCTGCTGGCCTCGTTCGCGACCTTCTCGATCGCCTTCTTCGCCCGCCCCCTTGGCGCGCTGGTCTTCGGCCATTTCGGAGACCGCATCGGCCGCAAGGCCACCCTTGTCGCCGCCCTGCTGACCATGGGCGTGTCGACCGTCATCATCGGCCTTTTGCCCACCCACGCCCAGATCGGCGTGGCGGCCCCGGCCCTGCTGGCGCTGTGCCGCTTCGGCCAGGGCTTTGGCCTTGGCGGCGAATGGGGCGGGGCGGTGCTGCTGGCCACGGAAAACGCGCCTCCGGGCAAGCGGTCCTGGTACGGCATGTTCCCGCAACTGGGCGCGCCCGTGGGCCTGTTCCTGTCGTCGGGCTTCTTCTGGATCCTGCTGCACTTCATCGACCAGGAGGCCCTGCTGACCTGGGGTTGGCGCCTGCCCTTCCTGGCCTCGATCATCCTGATCGGCCTTGGCCTGTGGGTGCGGCTGTCGATCTCGGAGACGCCCGAATTCTCGAAGGCCATCCAGAAGCAAGAGCGCGTTCAGGTCCCCGCGGCCGAGATCTTCCGCAACCACAAACGCAGCCTTGTTATCGGCACCTTCGTGGCCCTGGTTACCTTCGTGCTGTTCTACATCTGCACGGCCTGGCTGCTGTCCTACAACGTCAAGGTCATCAACATCCCCTTCCTCGACGCCCTGCGCATCCAGATCTATGGCGCGCTGGTCTTTGCCGTGTCGATCGTTCTGGCCGGCTGGCTGGCCGACAAGGTCGGGCGGTTCGGGTTCCTGCTGGTCGTCACCGTGCTGATCGCCCTGTTTTCCTTCACCCTGTCGCCGCTGCTGACGTCCGGAGTGGGCGGGATCTATGCCTTCGTCACCCTGGGCATGTTCCTGATGGGCCTGACCTACGGCGTGATCGGAGCCGCCCTGGCCGCGCCCTTCCCGACCGAGGTGCGCTATACCGGGTCGTCGCTGACCTTCAACTTCGCGGGCATCTTCGGGGCCTCGCTGGCGCCCTACATCGCCACCTGGCTGCAGACGACCTATGGCATGGCCCACGTGGGCTATTACCTACTGGCCGCGGCCATCATCACCCTGGCCTGCATTCTGGCCATGGGTCGGGCCAAGGTCTGATTACGGTCTGATCAAGGTGTAACACTGGGCAAGGGCCTCTGACCGGGGCCCTTTCCTGTCCGAAAGTCGGTACCGAAGGGGTCGGCCCGCCAAAACGCCCCCTAATACTTGCCCAACGCGACATTCCGCTGTTCGTCCAGCACATTACCGTTGGCATCCACGGCCAGGATATCGACGCTGTACTTGTGCTTTTGCCCGCCCGAACATGGGGGCAAATAGCCCGGAGACGCATAGGGCCCAAGTGTCCGCGCCGGCTCGACCACGAAGGCCCCCCACTTGGGCAGGCCGCTCATCCCCGGGATCGGATACAGATAAGTCACCGGCCATTTCGCGGGCCAGGCGATCTGGCCGTGCCCGCCCTCGCGCGCGAGGGGCTTGTAGGACCGGTTGTTGAACTGGGCGACCACCCACACCGTGCCCGCCGGCAGGTTCCAGACATGGATCGGAGGCGTCCAGCCGTCTCCGCCGAACAACCGGCATTGCTGGCCCGCAGGCACCCGCTTGCCGTCCCATGGCTCCAGCAGGTCGACTTCCAGCCCAGCCGCCGCAGCGGGTGCGGCAGCGAGCAGTGTTGCGGCCGCCAGACACGCCGAAGCCATCCTGCTCAGCAGTGCAGAGAATTTGACGATCATTTGCCCCATTACCCCGGATTGCGCCGTTGAATGGCGGTCATCCTAGCAGATCAAGGGGTTGGGCGGGCCACAGCCGGGAAGGACGGTTAATCCCACCGGATTGAAAGGTTAACGTCAGGCCGGGACGCGCGCGGCCTCGACCTCGGCCACGATGCCATCGACCACCTGGGCCAGCAGGGCCTCGTCGGTGCATTCGGCCATCACCCGGATCAGCGGCTCGGTGCCCGACTTGCGGATCAGCAAGCGGCCAGAGCCTGTCAGAGCGGCCTCGGCCTCGGCAATGGCGGCCTTCACGGGCGCGGTGGCCAGGGGTTCCTGGCCGGCCTCGTAGCGCACGTTCTTCAGCAATTGCGGCACCCGGTCGAAGCGGCGGGCCAAGGCGCTGGCCGGCTCGCCCGAGCGGATCATCTCGGCCACGAAATGCAGGCCGGCCATCAGCCCGTCTCCGGTGGTGGCATGATCGGTCATCACGATATGGCCCGACTGCTCTCCGCCCAGGTTGAACCCCGCCTCGCGCATGCGCTCGACAACATAGCGGTCGCCCACCTTGGTCCGTTCCAGGTGCAGCCCCTGGCCCTGCAGGTAGTGTTCCAGCCCGAGGTTGGACATGACGGTGGCCACAAGCGTGCCCTTGGCCAGCCGGTCCTCGGCTGCCCAACGGCTGGCAAAGAGGGCCATGATCTGGTCGCCGTCCGCCACGGTGCCGGTCTCGTCGATCAGGATGACCCGGTCGGCGTCCCCGTCCAGGCAGATGCCCAGGTCCGCCTTGTGCGCCACCACGGTTTCGGCTGCCACGCGCGGCTTGGTCGACCCGCAGCCGTCGTTGATGTTGGTCCCGTTCGGAGACACCCCCACGGGCACCACGTCGGCCCCCAGTTCCCACAGGATTTCCGGCGCAGCGCGGTACGCGGCCCCGTTGGCGCAATCCAGCACGACCTTCAGCCCGTCCAGTCGGATCCCCCGGGGCAGCGAGGCCTTGATCCGTTCGCCATAGCGGAAGCGCGCGTCGTCGATCCGCTTCGCCCGGCCGATACCGCCCGCCGGGGCCAGGTCGACCCCGCTTTCGATCAGGGCCTCGATTTCGGTTTCCACCTGGTCCGACAGCTTGAACCCGTCGGGACCAAAGAACTTGATGCCGTTGTCGTCGGCCGGGTTATGGCTGGCCGAGATCATCACGCCCAGATCCGCCCGCATGGACCGGGTCATCAGGCCGACCGCGGGGGTCGGCACCGGACCCATCAGCAAGACGTTCATACCCGTCGAGGTCAGCCCCGCTGTCAGGGCGTTTTCGAACATGTAGCCCGACAGCCGCGTATCCTTGCCGATCACCACGCGGTGCACGCCGCGGGCGTTGCGGCCAAAGTAATGCCCGGCCGCGGCCCCGATGCGCAGCGCCATTTCAGCGGTCATGGGATGGGTATTGGCCGTGCCCCGCACGCCGTCCGTTCCGAAGAGCTTACGCATCTGCACTCGTCCTTTGCCTGTCGCCCGTCTTGCTTGTCATTGTTGAACGTCCCCGGACGTCGGTTTCCGGCCCCGGCGAACCGTCAGTTGTGTGTCAGGAGCCTGTCAGTACTCCGTCAGGACCCAGCACTTACCGCCTGCCACAGGCGCACGGCCTGCGCCGTCTGGGACACGTCATGTACCCGAAGAATTTGCACGCCCTGACCCAGAGCGGCAAGACCCACGGCGATGGATCCCGGCGCCCGCGCATCGGCGCGCGGTTCCTCGCCAATCTTGCCGATGAACCCCTTGCGCGACACACCCAGCAGGATCGCGCAGCCCAGCCCGTGGAACACCGCGATATCGCGCAGCAGGGTCACGTTGTGGTCCAACGTTTTACCAAAGCCGATGCCGGGATCGACGACGATGCGGGACCGGGGGATGCCCATGGTTTCCAGAGCTTGAACCCGGTCTTCCAGAACATCAAAGACGTCGTGCAAGACACTGTCATAGAAAGGATTGTCCTGCATATCCTCTGGATTTCCCTGGTTGTGCATGACGCAGACAGGCACGTTGGCCCGCGCGCACAGGGGTCCCAGGTCGGGATCGTAGGTGAAGCCCGACACGTCGTTGATCAGGTGCGATCCGGCAGCCAGGGCTTTCTCGGCCACCGCCGCCTTTCGGGTGTCGACAGAGATCACGGCGTTTGAAACCTGCTGTAACCCTTCAATGACCGGCATGATCCGCGCGATCTCTTCCGCGACGGGCACCTCTTGCGCGCCTGGCCGCGTGGATTCCCCACCGATGTCGATCAGAGAGGCCCCGGCCTCGATCATCGCTCCTGCCATTTTCCTGGCAGTATCGGGGTCGAAATGCGCCCCACCGTCCGAGAAACTGTCAGGAGTCACGTTCAGGATGCCCATGATCTGCGGGCGATCCATGGCCAGGCCAGCCACCGGCGCACGCGCAGCGCTCAGCCGGCTGCGCCAGGGGTCGGGGATGTCGGCGGCAGCCACCCGTTCAGGGGCGCCCTTGCGGGCCAGGCACAGCGCCTCGGAGAACCACAAGGGTCCGCCGGCAAGCGGCAGGGCCTCTTCGGGGCGCGGCTGATCGGATCGGACGATGGGGCGATAGAGCACGTCTGTCATGAGATATCACGCTCCTCGGCGGGCATGGTGCGCAGCGTCAGACCGTCAGGCAGCGTGTCGGGCAGGTCGGCCCCCACCACAAGCAGGTCCTCCGCCTGGACAAGGGCCGCGAACCAGCAGGCCAGGGATACCGTATTCGCCGCCCGGACCGACGGCCCGCTGACCGTGTCCAGGACGATCTTCGACGGGGCCCAGACCGAGATCTGCCCGTGCCGCATCGCCCAGTCCAACTCCGTTCGGGTCGACACC
Source organism: Paracoccaceae bacterium (assembly GCA_002709405.1). Lineage (GTDB taxonomy): Bacteria > Pseudomonadota > Alphaproteobacteria > Rhodobacterales > Rhodobacteraceae > Marinibacterium. The sequence goes on from PAQV01000043.1 coordinate 18,074, forward strand.
ACGACGCAGCGGTCATCGCGCGCCGCCAGGCACCAGGCATTCTGTTCGATGGCCAGCAGATCAATCCGGCGCTGGGTCATACGGTGACCGGTCTGCGGCACCACGTTGTCCCCCGCGCCCACGCAGAAGATGACCGGCCCGCCCTGGGCCTGCAGCGTGTCGATCCAGCCGGCCAGGTGAGGCGCGCCAATGGCGTCATTCGATAGGTAGATCAGCCGGGGATGCGGCTGATGATCGTCCCGGACCGCGCCGGGATGCCAGCGCCGGTCGCGCACGATCTCGACCCCAAGGGCCCCCGGTCCCCGGTCCAGCTTTTCGATGCGCACAAAGACCCGGATGGCGCGCGGCGCCGCCAGGACCCGTTCGGCCACGCGTTCAGCCAGGGTCTCTAAAAGGTTCAGCCGCTCTTCGGCCAGGCTTTCCGCGATGGCATCGGTGATCCGGTCATAGGACAGGATCCGGTCCACATCGTCATCGACCGCCACCGTGACGGGCTCGACCTCGACCACCACGTTGAACTGCACCCGCTGGGTCGCCCCCCGCTCGGCCTGGAAGGCACCGATTTCGACCTCGACCACGTGGTCTCGGACGGAAATGCGATCAAGAGGCCCCGATCCCGGCGACGCCTCGGCGCGGTCCGACAACGAGGAAAAGGCAAGCTGAAGATCAGATGTCATGGGATCCCGTGGTTCGTCCTGGCCCGGTCCGACATGGACCCGGGCCGGACTGCTGGTAGCAGGGACCTCGCTCCGGGAAAAGCGCCGGCCGGCAAAAAGCGGCCGGTTGCCAAGGTCCGCTGCTGGTCAGCTGTTGTCGGCGGTGCGGTAATTGTCCCGGTAGAACAGGTGCACGCCGATCTGAGCGGTCTTCTTGTAGACGCGCGACCAGCGAGGCCGGACATTAGTCGTATGGTAGTGGGTGGCCCCATCGGTCAGCGGCTTGGCGCGACCGTCAAGGATCAGCCGGGCGACCTTGGCGACACGGTCGAAGGCTGCGGGTTCGCCGATGTGTTCCGCCCGTCCATCGCAGGTGTAGGTGAACTGGCACTGGTAGCGCTTGCCCGTTCCCTGGTGGATGACGCCGCAGACGCTGTCGGGGAACCGGCCGCTTTCGACCCGGTTCAGAATGACCTCGGCCACTGCGAACTGGCCCTTGACCGTTTCGCCCCGCGCCTCGAAGTACAGCGCTTCGGACAGGCAGGCCCATTCGCTGCCGCCGCTGGCCTCGGGAAGGGCATCGACCCAGGATTTCGAGAATTCGACCTTTTGCGCCTTTGGCAGAGGCGCGCGGGACTTCGATGTAAACGGATCGGCTTCGCCGGCGATCGGCGCCGACACCAGACCCGCAAGATGGCCATTGGGCAGCGCCATCATCCGGGTCCGTTCCTGGTTCATAAGGGCCTTCAGCTCTGCATCCGCTGCAACCGACACAGCCGGGCTCAGCCCAAGAATGCATGCGAGCACGCACATGGCTCTCAACATAGTTACCTCGTCTATTCTACGTGAATTCGCCACCCCCCAAGGCGCAAATCCCGGCCGACATACCTCAAAGAAAAAGTTCCGTCCAGTTTTGCCCAAATTCACGGCATAACGCGAACGTTAACAAGTTAGACTTTCGGGGGTATTTAACCCCGAAAACGTCCATATGCTGTTATTCGGCGGCGTCTGACTGCCCGATCTGGTGAGCGATTGCCAGCTTAGCCGCGGCAAGACGCGCCACCGGAACACGGAACGGAGAGCAGGAGACATAGTCGAATCCGGCGTCCCGACTGAAGGAAATCGATTCGGGATTGCCCCCATGCTCACCGCAAATGCCCAATGTCACGTTCGGACGGGCCGCGCGGCCGCGTTCGGCGCCCAGTTGCAGCAATTCGCCCACACCTTCGACATCCAGGACATGGAACGGATCTTCGGGAAAGACGCCCTTCTGCACGTAGGTCGACATGAACCGCCCCGCGTCGTCGCGCGACAGCCCGTAGGCCATCTGGGTCAGGTCGTTGGTCCCGAAGCTGAGAAACGACACGTGCTGGGCGATTTCACCCGCCCGCAGCGCCGCCCGGGGCGTTTCGACCATCACCCCCAGCTTGTAGACAAAGCTGCGCCCGCGTTCCGCCTGCACCGCCGAGGCAACGGCGTCGATGCGGGCCTTGACCAGCTCCACCTCGCGCTTGGCGCTGACAAGGGGGATCATGATCTCGGGCTCGACCGGAGCACCGTCCCGGCTGGCCTCGATCGTGGCCTCGAAGATCGCCCGGGCCTGCATGTCGTAGATTTCCGGCACGGTCACGCCCAGGCGCACCCCGCGCAGGCCCAGCATGGGGTTGTATTCGCCCATCTCCTCGGCCCGGCGCACCACGTCCGACAAGGGGATGTCCAGCGCCTCGGCCAGGTCGCGCTGGCCGGCCCGGGTCGTCGGCAGGAATTCGTGCAACGGCGGGTCGAACAGGCGGATGCAGACGGGCTGGCCTTCCATGATCCGGAAGAGCTGAATGAAATCAGCGCGTTGCATCGGCAGCAGGCGCTCCAGAACCGACGCTCTGTCATCGCTGGTTTCGGCAAAGATCATCTCGCGCATGACGATCAGGCGGGCCGGTTCAAAGAACATGTGCTCGGTCCGGCACAGCCCGATGCCCTGCGCGTCGAAATTGCGCGCGGTCTGGGCGTCTTCGGGCGTGTCGGCATTGGCGCGGATGCCGATGTCTCGGGCCTCGTCCGCCCAGGACATCAGCGTCCGGAAGGCATCGTCCAGGGCCGGTTCCAGCATCTCGGGCTCGCCCGCCAGCACCTGGCCCGAGGTCCCGTCGATGGTGATGATGTCGCCCGTGCGGAACACCCGCCCGTCCGTCGCGATCAGCTGTTCCTTGCTCATGGAAAAGCGGATGCTCGAGGCGCCGACGATACATGGCAGCCCCAGCCCCCGCCCGATCACGGCCGCATGGCTTGTCATGCCGCCCTTTTCGGTCAGCACGGCGATGGCGGCATGCATGCCGCGGATGTCCTCTGGCACGGTTTCGCGCCGGATCAGCACACAGGGTTCGCGCCGGGCGGCACTGGCCTGGGCCTCGGCGGCGGTGAAGACCACCCGGCCGGTCGCCGCGCCCGGAGACGCCGCGATGCCCGTCCCGATGACATCGCGCCTGGCCCGTGGGTCGACCTGGCGGTGCAGCAATTCGTTCAGCGCCCGCGGCTCGACCCGCATGACCGCTTCCTGGGGCGTGATGATCCCATCCTCGGCCAGCCGGACCGCGATCTGGACAGCCGCCCGCGACGACCGCGGCACGCGCACGCCATCCAGGATATGCACCCGGCCGTTGTCGATCACGAACTCGACCTGCATCTCTTCGCGCAGCTTGACCCGCATCAGGGCGGCGTTTTCCTTCAACGCGGCAAACGCCTCGGGGGCCACGTCCTCAAGCGAGGGACCGCGCGGATCCTTCTGCAAAAACAGGGCCTTGCTGCCCGCACCCAGGGCTTCTCGTCCCTGGCTCTGGCTGAGGTAACGGCCCGTGACCTGCGGCAGGCCGGTGGTGGTGTCCACCAGTTGCAACACGCCTGACCCGCATTCTCCCTGGCCCAGCCCGGGGATCATTTCCTGCACCACAAGGCCCAGCCCCGCGTCCGCCGGAGCCCCCTTGGCCTGGCGCAGCAGGCGGGCCGAGGTGCCCTCCCACGCCCGCGCCATGGATTTCAGAACGGCGGCCAGCTGGCGGCCGGAATCCTGTGGAAAGGGTTCGTCGGCCTCGATGGCATAGGCTTCGAGGATCCGGTCCAGAGCACCGTCCTCGCACACGTCCACATCGTCGAAAACGTCCGGATCCAGCCGGGCCACGTTCGACGCATAGGCCTGCACGAAGCGCACATACAGCGCATCGGCCGCCGTCTTGCCCAGCCGTTTGCACAGGGCCGCGTGGCGGACCTTGTTCATGCCGATGTTCAGGATCGCCCCCGGTCCGCCCCAGTCCGGGTCTTCCGAGGACGGGCGCACGCACAGCAGCGGGTTTTCATCGAAACAGCCGACGATGCAGGCGATATCGGGCAGGTGTCCTTCGGCGATGCGATGCACGGCATCGAAGGACAGCGCGACGGTGCGCGGCACCGGCAGGTCAAGCCGGACCAGCCGTTGCAGGCACTTCGCCCGCCCCCCATGGGTGTCGATGTTGATGGGGGCGCCAGGCGTAACGAGGGTGGTCTGGGGATTATTCTGCACTGCGGAATCCACTTCGGCAGGCAAGATAGCCCCGGCGCGCATTCGCGCAAGGGGCTCGTTTGTTCATACCGCGATCAACTGGCGATCCGCGTGAGATCGGCCACAGAAAGACAGATCGTCCGGATCCGGCTAAGCAGGTTCAGGCGGTTCCGCCGCACGGTCTGGTTGTCCGTGTTCACCTGCACCGCCTCAAAGAAGGCATCCACCGGGCCCCGTAGGGCGGCCATGGCCGCCATGGCCGTCGCGAAATCTTCCGCCTCCAGCGCGGGGGCGATGCCGGCCTCGGCCGCGTCCAGCGCGGCGAAGAGCGCGGTTTCAGCCGGATCGTCGGCAAAGCGCGGATCGGCCCCGAACGAGTATTCGACCCCGTCCTTGTCCTCGGCCTGGGTCAGGATGTTGTTGGCGCGCTTGAAGCCCTGCAGAAGGTTCTCGCCATCTTCGGTTTTCAGAACGGTATCAAGGGCTTCGGCTCGTCTGACTAGTTTTGTCAAATCGTCAGAGCCCGGCATTTCGATACAGGCATCGATGATGTCGTGGCGGATGCCCCGGTCGCGCAGCGACACTTTCAGACGGTCGTGGATAAACCCGACCAGGTCAGCCAACCCGGCTTCGGCATCGGTGTCCCCATGCCCGGCAAAGGCCTGTCCGGCGACGGCTTTCAGATCGAGGCGCAGGTCATTTTCGACGATCAGCCGGATAACCCCCAGCGCCGCGCGCCGCAGGGCGAAGGGGTCCTTGGACCCGGTCGGTTTTTCGTCGATGACCCAGAAGCCGGTCAGCGTATCCAGCTTGTCGGCCAGGGCAACGGCGACCGACACAGGCGCGGAGGGCACGTCGTCAGAGGGTCCCAGAGGCGAGTAATGTTCCTGCGCGGCGGCGGCAATGGCCGTGTCGCGGCCCGAGGCCTCGATGTAATACCGACCCATAAGTCCTTGAAGTTCCGGGAATTCATAGACCATTTCCGACGACAGGTCGGCCTTGGCCAGCTTGGCGGCCTCGCGCGCGGCATCCGCGTCGGCCCCGGTCAACGGGGCGATCTCTCCGGCCAGGGATTCGATCCGGCGCAGGCGGTCGCCCTGGCTGCCCAGCTTGTTGTGGAAGGTCACGTTTTCAAGCGCTTGCACCCAGGACGAGATGTCCTGTCTCGCCACGCGCAGATCGTTTTCCCAGAAGAATTTCGCATCCGACAGCCGCGCCGAGAGCACCTTCTGGTTGCCGGCGAGGATCGTCGCCCCGTCATCGGCGGTGGTGCGGTTGGCCACTGTCACGAATCGTTCGATCCGGCCGCTGCGTGGATTGCGGATCGAGAAGAACTTCTGATGTTCCTTCATCGAGGTCTGCAGCACCTCGGGCGGCAGATCCAGGAAGGCCTCGCCGATCTCGCCCATCAGCACCACCGGGAATTCGACCAGCCCTGCAACTTCGGCCAGCAAGCCCTTGTCCTCGATCACTTCCAGACCGTTGGCGAAGGCCATGTTGGTGGCATCGTGCCAGATCGTCTCGGCCCGCTCCTCGGCATTCAGGATCACAGACCGGCGCTTCAGCTGGGCCTCGTAATCCTCGAAGGAGGTGACGGAAAACCGCCCCGGGGCCAGGAACCGGTGGCCCTCGGTGGTGTCGCCGGCGCGGATCCCCTCGATCTCGAGCTCGACCACCCGTGCGCCGGCCTCGTCCGTCAGGATGCAGAGGATCGAATGCAGCGGCCGCACCCAGCGCAAGGAGCCCGCGCCCCAGCGCATCGACTTGGGCCAGGGGAAATTGCGGATCGCGGCCTCCAGCGCCTCGGCGATCACCTCGGAGGCCTAGCGGCCCGGCTTCTCGATCACCGCGAAGAGGACGTCGCCTTTCTTGTCGGCGCGCACCTCCAGCTGGTCGCGGGTCAGGCCGGTGGACCTGAGAAACCCCTC
>PAQV01000044.1 GCA_002709405.1 Paracoccaceae bacterium
AGCCCACCCAGCCCAGGTCACCGCCGCGCAGGGGCAGGTATTTCCGGAACGAGAAGTAGAGCGTCATGATGAGCGGCACGAGCATCCAGCCGAGCAGCAGGACAACGGCGGGCGCCATCATCAGCCGGGCGGCGGAGCGGGAGTGCTGGGTGGCCATGGGGGAATATCCTCTGCTGGCGGGCAACGGGGCCGCGGTCCGAGGGGGGGATCTTTGGGGGATCTGACGTGCCCGAGGGGCGCCGAAGCGCCCCCCGAACAGGGAGGAGGACTTAGTAGCCCGCGGCTTCCATGGCGTCGGTCGTCAGCGCCTGGGCCTTCTCGAGGGCCTCATCGGCGGTCTGCTGACCGGCCAGTGCGGCAGAGAACTCCTGCCCGACCTCGGTGGCGAAGCCCGCGAATTCCGGGATCGCGACGAACTGGACGCCGACATAGGGCACCGGGTCGACCGTCGGGTTGAGCGGGTCGGCCGACAGGATGGACTTGAGCGTCATGTCGGCAAAAGGCACTTCCTGGTAGGACGGGTTGTCATAGAGCGACTGGCGCGCGCCCGGGGGCACGTTGGCCCAGCCTTCCTTCTCGGCGACCATCTCGATGTAGTCCTTGGACGTGGCCCACTGGATGAACTCCTTGGCCGCGGCCTCGTTGTCGGTGCCGGCTGGGATGCCAAGCGCCCAGGCCCACAGCCAGTTGCCCCGCTTGCCCTTGCCGGTATCCGGCGCCAGGGCAAAGCCGACCTTGTCGGCCACGGTGGATTCGCTGGGGTTGGTCACGAAGGATGCCGCAACGGTGGCGTCGATCCACATGCCGCACTTGCCCTGCTGGAAAAGCGACAGGTTCTCGTTGAACCCGTTCGACGACGCGCCCGGAGGTCCGGCTTCGTTCATCAGGTCCAGGTAGAAGGTCAGCGCCTCGTTCCATTCGGGGCTGTCGAACTGGGCCTGCCAGTTGTCATCGAACCAGCGCGCGCCAAAGGCGTTGGCCGTGGCCGTCAGGAAGGCCATGTTCTCGCCCCAGCCGGCCTTGCCGCGCAGGCAGATGCCGTAGATCTCGTTGTCCTTGTCGGTCATCGCCCGGGCCGCGTCGGCCACGAAGTCCCACGTCGGCGCCTCGGGCATTTCCAGCCCGGCCGCTTCCATCAGGTCGGTGCGGTACATGATCATCGAGCTTTCGCCGTAGAACGGCGCCGCATACAGCGTGCCGTCGTGGGACAGGCCGCCGCGCATCGCCGGCAGGATGTCGTCGACGTCGTATTCCGCGCCCAGGTCATCCAGCGGCACCAGCCAGCCGTTCTGGCCCCAGATCGGCGTTTCGTACATGCCGATCGTCATGATGTCGAACTGACCGCCCTTGGTCGTGATGTCGGTCGTGACACGCTGGCGCAGGACGTTCTCTTCCAGGGTGACCCATTCAACCTCGTGGCCGGTCTTGGCCGTGAAATCGTCTGACAGACCCTGCATGCGGATCATGTCGCCATTGTTCACGGTTGCGATGGTGATGGTGTCCGCCTGTGCGCTGGTCGCTGCCACAAGGCCAAGCGCCGTCGCCGCACGAAGTGCGTTCTTAAGATACATCCGTTCCTCCCTCAGTTTGGATGTGATGGCGAGACGGTAGCCAAAAACCTGCCGCGCCGTCAATCTCAATTTTACGCGCGTTAACTTTTGTTGAGATCCGCCGGGTTAGACCGCTTCGCACCGGGGAACAGGCGCGGTTTCAGGCCGAATCGCGCATGACCAGCTTGCCTTCGAACAGCAGGGTCTGGCGGTCGACGGGGCCGTCCTCGATCGAGCGGAACAGGATGTCTGCCGCTGCCCGCGACACCGATTCGTAGTCCTGGGCCACGGTGGTCAGGGGCGGGCAGGTGAACCGGGCGAAGGGGTGGTCATCCTGCCCGGCAACGCGGATGTCGCAGCCCAGCGCATGGCCGACGCGCAGGCCCAGTTCGTAGCAGGCGACCAGGAAGCCGATGGCCAGCCGGTCGTTGCTGCACAGGACGGTCCTGGTGGGAAAGCGGTTTTCGGACAGGGCCCGCAGCCCCTCGCGATAGCCGATGTCCTCGAAATCCCAGCCCGAGCCTTCGGCCTTGAAGACGAACGGCTCATGTCCCAGCGACTCCATCGCGGCCAGGTAGCCCTGGCGGCGGCGGTTGGCATTCGGGTTGGCGGGGGTCTTCATTTCGAAGAAACAGGGCGGCTCGCCGGTGCGGCACAGGTATTCCACCGCCAGCCGGGCAAATTGCGGGTTGTCCGACCCCACGAAGGCCAGGCCAAGATCGGGCAGGCTGCTGTCGAACAGGACCGTCGGCACGTCGGCGCAGAACTTTTCCACTGCCCCCACGTCCGAGGCCCGCCCCAGCGGGGCCAGCAGAACGCCCGCCGGTTTCATCGACCGCAGCGTGTCGAGGATTTCGACCTCCAGCGCGGGTTCGCCATGGGCGGAAAACAGGGTCGGGCGGTAGCCGGCGGTTATGCAGCGGTTTTCCAGGTTCCGCGCGATTTCGGCGAAGAACGGATCGGCCAGGTAGGGCACCACCACGCCGACATTCTTGGTCAGTTTGCGGTTCTGGTTCATCGCGAAGATGTTGGGGCGATAGTCGTATGTCTCCAGCGCCCTTTCGATCCGCTCGCGGGTCGAGGCCCGGACCGAGGCCGGATCGTTGAAGTACTTGGAAATGGTCGGGCGCGAGATGCCGCTGACGGCGGCGAACTCTTCCATGTTGCGGATCTTGGTCTCTTTCATCGCGGCCTTCCAGGGTCTTTCCGGGGTCTTACCGGCGTCTTTCCGGGTGGTCATCCCGGCCAGCTTCTTTCGCTGGACTTTACCGTTTATTCACGCGCGAAAAAAATCAATGGTGCAGACGTCCAATTTGCGGCGTGTGGCCGGCACTCTGTTTTAGGCGGCCTTGCCGCAGGGTCAACGCACGGCAGGGTCGCATTTATGCCTATCTGATGAGCGTTTTGTTCCGAATTCGCCCAAAAGCAGCGCATTTGCGACATGGTGATCGGCGGCCGGTCGCTCATTGATTGAGCGGGACCATGAAAAGCGCGTTCTGTCGGATCGTCTCGATGCGGGCGGGGATGCCGCAAGCGGCGGGGCGTGTGACGGCTGTCCGAACGCCAACCCGGCGGCATGTCATGCAACAACAGCAACGATAAGTTGCGGGGGACACGCGGGGTAGACGGGGACGCGCCACATGAGGGCACGCCACCTCAAGCCGTGCGATCTGCCCGCGCGGAGGAACAGATGACCCTTCTGAAACAGACCCTTCTTGGCGCCGCCGTGGCGACCGCTGCCGTCCCGGCGCTGGCCCAGGACGACACCATCAAGGTCGGCGTGCTGCACTCGCTCTCCGGCACGATGGCCATTTCCGAAACGACTCTGAAGGACACCGTCCTGATGATGATCGACGAACAGAACGCCAAGGGCGGCCTGCTGGGCAAACAGCTGGAAGCCGTTGTCGTCGACCCGGCCTCGGACTGGCCGCTGTTCGCCGAAAAGGCCCGTGAGCTGCTGACCGTGCAGGAAGTCGACGTGATGTTCGGCTGCTGGACCTCGGTGTCGCGCAAGTCGGTCCTGCCCGTGATCGAGGAACTGAACGGCCTGCTGTTCTACCCGGTCCAGTACGAAGGCGAGGAATCGTCGAAGAACGTGTTCTACACCGGTGCCGCCCCCAACCAGCAGGCGATCCCGGCCACGGATTACTTCCTGGACGAACTCGGCGTCGAGAAATTTGCTCTGCTCGGCACCGACTATGTCTATCCCCGGACCACGAACAACATCCTCGAGGCTTACCTGAAGGACAAGGGTATCGCCGAGGAAGACATCTTCGTGAACTACACCCCCTTCGGTCATTCCGACTGGTCCAAGATCGTGGCTGACGTTGTCGCGCTTGGCGCGGACGGCAAGCAGGTCGGCGTGATCTCGACCATCAACGGCGACGCCAACATCGGTTTCTACAAGGAACTGGCGGCTGCGGGCGTGTCGGCTGACGACATCCCGGTCGTGGCGTTCTCGGTCGGTGAAGAAGAACTGTCCGGCCTGGATACCACCAACCTGGTCGGTCACCTGGCAGCCTGGAACTACTTCCAGTCGGCCGACTCGGACGTGAACGACGAATTCGTCGCCGCCTGGAAAGAGCGGATGGGCGACGAGCGTGTGACCAACGACCCGATGGAAGCCACCGTGATCGGCTTCAACCTGTGGGCCCAGGCCGTCGAAGAGGCCGGCACCACCGAAGTGGACGCCGTGTCCGACGCCATCATCGGCATGGAAACCCCGAACCTGACCGGCGGCACCGCGACCATGCTGCCGAACCACCACCTGGCCAAGCCGGTCCTGATCGGCGAGATCACCGAGGACGGCCAGTTCGACATCATCAGCCAGACCGAGGAAGTCCCGGGCGACGCCTGGACCGATTTCCTGCCGGAATCGGCTGTCCTGAAGTCGGATTGGAAAGAGCTCGGCTGTGGCATGTACAACACCGAGACCGAAAGCTGCGTCCAGCTGAAGTCCAACTACTAAGACAAAGCCCGGGGCGGTATCCTTGCCGCCCCGGCATTTTTCTATAAATTCCAACGATTTCAGGATGCCGGCCTCCATGTTCAGATCCCTGGTCACCGGGCTCTTCCTGTGTCTTGCCGCCGCGCTGCCGGCCGGGGCGCAGACCTTGCAGGATCTCCTTCAGGAGAACCGCTCGGATATCGAACGGCCCTCGCGCCGCACCATCGGCCCCGTGATTGCCGAGATCGCTGGATCGGGATTGCCCGGCGTTCAGACCTTCCTGGAGCAATGGGCCGACCGGGCCATCTACCAGGACGAGGAAACCGGGTTCTTCCATATCGTCGAGACCGATGACGAGGAAACCTACCGGCTTCTGGACCTGGGCACCGGCGAGGTCGTGGCCGAGAAGAACGAGGATGTGCTTGACCAGCTGCGGCCCAATTCCGGGGTGCGCGGGCTGATCGGGTCAGCCTTGGTGCGGTTCCAGCTGTCGGATCCCGATCCGGCCCGCCGGCTGGATGCGCTGACCGCGATCCAGCGGGACGGCAACGCCAGCCACCTTGAACCCTTGCGCGCGTCGATCACCGACGAGCCCGATGCCGAGATCCGCGACCGCAAGGTGGTGCTGGAACGGCTGCTGACCGCCAGTTACGACCCCGACAGTGCCACCCGTGTTGCGGCCATCGGCGACCTGGCGACCTCGATTTCGCTGGAAACCCGGGCGGCGCTGAACCCGTTGCTGGCGACGCAGCCGATGCTGGCCAGCGCGGTGCCCGACGGGGCCAATGTGGCCGGGCCGATCACCCCGGGCGGGTCCGAGCTGAGCATCGACGCGGCCTACGAGATGATGATCGACGCGGGTCTGGCCGAGCCGTTCCCCGACACCGAGGCGCGCAAGGCCGCGCTGGTGGCCAACCTGGTCGACGGCCAGGTGGCCGGGGTGCCGGTGGCCTCGCTGGATACGCAAGAAGCGCGCGATGCGGCCTACGTCAAGCTGGCCGCGATGGCTGATGTGCCGCCCTGGACGCCGGGTGCGACCCGCGAAACCGTGGTCGAGGGCACCGATTTCGTGGCCGTCTACACCGAACCCGACGCCGAGGTGACCACCGCCGCCGAGGCCGCGCTGCATTCGATTTCGGCCCGGGTGGGGGCGAACCAGTTCCTGGACCTGGCGCTGGACGGGCTGTCGCTGGCCTCGATCTATTTCCTGGCGGCCATTGGCCTGGCGATCACCTTCGGGGTGATGCGGGTGATCAACATGGCCCATGGCGAGTTCATCATGATGGGCGCCTACACGGGATACGTGTTGCAGCAGATCATTCCCAACAACACGGTGTCGATCATCGTGGCGATCCCGATGGCCTTCGCGGTGACCTTCGCGGCCGGGGTGGCGATGGAACGGCTGGTGATCCGGCATCTTTATTCGCGCCCGCTGGAGACGCTGCTGGCGACCTTCGGGATTTCCATCGCGCTGCAGCAGATTGCCAAGAACATCTTTGGCACGCAGGCGCGTCCCCTGACGGCGCCGGGCTGGCTGGACGGGGCCTGGGTGCTGAACGACGTGGTGGGGATCAGCTATATCCGCATCGCGATCTTCGTACTGGCGCTGATCTTCCTTGTCCTGCTGCTGCTGATCCTGAACCGCACCCGGCTGGGGCTGGAGGTGCGGGCGGTGACCCAGAACCCGCGGATGGCCTCGTCCATGGGGATCAACCCGGACCGGATCAACATGCTGACCTTCGGGCTGGGCTCGGGCATTGCCGGGATCGCCGGGGTGGCGATCGGGCTTTACGCGCAGGTGACGTCCGAGATGGGGCAGGCCTATATCGTGCAAAGCTTCATGACGGTCGTGGTCGGCGGGGTCGGCAACATCTGGGGCACCCTGCTGGGGGCGACGATGATCGGCTTCCTGCAGAAGGGGATCGAGTGGTTCAACCCGTCCAACACGCTGGCAGCGCAGACCTACATGATCGTTTTCATCATCATCTTCATCCAGTTCCGGCCGCGCGGGATCATCGCGCTGAAGGGCCGGGCGGCGGAGGCATGATGATGGGCGGTGTATTGGGGGCGCTGCCCCCGTCCTTCGGACTCCCCCTTGCGTATTTGGGCAAAGATGAAGGCAGGACGTCGGCGCGGGCCGGCTGGAGGGTCGCATGAGACTATCGCTGTTGAGGCAGAACCCGTCGGTTCTGGTGTTCCTTGTGATCCTGGCGGCCTTTGTCGTGCTGGTGACCTTCGGGTCCGAGGCGGCGGGGTCGGGGTTCATCTCGACGTCTTTCGTCAAGACGCTGGGCAAGACCCTATGCCTGGCGATGGCGGCCGTGGCGATGGATATCGTCTGGGGTTACACGGGGATCCTGAGCCTGGGGCATTTCGCGTTCTTCGGGCTGGGCGGATACATGATCGGCATGTGGCTGATGTATGCGCGGACCGAAGCGATCGTCGCGGGCTCGCTGGCGCAGGCCGAGCTGCCGCCGACGCCGGTGGAGCTGTCGGATGCGATCGCCAGCCAGATCTTTGGCGTGGTGGGCGCGAGCGATTTTCCGGCGATCTGGTATTTTGCCGGGTCGTTGCCGATGCAGCTGTTGTTCGTGGTGCTGGTGCCGGGCCTGCTGGCGCTGGTGTTCGGCTGGCTGGCGTTCCGGTCGCGGGTGACCGGCGTTTACCTGTCGATCCTGACCCAGGCGATGACCCTGGCCCTGTCGCTGTACCTGTTCCAGAACGACAGCGGCCTGCGCGGCAACAACGGGTTGTCGGGCCTGCAGAACATTCCGGGCATCGAGGGGCGCGGCCAGGACGTGGTGTCGCTGTGGTTCTTCTGGAGCTCGGCCGCGGCGCTGGCCCTGACCTACCTGGCCGGGGCCTTCGTGGTATCGGGCAAGTTCGGCAATGTGATCCGGGGCATCCGGGACGACGAGGCGCGGGTGCGCTTCCTGGGCTATTCGGTCGAGGGTTACAAGCTGTTCGTCTTCACCCTGACGGCCGTGATCTGCGGCATCGCCGGGGCCCTCTATTATCCGCAGGCGGGCATCATCAACCCGGCGGAGGTTGCGCCCATCGCCTCGATCTACCTGGCGGTCTGGGTGGCTATCGGCGGGCGTGGGCGGCTTTACGGCGCGGTCATGGGGGCCGTGGTCGTGTCGCTGATGTCGAGCTGGTTCACCGGGGGCGCGGCGCCCAACATCAACCTTGGGTTCTACACCATCGAATGGACGGAATGGTGGCTGGTGCTGTTGGGGCTGGGCTTTGTACTGGTGACCCTGCTGGCGCCGAAGGGGCTGGGCGGGTTGGTCGACCTGATCGCCCGGCCGAAGGTCGATGACCGCCACGGGGCCGACTACGGGCCCGACAAGGGCGCCAAGCGGGAGGTCGAGCAATGAGCGAGCAGACGCTTCTGGAAGTGTCGGGCGTGTCGGTCAGCTTTGACGGGTTCAAGGCGATCAACAACCTGAGCTTCCAGATCGGCAAGGCCGAGATGCGGGCGATCATCGGGCCCAACGGGGCTGGCAAGACGACCTTCATGGATATCGTGACGGGCAAGACGCGGCCCGACGAGGGCCGGGTGATCTGGGGCGACAAGTCGGTGTCCCTGCTGTCGATGCGGGAAAGCGACATTGCCCAGGCCGGTGTCGGGCGCAAGTTCCAGCGGCCGACGGTCTTCGAGGATCAGTCGGTCGAGGACAACCTGGCCATGGCCCTGAAGAACGAGCGCAAGCCCTGGCAGGTGCTGTTCTACAAGCGCACCGCCGACGACACCGCGCGCATCCATGCGCTGGCGGCCGAGATCGGGCTGACCGACCAGCTGGGCCGCACCAGCGGAGAGCTGTCGCACGGCCAGAAGCAATGGCTGGAGATCGGCATGCTGCTGGCCCAGGATCCGCAATTGCTGCTGGTGGACGAACCGGCGGCGGGGATGTCTCCCGAGGAGCGGGACCACACCACCGAGATCCTGAAGGAAGCGGCCAAGACCCGGGCGGTCGTGGTCGTCGAGCACGACATGGATTTCGTGCGGAAACTGAATTGCAAGGTGACGGTGCTGCACGAGGGCTCGGTTCTGGCCGAGGGCAGCCTGGATCACGTGACCTCGAACCAGGAGGTGATCGATGTCTACCTTGGCCGCTGACGGGGGCGCTGCGTGATGCTGGACGTCAAGAACCTGACCCTACACTACGGGCAAAGCCAGATCCTGTACGACGTGGGGCTGCAGGCCGAGGCCGGGCGGATCACCTGCCTGATGGGCACCAATGGGGTGGGCAAGACCTCTCTGCTGAAGGCGATTGCCGGGGTGCATCCGCGCTCGGGCGGGTCGATTGCGCTGGATGGCGAACCGCTTGGAGTGGTGCCCAGCCACGTGCTGGCGCGCAAGGGCATCGCCTATGTGCCGCAGGGGCGCGAGGTTTTCCCGCTGATGACCGTGCGCGAGAACCTGGAAAGCGGGTTCGGCTGCCTGCCCAATGAGCAGCACATGGTGCCCGACCAGATCTACGAACTGTTCCCGGTGCTGAAGGAAATGCAGAACCGGCGGGGCGGGGACCTGTCGGGGGGGCAACAGCAGCAGCTGGCCATCGGGCGGGCCCTGATCATCCAGCCGAAGCTTCTGTTGCTGGACGAACCGACCGAGGGCATCCAGCCCAACATCATCCAGCAGATCGGGCGGGTCATCGAGTACCTGCGCGATCAGGGGGGCATGGCGATCCTTCTGGTCGAACAGTATTTCGACTTTGCCTACGGGCTGGCCGATGAATTCTATGCGCTACGCCGGGGAGCGGTTGTCCTGAGCGGGGCCAAGGAAGAGGTCGGGCGCGAGGCCATGCTGGAGGCCGTGTCAGTCTAACGGCATCCGATTCGACATGCGAGGGCATCGCGGCTTCGGCGGCGTTTGGCCTGTGGCTGGCGGAAAACGGCCGGTTCTTGTGACATCAGATTGCAGCGGTTTCCGTCGTATCGGGTCGGGCGGACAAGGCCCTAGGGCGCGCTCCTACGGATCCGGCGCGCCGCGGCCGGTGCCGGGGCGATAGCGGCCGGATCGGGTGGGGGCTGTCCAGGGTCGGAAGGTTTCGTTAATCTTTATTAATATGAGAGGCTTGGCGCGGCCAAACCCCCCTTGGGACCAGGTGCGGCGCCGGCCCTGGGTCCGGTCCCGGGAACCCGGGAAAACCCAGCCGGGCCAAGACGTTCGGACCCTTGCGTTTCAGCGCTCCCGAGCTGCGATCACGAGCGGATGTGTGCCGATCGGGCGATCACGAAAATTGGAGCGACGGAACCTTCCGATTGGTGCAATCGTTGGAAACTTAAGGCCTCGGATTGTCCGGAGGCCGATTGTTTCGACTATGCATGACGAGGGCCATGATGAAACGCGCACTTCTTTGTTCCGTTGCACTTCTAGCATCCACTTCCACCGCCGCCCTGGCCGGTGACTGGACCGGCTGGTACGCCGGTGGCCAGTTGGGCTATTCCTACGGCGAATTCGACCTGGATAGCGTCACCACTCCAGACAGCTTCGACGCTGACGGCGTGATCGGCGGCTTCATGGGCGGCTATCTTCGCGACTACGGCGACTGGGTCATCGGCCTTGAACTGCAGTACGACTTCTCGGACATCAGCTTCAACGAGCCGACCGGCTCGGGCTCGTTCGACGGCATCGCCCGCCTGAAGACCCGCGCCGGCCGCGACTTTGGCAACTCGCTGGGCTTCATCAGCGTCGGCGTGGCCTACACCAACTTCGACGGCCTGGCCGGCGCGTCGGACATCGACTTCGACGATCCCGGCGTGGTCGCCGGCGTGGGCTATGAATACCAGGTCAACGAGAACTGGGTCGTGGGTGGCGAATACATGTGGCACCAGTTCCTGGACTTCGGGGCTGACGGCAACGACGTGACCTTCAACACCCTGCACGTCCGGGCGTCCTACCGCTTCTGATCTGGTGTGGTTTCGGGCCCGTGCGACCTGGTCGGGCGGGCCCTTGTGTTGCCCGGTTCCTTCTTACGGTAACCATAGGATTAATGGTCCGCCGCAGCGCCATCGGCGTGGCACACGAAAGACTGAACGCAACCGTGATGACAGCTGTCGGGGCGCGGCTTTTCTTCAGGAATCGTGGAACGAATTTCAACCCTAGGCAGATCCGGGGGCTATTCCTTGATCGGCCGCTTAGCTCAATATTTAAGCGCTTCAAGGGCTCTATTCGACGTCTAATGTTCACAGAGCGACAGTTATTCCGGCAGCGAACCGGAAACTGACCAAAAAATACAACCCCCACGCGAAGTTCGCCTGACGCCTTGGCAGGGACACTCGAAAAGGTGACGTCGCGCGAACTCCGGCCTTGCGCGAATTGCCTCACCGCAGCATTATCAGGTGGTTTTCGGACCGAGGGTGGGGCTTTTGTTAGCTCGACATGGACTATGCCGTACCTGGGGTCCCCAAGTCGTACATTAGACAAGAATGGGTAGGAAGAATGCTCGATTCATCGAACGTGAGTGCAAGTGATACTGCCTCGAAAAAAATTGCTGTAGTTGGGATTGCGTGCCGTCTGCCGGGTGGGGTTACCGGGCCGGACTCTTACTGGAAGCTTCTTGAAGAGAAGAAGTGCGGTATCCGCGAAGTTCCCTCGGATCGCTGGAACGTCGAACATTTCTACGACAGCGACCCCAATGCCCTGTCCCGCTCGCAGACCAAGTGGGCCGGTTTCCTTGATGACGTCAAAAGCTTCGACCCGTCGTTCTTCGGCCTGTCGCCGCGCGAAGCGACCTCGATGGACCCGCAGCAGCGCAACACGCTGATGTGCTCCTACGAGGCGATCGAAAACTCGGGTATCCCCTGGGAAGAATACCAGAAGGCCCGCACCGGCGTGTTCGTCGGCGTGCAGTCGGTCGACTACCGCGAAGTGCAGGAAAAGCGCCGCTCGGGCTTTGACGCCTTCGGTGGGACCGCGCTGGCCCACTGCATCATTTCCAACCGGGTGTCGCACCGCCTGAACCTGAATGGCCCGTCCTATTCCGTCGACACGGCCTGTTCGTCCTCGCTGACCGCGCTGAACCAGGCCATCCTGAACCTGCGCAACGACCAGGCCGATTACTGCCTGGTGACCGGCGTGAACTTCATGCTGGCGCCCTCGACCTTCGTGGCCTTCTCGAAGGCGGGCATGCTGTCGCCGACCGGCACCCTGCGCACCTTCGACGCCGACGCCAACGGCTTTGTCCGCGGCGAAGGCATCGGCACCGTGGTGCTGAAGCCCTATGACCGCGCGCTGGCCGACGGCGACCGCGTCTATGCCGTGATCGAGGAAAGCTGGGCCAACCAGGATGGCTTTACCTCGACCATCACCGCGCCGAACCAGACCAGCCAGATCAAGATGATGCAGTCGCTGATGGCGGGTGCGGGCGTTGGTCCGAACGAAATCGGCTACGTCGAAGCACACGGCACCGGCACGCCCATCGGCGACCCGATCGAAGCGGGCGCCATCGGCCGCGTGGTCGGCCAGCCCAAGACCAACGGCAAGCTGCTGATCGGTTCGGTCAAGCCCAACATCGGCCACCTGGAATCGGGTGCCGGCGTTAACGGCCTGATCAAGCTGGCCCTGGCCATCCACAAGGGCAAGATCCCGGCCCAGATCGGTTTCGAAAAGCCCAACCCGCGGATCCCGCTGGACGCCCTGAACATGGAAGTCCCGCTGGACATGGTGGATTTCCCCGAGGTCGACGGCAAGCGCCGCGGCATCGTGAACTCGTTTGGCTTCGGTGGCGCGAACGCCTCCGCCCTGCTGGGCTCGGCCGAGAAGAAGGCCGTCGAGGGTGTCTGGCGCAAGCCGGTCGAGCTGCCGGCCGAAGACGCGCCGCGCATCTTCCCGATCTCGGCCCGGACCGAAGCCGTGGTCAAGGACGTGGCCGCCAAGCTGGCCGAAAGCCTGCGTGAGGGCAAACTGGCCGACACCGACGTCGCCGAAGTGGCCGCCGCGCTGGCCTCCAGCCGGACGCACCACGCCTATCGCGCGGCCATCGTGGCCAAGGACAAGGACGAGCTGCTGAAGGGCCTCGACTTCGTCGCCGGTGCCGATGCCGACATGGAAGACCCGGGCAACGTCTACCGTGGCCAGGCCGCGGCCGACAAGAAGGTCGCCTTCATGTATGCGGGCCAGGGCTCGCAGTGGTGGGGCATGGCCCGCCAGCTGATGGAAGACAACGACGCGTTCCGCACTGCCGTGCAGGAATACGACGCCGAATTCGTCAAGTCGGCCGGCTGGTCGATCATGGAAGAGCTGCTGAAGGACGAAGCCGACAGCAACATCGACGATACCACCGTCACCCAGCCCGCCCTGTTCGCGATCCAGCACGGCCTTGTCGCCGTCTGGAAATCCTGGGGCGTGGAACCCGACATGGTCGTCGGCCACTCGATCGGTGAAGCCTGCGCGGCCTACACCGCCGGCGGTCTGACCCTGGGCGGCGCGGCCAACTTCCTGTCCAAGCGTGGCGCTATCCGCGACCAGCTGGGCCAGAAGGGCGCAATGGCCGCCGTTGGCCTCGACCCCGAAGACATCGAGCCCCTGCTGCCCGAAAGCGGCCTGATCAACATCGCGGCCGTCAACGGCCCCGGCTCGACCACCATCTCGGGCGATTACGACACGCTGCACGCCTTCGTCGAACAATTCGAGAAGGACCACCCGAACACCTTCATCCGCATCCTCAAGGTCGATACCGCATGGCACTCGTACCAGCTGGAAGCCGGTGAGGCCTGGTTCCGCAAGGAAGTGACCGAAATCGACTGGTCGGTGCCGACCACGCCGTGGATCTCGACCGTGACCGGCAAGCCGGAAACGCGCTTCGACATCGACTATGGCTGGCGGAACCTGCGCCAGGCGGTGCTGTTCAAGAACGGCATCGAAACCGCCCTGCGCATGGGGGCCAACGTCTTCCTGGAAATGGGCCCGCACACGACTCTGTCGTCGCCGGCCGTGTCCACCGCCGGTGATTTCGGCGCCAAGGTCGACGTCATCAACTCGCTGAACCGCAAGCAAAGCGACCACCTGTCGATGGCCCAGGCCACCGCGCGCCTGTTCTGCTCGGGCGTCAAGCTGGACTGGGAAGCCGTCAGCGGCGAACCCTCGGACCACGTGGAACTGCCGGGCTATCCCTGGGCGCTGGAAACCCTGTGGATGGACAACAACGAATGGCGGGCGATGATGTTCCCCGAAAGCGTTGGCCCGCTTCTGGGTGTCCAGCTGGAAGGTGCAAAGAACCAGTGGGTTGGCGAGGTCTCGCTGAAGTCCCATGCCTGGATCGGTGACCACCGGCTGCAGTCGGAATGCGTGTTCCCCGGCGCGGGCTACATGGACATCATGTTCGAAGCCGGCCGCCGCATGTTCGGCGACGAGGGCTGCATCGAGATCGAGAACCTGACGATCCACGAAGCCCTGTTCATCCCGGCCGACACCGACGTGCGTTTCTTCACCATGTTCGTGCCGGAGCGGAACGCGATCCAGATCTACACCCAGCCGCGTGACAGCCAGGAACCCTGGACCCTGCGCGCCGATGGCCAGATCCGCCAGAACATCGTTCCGCCGAAGACCGACTTCACGCCGATTGCCAAGGACGACGAGGGCTCGACCCTGGTCGAACTGACGACGCTGTACCAGGCGACGTCGGACGACAGCGTCATCAACTACGGCCCGGCCTTCCAGACCGTGCGCGACTTCTGGGTCCATGACCTGGGTGCCGGCGCCCTGGTCGGTGTGGATCCGATCTGCGAGCACAAGTTCGAAGACTTCGAAACCCACCCGTCGCTGCTGGACGCCTGCCTGCAGATCTCGGACCCGCGGATGACCGCCGCGTCCCTGCAGATGGACTACGACGAGCTGACCGGGAACTACGAAAGCTTCATGCCCGTTGGCGCGCTGCAACTGCGCCAGCACCGCAAGATGCCCAAGCAGTTCAAGGTCTACGCCTGGCAGAAGCCGCGGATCGACGCGCTGACGGGTTGCTCGGACTTCCTGGTCGTCGACCTGGACGGTAACGTGGTGATGGAAGGCAACGGCCTGCTGAACCGCTCGCTGTCGGGCACGGCAACCCGCGAGCATCCCGAAGGCTTCGCGCCCCACTACGCGGTCGAGGAATACACCGACTACAAGGTGGCCACCCCCGAACCCGAAGCGGAATTCGGCACCTGGCTGGTGCTGGCCGATGAAGGCACCCCGGGCGAGAAGTTGGCGGAAGGCCTGGAGGCCCGTGGCGCAGAGGTCATCCTGATGACCCGCGAAGAAGTGGCCGACGAAGTCGAAGACATGCGCGAAGACTTTGCCGACCGCATCAGCGAGTTGATGGAAGACGAGGAGAAGGGCCTGGCCGGTGTGGTCTATGCCTGGAGCCTGTCGCAAGAGCCCATCACCGAGGACACGCCGGCCGACACCGTTGCCGAACTGGTGGCGAACGACAGCCGCGCGGTCATCGCGCTGGGATCGTCCTTCGACGAACTGCGCCATGGTGAGAACCTGCCGCGCGTCGTCCTGGTCACCCGCAACGGCCGCTCGGCCCCGGATGGCACCTCGATGAAGGTCGACGGCCTGACCCAGGCGCCGCTGGCAACCCTGCTGCGCACGGTGGCCAACGAGGTCAGCGAAATCGACATGCTGGAACTGGATGTCGACGAAGCCCAGCTGGAAGCGATGGATACCGTGCTGGACGCGATCCTCGCACCCGGTGCGGAAAACGAGATCGTCCTGCGCGAAGCCGGGGCCTACGTGCCGCGTCTGAACCGTGTCTGGGCGAACGAGCTGGATCCGCAGGACCTGTACATTCCGAAGGACAACACCGACCGGAACTTCTACGTCACGATGAACAACCCGGGGGTGATCGATAACCTCGAGCTGATCGAATGTGGCTTTGCTGAACTGGGGCCGGACGATGTCCGCGTCGCGGTCAAGGCAGTCGGTCTGAACTTCCGCGATGTCATGGCCGTCACCGGCCTGCTGCCGAAGGAAGCCGAAGGCGAACCCGCCTGGACCAACCTGGGCCTGGAATTCGGCGGTGTCATCGTCGAGAAGGGCTCGAACGTGACCGAGTTCGAAATCGGCGAGCGGGTCATGGGCATGGGCAAGCGCTGCCTGCAGCGCTACCTGAACACGTCCAAGCTGGCGCTGGCGCGGATCCCCGAGCACATCTCGTTCGAGGAAGCCTCGACCATCCCGTCGGCCTTCGCCACCGCGCATTACGCGCTGAACCGCATCGGTCGGATGGCCAAGGGTGAAAAGGTCTTCATCCACGTGGCAACCGGCGGTGTCGGCACGGCGGCCGTGCAGATGGCCAAGAACGTCGGCGCGGAAATCTTCGCGACGGCCGGCAGCGACGAGAAGCGCGCGCTTCTGAAAGAGTGGGGCGTCCCCCACATCATGAACTCGCGCGATCTGACCTGGGCAGACGAAGTGAACCGGATCACGGGTGGCAAGGGCGTCGACGTCCTGCTGAACTCGCTGCCGGGCGCCTATATCGAGAAAGGTCTGGAGGCGATGGCCCCCTATGGCCGCTACCTCGAGATCGGCAAGCGCGACGTCTACGCGGACAGCTCGATCGGCATGAAGGTCCTGCGCAAGAACATCTCGGTCTCGGTCCTCGACCTCGCCGCGATGGGCGTGGAACGGCCGGACCTGCTGGGCAGCATGTTCCAGGAGCTGACCGAAGCCTTCGTCCGCCGCGAGCTTGAACCGCTGCCGCTGGTGTCCTTCAAGGTCTCCGAGGTTGCCGACTCGATCCGCTTCATGTCCCAGGCCAAGCACGTCGGTAAGGTCGTCGTCACCTTCGACGAAGACGAATACGTCGTGAAGGCCGACCGGACCCGCGAAGTGAAGATGGAACCGGACGCGTCCTACCTGATCACCGGTGGTAACGGCGGCTTCGGCCTGTCGATCGCCCAGTGGATGAGCTCGGCCGGTGCCGGCAAGCTGATCCTGGCCTCCCGTTCGGGCAAGGTCGGTGAAGAGGAACTGCCGCGCATCGAAGCCATCAAGGAACAGGGCACCGAGGTCGAAATCATCTCGCTGGACATCACCAACGAAGATGAAACGGCCGAGGCCATCGCCAGGATGTTCGCCGATGCCAAGCCGCTGAAGGGTGTCATGCACGCTGCCGCGGTCATCAAGGACGGCTTCATCAACCAGCTGACGGACGAGATGATCGACACGGTCATCTATCCGAAGGTGGCTGGCGGCTGGGCGCTGGAGAAGGCCTTTGCCAAGGCCGGACAACAGCCCGAGTTCATGATCTCGTTCTCGTCCATCGCGGCCACGACCGGCTCGCCCGGCCAGGCCAACTACGTGGCGGCCAACGGCTTCCTGGATGCGCTTGCGGCCTACCGCAAGA
Source organism: Paracoccaceae bacterium (assembly GCA_002709405.1). Taxonomy (GTDB): domain Bacteria; phylum Pseudomonadota; class Alphaproteobacteria; order Rhodobacterales; family Rhodobacteraceae; genus Marinibacterium. Next base: position 16,839 of record PAQV01000044.1, read on the forward strand.
AGCACAAGGACGAAGGCGGGTCGATCAACTGGGGGGCCATCGCGGCCACCGGTATCGTCGGCCGGAACGAGGATCTGAAGAACTACCTGGAAAGCATGGGCCTGATGGGCCTGGAGGAAAACGAGACGCCGGAAGGCATCAAGACGATCCTGCGGACCAGCAAGCCGAACCTGTTCTACGCCAATGCCGACTGGCAGCAGATGGCACGGACCAACGCCAAGATGGCCGGAATTCCGCGCCTGGCGGGCATGCTCAAGAAGAAGGACGAGAAATCGTCGGAGGTGCGCGAGCGTCTTCTCAGCCTCGACTCGGCGGAACGCCACGAGGAACTGAAGGACTTCGTGAAGGGCGAGATCGGCAACGTGCTGAAGATCGAACCCGAAACCATCGACCCGTCCATGGCGATGAACGAGCTTGGCCTCGACTCGCTGTCGTCCTTCGAACTGAAGATGCGCATTGAAACCGCTCTGGGTCTGACCCTGCAGGCTGCCAAGTTCCTGCAGGCCCCGACGATCCTGGAACTGGTCGACGTGCTGGACGTGGAACTGGACAAGGCCAAGGCGGAAATGGAAGCCGCGGCCCTGGCTGGCGACGTGGACGACGAAGGCGACGCAGGTGGCGCAGCGGCGAGCGAAGAGCTGCTGCTGAGCGACCGCGGCACCTACCTGCTGGCCGAGGCAACGGCCCCGATGACGACCGACAGTGCCCGCGAGGCCCTGGAACATCGCATCGTGGTCGAGGTGGCTCCGGCCATCGACGCCGAAGCGCTGGCAAAGGCGGTGGAAACCGTGTCGGCCCGTCACCCGGTGCTGCGGACCAAGTACGCCGGTGGCAAGGTCAGCTTCGATGCCGAAGGTATCTCGCTGGTTGCGGCCGAAACGCTGGATCCGTTCCAGGTCAAACCGGTGGATGTCACCGAGGGCCACGTGGCCTGCCTGACCTGGGCCCCGGCAGGAGAGGACGCAACCCGTCTGATGCTGCAGGTGCAAAGCGCGGTGGCAGACCGGGCCTCGGCCTACCTGGTGATGGACGAAGTCCTGAACCTGCTGGCCGGGACCGAGCTGGACGATCCGATGGCCGAAGAGGACCTGGGCGCCGAACTGCGCCGGGGCATCTTCGATCCGGAAGAATCGACCAACGCCAACGACCAGTCGTTCTGGAGCTACGCGGTGGCAGGCAAGGCGCCCGCCATCGAGTTCAAGGAGCGTTCGCGCGCTGTCTCGATCGCGGCCCTGGGTCGCGACCACGGGCTGGCCGCCGAATGGCAGGGTGACATCCCGGGCAATGCCCTGAGCGAGGCCGATTTCACCATCGGTCTGGCCGAGGCGCTGACCGAGGCCTTCGATCACGAAGGTGGCGTCCTGCTGACCCGCGAAACCGACCGGCCCGCGCGGCTGGCCGAGGCCAAGGTGGTGGCACCGTTCGCCGATGATCAGCCGTTCTACGTGCCGATGAACATCGACGAGACGATCCAGCGCGGCCATGTGGACCGGATCCTTGAAGCGGCCGAAGGGCACGACAGCATCGACCTGTACGTTCTGCGCAAAGAGCTGAACGACCAGTTCGAAGGCGCGGGTGCGGCTCCGTTCCAGATCTCGTACCGGTTCGATCCGGCGCTCAGCGCCCTCGAAGCGGCCCTGATCGCCGGACCGGTCAGCAAGGGCGGCATGACCGTCCATGCCGAGACCAACGGCCGGACGGGTATCGCCAGCGACGTGGAGCTCATCCTGCGCAAGTCGGATGATGCGACGCTGCTGGTGATGCGGGTCGACAGCGACGTGGTGACTGCGAATGACGCCCAGCGTCTGATGCAGGCCCTGGCCAAGCGCTTGGGGATCACCACGATCACCTCGCCGTACGAGAACCAACTTGAGGTTGCGGAATGATCCTGCGCAACAAGCGCCGGCAAGAAGAGGATACGGCAGCTGAACAGACATTTCCCCTGACGGAAATGCAGAAGTTCATGCTGCCGACCCTGACGGACCCGGACTGTGTCCTGCGGTTCAAGCAGTTCCTCTACCAGGTGCAGGGCCTCCGGATCAAACCGGGGGTCACCCCCCGCCGCATCGAACGTGGCCTCAAGAAACTGGCCAAACGACATGATGTTCTCCGGCTTGCGTTCCGCAAGTCGGAGGACACCGACGAATGGCGGGGCGTCTTCGTGCCCGTCGACGACATCAAGCTGACCGTCGAGGATTACGGCACGATGTCGCCTGAAGACCTGCGCGCCAAGGTGCGCGAGGTTGCCGAAGACACGATGGAAATCGACGACGAGATCCTCACGGATTTCCGGATGCTGCGCTTTGGCGAGGAAGGCGATGCCATCCTGTTCCGCCTGCACCACGCCCTGACCGACGCCTTCGGGATGATGGTCCTGGTCGAGGACCTGGTGAAGTTCATCATCAACATGCCGGGGACGGGCGAGGGTTATCCCTATGCCGATTTCGTCCAGAAGGTCGAACAGAAGCTGCCCGACCACAAGGGAGAGGCAGGGGCCTACTGGGACGACATGCTGTTCCCGCCGCCCGCGCCAGTGAACTTCGGCCGCGTGGCCAAGGGCCTGTCGATGGAAACCGATCCTCACCTGATCGACAACATCCGCGACGCCAGCGTCACGATGCCGGTCGAGGATTACGAGACCATCACCGAGATCGCCCAGAAGGCCGGGGCCAGCATGTTCACGCTGACCGTGGCGGCCCTGAACGACACCATGCATGACATGTATGGCTCGGACGGGATCATCGGCCGGTCGGTGATGGGCCGGAATGCCGGGGACCTGTCGAACTTCATCGGGTTTGCACTGCGCTTCCCGCTGTGGCGGGTCGACATGTCCGACGGGGATACCCTGATCGAACGGGCCAAGACGCTGCGCAAGCAGATGCAGACGTCGATGACCACGATCACCAAGGAACTTGGCCGGCCCGTCAACAAGATCGACGAACGGCTGCGGGCGGAAACCGGCGGGATCGGGGTGCAGTTCTTCGTTCACGTGCCGTCGGCGGATGCCAAGGCCAAGTCGTCCATGCTGGCCGGGATCTTCCGGTCCCAGGGCGACGTGATGATGAAGGTCGGCCCGGTCGAGGTCGAGCGCATCGCATTGCCCCGGCCTCCGGCCATGGGCGCCCCGAACGACCTGACCGTCCTGGTCCTGCCGTTCGACGACGGGGCACAGGTGACGGTCCGTTGTGACGGGACCGTTTTCGACGACGATGAATTGCAAGACATCGCAAACCAGCTGATGGGCAAACTACTCAGCGTAAAAGGCTAAAGGACTTGGCGGCGCTCTGGCGCCGCTGTCATTTCTGAGACATGAATTGTTGATATCGCCCGAAGTGTTCCATCCGCATTGTCGCGGACTTCGGTGCGAACGAAGGAATGTTCGACAGGCCATTTGACACAAGCCGGGAACTGGAGACTACGCATGACGACCGACGCACGCACCGAGGCAACCGAAGATCCCACCAAGATCTACGACCAGGACGACCCCCGCTATTACGGCTACACGCGCTTTCAGTTCCGCCTGTGGCACGGGATGACGACCTGGGCCTTCATCAAGATGATCAACGGGCGCTTCAAGTATATCTCGCCCCAGCGCTATGGCCTGTTTGCCTCTGTCATCCTGGTGTCGCTGCTGCACAACTTCCTGGCCGTGTGCGTCAAGATCTTCTACACCGGCCGCATCAAGCGCACCGAATTCGCCGGAGACCCGGTCTGCATCATCGGCTTTCAGCGCTCGGGCACGACTTTCCTGAACGAGCTGATCGCCTGCGATGACCGGTTCGCCTATCCCGACAACCTGCAATGCATCATGCCGGAAACCTTCATCCTGGCCGAACGGCGCCTGCGCCGGTCCAATTCCATCATGAAGATGGAAAAGCGGCCCATGGACGATATGGACATGAGCATGGACGCCCCGCAGGAAGACGAAATCGCCCTGCTGAACTCGGGCGTGCCCAGCCCCTATTCGCAGATCGCCTTCCCCTCGGCCGGTGAATTCTATCACGAGGCCCTGCAGGAACAGCAATCCGACCCCGAGATGCGCCGCAAGTGGGTCGAGGCCTGGGTCTGGTTCCTGCGCAAGGTCCAGTTCCGCAACAAGGGCAAGCGCCTGCTGCTGAAATCGCCGACGCATACCGTGCGGGTGTCGCTGATCCGCGAGACCTTCCCCGCGGCCAAGTTCATCCACATCACGCGCAACCCCTACCGGATCTTCCATTCGAACCTGAAGCTGGGCAAGGCGCTGTCGGTGACCCAGGGCTTTGAAGCCAAGGGCATGACCGACGAGGCCATGATCGAGGAACTGATCGAAGGGTTCCCGGTGTTCCACGAGGCCTACGAGGAACAGAAGGTCGACGTGCCCGAGGGCAACCTGGTGACGGTGGCCTACGAAGACCTGGTCAAGGACCCGATTGCGGTGATCCGTCGCATCTACAGCGAGCTCGGTTTGCCCGACATCGAACATGCGATCCCGGCCATGCAGGCCTACGTGGATTCGCGCAAGGGCTACACGCCCAACAAGTACAAGGAAGACCCCGAGATCGTGAAAATGATCAACGACAATTGGGGCATTTATTTTGACGCTTACGGATACGATCGTCTTCCCGTGGAGGGAGAGGAAGCGCCTGTGAACGAAGCCATCGTCACCGCCGATGGCGAGGCGCCGGGAACACCCGAAGACGAGCAGGCCGACAAACAGACGGGTACCTAACGCCTCTCATGGCTACCAACGACCTTCATGCCGAAGGTCAGCAATACACAGGCGCGCGGATTGCCCGCGCGCTGGTGCGCTGGCATTGGCTATTCTTCGCATTGGCGATCGTGCTCATCGCCATCGGAGCCGCAGGGATCTTCAAGGTCGAACGTTCGACCAACACCCGGGCCTTCTTCGGACCCGAGAATCCCGAATACAAACTGCTTCTTCAGATCGAGGACATGTTCGTCTCGTCCGACAACATGATCCTGGCGATTTCCGGGCCGGAGGGGTCGGATTTCGAACCCGAAACCCTGGAAGCGGTGCGCGAACTGACGAACGAGGCCTGGTACGTGCCGCACGTGCTGCGGGTCGACTCGCTGGCCAGCTTCAACCACTCCTGGGCCGAGGGCGACGAGATCATCGTCGAACCCATCCTGCCGGAAGAGGGCGAGATCACGCCCGAGATCGCCAAACTGGCGCGCGAACGGACGTTTTCGTCGGAAGAGCTGGTGAACCGGGTGGTGTCGCCTGACGGGCGGACCTTCGGCGTCGCGATTTCGATGATCCCGCCGGACCGGTCGAACGAAACCTTCCGCGAGATCATGGCCTCTGTTCAGGACCTGGCCGACCGGATCGAAGCAGACTACCCGGGCCACGAGGTCTACATGACCGGCACCGTGATGGCGAGCCTGGCCTTTTCCAGCGCCGCCGGCCGTGACCTGAACGAAACCCTGCCTCTGGCCGCCGCGTCGACGGTTGTGCTGCTGATCCTCGGGCTGGGCACCTTCTCGGGGGTCGTGGGGTCAGTCGTCGTGCTGCTGGGCGGCGCGGCCGTCACGCTGGGGGCGGGCGGCTGGATGGGCATGGCCCTGACGCCGGGCAACGCGCCCAGCCCGCTGGCCGTCATCGTCATCGTTGCGGCAACCTGCATGCACCTGGTCCTGCACTGGCGCAACGCACTTGGCGACGGGATGAGCAACCGCGACGCCGTCGAACACTCGGTCGAGGAAAACCTGGCCCCGATCACCGTGACCAACCTGACCACGGCCTTCGGGTTCGCCTGCCTGAATTTCTCGGACGCCCCGCCACTGCGCGACCTGGGCAACATGATCGCCGCCGGTACGCTGGTGGGCTGGCTGCTGTCGATCATGGTGATTCCGACCGCCCTGCTGGTGCTGCCCGCCATGCGCCGCCGGCGCGAGGGCCTTCTGCCGCGCATCCTGCGCCGGGTCGGAGACGTCACACTGCGCCACCGTTACGCCGTGCTGGGCCTCTTTGCCGTGGCCACGCTGGTGTCGGTCTTCGGCATCTTCCGGATCTACTTCAACGACGATTTCATCCGTTATTTCGACCACACCTACCAGCTGCGCCGCGACAGCGACGTGATCGAGGACCGGCTGACCTCGCTGAAGGTCGTGACCTTCGTGCTGGAAAGCGACGATGAAAGCGGCGTGTTCGACCCGGACTTCCTGCACGAGGTCGAAGAGTTCGAGGCCTGGCTGGCCACGCGCGACGACGTCAAACAGGTGTCGTCGATCACCCAGCCGCTGAAACGCCTGAACATGAACCTCAACGGCGACGATCCCGCGTTCTACCGCACGGCCGACAGTTCCGAGGCCAACGCCCAGTTGATGATGCTGTACGAACTGAACCTGCCGGTCGGCCAGGATCTGAACACGCAGCTGAGCATCGACCGCAAACAGACCCTGATGTCGGTGTCGCTGAACGTCGAAAGCAGCGCCGAACTGCGCTGGTTCACCGCCGATGCCGAAGAATGGATGCGCGAGAACACGCCCGAGATCGCCACCCTGGGCACCGGGGCCTCGATCACGTTTGCGCGCGTATCCCAGCGAAACGGCACGGCGATGTTCACAGGGGCCGTGGTGGTGCTAATCGTGATCTCGGCGACGATGATCATCGCGTTGCGGTCCTGGCGCTACGGCCTGCTGAGCCTGATCCCCAACCTTGTCCCGGCTGTCATGGCCTTCGGGATCTGGGGGGTCGTCTTCGGAGAGGTCAACCTGGGCTCGACCGTGGTGACCGTGATGACATTCGGCATCGTCGTCGATGATACGGTGCACATGATGATGACCTATATCCGTCAGCGCAGGCTGGGGTTCGAACCGAAAGAAGCGGTGCGGCGTATGCTGGCCAATGTCGGCACGGCCATCGCGCTGACCTCGATCACCCTGGTCGCGGGGTTTTCCATCATCGCGATGTCGAGCTTTGCCATCAATGAACACCTTGGGGCGCTGACCGCGCTTGTCGTGGCCTGTGCCTTCCTGGCCGACCTTATCCTCTTGCCAGTGCTTCTGGTTACAGCCGAAGGAAAGAGAACATGACCTTTCTCAAACGCATTCCCCTGATCCTATTGCTGGCCGCCACGCCGGCCCTGCCGGCGCTGTCGCAGACCGCCGAGCAGAAGGGCGAACAGATCGCCACCCAGGCCCAGTCCAAGGGCAAGGGCTTTGGCGACAGCCTGTCGTCGGGGCAGATGATCCTTTACACCAAGGGTGGATCGCAAAGCGAACGGCGGTTCAACGCCAAGTCGCTGGAAGGGCAGGGCAACAACCCGTCCGCCTCGCTTCTTGTCTTCGAATGGCCGGGCGATGTGCGCGATACGGCCCTGCTGACCTATTCCTACGACAACAAGTCGGACGACCAGTGGCTGTACCTGCCGTCGGTGGGCCGGGTGAAGCGGATTTCGTCCTCGGCCCGGTCCGGGGCCTTCATGGGATCCGAATTCGCCTATGAGGACATGACCGACCAGGGTGCGTCGGAATTCAATCACAAATGGGTCGAAGACAGCGCCTGCCCGGTGGGCGGGGGCACCTGCCACGTGGTCGACCGGACTCCGAAAAGCCGGTCGGGCTATGCCCTGCAGCGGGTCTGGTTCAACAAGTCGAACCTGTACGTCGTCCAGATCCAGTATTTTGACCGGGCCGGCAAGCATGTGAAGACGCTGCAAAGCTCGGGCCAGAAGAAGTACCAGGGCAAGTACTGGCGCCCGGCCAAGATGCGCATGGTCAACCACCTGACCGGCAAGAGCACCGATCTGCTGTGGTCGGGCTACAAGTTCGGCAACGGGTTCTCGGCCAACGATTTCAGCGTTCAGGCCCTGAAATCGCGGTAAACGACCGGATCCGGGCGGCAGGCCGCCCGGGTTTTGCCTTGCCTGACTCACCAGGGTCGGGCAGGGCAAAGGGCAAGTAACGCGCCCGGCCGGGCGGAAACTGGAAAGATGACCATGCAGACGACACGGAGGACGAAAGCGGCGCTGACGGCAGGGGCCCTGGCGGCCGGTCTGTTGTCCCTGACAGGTGCGGCTCGGGCCCAAGACCTGGACTTTACCTTCGGCGGTTCCCTGGAAGCCACGCTGCGCTATTACCCCCAGGACGGATTGTTGCCGGGGCAGACGGACGCCGGCTTTGCGCCGATCCTCAGCGGCGAGCTGAACACCCGCACCCGGTTCGAAAACGGCACCTTGGTCTTCGAGGTCTCGGGGCTGTACAACACCGAAACCGGCGAAGGCTATGCCGACATCCCGCGGGGTTATTACCAGTATTTCGGCGATGGCTGGGACGTGCTGCTGGGGTCCAACATCGAATACTGGGGCGTGAGCGAGGGCAACAGGGTCGTCGACACGGTGAACCAGCGCTACACGATCGACCAGACGGTGGATTACATCAGCCTTGGCCAGCCGATGGTGAACCTGAACCTGTCGACGGGCATGAACAGCACGCTCAGCCTGTTCGGACTGATCTATTTCCGCGACCGCGAGATGAACTCGGCCCAGACCCGGTTCCGTTCGCCCATCCTGATGAGCAATTCCGACGCGGTCTACGAAGAGGGCGAGGGGCGCAACCTGGATTTCGCGGCGCGTTACCGGACGTCGTTCAATGCGCTTTGGGGGGGGATGGACCTGGCGGTGTCCTATTTCGACGGGACCAACCGGGCGCCGTCGACCCTGCCCAACCTGTGCGTGACGCCGGGCGGGGAGTATGACGCCGCCAATTGCCTGGCGCTGGTCGAGGCCAATCCCGACGCGTTGAAGGGCATACCCTATTACGCCAAGCTGCGGCGCTATGGGCTGGAACTGGTCTATTCGAACGGCGACGTGCAGGTGACCTTCGAGGGGGCGATCAGCGCATCCCTGAACGAGACCTATTATTCGGCTGTGGGCGGGGCGCAGTATTCGATCGGCGGTCTTGGCCCGACCGGGGACACCCTGACGCTTGTGGCCGAGTACCTGTATGACGACCGGTCGAACATCCAGCCCCTGACGATCTACGACGACGATGTGTTCCTGGGCTTTGCCTATTCGGGCAACGACGTGGCGGGGACCAGCGTGCGGGGCGGGATGTATTACGACGTGAACACCGATGCGCAGATCTACACGGCCTCGTATTCGCGGCGGCTGGGGGATGCGATGCGGCTGGAAGTGGCCGGGTTCGGGGTGAACGCGGCCGGCACCGGTGACGCTCTGGCCTTTGCGCAGGACGACAGCTTCGTGCAGGTCTCGCTGGAATATTTCTTCTGACGGTTCGGGGGCGGAGGGCCGGGCGGCAGGCGGGCGTCCCACCCACCCACCCCCGCCCGCCTGCCGCCCTTTGCGCGAAGGCCAGATGTTGGTCTGCTGTCCAAAGGCGGAACCGGCTTCGGGCTGACGGGTTTTCTTTCTGCGCCTGACCGGGCATCACATGTGTCGGGACAAGCGCCAGACGCCCGGAGGCGCGGGCTTTAGCAGGGAAAGGCGCGACATGGCGACGGCAACCAACGGACGCAACTGGATTGCGGTGGACTGGGGCACGACGCGGCTGCGGGCCTGGCTGATGGATGGCTCGGACGGGGTTCTGGACAAGGTCCAGTCCGACCGGGGCATGGGCGCCCTGACCCCGGCGGGGTTCGAAACCGCCTTTCTGGAGGTGGCGGGCGAGTGGATCGACGGACCGACCCGCGTCCTGGCCTGTGGCATGGTGGGCGCCAAGCAGGGATGGGCCGACGCCGGCTATGCCGTGGCGCCGAGCAAGCCGCCGAGCGGGGCCCACGCGGTTCCGGCCCCGGCCGAGGATCCCCGGCTGGAGGTCTTCCTGTTGCCCGGTGTCAGCCAGCAGCGCCCCGCCGACGTGATGCGGGGCGAGGAAACCCAGGTGGCCGGTTACCTGGCCGCCAATCCAGGCTTCGACGGGGTGCTGTGCCTTCCGGGGACCCATACGAAATGGGTCCAGGTCAGCGCCGGCGAGATCGTCAGTTTCCGCAGTTTCATGACGGGCGAGATCTTTGCCCTGTTGTCCGGCCAGTCTGTCCTGCGCCACGGGCTGGAGGGCGACGGCTGGGACGAGGCGGCCTTTGACGAGGGCGTGGCCGACGGCATGGCCCGGCCGCAGCTGCTGACGAGCGATCTGTTCGGATTGCGGGCCGAGGGGCTGTTGCACGGCAAGGACGCGTCCGCGACGCGGGCGCGGTTGTCGGGTCTGCTGATCGGGGTCGAGCTGGCCGGCGCTCGGCATTACTGGCTGGGCCAGCAGCTGGCGTTCATCGGGGCTCCGGTTCTGGCGGGGGCCTATCTGCGCGGGCTCAAGGCCCAGGGCGCGATCGGTGACCGGACCGATGCCGAGGCGATGACGCTTGCCGGGCTGTGCGCCGCCCGGGCGGGGCTGGCCTGACGGCCTAGCCGACGCGAATCAGCGCCACGACCCGGGCCGGACTGGCCACCGGGTGCCTCTGATCTGCCTCCCTGATCGGCAAAAGCCGCCCAAACTTGCAGGGTTTCTTCGGCAATCGTTAGAAAACCCGCCCATCCACAAACCTGACTAAAAAACTCAGCTTGCTAAAGCTGAGCAAAAAAGTAGTATTTAGGGGCAAGCCACCCCCGACAACATCTCTGGGGAAGCCAAAAGACAACGCGGAGATGACGGATGCGATATCGGCTGTCCGGTGGGGAGACCCCCACGGATCGATGTGAGGCACCTCAGGTGTATCACGATGAAGTTCGGGCCCTGCTGCAGGACATGCGGCTGCCCCTCTCCAGTGGCGTAGAATGGATCATCGAAAGAATGGAAGCGCGGGGGCGCGAAGCGACATGAACATGCGTTCGACAATGACCGACACCGAAACCTCGATTCCGGTCCTGCCGCAGCACGATGCGATGGCGCTGACGGCTGGCGGCAACCTGGCGGAAATCGTGCTGGGCGACCAGGTTTATCGCCTTCGGATCACGAAGGCCGGGAAACTGATCCTGACGAAATGACCGGGGCGCACAGGCAACGGGGCGGGGCGCCCGTCGGGCTGATCGCGGACCTGGATCCGCTGGAGGCCGGGCTGGTGCTGTACCTTCGGCTTTATTGTGCGGGGCCGGACGCCCGGGCGCAGGCGGAACGGGATTTCACCCTTAGCCTTGGCCCCGATCACGGGCCGGCGGCGATCAACAGCCTGGCCGACCTGTGCGCGCTGTGCGCCTGCCACGGGCGGCGACCGTTGGTTCGCCACGGGATCAGTTGCAAATGCCTGGGCGCGGACGAGGCCTGCCTGGCCAACCTCGTTGGCGCGGCAGGCTCTGGCGACCGGGAAGAGGCGATGTTGCTGGCCTCGCTGATGGTGCGCGCCGACATGGCCCCCTGCCTGGCCGGGCTGGCCGAAACGCTTGGGCTGGCGCTGCACCGGATGGTGGCCATGGCCGACCTTGCCATGCGGGCCACGGACCGGACCGTGACCGTGCACTGACGTCAGCTTCGGTCCTGAGAAAAGAGCGAGAATTCGTCGAGCAGAACAGCCGCGATCATCGGGCCGCATGCGGCTCCGATGGCGCGCGCGTTGGCCCCGATATGGCCTTCCTCGACCCGGGGCTGGATCAGGCCGCGGGCATCCAGGTGGGGGATCTCGGCGCGGATGCGGTCGACCAGCCGGGCGCGGATCGGCTGGGGCAGGGCGCCGTCCACCAGGACGGCCTCGAAATCGATGACGGCGCAGGCGGCCAGGCAGGCCTGGGCCAGTGCCCGGCCGGTCTGGTCGATCCATGGCGCGACCTGGTCCTCGAACGGGGTCCAGTCCTGGGGCATCGACCACAGGGCCTGGCTATCGCCGCCGGCGGCGACCACGCGGCCTTCCAGCGAATAGATCGAGGCCACGTCGATCAGCTGCACGATCTTGCCGTCGGGGCTGGGCAGGGGCAGCGAGCCCAGTGACCCGGCATTGCCGAACTGGCCTTCGACCACCAGGTGGTTCAGCACGATGCCGCCGCCGATGAAGGCGCCCAGGAAGACATAGGCATAGTCGCGGAAATGCTTGCCGATGCCATAGACCAGCTCGGCCCGGCAGGCGGCGGTGGCGTCGTTGACGACCAGGACGGGCAGGTCGGTGAAGGCCGCGACCTCGGCCTGGAAATCCACGTGCTTCCATTCGGCGAAGGCCTCGGCCGGGGCGCCGACCAAGTCATGCCAGTTCCACAGCTCGAACGGGGCGGCGACGCCGATGCCGCTGACCCGCGTGCGCAGGTCGGCAGGCAGGCTGCCAAGTGCGGCGTCCAGCCCGTCGCGCAGGAAGGCAAAGACATCGGCGGGCATCGGATACCTGTAGCCCAGGCGATATTGCGCCCGGATTTCGCCGGTGAAATCCATCAGCGCCAGGTCCGCGCTGCGCCGTCCGATCTTCAGGCCCACCGAAAACAGCCCGTCGGGGTTCAGCGCCACCGGGACCGAGGGCTTGCCCACCTTGCCCCGTTGCGGCGCGCCCCGCAGGACCATCTCATCCGCCTGCAACTTGCGCAGGATCACCGACACGGTCTGGGGCGACAGCCCCGACTGCCGCGCCAGGTCCCGGCCCGCCATCGGGCCGTTGCGCTGCAGCATCGTCAGGATCAACCTTTCATTGTATGCGCGCACGCCGCTTTGATTGAGCCCGCTCGTCAGTCTTCGGATTTCCGTCATTGATTTGTCCCCATCCCCCCGGGACATTTTGGCCTGCACCCATTAGTAAATCAAGTTTACTTATTAATTGACAGGGAGCCGAGAATCGCTTTTTCTGGCCAAGACGGACCGGCGACAGGGAGATCGTCGTCAATGCGTCATTTTGCATGATCGGGAGGATATCATGAAAAAACTGCTTTTGGGAACCGCGTGTGCCGTTCTGGCAAGCGCGGGTGCGGCAATGGCGGGCAGCCACGAAACCGTTTCGGCCTGCCTGATCACCAAGACCGACACCAACCCGTTCTTCGTCAAGATGCGCGAAGGGGCCACTGCCAAGGCCGAGGAGCTGGGGATCGAGCTGTCCAGCTACGCGGGCAAGATCGACGGCGACCACGAAACCCAGGTCGCGGCAATCGAAACCTGCATTGCCAACGGGGCCAAGGGGATCCTGCTGACGGCCTCGGATACTTCGTCCATCGTACCTGTTGTCCAGCAGGCGCGAGACGCCGGATTGCTGGTCATCGCGCTGGATACGCCGCTGGATCCGATCGACGCGGCCGACATGACCTTTGCCACCGACAACTTCCTGGCCGGAGAGCTGATCGGCCAGTGGGCCGCGGCCAAGCTGGGCGGAGACGCGGCGAATGCCAAGATCGCCATGCTGGATCTTGGGATCAGCCAGCCCACCGTGGGCGTGCTGCGCGACCAGGGGTTCCTGACCGGCTTCGGCATCGACGTGAAGGACCCGGGCAAGTGGGGCGACGAGGACGATCCGCGCATCGTCGGCAATGACGTGACCGCCGGCAACCAGGAAGGCGGCCGGACGGCGATGGAAAACCTGCTGGCCAAGGACCCCTTCATCAACGTGGTCTACACGATCAACGAACCCGCCGCGGCCGGGGCCTACGAGGCTCTGAAAGCCATGGGCCGTGAAAACGACGTGCTGATCGTGTCGGTCGACGGCGGCTGCCCGGGCGTCCAGAACATCAAGGAAGGCGTGATCGGCGCGACATCGCAGCAATACCCGCTGCTGATGGCCTCGAAGGGGATCGAGGCGATTGCCGCCTGGGCCAAGGACGGGGTCAAGCCCGAGGCGACCGAGGGCAAGGCCTTCTTCGATACCGGCGTTGCGCTGGTGACGGATGAACCGGCCGAGGGCGTCGAATCCATCGACACGGCCAAGGGCATGGAGCTTTGCTGGGGCTGATTCCGGCGCACATGCGGAAGGGGCGGCCGGTCGTCGCCCCTTTCATGTTAGGCTGACAGGCATCGGCGCGGTGCAGGGGGAGGGCAGTGATGTCGAAGACAGAGAATTACGAAGCCCGCTTGTCGGGTGCTTCGTCCGAGGTCGCCTCGTTCGACGAGCATGAAAAGGGCCTTTTCGGCCGGTTGCACCACCTGTTGCACACGACGCCCGCGCTGGTGCCGCTGATCGTCCTGGTGACGGCGATCGTCATTTTCGGCCTGGTGCTGGGGTCCAAGTTCTTTTCGCCCTTCGCGCTGACCCTGATCCTGCAGCAGGTGCAGATCGTGGGCGTGCTGGCGGCGGCCCAGTCGCTGATTATCCTGACCGCGGGCATCGACCTGAGCGTCGGGGCGATTGCCGTGCTGTGCTCGGTCGTGATGGGCAAGTTCACCTTCGACTACGGCCTGCCGCCCTTCATCGCGGTTGTCCTGGGCCTGACGGTCGGCACGGCCATCGGCGGCCTGAACGGATGGCTGGTCAGCAAGGTCAAGCTGCCGCCCTTCATCGTGACCTTGGGCATGTGGCAGATCGTGCTGGCGGCAAACTACCTGTATTCGGCCAACGAAACCATCCGGTCCCAGGATATCGAGGAACAGGCCCCCTTCCTGCAATTCCTTGGCACGACCTTCGACATCGGCGGGGCCAGGCTGACCCTTGGGGTCGTGGCCATGGTCGTGCTGGTGGCCGCCCTGGCCTATGCGCTGAGGGCGACGGCCTGGGGCCGCCACGTCTATGCCGTGGGCGACGATCCCGAAGCGGCCGAACTGGCCGGGGTCAGCGTTCACCGCACCCTGATGTCTGTCTACATGCTGGTGGGCTTCATCTGCGCTCTGGCGGGCTGGGTGATGATCGGGCGCTTCGGCTCGGTCTCGCCCTCGGCCACGACCGGGGTCATCGGCAACATCCAGGCCATCACGGCCGTTGTCATCGGGGGGATTTCGCTGTTCGGCGGACGCGGGTCGATCCTGGGCGCGTTCTTTGGCGCGCTGATCGTCGGCGTGTTCGAACTGGGCCTGCGCATGGCCGGGGCCAACCCGCAATGGACCTTCCTGCTGATCGGCGTGCTGATCATCGGCGCGGTGGCGGTCGACCAGTGGATCCGCAAGGTGTCGGCATGACGCGCCTGTCCCGTCCCATCACCCCGACCCGCAAACCCCTGAGCGGAAAGGCATCGCAATGACGGATCCCATTCTCAAGGCGCGCGGGCTGGTCAAGCGCTATGGCCGCGTCACCGCCCTCGACCGCTGCGATTTCGACCTGATGCCCGGAGAGATCCTGGCCGTGATCGGCGACAACGGGGCGGGAAAGTCGACCCTGATCAAGGCGATTTCGGGCGCCGTTGTCCCGGACGAGGGCAACATCTGGCTGGATGGCAAGCCGGTGTCCTTCTCGTCTCCGATCCAGGCGCGCGACCACGGGATCGAAACGGTCTACCAGACGCTGGCCATGTCTCCGGCCCTGTCGATCGCCGACAACATGTTCATGGGCCGCGAGTTGCGCAGGCCCGGCTGGCGGGGGAAGGTCCTGCGCCAGCTGGACCGGCCCAAGATGGAAGAGATCGCCCGCCAGAAGCTGTCGGACCTGGGCCTGATGACGATCCAGAACATCAACCAGGCGGTGGAAACGCTGTCGGGCGGCCAGCGCCAGGGCGTGGCGGTGGCCCGGGCGGCGGCTTTCGGGTCGCGCGTGATCATCCTGGACGAACCCACCGCCGCCCTGGGCGTCAAGGAAAGCCGGAGGGTGCTGGAGCTGATCCTGGACGTGAAATCGCGGGGCATCCCGATCATCCTGATCAGCCACAACATGCCCCATGTCTTCGAGGTCGCCGACCGCATCCATGTCCACCGGCTGGGTCGCCGGCTGTGCGTGATCGACCCCAAGAACCACACCATGTCCGACGCGGTGGCCTACATGACCGGGGCTGAAACCCCGCCCGAGGTCCTGCAGCCCGCATGAGCCGAGACCTGACGGGCTTTGCCGCGCTGGCCCGGGCGGCGATGGGCGTGACGCCCCGGGGCGCGCGCGCCCTGATCGCACTGGCCGGGCCTCCGGCCAGCGGCAAGTCGACCCTTGCGCCCCGCCTGGCCCAGGCGATGACCAAGGCGGGCCGCCCGGCGCAGGTGGTGCCGATGGACGGCTTCCACATGGATGATGCCGTCCTGACCGACCGGGGCCTGCTGCCGCGCAAGGGGTCTCCGGAAACCTTCGATCTGCGTGGCTTTACCCGCTTCGTCACCGACCTGGCATCGGGCGGAGAGGTCTTTCACCCGATATTCGACCGCCGCCGCGAAATCGCCATCGGGCAGGCCGGTGTCGTGCCGGCCGATTGCGCCTGTGTCATCGTCGAGGGGAATTACCTGCTGCTGGACGAACCCGGCTGGCGCGACCTGGGCGCCCTTTGGGATCTGTCGATCTACCTGCCGGTTCCCGCCGACGTCCTGGAACAACGCCTGCTGGCCCGCTGGACCCGTCACGGGCTGACGCCCGATGCCGCCCGCGCAAAGGCCGGGGGCAATGATCTTCCCAATGGCACCCGGGTCGCTTCGGCGCTATTGCCACCGGACATTTACTACAAGGAACCGGCCTCATGATCCTGTGCTGTGGAGAAGCCCTGATCGACCTGATCCCCCAGGACGACACCCGCATCCCCCATGTCGGCGGTGCGGTGCTGAACAGCGCCGTGGCCCTGGGCCGGCTGGGAGAGGACGTGTCCATGCTGACCGGCCTGTCCTCGGACGAGTACGGCCGCCTGATCGAGGACCACGGGCTTGCCAGCCATGTGTCCTTTGCCCCCTCTGTCCGGTCGGACCGTCCCACCACGCTGGCCATCGTGACGCTGGTCGACGGCCAGGCCACCTATGACTTCCGCGACGACGGCTCGGCCCTGCGCGACATCGCACCGGGCGACATGGCCCCGCCGCCCGACGGCACGCAGGCCATGCTGTTCGGGGGCATCAGCCTGATCACCCCGCCGGTCGCCGACAGTTTCGCCCATTACTGCCGCCGTAACGCCGACGGGGCGCTGGTGATGATCGACGTCAACATCCGTCCCGATTTCATCACCGATCCGATCGCCTACCGGGCGCGGCTGGGGGCGATGATCGCGGTGGCGGACATCATCAAGGTCTCGGACGAGGACCTGGCTTGGCTGCTGCCCGACACCGGGGCGATGGAGGACGCCTTTGCCACGATGTTCGACCTGGGGCCGCAGATGGTCGTCATGACCCGTGGGGCGAACGGCGCGATTGCCGTGATGCGGTCGGGCCTGACGGTCGAGGTGGACAGCCCGCCCGCCCATGTGGCCGACACCGTCGGCGCGGGCGACACGTTCAACGCGGGCCTGCTGTCGGGGCTGCGCCGGGCCGGCCGGCTGGACAAGGCCCAACTGCCCGCGATCACCGAGATCGAACTGTCCGAAGCCCTGTCCCTGGGCACCCGGGCGGCCTCGGTGACCGTGTCGCGGGCCGGGGCCAACCCGCCCTGGGCCCAGGATCTGAACCTGATGTGATGCGGGATTGACGCGTGCCTGATCCCCGTCAGGCCGCGTCCAGCTCTGCCGAGGGAATGACCGGAAAGAACGCCCCGCCCGACCACAGCCCGAACCAGCCGTCATGGTGGGCGCCGATATCGACCAGCCGGTAAAAGCTCTTGCGGTCGATCAGCGCTTCCAGGTTGCGGCGGATCAGGATGTAGGGCGACGGCTCGCCGGTGTCGGGGTCGCGCTCCACCCGGATGGGGTGATCGGGGCCGGCTTCGGCCACGTCGCCCACATGGGTTTCGAACACCAGAACCTGGTCTGATCCCGCGCCGCGCGCATCGAAATCCACCGCCACGAAGGGCGCGTCATCCACCGTTATCCCGACCTTTTCGACCGGAGTGACCAGAAAGTAATCGTCCCCGTCCTTGCGGATGATCGACGAGAACAGCCTGACCAGTTCCGGCCGCCCGATCGGCGTGCCCAGGTAGAACCACGTCCCGTCCCGCGCAATGCGCATGTCCAGGTCGCCACAGAACGGCGGATCCCACTTTTCGACCGGCGGCAGGCCGCGTCCCTTGGCTGCCCTGACCGAGGCAGCGATCCCGTCGGCCGACGGGGTCACGGGTTTTTGTCCTATCATAGCTTTTGCCATTCCAGATTGGCGCGATACACTTCTTCATCACCATATATGCGCCGCGAAAGGATTGTCATGTCAGACCAAACGGACCTGGTGGCCGAGATCGAAGCCGTCGAGGCGAAGCTGGCCGAGGCCAAGGCTTCCATCCCCCGCCGTTTCATCGGCCAGGAACGGGTGGTCGAACTGACCCTGACGGCAATCCTGTGCGGCGGCCATGCCCTGCTGATCGGTCTGCCGGGGCTGGGCAAGACCCGCCTGGTCGAAACCTTTTCGACCGTGCTGGGGCTGCATGGCAACCGAATCCAGTTCACGCCCGACCTGATGCCGGCGGACATCCTGGGGTCCGAAGTGCTGGACACGGCCGAGGACGGCACCCGCAATTTCCGCTTTATTCCCGGGCCGATCTTCTGCCAGCTGCTGATGGCCGACGAAATCAACCGGGCCTCGCCCCGGACCCAGTCGGCCCTGCTGCAGGCCATGCAGGAAAAGACCGTGACCGTGGCCGGCGAGGACCGGGCGCTGGACGCGCCGTTCCACGTGCTGGCCACCCAGAACCCGATCGAGCAAGAGGGTACCTATCCGCTGCCCGAGGCCCAGCTTGACCGTTTCCTGGTGCAGATCGACGTGGAATATCCTGACCGGGCCACCGAAAAAGAGATCCTCCTGGCCACCACCGGCGTGACCGAGGATGCCGCTCACCAAGTATTTTCCCGCGATGAACTGATTGCCGCGCAGGGCCTTTTGCGGCGGATGCCGGTGGGCGATTCGGTGGTCGAACTGATCCTGGACCTGGTTCGCGCCTTCCGTCCGGATGAACCTGGCGTGTCCGATCGCGTGCGCGATACCGTCGCATGGGGACCGGGGCCGCGCGCCGCGCAGGCGCTGATGCTGACCGTCCGCGCCCGGGCGCTTCTGGAAGGCCGCCTGGCGCCCAATGCCGAAGACGTGATCGACATGGCCAAGCCGGTGCTCAGCCACCGGATGGCGCTGAACTTCGCGGCCCGTGCCCGGGGCGACAGCCTCAGCGAGCTGATCGACATCACCGCCGCCACCCTGTCGTCGGGCGTCGAGGAGGCCGCGTGAGGCCGGACAGCGATCTTCGCCAGCGCTCGGAAATCGAAGCCTCGGCCCTGCCGCCCCTGCTGGCCCGGGCCGAGCATCTTGCCGGCACCGTCCTGCTGGGCGACCACGGTCGCCGGCGGGCAGGGCTGGGGGATGACTTCTGGCAATACCGGCCCGCCCAGATTGGCGACAGCCGGCGGCTGATCGACCACCGGCGCTCGGCCCGGGGGGACATGCAGTTCGTGCGCGAACGGGAATGGCAGATCGCCCAGTCGGTCATGATGTGGGTCGACCAGGGCGCGTCCATGCGGTTCACGTCAGACACCTCGCCCAAGACCGCCCTGCCGGAAAAGATCGACCGGGCCAGGCTGTTGGGCCTGGCGACCTCGGTCCTGCTGATCCGGGGCGGCGAGCGGGTCGGCCTGACCGGCACCAGCCTGCCGCCGCGCCGGGGCAACATGCAGATCCGCCGGCTGGCCGAATTCTTCACCATCGACGACGACACCGACTATGCGCCACCCGAACACCGGGCCATGATCCCCCATGCCCGCGCGGTGTTCCTGTCGGATTTCCTGGGCGACATGACCGAGGTCCGTCTGGCCCTGACCAAGGCGGCCGACCGGGGCGTGCGGGGTGTGCTGTTGCAGGTGCTGGACCCGTCCGAAGAGATGTTTCCCTTCCATGGGCGCACGATTTTCGAAAGCGTTGGTGGTACGATGCGCCACGAAACGTTGAAAGCCGGGGATCTGAGGGCCAGGTATCAGGAACGGCTGGCCGCCCGGAAGGACGAGCTGATGGGCCTGTGCCGGGCGACCGGCTGGCAGTTCGGCACGCATCATACCGGCGAAAGCGCGCAATCGGCGCTGCTTTGGCTGTACCGCGCCCTGGACGGGGGCACGTCATGACGACCTGCGCGCGCCCGGCGCCGCGAAACCACCGGAAGGCCAGACCATGACCGTCATTGCAGGTATCGGATTTTCGGCGCCCTGGTTGCTGCTGGCCCTGCTGGCCCTGCCGATCCTGTGGATCATCCTGCGGGCCGTGCCCCCGGCGCCGATCCGGCGGCGGTTCCCCGGGGTGGCCTTGCTTTTGGGCCTGAGCGACGAAGACACGGTGACCGACCGCACGCCCTGGTGGCTGTTGCTGCTGCGGATCCTGGCGGTGGCCGCGGTCATCGTCGGGTTGGCCGGGCCGGTGCTGAACCCGCAGCGCGACGCGGGGGGCAGCGGGCCCCTGCTGATCCTGCTGGATGGCACCTGGGCCGGGGCAACCCGCTGGTCCGACAAGCAGGACCTGGTCGCCGTGCAGCTGGCCGAGGCCGGGCGGGCCAACCGCCCCGTCGCGATCCTGCGTCTCAGCGACCCCGAAGCGCCGTCCTTCCAGGCGGCCGATGCCTGGCAGGCCCGTATCGCCGGCCTGCGCCCGATGCCCTATGCCCCGACTGAAACGCAGATCGACAGCGTCCTGGCCACGTTCGACGCGGCAAGCGGCTTTGACACCCACTGGATTTCCGACGGGCTGGATTACGCCGGCCGTGACCGGGTGAGGGCTGCGCTGCAGGCCAAGGGCGACCTGCGGGTCTACCAGACCGGCAGCGCGGTGATCGGCCTGGCCCCTGCCGTCTTCGAAGACGGCGCCGTCACCCTGACCGCCCGCCGGTCGGTGCCGGGCGCCGCCCGCGACGTGGTGATCCTGGCCCAGGGCCGCGACCCCGCAGGGATCGAGCGGACCCTCGCCACCGCCACTGCCACCTTCGATGCCGGTGAACGCGAGGCCCAGGTCGCCCTGTCGCTGCCCTCGGAACTGCGGGCACGCGTGACCCGGTTCGAAGTGCAGGGGCAGAACTCGGCCGGGGCAACCTCGCTGGCCGATGACAGCCTGCGCCGGCGCGAAGTCGCGCTGATCTCCGGGCGGGACGACCGCGAAGGCCTGCAATTGCTGTCTCCGCTGCATTACCTGAACCAGGCACTGATGCCCTCGGCCGAACTGCTGAACGGCGCGCTGATCGACCTTCTGCCGGCCAACCCGGATGCCGTCGTGCTGGCCGACGTGGCCACCCTGTCGGATGCCGAGGCCGAAAGCCTCGCCGCATGGGTTGAAGAGGGCGGCCTGCTGCTGCGCTTTGCCGGCCCGCGCCTTGCGGCCAGCGATATCAGCCGCGAAGACGAAGACCCGCTGATGCCGGTGCGCCTGCGCGCGGGCGGCCGGTCGGTCGGCGGCGCGATGTCCTGGGGCGAACCCAAGGGGCTGGCCCCCTTCGCCGAGGGCTCGCCGTTCTACGGCCTGTCCATTCCCGAAGACGTCACCGTCAACGCCCAGGTCATGGCCCAGCCCGACCCGACCCTGGCCGACCGGGTCATCGCCTCGCTGGCCGATGGCACGCCGCTGGTCACGCGCAAGGCGCTTGGCCAGGGCCAGGTGGTGCTGTTCCACGTCACCGCCAATGCCGAATGGTCGACCCTGCCGCTGTCGGGTCTGTTTGTCGAGATGCTGGAACGGCTGGCCGTGTCCTCAACCGCCGGCGCGCCGACGGCCGTCGACCTGGAAGGCACGACCTGGGAACCGGTGCAGGTGCTGGACGCCTATGGCGCGCTGGAAGACGCCGGCACCCGGCCCGGTGTCGCCGGCCCCGACCTGGCCGAAGCCCCCCTGGGCCCGGACCTTGCCCCGGGCATCTACGACAGCGGCGACCGCCGCCTGGCCCGCAACGTCATCGGCGCGGAAACCGCCCTGACCCCGGCCTCCTGGCCCGAGGACGTGCCGGTCGAAGGCCTTGGCACCATTGGGGAAAAACCTCTGGGCGGCATCCTTCTGACCCTTGCCCTGGCGATGCTGGCCGCCGATATCCTGGCCTCGCTCGCCCTGTCGGGCCGCCTGCGCGGCCAGCGCGCAGCCACGGCCGCCGCGATCCTGCTCGCGCTCGGCCTGCTGCCCCATCCCGGCCAGGCCCAGGTGGTCAACGACGAGGCCGCCGCCCTGCTGGCCACCGAGGAACTCGTCCTGGCCCACGTGATCACGGGCGATGCCCAGGTCGACGAACTGGCCCAGGCGGGGCTGAGCGGGCTGGGCGACGTGCTGCGCTACCGCACCTCGGTCGAGCCCGGCGAGCCGATGGCGGTGAACCTCGAAACCGACGAGCTGGCCTTCTTCCCGATGCTCTACTGGCCGGTCACCCCCGATCAGCCGATCCCCTCGGCCGAGGCCTATGCCCGGTTGAACACCTACCTGCGCTCGGGCGGGCTGATCGTCTTCGATACCCGCGATGCCGACGTGGCGGGCTTTGGCGCCTCCAGCCCCAATGGCCGGCGCCTGCAACAGCTGGCCGCCCCGCTGGACATTCCGCCGCTGGAACCGGTGCCGCACGATCACGTGCTGACCCGCACCTTCTACCTTCTGCAGGATTTCCCGGGCCGCTACGCCGGCCGGGATGTCTGGGTCGAGGCCGCGCCGCCGGATGCCGAACAGGTCGACGGCATGCCCTTCCGCAACCTCAACGACGGGGTGACCCCGGTGATCATCGGGGGCAACGACTGGGCCGGAGCCTGGGCGGTGGATGCCAGCGGCCGGGCGATGCTGCCCGTGGGCCGGGGCTTTGCCGGGGAACGCCAACGCGAACTGGCCAACCGGTTCGGCGTGAACCTCGTGATGCACGTGCTCACGGGCAATTACAAATCCGACCAGGTCCACGTGCCTGCGCTTCTCGACCGGCTTGGCCAATGACGAGTTACACATGACGGATTTCAAATGACGGGCACCATAGTTTTCGATCCCCTGATCCCCTGGCTGCCGCTGGCGGTCGTCGGGGCGCTGTCCTTCGCCGCGGTGATCTTTGCCGCCTGGCGCGGGCTGGCCGGCTGGGCCCTGCGCGGGCTGGGCGCTCTGGTCGTCGTGGCCGCGCTGACCGGCCCGGCCTACCAGCTGGAAGACCGCGCGGCCTTGTCCGACATCGTGATCATGCTGGAGGACGAAAGCGCCAGCCAGGGCCTGTCCGACCGGCCCTCGCAAACGGCCGAGGCCGCCGACGCCCTGGCCGCCGACATCGCCGCCAGGCCCAATACCGAACTGCGCCGCGTGACCATTCCCGACGGGCCGGGCGACACCGGCACCCAGGCCATGACCGCCCTAGCCGAAGCGCTGGCCGAAGAACCGCGCGCCCGCGTGGCCGGGGTGATCCTGTTGTCGGACGGCCGCGTGCACGATCTTGACTACGCGCCCGACCTGCCCGCGCCGACCCACCTGCTGCTGAGCGGGCGCGACACCGACTGGGACCGCCGCCTGACCGTGCGCAACGCGCCGGCCTTCGCCATCATCGGCGAGCCCGTCACCCTGGCCCTGCGCATCGAGGATTCCGGCGATGCCCCCCAGGGCGCCGACACCGCGCCGCTCGACATCTCGGTCGATGGCGGAGAACCCGCCCGCTACGACGTGCCCATCGGCCAGGACATCGACCTGCCGGTCACACTGCCGCATGGCGGGCGCAACGTCATCCAGTTCTCGGTGCCGGAAGCCGACGGAGAGCTGACGGACCGCAACAACACCGCCCTGATCCAGATGAACGGCGTGCGCGACAGGCTGCGGGTCCTGCTGGTCTCTGGCGAGCCTCACCCGGGGGGGCGCACCTGGCGCAACCTGCTGAAATCGGACAGTTCCGTCGACCTGGTGCACTTTACGATCCTCAGGCCGCCCGAAAAGCAGGACGGCGTGCCTGTGGACGAACTCTCGCTGATCGCCTTCCCGACGCGCGAGCTGTTCCTGGAAAAGGTCGACGATTTCGATCTGATCATCTTCGACCGTTACAAGCGGCGGGGCATCCTGCCGTCGCTGTACCTGGACAACGTGGCCCAATACGTGCGCAAGGGCGGAGCGGTCCTGGTCGCCGCCGGACCCGATTTCGCCAATGCCACGTCGATCTACCGCTCGCCGCTGGGCGACGTGCTGCCGGCCGAGCCCACCGCCCGCGTGATCCAGGACCAGTACCGCCCGACGGTGACCGACATCGGCCAGCGCCACCCGGTGACGTCCGACCTCTCGGGGCAGGACACATGGGGGCCCTGGCTGCGCCAGATCGACGTGACCCCGTCCGAGGGCGAAGTGGTCATGGCAGGTATCGACGACCGGCCGCTGCTGATCCTGGACCGCGTAGACGAAGGCCGCGTGGCACTGCTTGCGTCCGATCAGCCCTGGCTGTGGAACCGCGGCTACCAGGGCGGCGGCCCGCAACTGGAGCTTCTGCGCCGGCTGGCTCATTGGATGATGAAGGAACCGGAACTGGAGGAAGAGGCGCTCTGGGCCGAGGCCACCGGCCAGACCATGCGCATCATCCGCCGGACGCTGAGCGAAAGCGTGGGCACCGTCACCGTCACCCGCCCCGACGGCACCCAAGACACCGTGACCCTGGAGGAAGTCTCCCCCGGCCGCCACGAGGCCCTGTACGAGGGCGCCGACATTGGTCTTTACAGGCTATCCGAAGGCGACCAAGATGCCGTGATCGGCCTCGGCCCGGCAGCGCCGAAGGAATTCGAGCAGACCATCGCAACCGGCGCGCTCCTGGAGCCAATTATCGCGCCCATGCGCGGCGGAATTCTCCGCCTGGAGGATGGCATCCCCACCCTTCGCAACATCCGCGAGGGCCGTCCTGCCGCTGGCCGAGGCTGGATTGGCCTGACCCCGCGGGACGCCTACGAAACCCGCGACGTTCGCCAGACACCTTTGCTGCCGCCCTGGCTTGTGCTCCTCCTCGGGTCGGGTTTCATCCTGGCAGGCTGGCTGCGGGAAGGACGGCGATGAGCGACCCGCGTGGCGCAATTGGCACCGTCGGGATTTGGGTATTTTTGAAGAGAAAGAAGCAGGAGGGATATTCTGTTGCTTCTTTCTCTTTTCAAATACCCCGGGGTTGAATTGGCCGAAGGCCAAGAAGGGGCAGCGCCCCTTTACCCGTTCTGTTTGAGAATTGATCCCGCGAGGTAAAGCGATCCACAGATCACGATGCGCTCGGCTTCAGCGGCCGCCGCGATGGCGTCGTTTGCTGTGTCAGCCGTGTCAGCGGACAGACCAACAGCTCGGGCGCGGTCAGCCAGGGCTTCCGGGTCAAGGCCATTGGGCTCGTCCGGGACGGGCACGGCAATCAGGCGGGTTGCCTGCTTGGCCAGGGGGGCCAGGAAACCGCTGCAATCCTTGGTATTCATCATGCCCGCGACCAGAACCGTCGGGCGGGGGGGCAGGGTGGACAGCAGGTCGGCCAGGGCAATGCCAGCCGCTGGGTTATGACCTCCGTCCAGCCAGAGTTCGCGCGGACCTGCGGCGTCGACCAAGGGGCCCGAGGTTAGGCGCTGCATCCGGGCGGGCCAGGTGACGTTGGTCATCGCTGCGGAACAGCCGTGTTCCGTGATGCCCAACTGGCGCAGCACGGTCAGGGCCGCGCCGGCATTGTCGAACTGGTGGCGGCCTCGCAGGGCCGGGGCGGGGAGGTCCAGCAGACCGGTCTCGTCCTGGTAGACCAGCCGGCCACGTTCTTCGCTGACGTGCCAGTGCTCTCCTTGCACCAGAAGCGGCGCCCCGGCGCGGGCTGCGGCCCGTTCGATCACGGCCATTGCCCTTTCGTCCTGGCGGCTGACCACGCAGGGCACGCCGGGCTTGATGATGCCGGCCTTCTCGCCGGCGATGGCCTCGATCGTGTCGCCCAGGAAGGCCTCGTGGTCCATGGACACCGGGGTGATCACCGTGGCCACCGGCGTGTCGATCACGTTGGTGGCGTCCAGCCGGCCGCCCAGGCCGACCTCCAGCAGGGTGAAATCGGCAGGCGTTTCGGCAAAGGCCAGGAGGGCGGCGCAGGTGGTGATCTCGAAATAGGTGATCTCGACCCCGCCATTGGCGGCATAGCACCGGTCGAGCGCGTCGGTCAGGGCCTCTTCGGAAATCAGCTCTCCGGCCAGGCGCACGCGTTCGTGGAACCGGGCCAGGTGCGGCGAGGTATAGGCGTGCACCGATTTGCCCGCCCCTTCCAGCCCGGCCCGGATCATCGCCTGGGTCGAGCCCTTGCCGTTTGTCCCGGCAAGGTGAATCACCGGGGGCAGGCGCTTTTCGGGATGGCCGAGCGCCTCCAGCAGCCGCCACATCCGGTCCAGGGTGAGGTCGATCACCTTGGGGTGCAGGGTCATCATCCGTTCAAGGATGACGTCCGAACCCTGCGCCGTCATGCGGCCGAGCCGGCGGGCGGTTCGGTGGAATTCGCCTCGGCCGGAGCCTCGGCTTCGGGGGCGGGCGGGGGCAGGTCGCCCTTGATCGCCGGGGGCAGGTTTATCAGCATCCGGGTGATGGTGATCAGCTCGTCGCGCATCTGCATGCGGTGGGTCACCCGGTCCAGCATGCCGTGATCCAGCAGGTATTCGGCCCGCTGGAAGCCCTCGGGCAACTTTTCGCGGATCGTCTGTTCGATCACCCGGGGGCCGGCGAAACAGATCAGGGCGTTGGGCTCAGCGATGTGCACGTCACCCAGCATGGCATAAGACGCGGTCACCCCGCCGGTCGTCGGGTGGGTCAGCACGACGATGTAGGGCAGGCCCGCTTCCTTGACCATTTCCACGGCCACGGTGGTCCGGGGCATCTGCATCAGCGACAGGATGCCTTCCTGCATCCGCGCGCCACCGGCGGCGGAAAACAGGATCAGCGGGCGGTGCAGCTTCACCGCTTCCTGGGCGGCCGCGATGATCGCGTTGCCCACGTACATGCCCATCGACCCGCCCATGAACGAGAAATCCTGGGCGGCGGCGACGATCGGGGTGCGGCCCATTTCGCCGGTGGCCACCAGCATGGCCTCTTTCTCGCCCGTGCCCTTCTGGGCCGCGCGCATGCGGTCGGGGTATTTCTTCTGGTCGCGGAACTGCAGCGGGTCGGCCTTGGGGTCCGGCACCGCGACCTCGGTGAATACGCCACCGTCGAACAGGTTGGCGAACCGGGCGCGGGGTGTCAGGCCCATGTGGTGGTTGCAATTGGTGCAGACGTTCAGGTTGTCCGACAATTCCCGGTGGAACAGCATGGTCCCGCAGGCCGAGCACTTGTGCCACAGGTTTTCCGGCGTTTCGCGCCGCGAGAAGATCGAGTTGATCCGCGGCCGGACGAAATTGTTGATCCAGTTCATTCAGGCGCCCCTCGCTTGGCGTTCGGGGGCTGAGATATGCTGCATGAGCGGTAAATGCAATCAGCGGCGCAGGGCAAGGCGGGCGGCCAGCCAGGACACGAGCATCATCGCAAAATCGACGGGCAGCCAGGCCCGGACCAGGGCGGGGTCGCTGGCCGCTGTCGGGCTGGCGAACAGGGCCAGGCCGGTCATGCTGTCGGTGACGGCGACGACCAGCAGGGCCACGACATTGTTGGCCAGGTGCACGGCGATGGCCGGGCCCAGGGTGCCGGCCCGGGCGGTGAGGTCGGCCATCATCACGCCGAACACCCCGGCCCAGGCCGAGACCAGCAGGGCGTTCTCGCCCGCCTCGGACGGGGCATAGTGGCCTGCGGCGAACAGCAGCGAGGGCAGGCCGATCCAGATCAGCGGGCTGTCGAACCGGGCGGCCAGCTGTTGTTGAAGGTAGCCGCGAAAGAGGATCTCTTCGGTGCCGACCTGGATCAGCAGGGCGGCCAGGGACAGGGGCAGCAGGGGGATCCAGGTGGCCAGGGGCAGGTTGGGTTCCAGTGACAGGCCGGTGTCGTAGGGCGGCAGGGCGATGATCGTCAGGCCGGTCAGCACGACCAGTGCCAGCACCGCGCGGAACTGGGCCAGGGCCGGGCGAAGAGGCCCGATCAGGGTGGCAAAGCCGCGTCCGTGCAGGGTGATGACGGCCAGCGCGGCGCCGACAGAGAAGAAGGCGAAGGTGCCCAGCAGGACCAGCAGGGAGGCAGGGCTTTGCCCCGGGGGGTTGCCTCCGGCAATCTGGCTGACCCAGAACGCCGGGGCGAGCGTCGACAGGACCAGCGCCAGGGCCGTGTTCAGGGCCAGGCCTACGCCGATGATCATCACGACGCCCAGAACCAGTCGCCAGGGCGCGGCCCGCGTCCGGGACGGGGCGACAAAACCATCGTGGGCGGCCCAGCCGGAATATGACGCGAGGTCAGGCATCTTCGGCGTCATAGGACATTTCGTGCAGCGTGTCGCCATTGCCTTCCGAAATGATCCGCTTCACGTCCACGCCGCGGCTGTCCATGAAGCTGACCAGGGCTGACAGGTGCCCGGCCACGGTTTCCAGCAGGGCCACGGCCACGGTCGGGTCGGCTTCGATCACGTCGCGGAATTCCTCGGCCCCGATCCGCAGGAAGCGGGTCTTTTCGACGGCCACCAGGTCCATCACGCGGTTGGCGCGCTCGATGATGGCCAGGTCTCCGATCAGGCGGCCGGGTTCGATGATCGTGATCGGCTTGTCGCCCGGTTCGGCATCGGGCCAGCGCAGCTCGGCCTTGCCCGAGACACAGAGGTAGACCGCGTCGGCCGTCTGGCCTGCCCGAAAGATGACCTTGCCGGGCCGGGCCCTGTACCAGCTGGCCGAGAACGCCAGCAGGCGCTGGTTGCGCGTATCCAGCCGGGAAAACAGCGAGGTGCCCGCGATGGCCCGCAGCTTGTGGCGGAATTCCTCGCTGCCTGTGTCGTCGCCGGCCTCGGGGCGGCTGGTGGCCCCGTCGATCCGGCCGTCCTTCAGCTGGATCACCAGGTCGTATTCCCCGGGGTGGCGGAACTTGCGTTCCATGAAGATCATCGTGGCCTCGGGCAGCAGTTCGCGCAGGTTGGTGCGCGCGGCGGCCCGGGCGGCCGAATCGTGGCTTTCCAGCACCCGGTCAAAGACCAGGATGTCGGGCCGCTTCAGGGCCGCCCGGCTGAAGGCCGCCCGTTCCTGCAGCGTCTTGGGCAGGTTGGCCCCGCCCATGCCGGTGGGCAGGTCAAAGATCAGCCGGGCAATGCGCCAGCGCAGGCCCTCGTCGGTCAGGACCTCGGCCACCACGTCCTCGACCTCGTCCGCGCGGGCACCGGCATGTATGGACACCCGGCCATACAGCGCGTTTTCCTCGACCGTGAGGCGGGGCAGGTAGACATCCGGTTCCACCGGGATGAACAGGTCCTTCATCACGTCGCTCAGACCATGGGAATGGGCCTTGCGCACCTTGATGATCTTTTCCTTCACCCGGTCGGTGAAGCCGGGCCCGATCTGCTCGGCGGTCAGCGAATAGGGCACCGTCATCATCAGCAGCTTGTCGTCGTCCGTCAGCGCGTCATCCCCGCCCGAGCGCCGCCGCCCCACGATGTCGACCAGCTGGCGATAGAGCTCGGGATCCAGCCCGACGCGCCGGAACAGCGGGTGGTCGATCCCGTCATGGCCGAAGGTCTGGTGCAGGGTGTCGATTACCGACTGGCCGATATTGAGCGCCTCGAGGGTCAGCCCCTCGCGGTGCAGCAGATCCCGGAAAAGCCGCGCCTGGGTCAGGCCCTCGGAGGGCATCGGCTGGCGCGGGGCCGCGAACAGCAGGTTGCCGCCCAGGGGCACGGCCGGGTTGAAGACGTCCGGATCGAAGCGGAAGACCACGTCGTCCAGCCCCTTTTCGACGATCCGCTTGTGCACTTCGTCGCGCAGGCTGACCACGGCCCGGGTCAGCTCGGGGTGCTGATCGGGCGAGATCCGCAATTGCAGGGCCCGCCGGATGATTTCGTCATCCTGCCCAATGGCCTGAATCAGCTTGAACCAGCCCGATCCGACCTCGTCGCGGTCGGCATAATCGCCCAGCGACGGATCCAGCCAGTCCGATTGCAGCGGATCGGGGCTGTTGCCGGATCGGGCGGCCTCGATCCCGGCGCGGCTGGAGGCCCAGCTGTCATCCTCGGGGGCCTTGGGCGACAGGCCGAAGGGCATCAGCAGGTTCTGCCCCAGCGTGCCGTCGAACAGGTAGGGCTGCGAATGGGCATAGCCCACGCGGGCGGCAATCACCGCCTGGTGCATCGTTGCCAGGTCGCGCCCGCCGATCTCGATCCGCCCGCGGGTGGGCGTGATCTCGCGGGTGAGCAGCCCGGCGAAGGCCGCGCGCTCGGCGACCGTGCCACCCTCGACGGCCAGCCGGCTGCCGGCGGGGACGTCCAGCGTGATGTCCTCCAGCACGACATTGCCGTCCTGGTCGGTGACGGTGACGTCCTTCAGGGCAATGTCGCCTTTTAGCCTGGGGATGGTTTCGGGCGGATTGTCGATCAGCCGTTCGTCGATCATCGAGCGCGGGGCAAAGCGTTCGGTCACCACGTCCCAGCGCAGGGACATGTCCTGGACCTGGTTGTAATAGGTCAGCAATTCCTTCCACGGCGCGGCGATGTCCTTGTAGGCCGCCAGCGCGGCCACCAGCGCGCCCACCGAGATCTGGCCCTGGATCGCCAGGATGCCACCGACCAGGTAGAAGAAGAACGGCGTCAGCTGGGTGATCAGGTTGTTGATGAACTTCATGAAGAACTTCTTCTGATAGATCACGAAGCGGATCTCGAACAGCCT